>CBDCGJ010000014.1:0-80243 GCA_965216645.1 Alphaproteobacteria bacterium | reverse complement strand
GCTGAGACTGGTCTCCAAACTACCATCGGCGAAAGGAACATAGCTGGCATTGCGCCGCCGGTTTCGCCCGTGGCATTCCGTGCGTCTACAAACGTAATGACGACCTAAGTTCAAGTTGAACGGATTACCGAAACAATAACGAAATGAAAGGATTAGCAAGTTATGGCATCGGATATTTTCATAAAGATTGGCGATATCGAAGGTGAATCACAAGACGAAACATACAAGGATTGGATAGATGTACTGTCCTGGAGTTGGGGCGCCACGCAATCGGGTTCGGCGCATTATGGCATGGGTGGCGGTGACGGCAAAGTTGCGGTGCAGGATTTCAATTTCGTGAAACGCGTGGACAGAGCGTCCACGAACCTTTTCGTTAAGTGTTGTGAGGGCAGCCACTTTCCGAAAGTCAACGTTGTGATGAGGAAGGCTGGTGGCGACAGTCCCGTCGAATACTTGAAGTTCGAAATGGAACGTGTGCTCGTATCAAGTATTTCGACAGGTTCCTCGACGGGTGAAGACGGGGTGACGGAACAAATAGGACTTAATTTCGAAACGTTGAAGATGGAATACACGCCGCAAAGCGAAGACGGTTCGGCGGAAGCGAGCATGGATGCTGGTTGGGACATTCCTAAAAACAAAAAAATGTGAGTATGCGCTCTCGAGCTCTATCCAACGGCGCATGCATGAATCGAGTTCATACTTGCTCTTTGTCTACGAAAGTGTCGAGCGATGGCGGATGCAGCGGAAAAACTCCGCCTAGGTGACATTTCCGGTGCGCGCACTGCGCTGTTGGAACATGTGCGAAAGAACCCGGCTGACAGTCGTCTGCGTGTGTTTCTCTTTCAGTTGTTCGCATTGACTGGTGATTGGGCGCGCGCGCGAAATCAATTGAAGATTTTGCATGAGTTGGACCCTTCGCATCAAGGTCTGGTCGTCTCGTACAATCACGTGCTGGCCTGCGAGGAAATCCGTCAATCAGTATTCCGGGGCGAAATTAAGCCGACGTTGTTCGGCGAACCGCCGCCATGGACCGGTTACCTAATCGCTGCCCTTGTCCTCCAGGCCAACGGAAAACCAACTGAAGCGAAAACGCTGCGAGAGCAAGCGTTCGACGACTGTCCGGGCTTGTCGGGCAGCATCAATGGTCGCCCCTTCGATTGGATTTTCGACAGCGATTCTCGGCTCGGTCCTGTGCTCGAAGTCTACCTTAGCGGTTCCTACTATTGGGTTCCGTTTGCTGCGATCAGAAGCATAGAAATTGAGCAGCCTCAGGACCTCAGGGATTTGGTTTGGTGCCCGGCTAGCTTCGAATGGATCAACAATGGAAAAGCGGTGGGGTTTATACCGGCACGTTATGACGGGTCCGAAGTTGACAGCGACCCGCAAATTCAGTTGGGCCGAAAAACTGATTGGATTGAACTCGCAAACGGTCATTACAAGGGTTTGGGACTCCGATCAATTTCCACGTCGGACGAAGATGTACCGCTTTTCGAGGTTCGATCCCTCAAGTTCGACGATGTCGAAGCGGCGACGAAGCCGGAAACCGCCACGGACAGGTAGGGAAATGGTCAGTCGGTCAGATGGTTCAAGTTCTCCAATGGCGTCTATGCGTGGCCTCTTGCAACCCTCCCTCCTGGATCGATTGATTGATTATGAGCCCGAAAAGGAAACCGAGGCGGCGAACGCTTACACTCTGACTAATAAACAGTTGAAAGAGATTATTCTTCGCGACCTAACTTGGTTGCTGAATACGACCCAACTGCAGGCCGTAAAGGATCTTGAAGCCTTTCCGGAAGTGCAGCGTTCAGTTGTGAATTATGGTGTGCCGGATTTGGCGGGTCGTCCGTTTTCGAACATCGATGCCCATAAATTGGAAGTCCAGATCACGCTGATGATAAAATACTTCGAACCACGCATCATTCCAGAGTCATTGAATATTACGATTCACAGGGAAAGCGATGCCCGGGAAAACAACGTGATTGAGTTTGTAATCGAGGGGCAGATTTGGTGCGAGCCAACGCCCATCGAAGTATTGCTGAAATCTCAGATCAACCTGGAAGACGGAAACTGTACGATTTCCGAATTTACTAGGTAATGCACTGTCATGGATGCGCGTTTTCTAAATTACTATAATCGTGAACTGAATTTCATCCGCGAGAATAGCGCTGAATTCGCGCGCGAGTTTCCCAAAGTTGCCGGACGTCTGGGACTTGACGGGACGGATTGCTCCGATCCTTATGTCGAACGGTTGTTGGAAGGATTTGCCTTCCTGACCGCGCGCGTACAACAAAAAATCGATGCGGAATTTCCAAAGTTCACTCAGCATTTGTTGGAAGTCGTCTTTCCGCACTATCTCGCGCCCACACCCTCTATGGTGATGGCGCAAATTCAACCCGATCTGGCCGAAGGTGATTTGTTGGATGGCTTTACCGTACCCGCAGGCAGTCCGCTACGTGGCCGGGTTGTAGAGGGAATGCGGACAAACTGCGAGTTTCGAACCGCCCATAAGGTGGAGCTATGGCCGTTACGGATTGCCGCCGCGAGCTATTTGGGATCGCCCGCGGAAATTTCCGCGAAAGGTATCGAACGGGCGACAGGTGCCGTCGCCGCGATTTCGCTGCAACTTGAACTAACAGTGGAAGCGAATTTCAGTCAAACCTCGCTGTCCACGTTACCACTTTACGTCGGCAACGCGCCTTTCGCGGACAAGCTTTACGAACAATTACTGGCCAGAACCACAAATATTGCCACGCGATTCGATCGCAAAGGTCGATCGGTTACCACTAACTTTCGCGATGTTAAAATTGAAGAGGTCGGCTTTGAAGAAGATGAAGCATTGCTGCCGGTGGTCTCCCGAGCTTTCCAGGGGTACCGCTTGTTGCTTGAGTATTTTTGCTTTTCGAAGCGCTTCATGTCCGTTCGCTTGTGTGGGCTGGAATCTGTTTTGTCTTACTGTGACGCCAAATCGATCGAGTTGGTTCTGCAGTTCAATCAACCGGCGCCCGATCTGGAAGATTCAATAACGGAAAACTCGTTCCAACTTTTTTGCACACCGGCGGCAAATATTTTCGAGCGGCGCGCGGATCGAATTCACATTGAGCCGGGCAGCCACCTACACCACGTCGTTCCGGACCGTACGAGGCCGTTGGACTATGAAGTGTATGCGGTAACGGACGTAACTGGTCTGTCGGACGCAACATTACCTGAACAAGTTTTTAAGCCGTTATACGCCGGCCGGTCGAAACAGAAAGCGATGGGAGATGAAAGATATTTCGCTGTCGAACGGCGTGCGCGTTTGGTCTCCAGCCAACAACTTCGCAATGGCGCAAGATCCAGTTATGCCGGAACAGACTTGTTTGTTTCACTTGTGGATGAGGCAGAAGCGCCCATCCATAATCAACTCCGTCAACTATCTGTGAACGCGACCTGCACCAACCGCGACTTACCTTTGTTTATGCCGGTGGGAAAATCAAAAGATACTGATTTTGATTGGGATGTGGGCGGTCCGATTGAGGCCATTTGGTGCATTGCGGGACCTTCTGCGCCGAAAATGCCGCTGGCGCAAGGTCGACAGGCCTGGAGCTTAATCAATCACCTCACGCTCAACTATCTCTCTTTGATCGACAATGACGGTGAAGAAGGAGCATCGGCGCTACGCGCCTTACTGAGATTGTATGTGGAAGCTGCCGATCCGGCAGTATCGGCACAAATCGATGGCGTTGCTTCGATCGTTTCTTCATCTGTCATTCAAAGGGTACCTGCCGGCCGGCGTATCGCATACGGCCGAGGCTTGAATATAGACTTAATGTGCCATGAGGCGAATTTCGAAGGTATCGGCGTGTTCTTGTTCGGATCTATCGTCGATAAGTTCTTTGCGAAATATGTTTCCATCAACAGTTTCACGCAAACCACGCTTTCAACTTTTGAACGAGGCGAAATCTATAGATGGCCGGTGATTCTGGGTCGCAGACAGATCGCATAGACAAGCTATCGGGCTTGCTTGATCAACCACTCAAGGACCTGTTCCCGGTCCTGAGGTGGCTGGAATGTGCTGATCCGAAATCCGATAGATTTGGCCGCTCTTCGACTCCTCGTAAAGAAATCGTAAAAATCTGCCAACAACCCGACGTGGTGTTTGCCGCCTCAACTGTCTCTTCGGTCGAGCGTTCGACGGTGTTGGGTAAATGGGTGGTGCGCCAATTTGCCTTCGGTCTGTTTGGGCCGAACGGCCCGCTACCGCTACATTTAACAGACCTCGCCCGTGCGCGATTTCAAACCGCACACGACCCGACATTAACGGCGTTTGCCGACGTATTTCATCATCGACTTGCTTCGTTGTTCTATCGCGCTTGGGCGGACGCTGAGCCGACGGTACAGCGTGACCGACCGAATAGCGATCGATTTGCACGATATGTTGCGTCGCTCTGTGGGATTGGCGTTAAAGAACTCGAAAACAGAGATGCGGTCACCGATGCCCAGAAGTTGTATTTCGTTGCGACATTGGGAAGTCAAGCAAAGCAGCCGGATGGGTTGGCGGCCTTTCTCAGTCATCTTTTCGACGCGAAAGTAAATGTCATCGAGTTTGTTCCGCGTTGGTTTGAATTGGATCCCAGGGACCATACCAAACTCGGTAACCGACAATCTCCACCGCTTGCTCTTGGGTCCGTGTTAGGCGGCCGTATTTGGGAAGCGCAATTTTCATTCCAAGTTCGTATCGTCGCCGACAACAAACGGCAGTTTAGTTTTTTATTGCCGGGGGCACCGGGTCTCGAACGGCTTGTTGCGGCGGTCCGGAATTTCATAGGTGATGAACTGTACTGGCGCCTCAACCTGGTTTTGGCAAAACAGGCTGCCGAACGTTTGCAGCTCGGCCGGGGCCACAAGCTCGGTTTATCGACTTGGTTGCTGAGCCGGCCGCCGGACAGGGACTTGGACGATCTTCATATTAACGTCGAACGCCACGTCTATGGCGGACAAAAACATTCCGAGGCCAAGCGGAATCGACAGGCGTATACACCCATCCCGTCCACCACTTCATAGGCACGTTCATGGCAGACATCAGTCGGACCTCACTGTTTGGAAAACTCAACTCGCTAGCCTACAAAGCGATCGAGAGCGCGACGACGTTCTGTAAGTTAAGAGGTAATCCGTATGTCGAGCTTGCACATTGGGTGCATCAAATCTTGCAGATTGATGGCAGTGATCTTCACTTAATCATCCGACACTTTGACATCGAACCTTCGCGTCTTGCAGTGGACCTAACTTCCAGTTTGGACGGATTACCCCGCGGAGCGACATCGATTTCGGACTTTTCACCGCATTTAGAGGCCGCCATCGAACGGGGGTGGTTGTACAGTACGCTGATGTTTGGTGAAACGAAAATCCGGACGGGTCATTTGGTATTGGGTTTGCTTAAAACCCCGACACTAAAAAATAGTCTACATAGTCTATCGCCCGAATTCGACAAGGTGAAATCCGACGATCTCGCCGATAGTTTTGCCGAGATTTTGTCGCAATCCAGAGAAGCGAGTCTGGCAGCCGAGGACGGATCCGATGTGGCTTCGGCAGGAAGTGTAGATCAGATACCGCCACCGGCCATGGGTAAGCTGGAAGCGCTCAAGACATACGCCGTCGATTTGACGGCAAAGGCGCGTGAAGGCGAGATCGACCCCATACTGGGTCGCGATCCCGAAATTCGCCAGATCATCGATATTTTGATGCGCCGTCGACAAAACAATCCGATCCTGACGGGTGAGGCCGGCGTTGGGAAAACGGCCGTCGTGGAAGGATTTGCCTTAAGGATAGCGCAGGGGGATGTACCGCCGAAACTGCAGGATGTCTCGCTCCACGCGTTGGACATAGGTCTTCTGCAGGCTGGCGCCGGCGTCAAAGGCGAATTCGAAAACCGCTTGCGGACCGTTGTCGATGAAGTGCAATCGTCATCCAAACCGATCATTCTGTTCGTCGACGAAGCGCACACTCTAATCGGCGCCGGGGGCGCCGCAGGTACTGGTGATGCTGCAAATCTATTGAAACCTGCGTTAGCACGCGGGACGTTACGTACGATAGCGGCGACGACTTGGGCTGAATACAAAAAGTACTTTGAAAAAGACCCGGCGCTGACACGGCGCTTTCAAGTCGTTCAAATTGCCGAACCATCGGAAGAGTCGGCAACCTTGATGGTCCGGGGGATTGCCGACGCGATGTCGGATTTTCACAAAATTCACATCCGCGACGAAGCTGTTTTGGCGGCCGTGAATCTATCAAGCCGTTACATACCGTCACGACAACTGCCCGAAAAAGCCATAAGCCTGCTCGACACGGCATGTGCAAGAGTGGCCGTTAGCCAGCACGCGACCCCGGCCTTGGTCGAAGATGCGAAGCGGCGGATCTCGGCATTGGACCTGGAGTTGGAGATCACTGGACGAGAACGTGCCGTCGGCATAGACACAGGCAAACGAACCGCTGATATCGAGGAAAGCTTGGCTTCCGAACAACGGGAATTCGATAAACTTCAAGCGCGATGGGAGTCGGAAAAAGATATCGTCAACAAGTATTTATCCGCCAGAACCCAGTTGCTCACAAATGACGATGCTATAACCGAGGCCGAAGATGGGGAAGGTAACGCAACTAGCCCGGACAACGCGAGTGGGGATAAGGCAGATGAACCCGAAAACGGGCTCGCTGAAATCCAGAAATTGATCGGGCAGTTGAAAGAACTGCAGGGCGAGCATCCGCTGGTCTTTCCTGAAGTCGATGAACAGGCTGTAGCGGCCGTAGTGAGCAACTGGACCGGGATACCGGTTGGTCGGATGGTTAAAAACGAAATCGAGAATGTGCTGAATCTGGCGGACATGCTCGGCTCAAGAGTAATCGGCCAACAGCACGCGTTGGAGGCCATCGCCCGTCGGGTCCAAACTTCTCGGGCAAAATTGGACAATCCAAACAAACCGATCGGGGTTTTTCTGCTATGCGGACCGAGCGGTGTGGGCAAAACGGAAACCGCCCTCGCGCTCGGTGAAATACTTTATGGCGGCGAGCACAACGTCATCACTATCAATATGAGCGAGTTTCAAGAGGCGCACACTGTTTCGACTTTAAAAGGCGCGCCGCCCGGCTATGTTGGCTATGGCGAAGGCGGCGTTCTTACGGAAGCCGTGCGCCGGCGACCTTACAGTGTGGTGTTACTTGATGAAGTGGAAAAGGCGCATTCCGATGTGCACGAGATATTCTTCCAGGTATTTGACAAAGGCGTCATGGAAGACGGTGAAGGTCGACTTATTGACTTCAAGAATACGCTTATCCTCCTAACGTCGAATGTCGGCAGCGACTTGATTATAAATCTTTGCCAAGACCCTGAATTACTCCCGGATGCGGAAGGGTTAACACAGACGCTTCGAAGCCCTTTGCTGCAAACTTTCCCCGCCGCCTTGTTGGGTCGCTTGATCGTCATACCCTACTACCCATTGAGCGATGACATGGTAAGGAATATTATCCGGCTCCAGCTAGGCCGGATAGAAATACGTATTGCGGAAACCCATTCGGTTGCGTTTAACTATAGTGACGATGTCGTCTCGTTAATAGCCAGCAGATGTTTAGAACACGAGAGCGGCGGCAGAATGATCGACGCGATCTTAACGAACACGATGTTGCCGGAAATAAGTTCAGAGTTCCTTCGGCGAACCATCTCATCGGAGTCAATGAGCTCCATTTTTGTCGGTGTAGATGGTGTCGATTTTGATTATCGATACAGCTGACGTGAAGCTCGCAGCGCGCGTGAAACCGTGTTTCAGCCCGATAAGGCGCCAAAATGGACCGATTGAAACTTACATTGTTGGACGAGAAAGGACCGGTCGGTGGTAAAGACGGGAGCCGCATACTCTCCAATCAAAGTATTTCAATCGGCCGCGAACCTGGCAATGATTGGATCCTTCAGGACAATACTAGACAATTGTCGCGACAACATTGTGTCGTCAGTTGCGTTCAAGACGATTACCACTTGACCGATACGTCGACCAACGGCGTCTTCCTCAACGGTTCGCGTGAACCCCTCGGCAAGGGAAGTAGCACGAAACTGCGGCCCGGCGACAAGTTTCAGTTGGGGCAGTACTCAATTTTGGTTTCAGCGACGAACGACGCAGGCGAAACTGCGACAGCAGGTTCCACCGACGGTGCAACAACTGTCGAAGAAGGTTTTGAAGACGACGATCCGTTTCGCTTGAGTAGCCATGTAGTCACACAAGAGCCTTTATCCCGCAATCAAAAACCCAAATTGTCAGCTGAAAAGGCGGCCCGAGGTTCGGACAGTTTTATTGCCGGATTTGATCCCGCAAAATCGTTCGACACGAAGTTTGATATTGCAAAGGCGCTGGGCGATTTGGAGGAGTCGACGGTTACGCCAAAACAGCTACCGCCGTCTGAAGACGACCTCGAGGAGTTCTTGTTGCCTTTACCCGGCGAGGATGCGGCGGAGCCGACCGATACTGAATCCGACAATCTGTCGAAATACGAATACGACACAAACCGTGTTGTGGAACCGGACGCATCCACCTCGGCGGATTTTGCCAAGGGCGACGACGACGCCCGCCCAGTCGTCGACCGATCAGTCAGTTTACAGCACAAAGATGCGCTTGTAATGGCATTTGCGGGCGCCGCCGGTATCTCATTACCGGAAGATTTAAGCCCCGAAGATCAACGGAACCTAATGGTCCGTGCTGGCGAGGTGATGTTTGAGCTGCTTGATGGCTTTCGCGGCATCTTGAACGATCGTTCAACAATGAAAAAGGAATTTCGCTTGGAGCGTACGGTGCTTCAATTTGGTAACAACAATCCAATAAAATTCGCCACATCGACGACCCAATCGATCGAAGCAGTACTCGTTAAGGTTCAGGCGGGATATCAAGACGGACCTACCGCCATCAGGGAATGCGTCGCTGATATTAAGGCGCATCACTTGGCGACCATGGCAGGGATGCAATGTGCCTTAGAGGCCCTTCTTGCCGATTTTGACCCGATAGCTCTTCAGTCCAAAATCGAAGACAAATCATTACTCTCGGATTTTGTTGCGGGTGGTCGTCGCGCCAGATATTGGAGAGCTTATCAGGAGACTTACGAAGACATACGGAAAGATGCGGAAAATATGTTTGAAAGTCGTTTTGAAAGGGAGTTTGCCGCAGCTTATGAACGAAATGTGCGACCGGAGGACCCTTAATAGTTATGGCCAGATTTTTTTTACCCTGATTGAGGTCCCGAATGAAATTATTGAGGGAAATAGACATGTTAATACCTAATTTTACGATGCAAACGGCCGGGTTATTCCGGAGCGGCTCGAAGGTCTTGCTGACGGCTTTCTCCATAATGGTATTTATATCAGCCTGCGCCAACGAGCCGAAAGCGCCCGATCCGACGGTGATCGAACTCGCTATAAGCGCCAGTCAAGATGCAAATCCGGACACAAGCGGCCGGCCTTCACCTGTTTCGGTAAGGCTGTTTCAGCTCTCGTCGGCCACTATATTTAAGCGGGCGGACTTTTTTCAACTCCTTGATGAGCCTGAAAGCGTGCTGTCTGAGACCCTTGTCGGGAAACAGGACGTTGTCATAAATCCTGGCAAGTCGAGTGTCGTGTCGATGGTTTTCGAGGATCGAGGTAAGGTTTTAGGGATAATCGCGACCTTTCGAGATATAGACCATGCGCAATGGCGCGCCGTATTACCTGTAACCTCTAACAAATTGAATAAGGTCGCAGGCGTTATTAGCAAACTAAGTGTCCAGTTGAGCAAAATTGAATAACGCGCCTGACAGTCTGTTGAAAATTGATTATAGATTGCAGAACTAGATGGCGTAATTTATCGTAAGGATTGTGTATGGACTGGGAAAACAAAGTCGTTTGGTCTGAGGGATTGTTTCTGCAGCAACATCATTTTCAGCAGCAAGATCGGTACCTCGACTTTCAAGTTCGAAGTAACATTCGGGCTATAAGATCCTTTGCCTGGGGACTCGACAGGTTAGAAATCAATGATCAATCCCTGGATGCAGGCATGTTCTCGGTCAGTCACGGTCGCGGCATTTTTCCGGATGGAACCTATTTCGATATTCCTGGAAATTGCGAACCTCCCGCCGCCCTGAAGTTAGGCGATAGCGTAAAAAACAGCGTCGTTTTTTTGAGAATTTCGGCGCAACGACTCGGTGGAAGCGAATTTGGGGTGGCCGAAAAAAGCGATTCGGTGACACGCTATTTTGGGAAGGAAATCGAGGTTATGGACAGCCTCGAAGACAGCAGCGAGGCGGCGACAATGGAAGTCGCGAAACTCCGGCTGCACTACGCGATCGAGGGGGACGACGAAGCAGGATATGTATCGCTACCGTTAGCCAGGGTCTTAGAAGTCCGAGCGGACAACCAAATCGTTATGGATCGGGAATTCATTCCGCCGGTGCTGTCAATCGATGTGTCGGAAACCCTGAAAAACTATGTTGGCGAGATTTACGGATTGCTGAATTTCCGGGGCGAAACATTAGCAAAAACGGCCTCCGGAGCGGCAACCGGAAGCGTCAACGAAGTTCAAGCCTTTCTATTGCTGCAAGCGGTCAACCGGTATGAGCCATTGATGACGCATTTGTCCGAGTACGCGGACATTCATCCATTGGATTTTTTCCGTAAACTATTGGAGTTGTTGGGTGAGTTTTCAACATTCGGGCGTGTGTCAAAGCGACCGATTCAATGCCCTACATATGATCACAGCGATCTCCAAACTACGTTCGCCCCGATCATGGAGGAATTGCGGCGAATACTGAGAATTGATATTGACGTACCGGCGTTGCAAATACCACTGCAGATACATGAGTCGGGCTTCCGCACCGGTGTTGTCAGTGACATTCATCTATTTGACACAGCACGCTTTGTGCTAGTGACCAGTGGCGAACATTCGGTCGAAGCGATGCGCCAGCATTTTCCAAACCAGATAAAGGTCGGACCTATCGAATCCATTCGCGACATCGTATCTGCCGCTATTCCCGGTATACCCATAAAACCGTTGCCGGCAGCGCCCAGACAAATACCGGACAATCCGAGTGCAATGTACTTTGAACTTGATAAGGCCAACCGATATTGGGCCGAATTACCGCAGTCGAGGGCCATGGCATTGCACTTGTCAGAACGTTTTCTTGAACTTGATTTACAACTTTGGGCGATCAAGGGTGGCTAGATCCAATGACCGGCGACGATCCTTTCGACGGCGTAGACGATTCCGAACGCACGATCATTCGACCAAATCCTGCGGGACGAATAAAAACGGTGCTGCCGCAACAAGACAGCCGAAACCAGAGCCTGGACGAGTTTTTACTAGATCGTCAGACGGATGTAATCGACTTCGGCGTGAATAAACTTGTCGCCGGCGCTGCCGGTGTGTTTGACGTTCTTTTGACTGTCAGCCGGTTACCACAATTCGATAACCTTGGGAAGCTGAGAGGTCGAATCATTAAGGAATTGGAGTGTTTCTCGGAAAACGCTCAAGCGAAAGGTTATGACACGCAAACTATCGGATTTTCGCAATACCTCCTCTGCGCGACGGCCGATGACTTAGTGCTGCAGACGCCCTGGGGTGCGAACAGTGAATGGGCGAGCAGTACACTTGTATTAACTTTTCATAATGAAGCCTATGGCGGGGAAAGATTTTTCCAGATCGTCGACGTGTTGCTCCGGGAACCGGGGAAATATATTGACGTTCTCGAACTCGCGAACATATGCCTAGAATTCGGCTTCCATGGGCAATTTCGTGTAGGCCAACACAGCGTTTCGTCTTTGAATCAAGTCAGGAACCGAGTACTCAGCCAGATCCAAAAAAGTCGTGGGCCAGAAAAACATATGCTCTCCGATCACTGGGAGGGCCTAACTGCAGAGTATTTGGCACCCAAGTCACGGGTGCCGGTTTGGATAGTCGCCGCGGCGACCGCGGTTATTTGCCTCGGTTTGTATGCCGCGTTTCTGTTTGCGATTAATATTCGTTCCGATAGCGCGTTTTACAAGATCTCCCGCGTGTTCCAAGGGCAGGAAGTGATCATACAGCGTGCGACCGTGGTTGCTGAAAGTTCGGTAAAACGGGTGGATACCGGTGTGTACAAACGGGTCAGCGGATTTCTACAGCCGGACATCGAAAAAAATCTAGTTACCGTCATTGACCGTGACGCAGACGTCGTTATCTTGATCAGAAATTCTGGGATGTTCGGATCTGGAAAGGCGAGTGTTAACAAAAGGTTTTCGCCTTTGCTTCAACGTGTTTCCCAAGCCTTGGAAGACGAGAAGGGACGGATCGTCGTCACCGGGCATACGGATAATGTTCCGATTAGGACTTTGCGGTTTCCGTCGAACTGGGCATTGTCGGAGGCGCGCGCTACCGCTGTCGCCGTTTCGCTAACCGAGGGTTTGTCGGATTCCGCACGGGTTGTGGCAGAAGGCCGTGCTGAAACCGAACCGGTGGCAAGTAACAAAACGAAGGAAGGCCGCGAGAAAAACCGTCGAATAGAAATCATTCTCGCGAAAGTTCGACCCGAAAGCCCTTGATTTCTTGGAATCTTGCTCCGATTTACTAAAAGCACTGACAAAAAAATGAAAATCTTTCTTCAAAATCTCTGGCGGATTCTCACTTCCCGGTGGGTTGTTACGCTTATCGGTGTAGTGTTGATTTGTTTGCTGATTTGGTTCGCTGGTCCGTTGATCGGCGTAGGCGATTTCTTCCCATTGGAGCCGGTGAAAAATCAAGCCATCACGATGTCGGCCGTGATGGCGGTTTGGTTGATTGGAAACTTGGTTGCCGTATTTATTGCTAGACGGAAAAACAAACTGTTAGCCACGCAAATCGGCGATTCAATCGAATTGGTTGCCGATGAAACCGAGCTAGCCAAGGACCGGGAACTTGAGGCGATCAAACGCAGATTGGATGAAGCGGTCGCGAAATTGCAAAGCTCGAAATTCAGCAGTCGATTCGGCAAACGTCATTTGTACGAATTGCCTTGGTACATCATTATCGGTCCGCCGGGATCGGGGAAAACCACAGCTCTAACGAACTCAGGTCTGCGATTCCCGTTAGCCAAAGATGGCGAGGAGATCGAGTTTCGCGGCAAAGGCGGCACCCGAAACTGCGATTGGTTTTTCACCAACGAAGCCGTGCTGATCGATACGGCAGGTCGCTACGTCACCCAGGATAGCGCGCGCGAGGTCGATCAAGCCGGCTGGATCGGCTTTCTGAAAATGCTGAAAAGCAATCGCTCAAAGCAACCCATAAATGGCGCAATCGTCGCAATAGGCTTAGCCGATCTGATCAGGTCAGATTCCCAACAACGCGCGGTCCACGCGTCGAATATCCGCGATCGCCTGAATGAATTGTACCGCGAGTTGGGGGTACGATTTCCTGTCTATTTGCTTTTCACAAAGGGCGATTTGATTGCCGGTTTCAATGAGTATTTTGCCGATCTGAGCGAAGAAGAACGGCGGCAGGTGTGGGGGCTGACTTATACTTATGATGAGATGAAGGAATCGTACTGGAACAAGGATTTGTTCGCCAGTGAATTCGATGCCTTGATCGAGCGGTTGTACGAGCATGTTATTTCGCGAATGGGCGCTGAAGTCGATCTCAGGCGCAAAGAACTGATCTACCGGTTTCCCAGCCAGTTTGCCTCTCTGAAAACCGGAATCTTGGAGTTTCTCGATGACGCTTTTCAGGCCAGTCGGTTCGATGTCCAACCCCTGCTCCGTGGTGTGTATTTCACCAGTGGAACTCAGGAAGGAACGCCGATCGATCGGATCATGGGAAGTCTAGCGCAATCACTTGGCGTCAGCCGGCAGCAGATTTCGGCGTTTAGCGGTCGAGGTCGCAGCTATTTCATCTTTCGATTGCTCCAAGACGTGGTTTTTGGTGAAGCCAACTTGGTTGGTAAGGATGTAAAGCTTGAGCGTCGGCAGATGTGGTTTGCGCGCTTGGCCTACGCTTGCGCTGGTCTAGTCTTGTTGGCTTCGACTACGGCTTGGTTGATCAGTTATCGAAACAACCGAGAGCTGGTAACGAAAGTCGAGAATGATGTCGATGAATTTGCAAAATCGATAAAGGGCAACGAGTTATTTGTCACGAGCGATTCCGGATTGGAGCAAGTGCTGCCGGTCCTAAATCGCATGCGTTCAATTCCAACCGGTTATGACGATCAAGACAAACCGGTTCCACTGGAAGCCAGTTTTTTTCTTTATCAAGGGACTAAATTGGGCCAAGGGCTGACAAACGTCTACCACAAGGGTCTGAACCAATTGTTTTTACCGCGTTTGATCGTACGCTTGGAAGAGCAGATGCGGGAGAAGGAAGGCGACCGGGACTTTCTCTATGAGGCGCTCAAGGTCTATCTCATGCTAGGCGACCGCGGGCCAAAGGATGCCGATCTGATCAAAGAATGGATGGCCTACGATTGGGAACAGCGTTATTCCGACCCCTCGGCTCAGCGGGCCCGACAACAACTACAGAATCATCTCAACGCGTTGCTTGCATTCGGGTTGGACCGGTATGCGCTGAATGAGCAACTGATCGACGACGTGAGAGTTATCTTGTTAAGCCAATCCACAGCGTCGCGTGCCTATCAATTGATTCAACAGTCGAAAGCCGCTCGTGAGCTCGGCACCTGGCGGGTGGTAGATAACATTGGGCCGCTTGGTGATCGGATTATTCAACGCAAGTCGGGCGTGCCGCTGACCGACGGTGTCGCAGGAATTTACACTTACAAAGGTTTCCATTCCGTTTTCCTGCCGTCCGTGAATACTGCTGCACAGGAAGTACTGCGCGAGAACTGGATTTATAGCGATGAGAAACCCGCGCCATTAACTGCGGAAGAACGCCAGAAACTCGAGCGGGATCTGTTGACCCTTTATTACACGGATTACATTCATAATTGGAAAACCATGCTCGCCGATGTTGGGTTAATTTCCATGCGCAACTTGACGTCCATGGTCGATGTGTTGAATGCGCTCTCCAGCCCGAATTCTCCTCTCAAGTTGTTGTTGACCGCGGCGGGACGAGAGACGGCTTTAACACGTGCCGATGCGGACGACGATGGCACCGGAAACAACAAACTAGACGCCGCCAAGAAAAGGGCTAAAAAAGGGTTTTCCAGTCTGGATCGATTGGGTAAACTTTTCAAAAATGACGAAGAAACGGTAAACGAATTACCCGGCGAGATTGTAGAAAAAGAGTTCGTTGATATCCATCAGCAGGTTTTCGGCACGAACGAAAAAAAGCCCCCGATTGATGATACAATCGCTTTGCTCAATCAGTTGTACTTACAACTGAATAAGTCGGTCGAGACCGGTCGTGGGGGCCAGTTGGGTAGTGATATTCAAGCAAGCGGTGCAGTCGCGAATGTTATCCGTCAGGTTCGGGTTGCCGCAACGCGTCTGCCTGCCCCGGTCGCGGAATGGCTGGTCGAAGCCGCGAACCGCAGTTCCGGCGCGATGGCCGTCGGTGCCCGGGATGAGTTGAACAAAATTTGGAAGTCAGGCGCTTACCGCTTTTGTGTGCAGGCTACCAGTGGCAGGTATCCGTTCAACAAAGGCGGAAGCCGAGAGGTTACGCTACCCGATTTTGAACGTTTGTTTGCGCCCGGTGGCCTCATCGACAGTTTTTTTACAACCCACCTGCAGCCGTTCGTCGACATGTCACGACGGCCGTGGCGATGGGAGGAAGTTGACGGCGCAAAACTTAACCTTTCCAAAGGCGCGCTGTTACAGTTCCAACGCGCCGCAGAAATTCGCGACAGCTTTTTCGGTTCCGGCAGCCTCAGCGTCGGCTTTGTGTTGACGCCGCGCCAACTGGACGCGAATGCAGCGAGCGTGTTTATCGACATAAACGGTCAAAGCTTGACTTACAATCATGGCCCGCAACGTGGTGCGCGGTTCAAATGGCCAAGTGCTGAGGGCCGTGCCCGTGTAGCATTTACACCGACCGACGGCGGCGCGACTGCAAGCGTGACAAAACAGGGATCGTGGGCTCTCTTTCGCCTCAACGACATGGCTCGGAAGTCGAAATCGGGAGGCCGGGAGTACATTCAAGTCGAGTTTTCGATTGGCAACCATCGAGCACAATTCGATCTTCGCGCAGACACAGTCCTTAACCCCTTCACTCTGTCGTCGTTGCGGAGTTTTAGATGTCCCTTCCAAATTCTAAAGATTTAACAGAATGAATTTTGGATTTTGCGGTAAAATCCCGACGCGCGGTGATTTCGTTTCTAGGAATTTGCCTCCCGATTTTGTCGAAGCCTGGGTTGCTTGGCTTTCGGATTGTTTCACGAACTTGCGCAAGGAGTTGCCGGCTGTCTGGTTGACCCTGTACGCGAATATGCCGATTTGGCGGTTCGCCATCAAGGCGGGGGGTTTTCGGACCGAAATCCTGCTGCGGTATCATCATGCCGAGTGTGGACGCGGCGGATCGACAGTTTCCGCTGACCATTGCCTGTTTGCATGACGGCCCGGAATTCCCTAGCGGTGCGCCCTTTATCGCCGATCAGTGGTTTTCGGAACTGGAGGAGATCGCGCTTGGTGTTTTGGAGTCTAACATCGAACCCGATGACCTCGCGTTCCGGCTCGGTTCCATGCGATCCAAGTTCGATACACTGTCCATGCGGCAGGGAAGATCTCAGTCCGGTATCGACCAGGCATTTTATGGGCTAAATCTTGCGCATGTCCTCGGACCAGGCATGATGTCTTTGCTCCTTAAGGGGAAGGATCCTGCCGGCATTTGGTGGACCGAAGGCGGAACTGATATTCCGGCAGGAATGTTGCTGTCGAGCGAATTGCCAAATAATCGCTTACTGATGAGTTTGCTCGATGAAAACTGGTTCCAGCCAAGGAATGGAGAGGCTGAAGTTGGCGGTTGAATGCCGGTATTCGATAATTTGCTGCGATGATCGTTGGATATGACTACACAAAATATACTCACCACATCTCATAGCGATATCGGTCGCACGCGAAGTATCAACGAAGATGCCTATTTAGCCAAGCCGAGTCATGGGATATGGGCGGTCGCCGACGGTATGGGTGGCCATTTCGCCGGTGACGTTGCGTCGCAGTCGGTGGTTTCTTCGTTGGATAACATCGAGGAAACCAGTCAACCGGCGGCGCTGCTGACAGAGGTTAAACAAAAACTCGCGGAGGCAAACACGTCGCTGTTACACCGTGCCCATGCGGAATGCGTCGATGTCATCGCAACGACCGTCGTTGTGTTGTTGATTAAGAATGACTATTTCGCCTGCGTGTGGTCCGGCGACAGTCGCATTTACCGATATCGTGGCGGTTTACTCGAACGGTTGAGCCACGATCATAGCGAAGTTCAAAGATTGATCGACGACGGCCTGATCGGCGAGGAGGCCGCCGAGAGTCACCCCGCAAGCCATATCGTAACACATGCGATCGGCACGGATCCGGAATTGTTCTTGGAAATGACACAAGGCGAGACCGGGCCGGGGGATACATTTCTCCTGTGCAGCGATGGCCTAAATAAGGAGTTGGACGACACGGCGATTTGTCGATGGCTAGGCGATAATCAGATTAAGAATCACGCCGAAGTGCTTGTAAACCAAGCGGTCGCTCAAGGCGGCCGTGATAACGTGACCGCCGTCTGCGTCAAATTGTTGTAGGCGGTAGCGTCAAGAATCTTGCGCACTTTTGTTGTTCAGGCGGTGACTGTCTCGGTTTCGGTTTCTCTCTGTTTCAATAATACCAACGGCATAAATTATTGACTTGTGATGGCCCATTCTCTGATGCCGATGGACATGATTGTCTCGGGTTGCGCTATGAGTTTGTTCCAGGCTTCGCAGCCGGCCTCAATGATGGCGTCGTAATCTTCGAAGACGCTGTTCGAGAGCCAGTTTTGCCGCATGTACTGCCAGATGTTCTCGACCGGGTTCAGTTCGGGCGAGCGCGACGGCAGCAGGATGATGGTGAGGTTCTTCGGCACCTTGAGCTTGCCGCTGCAGTGCCAGCCGGCACGATCCATCAGCACGACACCATGCGCCTTGGCGGCGACGCTGCGGCTGATCTCCTCGAGATGCAGTTGGACACCTCGAAAAACGCATGATTTTGCCGGATAACGGCGACGGATTGGGGAGTTTGTGGCGGTGTTGCTTGAGGCGGCCGGGTTTGCCGCCGTTTTGCGGCGGTTTGTTGTGTGTTTTTCGGTCCTTTTCCGGCTTTTTCCGGTTATCCGGGCGCGGCTCGGCTCTCGAGCCAGAGGTAGCGCTGGAAGTTGTAGACCAGGTTGGCCAGGCCGATCCGGGTCTCGGCCCGGGCCAGGCCGATCGAGCGGATCGTGAGCCGCATCGGCCCCTTCAGCCGGGCGAAGGGATGCTCGACCAGGGCGCGTATCTTCGATCGCTTGCCATTGGCGGCGGCGGCGCGCCGGCTCATCGGTTTGCCCGGCGGCTTTTTGGTGTGGATGTGGGAGCGGAAGCCGTGCCGCGCCAGCCAGGTCTCGTTCTTCTTCGAGCGATAGGCGGTGTCCGCCCAGACCCCGGAAGCGGTGTTGTTGCGGTCCAGCAAATCGGCCAGTTGCGCGCCGTCATAGCGGGCCGCGTCGGTGACTTTGTAGCGCCGGATCAGGCCGTGCTCGCGGTCGATACAAATGTGGCTGCGCGGGCTTATGCCGCGCCACCGGCGCGACATTCCTGCTCGCTTATAACCGAATACCGGGATCGCGAGGTCGGTCTTGTGTTTGCCGCCGTCGGCCCGGGTCTTGGCCTTGGTCTGCTTCACCGTCCAGCGCGCCTGTGTGTCCTTCTGCGCCGCCTTGTGGGGATCGTCCGGCCAGATCTCGGCGGCGGTCCTGCCGTCCTTGATCTGCCGCTTCTCGCCGTCCGTGTTGCGCGGCCGGGGTGCGGCCACCAGGCTGGCGTCGACGATCTGGCCGCCCATCGCCAGATAACCCGCCTTTTCGAGATGGCGCTCGAAGCGGGCGAACAGCTTCTCCACCGCGCCGGCCCGGCTCAATTGTTCGCGGAACAGCCAGATCGTCTTCGCGTCCGGCACCTTGTCGCCCAGCGAGAGGCCGAGAAAGCGCTGAAACGACAGCCGGTCGTTGATGACATATTCCGCCTGATCGTCCGACAGATCGTAGAGCGCCTGCAGCACCAGAATCTTGAACACCGAGAGCGTGCGCGCCATCGGTCCGAGCGAGCGCTCGAGGCACAGGCTCGAACGGCGGCCGCCCGCCCTTGGCCCGGGTCGAGCGCCGAAGCGCCTTCGCCAGCGGCTTGCGAAACACCCGCCACGGCACCACCCCAGCCAACCGCTCCAACGGATCGCCGGCGGCACTCAACAACCGATAACGATCCTCCAAATCCCAAAACCCCATCTGTCCGGACATCGCAACACCTCAACGAATCAATACAACGATTGAATCAGATCAGAGCGAAAAAGGGGAGGTTTTTAGAGATGTCCACGAGTACGATGGCGTCGAGAATTGGGTCATTGATGACGGCATTGGCTGCGTCCAGGCCGCTGAGTAGCTTATCGAAGAGGCAGGCGAGCCGGTTGCCGGTGCCGAAGATACTACCCGCCGCTGTTGCGCCGATCGAAGCCGTGCCGGTGCGGCCGGCGGCGCTGAGGCCGCTCGGGTCGATCAGGTTGACGGGGTCGTTGAAGACGTAGGCGTAGAGGTTGCTGTCGCCGCCGGCGAAGCCGATGGGGTCGCTGGAGATGAAGCGTCCAGCCTTCGGGTCGTAGTAGCGGGCGCGGTAGAAGTAGAGGCCGCTTTCGGGGTCGTATTCTCTGGCGGTGAAGCCGTAGGGGTTCGAGACGGTTTCGGTAACGCTTATGCGGTTGCCGAAGGCGTCGTAGATGTAGTTGTTGACGACGGCGCCGGACGCGTCGGTGACGTGGCTGATGGAGCCGTCTTGGCCGGCGTGGAAGTAGTAGGTTTGGCCGGCGCGTTCCATGACCAGGGGGTGGTCGACATAGGGGCCGTGGCTGTATTTGGCCAATAAGGCGCCGCTGGCGTCGAACTCGGCGAGGATGTCCCAGCCGTCGTAGAGGTATCTGGTGACGGTGCCGTTGACGTTTTTCTCGATGCGGCGGCCGAAGGCGTCGTAGGCGTAGGTCGCGGTGGTGGTGTCCGGGAAGGTGATCTGGATCAGGCGGTCGAGGCTATCCCAGGTATACGTCGTGACGTCGCCGCTGGCCTTGTCGGTCTTGCTCGTGAGGTTGCCGTTGGCGTCGTAGACGTAGCTATAGGCATCGTCCTCGAGCAGGCGGTTGGCGTCGTCGTGGCTGTGAGACACGCTGGCGTGGGAGTTCGTCCGGTTGCCCTCGGCGTCGTAGGCGTAGCTTTCATTGCCCTCCGTGTCGGTGACGGCGGCTAGGCGGTTGAGCTGGTCGTAGAGATAGGACCGGCTGCGGCTCAGGCCCGTGATGCCGGTGATATTGCCGGCGGCGTCGTGGCTCAGCGCGTTCTGGACGAAGGGGCTGCCGCCGGCGCTGTGGTCGAGGCCGGTGAGCAGGCTGTTGGCGGCGCCGTATTGGAACGCCGCCGCGTTGCCGTTGGGGAACGCGATGGTCGCCATCTGCCCGCCGGGGCGGTAGGTCAGCGTGAGCGGGTCTCCGGTGGGCGGCGTCAGGCCGGTCATGCGGTCGTTCAGGTCGTGGGCGAAGGCCCAGCTGCCCAGCGCGCCGCCGGCAAGACCGGCGCGGTTGTCCCGGCGGTCATAGCTGTGGCTCAAGACGTGCTGGGGCTGCAGGCCGGCCGGGCCGGTGGTGGCAGTGGCCAGCCGGTGGATCACGTCATAAGTGAAAGCGAGATCGGACGCATTGTCGTTCGCCGCGGTCAGGTTATCGAAGCTGTCATAGGCGTAAGTCACCGTGCCCTCGGTGCCGGGCTTGGTGACCTGGGTCAGACGGCTGAGCGCGTCATAGGCATAGGCGAAGACCTGGCCCTTGGGGTCGATCAGACCGGTCAGGTTATCCCGGCTGTCATAGCTGTAGGCAAAGGTCTCCAACGCCGGATTGGTGCGCCGGATCACCCGGTCGAACAGATCGTGGGCGAACACCGTGACCTTGCCGTTGGCGTTGGTGAGGCTGGTGACATTGTCCATGGCATCGTAAGCCAAAGATTGCACCTGCCCGGCCGGATCGGTGATCGTCGTGAGGCGGTTCACGGTGTCATAGGCATAAGCCGAGACCCGGTTGAGGCCGTCGGTATAGCTCACCGGATTGCCGTTCAGGTCATAGGCCCAGGCGATATTGCCATAGGCCGGGTCGGCCAGGGTGGCGAGCCGGTTCAGGCCGTCATAGGTCGCGGCAATGCTGACCCCGTCCTCGTCGGCGAAGCTGGTCAGATTGCCCAAGAGGCGAGGAACGCGCGAGCGCGACCGGGAAGCAAAACTTTGTCATAGCCATAGTTCATCTGACTGCCGAGCGGATCGGTGATCCGGGGATAACGTACAGAAAGTTGCGCAGATTTAGATGAGGCGGTGGTTCCGTCTCTGGTTAGGATTGGTTTGTAGCGAATCAACCTTCGCCAAAGGAAAGGAACCACCAAAATGGATGATAACAAGACCAGGGATTTGAACAACGTCATTTCCATTGATGACGAGCGGATACAGGGCCATTTGGACCGTCTGGTCCGGGGCAGCGTTGAGGAGACTTTGAACGCGCTACTGGAGGCGGAGGCCGATGCATTGGCCGGCGCCGGTCGGTACGAGCGCTCGGAAGGCCGGCGGGACTATCGGGCTGGAACGCGGGACCGCAAACTGCACACCAAGGCCGGCGAAGTGACCCTGAAGGTGCCGAAGCTTCGCAAGCAAGCCTTCGAGACGGCGATCATCGAGCGCTATCGGCGGCGGGAAGCGTCGGTCGAGGAGGCGTTGATGGAGATGTATCTCGCCGGCGTGTCGGTGCGCCGGGTGGAGGACATCACGGAGGCTCTATGGGGCACCCGGGTCTCAGCCGGCACGGTCTCCAATCTGAACAAGAAGATTTACGGGAAGATCGAGGCTTGGCGCAACAAGCCGATCCTCGGGAGGCATCCTTATGTCTATCTCGACGGCATCGTGCTGAAGCGGAGCTGGGCCGGTGAGGTGCGCAATGTCTCGCTGCTGGTGGCGATCGGCGTCAATGCCGATGGTTACCGGGAGATCCTGGGCATCAGTGATCTTGCCCCCGTTTCGGCGGACACCTAAGCGGTTTGTTTTTGGGCCTTGATGAACTCTCTTGGGGATTTCATCTTCAACCCGGAATGTGGATGGTTTTCATTGTAGTCTTCGATCCATCCGGCGATCAATTTCAAAGCGGTTTCGGCGTCTGGCAGCGGCGTGACGCGGACATAATCCCGCTTCAGTGTGTTTACGAAGGCCTCCGATATGCCGTTTGATTGCGGGCTGGCGACCGGCGTGAAGCAGGGTTTCAGGTTCAACTGGCGGGCAAAGATCTTGGTCTCCCTGGCGGTATAGCAGGAGCCGTTGTCGCTCAGCATTTCGATCGGCGCCGGCGCCCGCAGCGAGGTGAAGCGCTTTTCGACCGCTTCGAGCATCATATCCCGCACGTCGGCGCCGCTGATCCCAGCGCCGACCACACCGCGCCAGGCCATTACCTCGCGGTCATGAGCATCGATAATGAAGGCGCCGCGGACGATCTCGCCGTTCCAGCAGGTGAACTCGAAGCCGTCGGAACACCAGCGCAGGTTCGAGCGTAGGACGACAACCTTGCCATCATGCAGATGTTCCGGGCGGATCCTGTATTTACGGGCCAGCAACAGATTGTTGGCCTTCATGATCCGGTAAACCCGCTTGTGATTGACCGGATTTTCGCCGTTTTCCTTGCGTTCCCGGTTCAACAGCGCGGTGATGCGGCGATAGCCATAGGTCGGCCGTTTGTCCACTAGGGCCCGAATGTGCGGCAACAGCGCCCCGTCTTGCGCTTTATAATAGCGCCGCCGGGGCTTCGAGCGACCTTTTAACCGGTCGAGCAGGTTGGAACGCGAGACCCCCAACGTATCGGCAATGGTCTTCATGGGATATCGTCCCCCTTCAGCGAGCGCGCAAGCAAGGTCGGTTTTTTTGCCCGTGATTTCTCAAGCGCTTCCTTCAGGAGCTCGTTCTCCAGGGTCTTGCGGCCCAACTGCCGCTCCAGCTCGCGGATCCGCGCCTCCATCTGGCGCACCGTCTTGTTGCCGGTCACATCGTCGTCGCCCGTCACCGCCACGGTCCCTCCCTCAAGCATCAGTTTGCGCCAACGATACAACAGATTGGGCGGCACGCCATTGCGCCGCGCCACGGCCGAGACGCTCTCGGTGCCCGGAAGGGTTTCTTCAACAATCCGCAGCTTCTCAGCCGCCGACCAGTAACGACGGCCGCCGCCGTTGGTGATGATTTCAAAGTCGGACATAGCCACATGCTTAAGGATATCCCTAAGCCCCCTAGGTTACCCTAGGTGTCCGCTCGAAACGGGGGCCAGATCACGGACGCTTACTCTGTGCAGACATTGTTCAACAGTTTTTACTCTATCCGCACGGCTAATTGGTCAATATATGCGGCAGATACGATCGGTTTGCTCTTGCTTTCGGCGTATTCTGACAATCGGTCAGGAAATCCGTTGAAGCGAAAACTGACACACCTATGAACTATTTCTGCAGCTTGGGGGAATTAGGCACTGCATGGCCCGCGTCAAAGGGTGTCGTCGAGCAATCTCCACAGCTTCTTTTAGTTCTGTTCAGAATTATTTTAATTGCAAAAGCAGTATAAAAAGGTTAGAATATAAAACTTTAAGATGAAAATTTGTTTGTTCACATCTCTCTATATGGATATTGAGTAGTGTGTCAGAGATGTAGAACACACACATATCTACACAAATTTGTAATAGAATTATCCATTTTAGAGTGACTGAAATTAATCAACATTTCCTTCGAGATTTCACTATTGGATCTGTTCTGTGTATTGTTGTATCGCTGGTCTTGCCAGCCCTATTTAATATACACATCGACGTTATCTGGAGTAGTTTTGTCGCCGAATCACTGCTCGCCGGCAAAAGGATCTATGTCGACATCATCGAAATCAATCCTCCGATGTCGATATTGTCTCTCGTTCCGGTCGTCATGGCTGGGAAACTGATATCCTTATCCTTGGCTACAACGGTTTCTCTTTACGTTGGCGTTTTAGCATTTATCTCGTTTGCTGCCGTACGTTGGATTTTGGCGACCCCACAATCAACGAAACCTACTGCATTTGCGTTGGCTTATCTTATCTCCCTTTTTCTTCTAACTAACGCAAATTTTGGCCAGCGGGAACAGTTCGTAGTTATTCTGATCACGCCATATCTGTTTATTATCGCCAGGGCGCTCAACGGTGAAACTGTTCAGCGATGGTTCCACTATCTGGTAATCGGGGCATTTTCAATCGGTATTAGTTTCAAGCCGCATTTTTTATTGTTGCCACTGGTTGTTTATCTTTTCTTATATTTACGCTTTAAAAGGCGTAACCTGTCACTCCCTCCAATCTACGTTGTCGGCCTTGGCGCGCCTTTTGTAGTGACCCTATTGCAGTACGCTGTTTTCCATGAATTCGTCTGGCTTTCGATTGAATTTACATCACAATTTTATATCGAAACTAAGTGGGGACGGCGGGTCTTGGTCCATTTTTTCTTGACCGGTTTACCATTTTTATTGATTGCGTGCTACTTTGTCATAAATAAAGAACTAAAACTGGATGTATCTCCGATAGTAAAAATTCTGATAATATCCACCGGGGTAATGACCATTGTCTATTTTACTCAATATAAGGGATATGGATATCAATTACTGCCATTTCAGGTTTTTGCCACACTCGCGATATTATACTCACTATTTGAAAAATTTGCGCCAGAAACAGATAACTTTGGCAGCATCACTAAGTTTCAGCGCATTAGCGGTGCCGTCCTTGAGCTATAGCTGAATCTTGGTGACGGTGTTGAAGGCGGCGTATCCTGGCGATGTTTCGAGTCGCCGGTTTCTCTTTCAAGAAAAGGATACGCCACGATGGAAGATACGATTATTCAGCTACGTCAACCAGGGTCGTTTTCCGAAGATCCGCTGACGGACATTTTGCGCCACGGTGCGCGAGAGTTGCTTGCCCAGGCAGTTGAGGCGGAAGTCTCGGCGCTTTTGGCGGCGCATTCCGATCTCACCGATAGCGCGGGCCGGCAACGCCTTGTCCGTCATGGTTATTTGCCCGAACGCGAGGTCCAAACCGGCATCGGCTCGGTGCCGGTCAAAGTCCCGCGTGTTCGCGACCGCGATCCGGGCAGCGCCGGCGGCCGCATCCGCTTCACCTCCTCGATCCTGCCGCCCTATCTGCGCCGGGCCAAGTCGGTGGAGGAGCTGTTGCCCTGGCTTTATCTGAAAGGAATTTCCACCGGCGATTTCTCCGAGGCGCTGGCGGCATTGCTGGGGCCGGACGCGCCGGGGCTGTCAGCCTCTACCATCGCGCGGCTGAAGGCTGCCTGGTGGGAACAATACGAGGCCTGGCGAAAGCGGGACCTGTCGGCCAAGTCTTACGTTTATTTCTGGGCCGATGGCGTCTACTTCCAGCCCCGGATGGAACATGACAAGCAATGTGTCCTGCTCATCATCGCCAGTGACGGCGTGGGCAACAAGGATATCGTCGGTCTGATCGACGGTTACCGGGAAAGCGCCCAGAGCTGGCGGGAACTACTGCTCGACCTGAGGCGGCGGGGGCTGGAAAACGGCCCGCAGCTGGCGGTCGGCGACGGTGCATTGGGCTTCTGGAGAGCCTTGCGGGAAGTCTACGGCGAGACCGCCGAACAGCGCTGCTGGGTGCATAAGACCGCCAACGTCTTGAACCAGATGCCGAAGAGCCTGCAAGCAAAAGCCAAGGGCCATCTGCAGGATATCTGGATGGCCGAAACCCGAAAGGAGGCAGAGGCGGCCTTCGATTTCTTCCTCGAGAGCTATGGAGCGAAGTATGACAAGGCGGTCGAACGGTTGACAAAAGACCGGGATCGCTTGCTGACCTTCTACGACTTCCCAGCGGAACATTGGAAACATATCCGTACGACGAACCCAATTGAAAGCACTTTCGCCACGGTGCGACACCGAACCAAGAAAACCAAAGGTTGTCTTAGCCGAAAAACCGCGCTTGCCATGGTCTTCAAGTTGATCTTGTCGGCCAAGGCCAAATGGCGGAAACTGGATGGCTCAAAACGCCTCGCCGAGGTCATCGAAGGAGTTCAATTCAAGGACGGCATAAAGCAAATCAAACGCGCCGCCTGAGATAACCGTCACCAACTTTCGGGCATAGCTCGCCGTCCTTCTCGCCTACTTAGTCCTTTGGTCGGCCTATTTCAGTGCGAGAAGTTCTACTCAATTGTACAAAAAGGAATACGAAAATGATCGTTCAGCAATAGGAATGATCATGGCTAATCTAGATCGCGGTGCCACTTTTCTCGATTTATCGAGTAGCTTTTCGTTTTCAGTTCGTATCATCGACCAAAGGTCATTGCGTCTTGTATCCAGGTTTCCGAATCTTTGGTCGCTTAAACCTTTGTTGAATGCGTTAAACCAGTCGAAGCAAAATGGTAATCTCGAATACGCGGCACGCCTGGAATCGATCCTACAATTCGTCGCCGATGCCACAATCGAAGATATCGTCCTGCAAAAACCATATTACATAACCTGTTTGGTCAAAGGGCCTCAAAAAGCCGTGACGGATCCGCGCCGATGCCCAGGCATACGTTACATGCTAGCCATAGACGATTTCCAAACCGCCTTGTCGGCCTACCAACAGGTCGATACGGGGACCAATTTGCTGCTTTTCCGTCGACGTGGACACCTCTAAAAACCTGGACATCTCTAAAAACCTCCCCTTTTTCGCTCTGATCTGATTCAATCGTTGTATTGATTCGTTGAGGTGTTGCGATGTCCGGACAGATGGGGTTTTGGGATTTGGAGGATCGTTATCGGTTGTTGAGTGCCGCCGGCGATCCGTTGGAGCGGTTGGCTGGGGTGGTGCCGTGGGCGGTGTTCCGCAAGCCGTTGGCGAAGGTGCTTCGGCGCTCGACCCGGGCCAAGGGCGGGCGGCCGCCGTTCGAGCCTGTGCCTCGAGCGCTCGCTCGGACCGATGGCGCGCACGCTCTCGGTGTTCAAGATTCTGGTGCTGCAGGCGCTCTACGATCTGTCGGACGATCAGGCGGAATATGTCATCAACGACCGGCTGTCGTTTCAGCGCTTTCTCGGCCTTTCGCTGGGCGACAAGGTGCCGGACGCGAAGACGATCTGGCTGTTCCGCGAACAATTGAGCCGGGCCGGCGCGGTGGAGAAGCTGTTCGCCCGCTTCGAGCGCCATCTCGAAAAGGCGGGTTATCTGGCGATGGGCGGCCAGATCGTCGACGCCAGCCTGGTGGCCGCACCCCGGCCGCGCAACACGGACGGCGAGAAGCGGCAGATCAAGGACGGCAGGACCGCCGCCGAGATCTGGCCGGACGATCCCCACAAGGCGGCGCAGAAGGACACACAGGCGCGCTGGACGGTGAAGCAGACCAAGGCCAAGACCCGGGCCGACGGCGGCAAACACAAGACCGACCTCGCGATCCCGGTATTCGGTTATAAGCGAGCAGGAATGTCGCGCCGGTGGCGCGGCATAAGCCCGCGCAGCCACATTTGTATCGACCGCGAGCACGGCCTGATCCGGCGCTACAAAGTCACCGACGCGGCCCGCTATGACGGCGCGCAACTGGCCGATTTGCTGGACCGCAACAACACCGCTTCCGGGGTCTGGGCGGACACCGCCTATCGCTCGAAGAAGAACGAGACCTGGCTGGCGCGGCACGGCTTCCGCTCCCACATCCACACCAAAAAGCCGCCGGGCAAACCGATGAGCCGGCGCGCCGCCGCCGCCAATGGCAAGCGATCGAAGATACGCGCCCTGGTCGAGCATCCCTTCGCCCGGCTGAAGGGGCCGATGCGGCTCACGATCCGCTCGATCGGCCTGGCCCGGGCCGAGACCCGGATCGGCCTGGCCAACCTGGTCTACAACTTCCAGCGCTACCTCTGGCTCGAGAGCCGAGCCGCGCCCGGATAACCGGAAAAGCCGGAAAACCACCGGAAAACACACAACAAACCGCCGCAAAACGGCGACAATCCCGGCCGCCACCAGCGAGGCCGCCACTAGAGCAGATTTATCGAACACAGATTCATTTACGGGATTCCCGTTTGAGCCGTTCCATGATTCTATCTTTGCGTTGATTCGCAAGGAGGAACAATGTCTCAAAGTTACAGCACAGACCTGCGCCAACGGGTACTTTCCGCGATTTCGGGTGGTCTCTCAACTCATAAAGCAGCGGCTCGTTTCGATATTGGCGTGTCGACGGCAGGTCGCTGGTATCGCCGCTATCGAGATTACGGAGAAACGGAGGCGCGCAAGCAGGGGCAACCTGGCGGCTCCAAACTTGATCGTCATGAGGACTATATTCTGGGCCTGGTCGCGGACCGGCCGGACATCGCACTCTACGAGATCGCCGAGCGCCTTGAGGCGGAGCACAACGTCTCGGTCTGTCCGGCAACGGTCTGTAATTTTTTCAAGAAGCGCGGTATCACGTTCAAAAAAAGACAGCGCATGCAGCGGAACAAGAACGCGCGGACGTGAAAGCCCGGCGCGAACTCTGGTTTGAGGCTCAGCCCGACCTTGATCCCGAAAAGCTTGTCTTTGTCGATGAAACCGGCGCCTCCACCAAGATGGCGCGGCGGCGCGGACGGTCCAAACGGGGCGAACGCTGCCGCGACGCCATTCCCCACGGGCATTGGAAAACAACCACTTTTACCGCCGGGTTGCGTCTCGACAGCTTGGTCGCACCCATGGTGCTGGATGGGCCGATGAACGGCGACGCCTTTATCGCCTACACCGAACAAGTGCTTGCCCCGGAACTCAAGCCGGGGGATGTGGTCATCATGGACAACCTGCCCGCCCACAAAGTCACCGGCGTCAGGACGGCAATCGAAAAGGCCGGTGCGCGTTTGCTCTACCTCCCGCCATATTCACCGGACTTCAACCCTATCGAAAAGGCATTCTCGAAACTCAAGGCGGCGCTGAGAAAAGAAGCAGCCCGGACAATCCCAGAATTATGGAAGGTGATTGGACAAGCTATCGACGAATTCAAAGCCAGTGAGTGTAAAAACTACTTCACCGCATGCGGATATGAACCGGAGTAAAGTGAATCTGCTCTAAATCCGCCAAATCACCGCCGAAACTCAGCAAATCATGCGTTTTTCGAGGTGTCCACGTGGACATCTCTAATGAGACCTGTGCGCGGGTCAGCTATCCCTTTGTTTTTCTGATGATATTTGATAGGCGAGAGAGATTTTCCGTGGCCATCCGGCTTTGTTGTCGGTTTGACCGCCGATTGTCAGCAGACGGGGCCTCGTCGGTCCCATTTGCTCATGCTCTTTGCAGATTGAGGGCCCGCTTCAGGTTGTAGGCGATGGCGGTGAAGAGGACCTGGAGCGTTGCCTTGTCAAGGCCGATACCGGTCATGGCGCGTAGGCCATAATGACGCTTGGCCGTGCCGAAGATCTTTTCGATCCGCCCGCGCACTTTGTGGATCGGTCCGTTAACAGCCTTCAGTTTCGCCGCCGCATCTTCGTGCCTGCGCGCCCAAACGCCGGTCACCACCACCCGGGCTCGACCGCCTCGCGCCTCTACGGCCTTGCGGAAGCGTTCGCCTCGATAGGCACTGTCCGCGTAAACCTCGCCCGGGTCGTCCGGGATAATATTGCAGCCGGCCTTGCCATCGTTGACATTGGCCGGCGTCACCGCCACCCGTTCGATCAACGCCGTGTCCTCGTCGCAAGCCACATGCGCCTTATAACCGTGTACGGCCTTGCGGTTCTTGTGCTTGACCCAACGGGCCTCATCGTCTTCCTTGGAGGCCGAAGCGATGATCGTCGCGTCGACCAGGGTGCCGCGCTTCACTTCGACATGTTGGCGGTAAAGTTGTTCGGTGATGACATCGAACAACCTGTCGCCGAGACCGAGGCGGACCAGGGTTCGGCGAAAGCGCACGAAGGCAGTGCGTTCCGGTGTCGCTTCGTTGCGAGAAAAGCCGCAAAAGCGGCGGAAGGAAGCCCGGTCATCCAGCGCCTCGGCCAGCTTCACATCGCTCAGATCATACCAGCGCGCCAGCAGCAGAGCCTTTAGCAAACAGAGCGGCGGCCAGCCCTGCTCGCCCTTTGCCCCAGCCGAGATCGGCATCATCAAAGTGTCGGCGGCAGACCAATCGATCAGGTGCGCAAGCGCGTCCAGGTCCGACGCTCTATTCCCTGCCGTAAAGGAAAAGCCTTCCTGTCCAACCGTCCGCCGAGCCATCAGATCGCCTCCCGTTCACTTCGATAAAACGAGAGAATCAAAACTATCAAATCATGTAAACCCTTACCCGCGCACAGGTCTCATAACACATGCGATCGGCACGGATCCGGAATTGTTCTTGGAAATGACACAAGGCGAGACCGGGCCGGGGGATACATTTCTCCTGTGCAGCGATGGCCTAAATAAGGAGTTGGACGACACGGCGATTTGTCGATGGCTAGGCGATAATCAGATTAAGAATCACGCCGAAGTGCTTGTAAACCAAGCGGTCGCTCAAGGCGGCCGTGATAACGTGACCGCCGTCTGCGTCAAATTGTTGTAAGGGTCCGTCAAATTGTTGTAAGTGTCCGTCAATCGGTGGAGTGAACCGCTCCAGCGAGACATGGAATTTGGCGACGGTCCTTTTTGAAGAGGAACTTAATGACTGACGTATTTGACGACGGTGCATCCGATTTTCTTCCAGTCGTCAACGAACATAATGCTGGTGATAAGGCTGCCATAATATTTGATCTTCTGTTCAAAACGTTGGCCGTGACTGGTGCGGGCGCCAGGTTGGCGGCGGGTGTGTCTAACGTAGCAATTGCGGCTACGGAGGGTACCGCTGCCGGTGCTTTGGTCTCATCGTCAGTGCCCGTACTTGCGTACGGTTTCCTTCCTATCGCCTCCGCACTTATCGGGTTATATTGGATTGGTCGGGCGAATGAAAGAGCTCATCAACAGGGATTCTACAGCGCTTTCTTAGGCGGGTTTGCACAATCTCTGTCCGATTTTTCTAGAGGTGTCGACCGTCGGAGACAAAATGTGGTTTATCGAACGGCATCGGTGCAGGGACGCAATTCCGCTATTGAATTTGTGAATTCACTTGATCGGGAAAAACGAACCCTTTTGTTTCATCATCTCCGATCGATGGGCGATGTCGAAGCCACACGTTATGTTCTCGATAGACTACGTGGACGAACCCAGTAGTCATACTTTTTGCGTACACGCCGGTACTCTTCATTGGCTCGAAGTAGATAGCCAAATAAACGACGAGCCAAGTCCAGCTCAGACTTTCGTGCAAACTTCTTTGCTGGTAGAAAATAGTCGTTTGCCCAGGTCCGACAATTGTTTAGAATACAGGCTCGGAATGAAATGCTAGCCGCTTTATTAACATTTGGATTGTTAAAAATAGGATGCGGATGATGAAGGGAATATTGGTGTATGTTAAATTGTTAATATTTCTAATGGGTGTGTCGATTGCACTCCCCGCACTCGCTGGCGAAATCAAGAATATGATGCATGAGGCGCCGGACGCGAAGGATATCATTGAAGCGTTGCAACCCCGGGCGGGCGGCCCGAAACTGAAATTTCGGGGATTGAAGGTCGAAACTAAATCTGTGGATGCGCGTGAACGGGATAATCCGACAATCGCTTTGAGTATAATTTTTGAATTCAATTCAGCCGAACTCACTGCCGGTGCAAAGCAAACCTTGGACCAGGTTGGCAAAGCTCTGACATCAAACGAGCTCGAAACCTACCGGTTTATGCTGGAGGGACATACCGACAGCGTGGGCAGTGCGGAATACAATATGGGACTTTCACAAAGGCGGGCGCGGGTGGTCCGCGCCTATCTGGTCAGCAATTTCGGCATCAGCCAAAAAAGACTGGTCGCGGTCGGACGCGGTGAAAAATTTCCTATTCTTCCGGGTAATCCAACAGCGCGGGACAACCGCCGCGTCCAAGTGATGAACTTGGGGAGTTGAAGTTTTTCGGTTAACGAAGGGGCGGTCGACATAACCTCGCGGTGACTATTCCAGCGCAAATTCCACACCGTGGCGGCGCTTGAGATTTACAAGTTCTTCAGGCCATTCGACAAAGTGTTACAATTGCAAGGGAAGCTTTAACGCCGATCAGTATGCAAGGATCGACCCTCGCCGACAGACAGGAGAACGGATGCCACGATACTAAAATTCTATTGCGGCCATTGGTTCTGGTGCGGGATCGAACCGGGTGAAAGTCTGGACAGCGGGTTTTTGTTCATGCCGTCTGGTCGGTGCGGCGGCTTCGATTGTCGGGCAGTACGAAGGAGTGTGACATTTGTCACTTCCAACAACCCCTCTGCCGTCACAATTTGAATAGCGGAAATGAGGGACGGCGACAGGAACAAGGAATTTGGAAATTGTCGATCAAACTTCCTGTGCAATTCGCAGTCGAGTCAATTGCTTAAGAAGGAGGTTTGCTAAGATGAGGATTTGGGACAGAAATTTGTTAATTTACACGCAGTTCCGACAACATCGCAGTCGGAGGGGGTGAAAAATGAAATTCTTTACTGCATTTTTCGTATGTTTTCTTCTCATTTCAAACTATGCATCGGCCAAATCACTTTTCAATCTGACGGTAGATGTCGATGGAACGGTGGTCAGCGAATCCTTTGACGAAATCGATGACATTGTCGGCGCCTTCACGTCCGCCAATTTGAGCAGCCTAACGGGCGTGTATACGGACAGGTCCATTGCATCCGGCGTGTTGGATATTCGCGGTATCGATGTTGTGTTGCGGTTTCCGACATCGGCCACAGACCTGACCTTCGACGTTCCCGTCTTGGGGGTTAGCGAACGGTTTGTCGGCATTACGCGGGATGAAAGCCGTGAGCTTTTCGAAGAGTTCCTGAAGTCGAATGGGAACGACATCCTGAAGAGGATCCTACAATACCAAGCGGCCAATACGCCGATCGATCCGGTGGCGGGCAATCCGAATAGCCTCATGTCCACTATGGGCACAGGTGACTTTTCAATGGGCACCGAATTCAGCGGTAGCGAACTGCCGAATAGCTACTATTCGAAAGATTCGACCGACCGGCTAAGCGGTCGCGCAGGTATCGGTTTTGACATTGGTGCTTACAAGGCTGGTGATTATTCACAAACGGTCGTTTCGCTACCCTTGCAATACACAATCTTCCTCGACGATCCAGGGTATCAAATAAAATTCGACTTGCCACTGAAATACCTCGATACCGAAGGCGGCGCAACTTACAGTGCGTCATTGGGTGTCGGTTTCAGAATTCCGATCAACGAAGATTGGAGTGTGACGCCCGCCATTCGATTCGGTGCGGTCGGCTCGCGTGACCTCGGATCCGGTGCCGGGGTCTATTCCGGTTCATTAACAACAAACTACAATTATTATTGGGACGATCTGAAATTCACGTTCGGCTTGATCGGAGCGGTATACAAAACCACATCGCTTTCAATCAGTGATTACGAACTCGATTACGATATGCTGAATTACATGTTGAAATACGGCGCCGGTGTCGAAGGTTCCGTGGACATGACATGGTTTGGCTTGCCGACGAGTTGGCAGGTCAATTTTTCGGGCACCAATTTTTTCGGCGATGACCTCTATATTGACACGTTCTTCGATCTCGCCGCGTCGATCGGCACCCGCGCCGTCAGCAAAGGCGATTGGAGCAGCCTACGGGTCGGCATCACCCTTACAGCGGCGGAACAGTTTACCGGTGCACGTTTGAACTTCGGTTACAAGTTCTAACAATAGCATCGGCAAGTCGCTCGTTCCGGTCGAGAGGCAAGGCAGACGGAATATGTGCAAACTTTTGAAACAAAGTGGGAAAATCCAATGCCACAGCGGATTTCAATCATCTTGGTCGGTTTGTTTCTTTTAGTCGGTTGCCGAGGTGAAGTCGGTGTCGGCCCGAGCGCGGTCGGCACCGGCCTGAAATTGGTGAACTATGGCGTCGGTCGGGCCGCGTTGGCGGCCGAGGGTGGTATCGACAACGAGGATCTAGCCAACCTCGAAGCTGGTCGCTTGGCGCAGATCCGGGCCAAATATGAACGTCGCAACGCTCAGAGTTTGACCGATGCCCAAATGGCACTACTTTGTGATCTTCATTTCAAGTTCAGCGATATCGGCAGAACGCTACAATGTCTTGCGCAACTGGAAACACGATTCCAAAATGACGAGGTAAAACTGAACGCGACCTTCGGTCGACGGGCGTTAACACTCCTACAAACAGGCGAATACGAAAAAGCCAAGCAAATCAGCAAGCACCTGACAACGGACGCCGGCAGGTTTATCGCTGCGTTGGCGAGTGCCTATCTGGGGGAAAAGGCGGCAGCCGAAAATTTCGCAGCTGACATTTCACGCCATCGGGATCCGAAACGCTCTTACATGGGGACAGCCGCTTATATGGCCGCCGGTAGCTATCGAAAGGCGCTGGACGTATTGACGAACCCAAGAAGCCGATTGTTGCGGGATTACGGTCTCAGCCCCTCTCGTAGCGCCCTCGGACAGAACGTTACGCCGGCGGTCTTTCGCTTGGACTTGTTCGACGAGTTTAGTTTCGGCTTTTTCGAGGCGTTTTCCTTTGCGCCAAAGGCCAATATCTATGTCGAGTTCATGGCCGCAAAGGCCTTCGCCGAGGTCGGCGACAAACCTGAGGCGAGCCGGCGGTTTGACACTCTCATCAATACTGTCGGCGCCGGATTTTATCGTGACATTCTTTGGCTGTCTTTGTTCGAACGCGGTAAATTGCGGGAGAAATCAAAAAACTTAAGCGGCGGTGCAGATGACTACCAGCGCGCGGTGGAACTGATCGAAGGCATCCGCTCAACCCTCAGCAGCGAAGCCGGTCGCATCGGGTTCCTCGGCAACCGAATCGCACCCTATGAAAGGTTAATCGCCGTATATCTCAAACAGGGTCAAAAGAAGCTGGCGCTTGAAACCGTGGAACGGGTGAAGGGTAGATCGTTGGTCGACCTGCTTTTTGCGCGTCGGAAATTCAGCGTCGCGCCAAGCGATCAGGCGCGCGCGCCCCAGCTATTACAGGCCTATTCCGAAGCCGAAGCCAGTTTGCTTGCCGCAATTCCGGACCTGGCGCCCCAGCAAATGGCGCGCCGCATCGCCCGCCTGAACCTGGCACGGCAACATCTGGTAAACCAAGCCCCGTCGTTGGCGTCGCTGGTGTCGGTGCCGCCGGTGCGCTTTGCGGATCTAAGCCGGGACGCCAGAGCCGATGAGGCAATCATCGTTTACCACCAATCGAACAAGCGTCTTTATATGTTCTGCTTGCGTGACGGCAATCTTCAGTTTGTGGAAAAGCCGCTGGACGGGCTTGATTCCAAAGTGTTTCTGTTTCGCAAAGCTATCGCGGACTATGAAAGCAAAGTCTATCGCAGTGGGGCGCGGCAATTGTTCAAACAACTGATCGAACCGGTTCGCGGCTGCTTGAAAAGCAAGAGGCTTACGATCGTGCCCTCCGCTAGCATTTTCTATTTGCCCGTGGCGGCACTGATGGATCGGCGGGGACGTTTTCTTGCCGAGACCCATACGATCCGGATTCTGCCGAGCCTGACCATGCAAGCGCTGCTGCAGAAATTCGACAGAAAAGGGCAACGCTTGCTGGCGATCGGCAATCCGGATTTGCGGGACAAAGAACTCGACCTGCCGGGTGCGGAAGCGGAGGCGCGGGCGGTGGCTAAAATGTTCAAGCAGTCCAAATTGGTGTTGCGTAGAAACGCGACCTTGGCGACGCTCCGCCGGGAGGGGCCGAGTTACGACCTCATTCACATAGCCAGTCACGGTCTGTTCGAAAGTCGGGAACCGCTGAATTCCAGGCTGCTGCTGGCACCGAGTGACGAGGATTCGGGAGTCCTCACGGTCACCGATTTGTACGGCTTTACATTGTCCGCCAATCTGGTGGTTTTGAGCGCCTGCGATACGGCGATGAGTGAGGTTTCCGTCGGCGACGAGTTGATCGGGTTGCAGCGCGGTTTTCTCTATGCCGGCAGCAAAGGGTTGGTCGGTAGCCTTTGGCCCATCGCCGACGAGGCGACATCGTCGATCATGGTCAGGTTTTACCAGCAAGTACGCGCTGGTCGCTCACCGGACTATGCGTTGCGACAAGCGCAGCGTTTCGGCATCAAAAAGTTCCGCCACCCCTTCTTCTGGGCGCCGTTTCAATATACCGGCGTGACGATCTGAAGTGTGACTATACCGGGGGTAGCCTAGGAAGTTGTTTTTAGGGTGATCGTTTTTGACAGGTAAATGGACAATTCGGCTAATCCTGCTGACTCACACTATGCACTATATATAGTGTGCTTGTTTTCGACACTGTGGATATTTTGTGTCAGAATTGTAGGTCACACATGCGTGGAGAATGTGATGGGTCTTCGAGACGATGATTGCGGATTTATGGATCGCTTTGACAGCTATACCCCGACTCATTGAGAATTCGAAAAATGGTTGCCTAGACGCCTTGATTGGATACTTGTTTATTGATGATTCGACGAGGATTTTTGGCGGCGGAAGAACGGGTGGATTTGCTCGCGGTTGTTCGCGATGGCTTGGCGGAGCACCGGGTGGCGCGGCGGGCCAATGCGATATTGCTGGTCGACCATGGCATGAGCTGCGCCAAGGTGGCCTCGGTTTTGTTTTTCGGCGACGACTCGGTCCACGCTTGGTGTCGGGCCTACAAGTTGGGCGGGATTCCTGGTTGATGGGGTTTGGCCGTCATGGCAGTTACTGCCGCCTGAGCCTCGATCAACAAGAACATTTGAAGGCTTGGATTGCCGAGACAATGCCGGGTTCGACGCGGGCGGTGGGCCTCCGGATCGAGGCGCAATTCGGTATTGATTATCGCAGCCGCTCCGGTCTGGTGGCGCTGTTGCGCCGTCTCGGCATGGTCTATCGCAAGTCCGACGCGGTCAAGCAACAGGCCTATATCGAGTTCACCGTTAACAATTCCCAAGCCCTTGTGGCTGCTTCGTAAGTTGGTGTTTTTTCGGTTTTGAGATTGCAAGAATTTGGCTTGGTTGGCGCCGTTTTCTTGCGATTTCGATTCCCTTTTTGAGCCGTTTGTGATTCCTTCGAGTGAGTGATTTGGAGGAATTCCATGCGTCCGAGGAAGCGGCCGAAAGCCGATCATGACGACCTGTTCCTGGTCCGTCTCGACGGCCTTTTGAACCCGCGCCACGAGTTGGTACAGCTGGCCGACAAGATCGATTGGGACTGGCTCGACGAGGAACTGGCGCCCTATTTCTCCGACCAGGGCCGGCCGGCGGAGCCGGTGCGGTTCATGATCGGGATGTTTCTGTTGAAGCATAGCTACAACCTGTCGGACGAGCAGGTCTGGGCACGCTGGGTCGAGAACCCCTATTACCAGTACTTCACCGGCGAGGAGTTCTTCCAGCACCGGCTGGTGCACGAGCGCTCCGGCATGAGCCACTGGCGCAAGCGGATCGGCGACAAGTTGGAGATCCTGTTGGCCGAAAGCCTGCGCATCGCGCACGACACCGGCGCCCTCAAGAAACGCGATCTGGCCCGGGTCACGGTCGATACCACGGTGCAGCCCAAGAACGTCACTTTCCCGACCGACGCCAAGCTCCTCAACAAGGTGATCCAGGAACTGGGCAAGCTGGCCAAGCGGCACGATGTCAAGCTGCGGCAATCCTATACCCGGGTGGCCAAGCGGGCGGCGATCAAGGCCGGGCGCTACGCCCATGCCAAGCAGTACAAGCGCATGAACAATCGGCTGAAGTTTCTGAAGACCCGGCTCGGCCGGCTGATCCGCGACATCGCCAACAAGATCGAAAACGATGCGGACCTGAAACAGGTCTTCGCCGGCCCCCTGGCCAAGGCCCGTCAGATCAAGAGCCAGAAACAACGCCAGCGCGGCTGGAAGCTCTATTCCTGGCACGCGCCGGAGACCGAATGCATCGGCAAGGGCAAGGCCCAGGCGCCGTACGAGTTCGGCGTCAAAGTCTCGCTGACCGCCACCAATAAGACCTGTAAGGGCGGCCAATTCATCCTCCACGCCAAGGCCCTGCCGGGCAATCCTTATGACGGCCACACATTGAAAGAGGTGCTCGAGAAGACCGAGGCCCTGACCGGGCGGGAGATCGAGCGCGCCTATGTCGACAAGGGGTATCAAGGCCACGACGCGCCGCGACCGCTCCGGGTCTTCAAATCCGGCCAGAAACGCGGCGTGCATGGTCAGATCAGGAAGGAACTCAGGCGGCGTAGCGCCATCGAGGCGGTGATCGGTCACTGCAAGACTGACGGCCACCTGGGCCGCAACTATCTGAAGGGCCGCCAAGGCGACCAGATCAACGCCATCATGAGCGCCGTCGGTTACAACTTCCGCCTCATCCTGAGATGGCTGCGCCAAATCATCACCGCCATCCTGGCCGGAAGGATCCCAAATTCAACCCTAAAAACCGCTTCTTAACACTGAACGAATTCCTCCAAATCACTCACTCGAAGGAATCACAAACGGCTCAAAAAGGGAATCGAAATCGCAAGAAAACGGCTCCAACCAAGCCAAATTCTTGCAATCTCAAAACCGCAAAAACACGAACTTACGAAGCAGCCACAAGGGCTTGGGAATTGTTAACGGTGAACAACTAGAGCAGATTCACTTTACTCCGGTTCATATCCGCATGCGGTGAAGTAGTTTTTACACTCACTGGCTTTGAATTCGTCGATAGCTTGTCCAATCACCTTCCATAATTCTGGGATTGTCCGGGCTGCTTCTTTTCTCAGCGCCGCCTTGAGTTTCGAGAATGCCTTTTCGATAGGGTTGAAGTCCGGTGAATATGGCGGGAGGTAGAGCAAACGCGCACCGGCCTTTTCGATTGCCGTCCTGACGCCGGTGACTTTGTGGGCGGGCAGGTTGTCCATGATGACCACATCCCCCGGCTTGAGTTCCGGGGCAAGCACTTGTTCGGTGTAGGCGATAAAGGCGTCGCCGTTCATCGGCCCATCCAGCACCATGGGTGCGACCAAGCTGTCGAGACGCAACCCGGCGGTAAAAGTGGTTGTTTTCCAATGCCCGTGGGGAATGGCGTCGCGGCAGCGTTCGCCCCGTTTGGACCGTCCGCGCCGCCGCGCCATCTTGGTGGAGGCGCCGGTTTCATCGACAAAGACAAGCTTTTCGGGATCAAGGTCGGGCTGAGCCTCAAACCAGAGTTCGCGCCGGGCTTTCACGTCCGCGCGTTCTTGTTCCGCTGCATGCGCTGTCTTTTTTTGAACGTGATACCGCGCTTCTTGAAAAAATTACAGACCGTTGCCGGACAGACCGAGACGTTGTGCTCCGCCTCAAGGCGCTCGGCGATCTCGTAGAGTGCGATGTCCGGCCGGTCCGCGACCAGGCCCAGAATATAGTCCTCATGACGATCAAGTTTGGAGCCGCCAGGTTGCCCCTGCTTGCGCGCCTCCGTTTCTCCGTAATCTCGATAGCGGCGATACCAGCGACCTGCCGTCGACACGCCAATATCGAAACGAGCCGCTGCTTTATGAGTTGAGAGACCACCCGAAATCGCGGAAAGTACCCGTTGGCGCAGGTCTGTGCTGTAACTTTGAGACATTGTTCCTCCTTGCGAATCAACGCAAAGATAGAATCATGGAACGGCTCAAACGGGAATCCCGTAAATGAATCTGTGTTCGATAAATCTGCTCTAATGAGACCTGTGCGCGGGTAAGGGTTTACATGATTTGATAGTTTTGATTCTCTCGTTTTATCGAAGTGAACGGGAGGCGATGTGATGGCTCGGCGGACGATTTGGACAGGAAGGCTTTTCCTTTATGTCGGGGAGTAGAGCTTCGGATCTGGACGCGCTTGCGCACCTGATCGATTGGTCTGCCGCCGACACTTTGATGATGCCGATCTCGGCTGGGGCAAAGGGCGAGCAGGGCTGGCCGCCGCTCTGTTTGCTAAAGGCTCTGCTGCTGGCGCGCTGGTATGATCTGAGCGATGTGAAGCTGGCCGAGGCGCTGGATGACCGGGCTTCCTTCCGCCGCTTTTGCGGCTTTTCTCGCAACGAAGCGACGCCGGAGCGGACCGCCTTCGTGCGCTTTCGCCGAACCCTGGTCCGCCTCGGTCTCGGCGACAGGTTGTTCGATGTCATCACCGAACAACTTTGCCGCCAACATGTCGAAGTGAAGCGCGGCACCCTGGTCGATGCGACGATCATCGCTTCGGCCTCCAAGGAAGACGGTGAGGCCCGTTGGGTCAAGCACAAGAACCGCAAGGCCGTACACGGTTATAAGGCGCATGTGGCTTGCGACGAGGACACGGCGTTGATCGAACGGGTGGCGGTGACGCCGGCCAATGTCAACGATGGCAAGGCCGGCTGCAATATTATCCCGGACGACCCGGGCGAGGTTTACGCGGACAGTGCCTATCGAGGCGAACGCTTCCGCAAGGCCGTAGAGGCGCGAGGCGGTCGAGCCCGGGTGGTGGTGACCGGCGTTTGGGCGCGCAGGCACGAAGATGCGGCGGCGAAACTGAAGGCTGTTAACGGACCGATCCACAAAGTGCGCGGGCGGATCGAAAAGATCTTCGGCACGGCCAAGCGTCATTATGGCCTACGCGCCATGACCGGTATCGGCCTTGACAAGGCAACGCTCCAGGTCCTCTTCACCGCCATCGCCTACAACCTGAAGCGGGCCCTCAATCTGCAAAGAGCATGAGCAAATGGGACCGACGAGGCCCCGTCTGCTGACAATCGGCGGTCAAACCGACAACAAAGCCGGATGGCCACGGAAAATCTCTCTCGCCTATCAAATATCATCAGAAAAACAAAGGGATAGCTGACCCGCGCACAGGTCTCCTATTATCTTGAGGCGCATAGGTCCGCTTTTCCGAACTACTGGCATGGGTCAAACGATACCGTTCAGTTTACCTCCGAAGTATCGCCCGGGGACTTGACCCTTATCCGTAGCGGGCCCGATTTGAACGATCTGGCCATCCAATTCGACGGCGCAAACGACCAGCTGACGATCAAGAACCAGCTCAGCGACTATTCCGACCTCGACCTTAGCCTGTGGTTCAATTGTGGACAAAACGGCAGCACCTCGTGGGCAATGCCAGACGGCGTCAACGAAGGCGACCTGGTCACGGCGGAAGATGTCGACTGGACCGACTTCTCGACCTTCGTTCTCGATGGTTTCATGTTCGACGGAGCTACGGGTCGAGAAGTTCTGTTCCGCGACGGCGTCGATTTCTTCGAGTTTACGGATGGCTCCGGGGTCGTTTGGTCGCGGTCTGACATCGCCAACATGGTGTCCGGATCGATCATCGAAGGCGACAATCTGCTGACGACGGATATCAATGGCGGCACTTTAGACGGCGGCGACGGCAACGACACGCTGATCGGCGGCGGGGGCGACGATGTGTTCGTGTTCGATCGGGGCTACGAAGAGGATGTCGTCGCGGATGCGGGCGGCGACGACGTGCTGGCCTTCGGTGCCGGCGTGCTGATCAACGAGGTGCAGTTCAGCCGGGATGGCGACGGCGGCGCGGATCTGTTTATCGAGGTCGGCGGCCTGGAGCGCCTGACTCTGCTGATCGAGGGTCAGTTCGCCAGCGCCACGGAGGTGCCGGCGGAGCGCTTCCTATTCGACGACGGCAGCGAACTGAGCTGGCAACAGGTGCCGGATATCATCCTGGCGCAGCAAGTGACCTGGGGCGCCGACAGCATCACTGGCTTCCTGACTGCGGATGTTGTGGAAGGCGATAAGCGCGACGACTGGCTGGCCGGCGACGGCGGCGACGACACGTTGGTCGGCGGAGCCGGTAACGACACGGCCGTGTTCTATGGGCCGGTCGAAGACTATGTGGTCACGGTCGACGGCAACAAGACCGTGGTCGCGGACCTGCAAACCGCAGGCGGCGACGGCGTCGACGAGTTGTACGACATCGAACATCTGAGCTTCCTCGGCATTCGACTGGGAACAGCCAATGATACGGTGACCGGCGACGAAGATGCGGCGCTGACCATCGACCCATTGGCTAACGATGTGGCGCCGGATGGCGGTACCTACAGCTTGACCGGTGCCAATGTGAGCAGCGGTCTTGGCGATGTCGATGTCGTCGTCGGTCAGTTGGTGTATACGCCGGACCCCAGCTACCAATCCCTGGCGGCCGGCGAGAGCGTCGATGTGGAACTTGCCTACCAGGTGGATGACGGTCTCGGCGGCGACGATGGCGCCACGGTATTCGTCACCGTGAACGGCATCAACGACGCGCCGGTGACCGGCGCCGATACGGCGACCACCGATCAGGATACAGCCGTTACGGTGAACGTCCTGGCCAACGACAGCGACGTGGAGGGCCAGAGCCTGAGCTTGACCGCCGCCAGCGTGCCGACCGGTCAAGGCGCCGTCAGTTTGTCCGGCGACAATGTGGTGTATGACGGCAATGGGGATCTTGACTGGCTCGACGATGGCGAAAGCGCCGTGGTTGCAGTGTCCTATACCGCCACGGACAGTCAGGGTGGCGAGAATACCGGCGATTTGTCCGTGACGGTGACCGGATTGAACGACGCGCCCGACGCCGTGGACGATCAATTAGCCGGCTTTGCCGATGGCGACATTCAGCTCGACGTCCTGGCCAACGATGCCGACGTGGATCTGTCCGACAACGTGTCGATCACGGCGGCCTCCTTGACCGCGGGCTTGGGCAGCGTGGCGGTTGGCAACGATGTGTTGAGCTACAGCCCGGGCGGAGCGTACGACACGTTAGATGCCGGCGACAGCGCAAGCGTCGGTATCACCTATACCATCGTCGACCCGGAGGGATTGAGCGACAGCGCCGACGTATCGCTGACAGTGTACGGCGTCAACGACGCGCCATTGGCGGCGGACGATACGGCCGCGACCAACGAAGACGTACCCATCACCATCGACGTGTTGAGCAATGACAGTGACGTTGATGGCGATAGTCTCAGCATTCAGAGCGCCAGCGACGGCGCCAACGGCACCGTCGTCATCGAGACGGATGGGGGCCTGACCTACACGCCGGACAGCGGCTTTTCCGGTCTCGACAGCTTCACTTATGTGGTGTCCGACGGCAATGGCGGTTCGGACACGGCGACGGTGACGGTGGACGTGATCAAGAGCGAAATTCTCGGTACGACCGGCGACGACACCCTTAGCGGCGGCGGTGCAGGAGAAACCTTCTATGTCTATGCCGGCGACGATTTGATTTACGGCAATGGCGGCGACGATTGGATTGACGGCGGGGCGGATAAGGACAGCGTCTATGGCGGTGACGGCTCGGACACGGTGAATTATTCAAATGGAACGCAGCACGTCAACATCGACTTGAGGCGTACCGGCACGCAAAAGAACGGCGAGGCCAACGGCGATCTGCTTGTCGGCATCGAGAACATCATCTGCACAGATTACAACGACAAGCTGAAGGGCGATGACGGCGACAAACTCATCATCGGCTTGGATGGCGACGACGATCTCGACGGTTTTGGCGGCGACGACGTGTTCGTCTACGGACGTACGACAAGCGGTCAAAATACCGATGAACTGAACGACAAATTCGATCCTGGCGACTTCGATATCCTGCGTTTCGAAGACGGGATCGATTACGACCAAATTTGGCTGCAGAAGAGCGGCGGCGACCTGCGTGTCTATGTCCTAGGGTCCGCGGAGTATTTCGAGATCGAGCGCTGGTACAGTCCGAACCTGCCGAGCGATCCCGCGGATTGGCCGGAATACTACGATACGGAACGCCACATCGATCTATTCCAGACGGCCGACGGCCACATCATGTCGGCCTGGGAGGTGGAGGCGCTGGTCGATGCCATGGCGGCGACCGGTTATACGGGGTACACCAGCGATACGGACTTGCCCACCTCGGTGGCGAGTGCCCTGGCAAACGATTTCGCCGCCGCATGGTTCCCCAATGCCGCCCCGACCGTTGTCGAGGATACGGCGACGACGGATGAGGACAGCGACATATTCGTCGATGTGCTGGCGAACGACAGCGATCCCGATGTCGATACTTTGACGATCAAGGGCATAGGAAATCCCGGCGGTCAAGGATCGGCCATTGTTGCCGGCGGTCAACTACGGTTCGATCCCGGAGACGATTTCGCCTATCTGGCCAATGGCGAAAGCGAAGTCATTCAATTGACCTACACAGCCTTCGATGGGGCGGAGAAAGTGGACGGTTCCGTCGATCTAACCGTCACCGGAGTCAACGACGACCCGACCGGTGTCACCGATCTGGTATCGACACCCGGCGACACCGCGATCGTTATTTCGGTGCTGATCAACGACACCGATCCGGAAGTCGATGCCATGACCTTGGATAGCGCGAGCGGTGCCAGCAACGGCAGCCTTGCCCTTAACGGAGACGGTACGGTGACCTACACGCCGGACGCCGGTTTCAACAGTCTCGACAGCTTCAGCTACACCCTGTCCGACAGTCACTGCGCGACGGGGACCGGAACGGTTCATGTGGCGGTGGACAGCAATGTCAAAATCGGAACGAACGGCAACAACACCCTGAACGGCAACGGTCAAAGCAGCCTGATCTTCGGTCTCGGTGGAAATGATTTCCTCGATGGCAATGGCGGCGATGACCTGATTTCCGGCGGCACCGGGGCCGATACCATTTATAGCGATGGTGGTAACGATATCGCCTATGGCGGCGACGGTGACGACGTCGTTTATGGCAACCAGAACGACGACGTGCTCTACGGCGATGGCGGCAACGACACCATGTATGGCGGTCAACACAATGACGATCTGCATGGCGGTTACGGTGACGACAAGCTTTATGGCAACCTTGCCGACGACACACTGCATGGCGGCGCCGGCGACGACAGCCTGCACGGCCAAAGCGGCAACGATACCTATCGTTTCGGTTTCGGCGACGGTCATAACGTCATCATCAACAACCTGGGCAATTCGGGTTCCAGCACGACCACCGATAAACTGATCTTCGAAGCCGGCGTGAGCCGCGAGCATATTTGGTTCAGTCAGGTTGCCGACGATCTCTACATGAAATTGCTCGGTACCGACGATTGGATCATGCTGGATGAATGGGACGACGGCGGCTCGAAGGAACTAGATCGGTATGAAACCGCCACCGGCGACATCCTGGACAAGTCCGATGTCGCCGCCCTGGTCAGCGCCATGGCCGCCTTCGATCCGGACGATGTTACCTTTGATGCCGGTGGCAATCCGATCCTGCCGACGGCGGTCGATGCCGCAATCGTCGCGAATTGGACAACCTGATCGCACTGCCGCCGGTACCATGTCGGTTGCCGTCGTCACCACATGTGACGGAAATGTGTTCGAACTGCTTCAGGGACTGATACACTTCCCGAATGTACGGGCAGCTCGACACGCCTGACGACCGGATGGAGATTGTCATCGCAATGAAGCTCCATCGACCGGCGGTCGTCACGATCACCGGGGCATCTCAGTTTTCCGTCGCGCGGCGCCGGCACTCGGGGCCATCCGTGCGTTCCTCGTCGCCGCTCCCGGTACCCTCGACACCGTCAGCGAGACCGGCGTGATGACCGGCAAAGCAGAAGGCGATGAGCTTGCCGATCAGGCCCCAGGCCTCGATGCTTCCGGCGAGCCGCGCACCGGCACTCGAATGATCCACCCCTTTCGGCCGTTCGCCGAGAAGGCGGGATTGAAAGTCTTTTGACGCTTTGCCGAGATCGTGCAACAACCCCGCCGCCCGCGCACCGACCCGTTCGAGCTGCAAGAGCAACGGTTCCCAATCGCTCCAGTCGGACCGGTCCGTCGAATGCGCGTATAGCGGCGTCATGTGCCCAGTACCTTACGCTGATCTACGGCAGCAATTCCCTGTTACGCGGATTAGGGAAAGCTCGGAAAGAGTGCCGAACAATGGCGTGTATTCGCGTATGCGATGAGAAAATTTTGTGGATTCACCCTAAATTTCCCTGCACATTCCCCGCCAACAGGGAATCCCCGTAGAGACGGGTTCGCCTAAGACTGCCTCCACCACCAACCACCCCCGATGTCTCAATACACGTCGGCCGGTCACGCGAAAAACGACCATTTCTGGGGCTTGTTTGGTTGCAACAAGCAAAACAATCTGTCGGAGATGCGCCGGTTTCGGATAGCTTCGCTGAATTCGCCGATTTGTCTCTAACGACCCAACTTGGCCACCAGACTATGTTTAAGGTCGTCCCTTGAATCCAAGAATTCGGCGCTGTTCGACCCAGTCGTGGGGCAGAGACGGGAGGCGCTTCAGCTTTTCGGACGTTAAGCCTACAGGTTGCAGCCCGTTGAAAATATCTTCGACGATATCGGGCGCCAAAAACGCCAGTTGAATAAACCGTTAATATCAGTTCGGATCGACCCGTAATGGTGGCCAAGTGACGAATAGACGATGCCGTGCTGTCGACAATTTGACGGTGATGCTATCTTCCGTAACCACAATAACTCGGACCAACTTTTCTAACAGCCGATGCATGGCAACCTGGTCGGAACTTGCCAATTTGTCGGCAATGGTCGATGCCGCCGTTAAGATGGATGTGGCAGAGCGTGCGGTTTCAGTTTCAAGATTAGGGTCTGTTGACAATTAGGGGATTCTCAAACCGAGCAAAAAATGATTCAAGATGTCATTTGATATTCGTGCGGAGTTTATCATGACCGAGTCGCGTTTTGTCATCACGGACAGGGTTTGGGAAAAGGTTGCGCCGCATCTGCCGGGCAAAGCCAGCGATTGCGGGGTGACAGCGGCGGACAATCGGTTGTTTCTGGAAGCCGTTCTCTGGCGGGTACGCACCGGCGCGCCGTGGCGCGACCTGCCGGGCGATCTGGGCAACTGGAACAGCACCTTTCAGCGTTTCCGCCGTTGGGCCAAGAACGGCGTGTTCGAGCGGCTGTTCGAGGTTTTGGCCGATGAGCCGGATTTGGAATATGCTCTGATCGACGGCACCATCGTCTCCGTGCACCAGAAGGCGAGCGGCGCAAAAGGGGGACTCAAAATCAGGCCATCGGCCGCTCGAAAGGCGGATTGACCGCCAAGATCGTCGCTCTCGTCGATGCTCTCGGAGACTTGATCCGCTTCGTGCTGCTGCCCGGCCAGCGCCATGACATGGTCGGCGTTGCGTCGTTGATCGAAGGCATCGAATTCGACGCCGACGGGCTGCGGGCCGAATTGGATCAGCGCGGGGCGGCGGCGGTGATCCCGCCCAAGGCCAATCGCAAACAACAGCACCCCTATGACAAGGAAATGTACAAATGGCGTCACCTGGTCGAGAACTACTTCGCCAAAATCAAGGAATTCCGAGGCATCGCCACACGTTACGACAAAACAGACACAAGCTATGCCGCCAACCTGAACCTCGTCGCAACCATGATCGAATTGCGATGATTGTCAACGGACCTTAGATTCTGTATGGATTTTCAACGACTGAACTAAGGCACGGACTTAGCCTCTGTATTCATTGGAAAAATTCGGATTTGGCCGAAGAAATGCGCAGGCTTTTACACCTGCGTTTTGTCTTTTTGTGCCCGGAATTCGGCGGTATAATTGTCGCTATCGCAGCCTATTGTGGCGGATGCCACAGACGACGACCGGCAGTTTGATAAATATCCGTTCTATCGGTTGCATGTCGTTCGGCGGCAAATAAGTCAAATTTAAGCCATCAACAGTTGTCAATCATAGTTAATTGATATTGAATTCTTTCGTCTACCTTTGTCTCGGGCAAGGCATCGTCTGTTCAATTTTGGATAGTCAAACCAGCGTCACCGCTGCTGGTGGTAGGAAAACGCGGTCGAATGTTGGGGGAAATCGTGGGCGACGGGCTGGTTGACACGTTGCTGGGCCAAAGCGCGGCCATGGCCGACCTGCGTGCCTACTTACCGAAAGTCGCCCGCAGCGAGGCCACCGTCCTGATTAGCGGCGAAACCGGAACCGGTAAGGAAAGAGTCGCTGAAATACTACATAATCTGAGTCCGCGAAGGCGCTTACGGTTCGTGCCGGTCAATTGTGCCGCATTGCCGGAAGGATTAATCGAATCCGAGCTTTTTGGCCATATCCGCGGCGCTTTCACAGGTGCGGTCGCAAACTCCACGGGCGCGGTCGGCGAGGCGGACGGCGGCACCTTGTTCCTGGATGAAATCGGCGAAATGTCGCTGTCGGGTCAGGCCAAACTGCTCCGCGTTCTGGAATCTCGCGAAGTCAGTCGTGTCGGAACATCAAAGACGGAAGAAGTGGATATTCGTGTCGTCGCCGCGACCAATCAGGATCTGGAGAAATTGGTTGAGCAGAAGCGGTTTCGCGCCGATTTGTTTTACCGGCTCAACGTGGCCTGGATCGAGTTGGCGCCATTGCGAGACCGGCCGGACGATATTGCCGACCTGTTCCATAACTATATTGAGCGATTCAATCGACAAACCGGCCGCAATGTCGGTCCGCCGGATGATGTTTTACTGGATTGTCTGGCGCGCCACGCCTGGCCTGGCAATGTGCGCGAGTTGCGTAACCTGGTGGAAGCGGTCTTCATCGATCCGCCAAGAGGAACCCTAAGGCTGGAACATCTGCCGCCGCGCGTCCGCCAACGCTTCGAACAATATCACAGGACGGTGCCGGACGAGCAGCAGCGCCTGATCAATGCTCTGCGCCGCACCAATTGGAACAAGACGCAGGCGGCGCGGCGTCTCAACTGGTCGCGCATGACCCTCTACCGGAAGATGGCGAAGTATCACATCGACGATAGCGGTTCCGAATGACTGTCACATGTGACGGTTTGTACGGTTACAGTAACGCCCTAATCTGTGACAGTCGGACGCCGTTCGGCTGACAGATATCAAGGATAACAAACAGTTAACAAGGCCGCATTTGTGGCATGGCGTTTGCGACGCACGCTCCCATCAGGTCAGGGAGCAGTACGATATGGCGCCACGCGAACAGGTCTCGGAGACGGGATCGGAACAAGATAGATCCCCGTTAGCCTGCTACGCCAACTATTTCGAAGTCGGTCACAACGCCTTCGAATTTCTTATCGATCTCGGCCAGATCGAGCCTCGGTCTGGCCGTTTCCAATTACAGACCCGTTTTGCCGTCGGGCCCACACACGCGAAAATCTTGGCCCGGTTACTTGAGAACGCGGTGACCCGTTTCGAGTCCGAACATGGTGCCATACCGGATATCGCGGAAGCCGCCGGCTTTGATGCCTTGCTCGACCCCCCGCCGGATTTCGAGCGACGCGCGATCGATGCTCGTCGTCGGGCCAGCAATTCCGATGAAATTGGCGAAAGCGGCACACCGGCCAAGACGAGCTCCCGAAAATCGAATTCCAAACAGAAAAGGTGACGCAGATGTCCGCGCAGATCCGACCGAACCGCCTTGCCATCAACGACCGTTTTCCGATGCTCGGCTTTACCATACGCACGGATGGAGAGCCGCGCCGGGCCGAGGTTACAATCGCGACCAGTCCCGATCTATTCTCCAACAAGGCGGCGCGCACGAGTGCGAATTTCTTTTCGACCGGACAACTCGGTCCCTTATCGATTCCGGGCGACGAAGCGGTTTATGTGGTGCCGCCCGAAGTATTAGCCAGGTTCATCGGTAGCGAACGGATCTACTTCGGCCTGGCAACGGCACCGGCGGCGAATGGTGCCGACTATGTCGTAGACGCCATGCCGACCGCGGACAGCCCTTATATCTCCATTGCCGATCTCTCCGGCCGCAGCCTAAGGCGGGTTCGTCTGTTTCCCCACCGAAATCGCCCGGCAAACGGCGGGTACGGCGACAATGGCATCAGCGAATTGGTATGGGCCGGCGACAAAGCGGCACCCGGCCAACAGCCAGCAACTGCTACTAATGGTAACGGCAACGGCAACGGTAATGGTGGCGTCGCCGGCAACGGTAACGCGGGTATTGGCGGAAATGGCGGCAATGGAAATGGTCAGGTCGTCGTGCCGCCAAATGACATGACTGCGCAACCCGGGCAAACGGCACCGAATGGAAATGGCGGTGCCGTTCCGGCGCCTGTCGACTACGACGACGGCTTCGGGCCGATGCCACCGCTACCTGAAGAAAGTGCGGAGCCGACGGAATCGATGGAACCGGCCCAACCGGAAGCCCCGGTAGGAAACGGCCAACCGCCGATCAACGGCGGGGACGCCGTTGACGAATCCGACGAAATCCCCACGGCACAAGCGCTGGATCTGTCCGGCGTCACGGTGTCGCCGGATATGCAAGCAATGCCAGCGCCGGCGGTCACGACGATTTCGCAGCTCGACAGTCTGTCCATTCAGGCGACGCTCGCCAGCAACCCGACCCTGCTGCCAATGGTCCTCGCCGCGCGCGCGGCGGCGGAGACCGGCTTGGTTTCCGTCGGTATCGGTCCGCAATTGTCGGCTGGCTTGCTTGGTGGTGCCGGTATTGGTGCCGGTATCATCTTCTCCAGCGGCAATACCCTTGGCGTTTATGGTGGCGTCGAGGTCGATGCCGGCTTCATTGCCTCGATCGGGGCGAGCCTGCAGCTAACCGTGCTGAAAGGCGGGATCGATAGTTTCAATGGGGTTTCCTACGTCGCCGGCATCAGCGGCGGTGAGGGTTTGACCGCTGGAGCCGCGGCGATCTTCGATGCCGACCGTAATTTCTTGGGCGTTTCCCTACAGGGCGGGGTCGGCCTCTCTTTAACTCCGTTGGAAGTCTACACCGGCGTACAGCGCCAAATCGCCAGTCAGTTAAGCCATGCCCAGGCATATGGTCCGCATGCCCTCGACTACGATCCAAGTAAGCGTTCCTTCATCGTTGCCGACGAGCAGCGGGGGATGAGCGCTGAGCGGCGTAACTTCGGTAAAGCCGCAAACGACATGTCCGGCGAGACGACGCTGTCGGTCAGTGTGCCCAATATGCCGCCGGGTGGATCCCTACGCTGGCGCATCCAAGACGATGGGTTCAGCCGCGACCGGATCGCCATCGTCGATTCCAGCGGTGGGTTGCAGACGTCGGCGACCGGCACCACGGTCAAACTCCGAGCCCTCCGAGGCGGTGTCGCGGAAATCGCGGCCGCGGTCTACAACGCGGACGGGACGCGCATCGAAAGCGAAGTCTACGCCATATCGGCGCCGCGCTTTGTCTGGATCGGTCAGGATGCCCAAGTGATGCCTCACTTGACGGGCAATCTGAATATGTCGGGCACGGAAGTGGCCAATATGTTCTCGACCGCACGCGATGCGTTGGAACAGCGCTATCGCGCGGTCAATACCCGTTTCGTTTGGGCCGACCATGGAATGAGCTTACCCGCCCATCTGCAACTGGCCTCCGATCCCTTGTTCCCGGGCGGAGTCCGCCCCGACACCAACGTCGTTCTCGGCCGTGTCATTGCCGATCCCGCGACCGTCGACCCGGCCAGCGGTGCGACGATCGTGGCGGGTCATATGGGACAGGCCTTCTTCCCCGTCGGTGTCATCCCCGGCGATCCAACGACGATCAATGCGGGCAATGCTCTCGACAACTACGAAATTGCGCAGATTCACCTGCATGCCTTCCTCACGCCGGCCTCGGTACCGGTCGGCTCCGAAATACTCAGCGCGGTTGACGATGGGTTCCGGACCGGCAGTCTGACCAACGGTCCGCGCGATGACGCATTGATTTTCTATGGCCGCATGGTCGGCTCTGTCATGGCGCATGAAGCCGGGCATGTCCTGTTGCGTCAGCCTCATCTGGCGCCAGGTGTCGGTGAGATCATGGTCGCCCGCGACGATCAGAGCATGGAGGAATTGACCGGCGTCCAATTGCTGCCGGGCACCGGCGGTGCCGGCGATACCTTCGTGGTTTTGCCGGCGGCCGACATGCGCGGTTTCTCGCCGACGGCGTTGAGCACTTTGACGGATCGGGATCACTTCCCGGCAAGGCCGCCTTTGGTGGCGCGGAGCTTTACTTTGGCGCTGCCGCAAGTCGTCAATCTGTCGTTCAACGAAAGCTTCACCATCAATTGGGACGAGGTGCAGTCGATCAACCAGCCCACCAACATGAGCTGTTGGGCGGCCGCCGCGGCCATGGTTGTCGGTTGGCGCGATCGCGTAAGTCTGGCCCCGGAAACGATCGCCGAAATCGGTGGGCGCACCACCGCCACCGGTCTAGATCCGGCGCAAGTCGGCCAGTTCGCGCAAGAGATCGGTTTGGTAGCCGAAGCGCCGCAAAGCTACACGCAGCAGGCCTTCCGCGACCTGCTGGAAAATTATGGTCCCCTCTGGGTCGGCGCGGCCGTCCCGTCCCTGCATGTCATCGTCGTGACCGGCATGTATAACGAGGATGATAAACTGTTCGTCCGCGTGACCGACCCCTGGGATCGGGCGGTTGGCACGCCGGGGGCGCCGGGTCCCTACGCCAGCACGCATCAAACCGGCAGCCGCTATATCTTGACATGGGAAGATTTCGTCGACGAATACGAAGCGGCGGCCATCAACTACGATCACGTTAATCTGCAAATACTGCATGCCGCCGATACCGGTCTCCGGCAGCCCAATCGCGGTGAACAAACCCCGCCCGGCTATGCCCAAGCGCTGCAGGGCAACGGCGAAACCAATATGATGGTTGAACCGAAACCGATGCCGGATCCGGCACAACCGGTGCCGGGCGCGGTACCCACACCGCCGGTACCGGCACCGACTCCGCCGATAATGCCACCGCCCGACGAAGGCTTCGGCCCCAACGCAAGTCTAAGCCGACAATCCAATCAGCGAAATGGGGTGAGCTACGATTTGGCGCAACTTGCCGGTTTGGTGGCCCCGCCGATGAGCCCGCAAATAGCCATGAGCTCGCCGATGCCCGGCACGCAGATCGCGCTGACCGATTGGCCGTATATAGACGGACCGAGCGGGCGCAGCCGTGGCGGTGTCGCCATCGACTGGAGCTATGCCGCCGGCGCTGTCGGCAATGTGGCGATCCGGCCGGCAGACGGTGCCCAGGCCTTGGATGGTTGGCGTATCGCGGTCAGTGCTGACATCGCTCGCCACCAGGCCCTACCTGAACAGGGAACAGAAACGGTTGCCAAGTTGATGGTCACCGTACGCACCGTGTTTGCCCGCGATGGCGAAGCCGATCAGATGGCGACCAGTCAGATCTTGCTCTGCGGTGACGGTCAGTTCGAGACCCAGCATCAACAGGAGTTGCCGACTCAGAATGTGGCGGCGGAGTGAGGAGTTAAGCTGTCGTGACACAGTCCAACGGCAACGCCAAACTGCCACCACCGCCCGGTGCACCCGTTCAGGGATTGGCACGTGACGCCTTCGGCCGTGAGATCCCCGAAACGCAGCCGGCGATCACGCAGGAACCGACGGCACCGGCGAAGAAGGAGAAAGCAACCGACGCCCTTGGCCGTCGTGCCGGGGCGTTGGCGGACGAGTTGGATTTCCCGGCCTTTGTTGCGTCTTTGATCCATGGAACCTTCGATGCGATCGTGGATTCATCGATCAGGCAGATGGAAAGTTTCGCCGATTTAGTATCAGCAGTTGCAAAACCATTAGACCAATTCTCGCAAGAAAATGTCACGTTGAACCAAGCGCGGGATTGGTTGGTCGAACAATATCCCCAAGATGTGACGCTGGCGCAATCCGACGGCGGCCTCGTGCTGGCACCGGTACCGCAAGGTGATCCGGACGATTTCGTGGAGCCGCCATCCTGGCTCGCGGAATTCGATGAGGACGGGGCCGACCTGTCGAGCGAGTTCCTCGAATCCAGTCTGTTACCGAAGGCGCGGGAGCGGCTGGCGCAACAGAGATTGTCCAATCTCGCCACGATGGTGCTGCTTGGCATGAATAGGGTGGTGGTGAATGACGGAAATGTGGGTGCCCGCCTGCGCTTCCGCGCTGCGGCCGCCGATCATGCCGCGGTCGAATACGCGAGTTCCGACGATCCGCAGAGCGGCGGCACGGTCTGGGGCGGCAAGGGGGCGGGCAGCGGGGCCGTCACCAAAGTCTCGACCGTCGGCGTCAATGTTCAGTCGGACAGTCAGCTAAAGGCGGAGCTGTTCGGGGAAGTGAAGATAAACTTCGCCACAGAGGCGGTCCCGTTGGATCGATTTGTCGACGAAGCCCAACGCACATTGTTGGAACGGAACTCCCGCAATATCCAAAGACAGCAAGCGCAAGCCGTGCAGCAACCTCAGCAGGCGGCACCGCCGGCCGGAGTGATCCCGCCGCCGACGACCGGGAATACGGGAGGTAACACATGACCGCGCGGCGCTACCTGAGCGATATGCTGGCGGACGTTGCCGAGGGCGTCATGACGGTCGCCGATCGCGCCGGCCTAAGGGCCACGGGTGTCGAGTTGTCGCTCCCGTTGGATATTCGTCTCGACATGACCGATGACGAGCCGGCCTTGATCGGCGAATTACCGCAATTCATCACCCGCACCGATTTCGATCCGGATCTCGCCCGCCTGCATGTGGTTCTACGGGAGCGGGCAAGATGAACGGCGACGCCACATTGCCCCTGGAGAACTTCATTCAGGCCGTGCAGAGCCAGCTCGATAAGGCCCAGACCGCGATGGCGGTGAAGGCGCAGAATCTGAATCTGCCGCTGACATTCGCGATCAAGGATATCGAACTGGATCTGCGGGCTCATGTGGAGTTTTCCGAAGCTGAGGTGCGGATCCGTCCGGCCGGACCCGGCGAAAAGGAGGCGAGCGTGTTCCATCTCGTCTTTACCGCCATTACCCGGCCGATGATCGAGGAGAATGCGATCGCCCTGGGCGGCGAGAGGGACGACGAGTCCCTGGACGAATTGCAAGAAGATCTCAGCGCCGAAGACCGCCGGCGCCTTGAATGGGTTGGCGTCCGCACCGTGGATAAGCTACGCGAGATGGAGGAGGGGGGCGCCAGCCGTACCGTCGGCCGGGTCACCAACCTGCCCGTGTCGCGTCTGCGCCGCGCTTTGCAGCGCGCCGCGCGACCCATGGTCAGTCATGTGCGTCCGGCCGATCCCGGACCGAACGATCCGCCGGATATGGGACGATTGATCCGGGTCAACGGCCGCAATCTGGTGCGGCAGGGTCTGGCACCCAAAGTCACCATCGCCGATCGCCCGGTGTCCATTCTGAAGTCCAGCGCCGACGAATTGCTGCTGCTGCCTGACGCGGAGCAGTGGACGGGAGAGTTAAGGGTCGAGTCCGAGCCGGAACAGACGGCGGCCATGGCCTTCGATCTATCCGCCTTCGCGCCACTTAACGGGGAGGCCGCGACATGACCATACGTACGCTTGCGATGCCCTGGGCCGCCGGTGGTGAACGTCAGTATTGTTTGCCGAGCAGTCTCATGTTGAAAGTCGCACTGGGTGAAGCGCCGGAAGACATCCCTGCCATTCAGGATGTGAAGTATCGTGCCCGACCGCCGGCGCAGAAGATCGACGGCGGTCCGGTCGACCGGATCGTGCGCAGCATGGCCGGCGGATTACGCGCCGCGCGTCTCCACGCGTCCGCCGCCAATGCCATGACGACCGGCAAGCGTCATTTAAGATATGACAGTATTGAGCAGGCCACCGGCGTTGCTCGTACCTTCCTGCTTCGCGTGCCCTATGGCACGCCGGTCGGCGCGCTCTGCGATTCCCTGTCGCAGATCACGACGGTGGAGAGCGCCAGCCCGAATTACGTCAGTGTCACACCCTTCGAAGCACCCATTCAGGCGACGGCGGGTGACCTGGAGAACGCGCATGAGCCCCGCACGCTGGTCCGGGCCGACGAAGCGCTGGCCTATGAGCCAGGCGACGGTGCCGTGCTTCTGGGTTTGATCGACAGCGGCGTCTCGCCAGGTCACAGCGAACTGGCTCACGCCCTGCGCGCCGGCTACGACACCGTTCGATTGACGCCGAGTGATGTGGCGCAGGGTGTCAAACTGCTCGGAGATTTTCAGCGCAACGACACGGATCCGACCGATCGTTTCGTCGGGCATGGCATGGGTTGCGCCGGCATTATTGCCGCCGCCGGTCAGCATATGCCGGTCGGTCTTGGCGGTCAGGCGCAGATCATCCCGCTGCGTGCCCTTGGCGCCGCGCGTCTGCCGGGCAAGAATGTGGCCGTTGGGCTGGGTGCGATCAGCGATCTCGACATGGCGGCAAAATTGGCCGTGGACCTGAACGCCAAGATCATCAATATGAGCTTCGGGACCGACGACAACGCCTTGTCGCCGAACAGCCCGAAACCGCATAGCGATGTCGTGGAATATGCATTGGCGCGCGGTTGCGTCCTGATCGCGGCCAGCGGCAATAACGGCGCCCGCAATCGGTATTGGCCGGCCGCTCATCCCGGTGTCATTGCCACGGGCGCGGTCGACAATCAGCGACGGCCGACCCATTTCACTACCCGTGGCGATCATATCGCCTTGTCCGCCCCGGGCGAGAAGATTTTCACAACCGGCTTGACCGGCTATCAGCTGGCAACCGGTACCAGTTTCGCCGCTCCGTTTGTCGCCGCCACTGCGGCGCTTCTGGTCGCCCGTGCCGCGCGTCGAGCCGTGCCGCTAACCGGGGCGATGGCGAAAGATATCCTCGTGCGTTCGGTTCAGCCTTTCTCTGGCGAGGATAGCGAAGGTTGCGGCGCCGGCATTCTCGATGCCGCCGAGGCCTTGAAATTGCTCGATACGATGATTGACCGATCCACTTCATCGAATGGAGGCGCCGATGACCGCTGACCCATATCCGTCACCCTATGAAAACGTTTTGACTTCGAGGAGATCTTGACATGGCTTTAAAAGATACACGCTTCCGCGATATCGCCGGGCGGGGACGCAAGGCCGAAGGGAAATTGCGCAACCGTCTGAAACAGTTGCACGACATCAAGAACAAGAAAAACGGCCGCTCGCTCAACGATCACGAACGATTGGAGTTCGAGCTGCTGACCAAAATCCTGGAGCTGGTCGATAAACCGGCGGACCCGGCGCAACCGACCATGGTCGATCCGCTATTCGTTGGTCTGCGCGCGCTGTTCAACGGCGGCAATTGCATTCTGCCGCATGAGCTGATTTCGCATGACGAGGATGGCGTATTGATCTTCAACACGAACCGTCCCAAAGCGGAAGCAATTGAAATCGGTGCGCTGGTCAGCGGCCTCCTCATGGCCGACCGCATTTCCGCGCCACCGATCGTTCTTGTCGACAATGGCGCCAGTAGGGCGACCGCCCCCGACATGACCGGCAAAGTCTGGCAAAACTTCACCCAGGCGTTTTTCGAGGCGGTCGGCGAAGCCACCGGAATGGCCGAGCTGGCACATCTGGTACTGCAAATCCTGGTATCCGAGAGCGATTTGGCATCCACGCGCGGCACGATCGGCACGGTAGATGCCGAAGAGTTCGCCAAGGTCATGCGTATTCTGGTCAAGGACGACGTCACGACCGACGACAATCAATTGGGTCGTAAAGTCGACCGCGCCCTCGACAAGGCGCAGGGCCATAGCGGCGACGGTCCCCTCAGCGATCAAGTCATCGACCTGCCTGACTTGGAGGATGTCGCCGACAACGACATCGTGGCCGAGAATGTCAAGCTGATGGGGCCGATGATCGTCTCCGCCATGTTCGACGAGTTGAAGGCCTATCAAGTCATCGATGTGCTGGTGGAACGTTTTCAGGACGGCAGCCTGGCGATCAGCTCCGGCAAAGCCGGGGAGCTTCTCTATCAATACTGGCGGGAAGCGCCGAACCGGATGTCGGAAATGGAGCGACGGACCTTTTATGCCACGACCATGGGCATGCCCGGCGGTAACGAGGGGAACTTCGTCAATCGCGAGTTCAACGATCTTTGGCTGCGCTTCGTTTCTTCGGTCTCCGAATTCGTGCGGCAGAACGAAGTCGACAAACTTCTGCGAACAACGTTGCCGAGCCCGGTGAGCCATCAGCAGGTGCGTAAGTCGGCCCGCGATCTCGCTTCAAATCTGTCGCTCCACGGTTACGGCATGGCTTACTACGCCGCGTTGGAGTTGCAGGAGCAGATTAAGTTTATGATCAAACTGCTCGGCGACAAGGAGATCAAGTCGGCGTACGGTGCCCGCGATATGTGGCAGGTCATCGATCAGGTGGCGGCCCTTGAACTGGGCGGTGCGAAGACCAGTTCGCGCTACCGTACCTTGGCGACCTGCGGTGCCATCATCACCCGCTGGCTCTCCGATAATTGTGACCAGGATCAACGCCGCCAGTGGCCCGCTGCTGAACATCGACCAGATCCGGTATCCGGAGCCGAAGCCGTCCGGGCAAAGCGCCCAGACCCATCCGGACGACTACGATTTGGTCAATGCCTGCGAGCTGTGGCTTGCCGATACCGGCACTGCCGACATGCGGGTCGAAGAGATGTCGCAGCCGCGGGGTCAGCCCGGTGATGACCTCGTCGCCGGTCCGTATCCCGGGCCTGGCCCGAGACATGTTGGACGGTATCGACGATCTCGGCATCAGCTTGGGCGCGACCCAGCGCTAGGGCGGAAAGGAGAGGCAAATCATGTTGCAAGAACCGTTATCCGAAAAGGTGAAGCGTCGGCTGAAGAAAGCGGCCCACTCCTTGGGCACCGCCGATCCGGTGCCGCCGGTGCGGGACCTGCTGCAGCGAACATTCAGCTATCCGGAAGGGGATGAGCGCTACGCCGTCAACGCCTTGATGCCGATGGCGGCACCGTTCGAGCCGTCCTTCTCGGAACTGCAGCCGGAGAAGCTGCGCTTCACCATCGAACCTCTGCCGCCGCAAGCATCGAGCCTGGATCGTCGGGACGAGGCAACGCGGGAGATGCGTCGGCTGGTCCGCGACTTCGCCGGAACCGATGCGGTGCGCTGGTTCGATGGGGCGAGCGAGTCCTTTCGCGGCTTTACCGCCAACGGTCAGCTCGATTACGGCGCCTTTTTCGGTACAAGTTATGACCGGGACGGTCTGTACGCCTCCAAAGTCTACTATGAGCATCCGGGCGGCCGCGTCAGTATCGATAGCCTGCCGGCCGGTCTGCACCGCATTGTCGCCCTTGTCTTATCGATGGTGCCTGGCTTGCGGCCGCTCTTCACGACAGTGGCGGCACAGCGGGACTATGGTGGACAGCGTCTGACCTGCGCCTGTACTCAGGCTTTGAAGCTTGCGGACCTGCAGCCGGTTCTGGATGAGCTTGGCCTCGGCGATCGCCTGCCGGGGATCATGCAGACATTGGGTCTGGTGCTCGGCGGTCGTTTCGAGTTACCGCCGCATAGTGTGCTGATGTCGTTCGGCGAGGGGCCAAGTGGACCGGACTTCGAAATCTATATTCTGCTTGCCGCGGTGCCGGACATACCGCCGAGCTTCCTCAGCCTTCTCACTATGGGGTTGGCGGAACGGCCGCGTGGCTTGGCGGCATTGGAACGCTGGATGGGCGCTTTTACGCCGGAAGACGAATTGTGGCCCGGTCAGTTCTCGATCATCAGTCTGCGTACCGACCGCGCCACACCGCCTCGGGTCAGTCTCTACCTGCGGCCGATCGAATTCGAGATGCCGCATTTGATGAGCCAGCCGAACGCGGCCTAGGATTGCCAGACGAGGAATGACATGAACTCCATCGCCTCACCGACCGCTGCCCCTCAGGCCCAAACCGCACCGCACCCGGAAGTTCGCGAGGAGGTACGTGCGCTTCTGACGCAGTCCGAGGCCTTCAAGCGACTGCCGCCGGCGAAACAGCAACAGGTCGCGCGCGACACGGCACGCATTGCCGATTATCTGGTGGCACCTGAAGGGATCAAAGGTAACGAACTTTCCGGCGGTCTCGGCATGCCGACGGCTGAGGCTCTTCGCCGTGGTATCGGAACGACGACGCCGCAGCGGGAGGCCAGCTTCCAAGAGCGTCAGGCGGCGGTCGACGCCATTCAACCGGGGGAATTCGAAGCCTCCGCCGCGCGGGAAGGCGCCGAGGTCGCGGGCCTGCTGCTACGGCAGGTCAAATTTCCCGCCTTCGTCTCTTCATTGATTAAAGGAGTATTTCATTCAATTGTAGAGAGCTCAATCGAGCAAATGGAAGCTTATAGCTCGATGATCGCTGCGGTAGCGCAATCTCTAGAGCAATTCATGCAAGATAATGTGAGTGAGAATCAAGGCCGGGATCACATGGTCGATCAGTTCCCCGACCTATTCGAAATTGGCGTCGACGAATGGGCGGAGGAGCCTGGGCCCCGACTGCGCCTCAGAGACGGGATCGACGAAAGCGATGCCTTACGCCAGGTCAACAATAAGATCAGCTTCGAGAACGGTGAATTGAACAGCATGGACCTGAGCGACGAGAATGTCGAAAAGGCTCTGGTCCACAATGCCCGCGTGCAATTAGCGAAACAACGCCAGCAATTGATGGCAAGCCTTGTTTTAATGGGAATAAACCGAATAGTTGTGACAGACGGCCGGATTGCGGCGAAGATCATGTACGATTTCCGTGCTCAAGACCGGCAGACAACGCGGCGCAGTGCCACGGCGATGGACGTCGCACGGGATCGCTTCGGTAATGTTCAGACGACGCGTGAAGGCGAGGGCGAGTATGATCGCGGCGGCAACGTTTCGAGCGAATATACCCGAGGTGACGACGGCGGCAGCGAGTATAACGCCGACTATTATGCGAAAGGCAAATACAAGTATGAGGACAAGCCCGTCATCACCGCCATGAGCACGGCAAGTCAGGCGACTGACGCCGCAATCCAAACGCGAGTCCAACTCGCAGGTAATGTTGAAGTGAACTTTAAAAGTGATTATCTCCCGCTCGAGAAGATGGCGACGCCGGGGATGATCGCCGCGATCCAGGGAAACTCGACGCCGGTTGATCCGAACGTCGTTCCCTCACCGCGCGCGGCACCGGGAGCGGCATCGGGAAACGGCGGTCCGGCGGCCGGCGGCACGATCCCGCCCGCACCAACCAGTGGATGAGGTGAGGTGACCATGACGACAGAGCCCGGAACCGCCGCCTGGACGAGCGATAGCGCCCTACAGGACGTCCGACCGCAGGTGAAGCAGATGCTGCTGGCCGTTCCGGCATTCGCGCAATTGCCGGAAGCCGAGCGGCAGAAATTAGCGGCGGATACGGTCAAGGTCCTCTCTTACATGCGCGATCCCAATGCGATCATCGAAAACCTACCGGCGGATACGGAGCCGGGTTCGTCCAATCCGAGCCAGTCGGAGGAATCGTCCGGACCGCCGTTGGCGGAGGCGCAAGCGGATCCAGTAAATCAGTTGCGTCAGCGTTTGGCCGGTGAGCAGAACTTGGTTGGCCAGGATTTCGAAGCGGGGGCGGTGCGCCAAGGCGTGGAACAGTTCGGCGAACTCGTCCAAAAAGTCGACTTCCCAAAATTTGTCGGCGGCCTGATCAAAAATGTATTTCAAGCAATAGTAGAAAGTTCCATCGAACAAATGAGAGCATATGGCGAATTAATTTCTAATGTCGCCAAAACCGTGGATCAGTTTATGGCCGACAATATCAGCCAAGGCGCCGGCCGCGATTATCTCGCCGATAAATATCCTGACGTTATCGGTGTTGGCTTTGACAGCGGTGCCGACGCCTTCGCCGAAGGTGAAGAAGGTGCCGCTGCGCCGTCGCCGACCCTGGTCGCCCAGGGCGATAACGCGGCCGTAAGGTTAGCGGAAATCAGTAAGGAAATGAACGTCAATCCGCCGGTCTCGGATCTTTCGGATGCTAATGCGGAACTCCGTTTGGTCACCGCGGCGCGCTTAGAAATGGCGAAATCGAGGCAACAACTCCTATCATCAATGGTAATGTTGGGGATTAATAGAATAGTTATTACGGATGGCTCCATCAACGCCAAAGTGATCTTCGATATGCGTGCCTCCGACCGCGCGCAACGCAGCAGCACCGCGTCGATGCATGACAGAGAGTCGCAGAAATACAAAGAAAAGTTAAGCGCCAGTTATGGGTCTTGGTACTCGCCCTACAGTGCCGAAGCTTCTTTCGAGGGGCAGCAGGAACATGTCGCCACGGTCGGTTCCGCCGTCGACGAATCGAGCGAGTCTCGAGCGGAGGTAAAAGCTCGACTATCTGGTGAAGTTCGCGTTAACTTTAAAAGCGATTACCTCCCCCTCGACAAGATGGCGACGCCGGAAATGATGTCGGTGATCCAGGGGAACTCCATGCCCTATAACCCTAATCAAACGCAAGCGGGTGCGGGGGGCGGGTGATGGGTACCCCACTTACGCATATAGGAAACGGGCTCGCGGACCCGCTGCAAGTCACGACCGGCGACGCGCTTCTGATCGACGCGGTCGAGCAGGCGCTCGGCCATGGTGTCCGCGTATTTGCCACCGGTCATGCCGTCGCCCTGGATGTGTTGGACCAAATCGTGTTGCCGCCGGGCGCGGAAGTGCAGGTGGATCAGGCCCAGATGCGGGCACTTGCGGCGCTCTACCTGGCCGCGGACCTTGAGCCCGCCGGTGTGATCCCGGCAGTCGAAGCTCTTGCCGGACTGGTTGCCAGTGGTGGTCTGCAGATGAATTTGGGTCCTGCCTCCGCACCTTTGCATCAATTCTGGCGGGACCGCAACGCGCGCTTGAGTTCGGATGAGCGGATCGCCTTCTTCGCCCAGTTGTTTGGAGTTTCCAGCGGTCCGGCGATGGCCGCCGCCAATCGCAACCGGGCTTTCGAGGATCGCATGCTCGACCTTTGCGAAGCGCTCTATAAGCTCGACGAACTTGGCGCGCATCCGGCTTACGGCGGCATTGCGCAACAAGCACGAGTGCGGAGCGCGGCGCGTGCCTTGCTGTACAATCTGGTGGAGGCCGGTGGCGGCATCACGGCCTTCTTAGCGGAGGAAGTGTTGAAGACACTTAAAGACGCGCTCGAGATCCTGAAATCGCCGCAACTGCGTGGATCATTCGGTGCGCGAGATGTGTGGTCTTTGATACAGTCGATCGGTCGGCTGTCCAATCGCCGCTTCGATCAACCGCAACTGCTTGTGCGTCGCGGTCGTGCGGGCATGACGGTTCTGGCGTGGCTGGCGGAAGTCGCACCAATGTTGTCGCAGTCACACGGCGATTTGGTGGAATTACAGAATCCGGTTGTAGTCGCCGCCGTCGAATGGCTCGAAACATCCTTGTCGTTAGGCGAGACGATGGTGCCGCCGAGTCCCGTCGAGACCGGCTCTCCCTGGGCCAATATTGGGGTCTGACCCCATGCGGCCGGCGTCCGACGCAATTGGCGGGAGGGATGTCCGGGACGACGTCCGCCACGGTGTTCGGGCCATCCTTACCGCCGCCGCCGGATACAATGATCTGGACACGGAAACCAGGCGGGAGGTTGCCGGCGCGCTGGTACGCATCTCCTCCACGGCGCTGGCCTTGGCGGACGATGCCGGCCAACCGCAGCGGAAGCCGGTTCTCGCCATGGCCCAGAATGCCGGGCAGGAGTTTTCGGCCGCGGCTGCCGATCGGGTTGCATCGACAACGCAGAATATTTTGAACGCCGTGTCGTTCCCGCGATTCGTGGCGGAGCTGATAACGGGCGTGTTCAAGGCGATGAACGATTCCAATCAGCAACAGCTGACGGCCTATGTCGATCTGATCCGTAATGTCGCCGCCACGACGGAAGGGTTCGCCGACGCGAATGTCGGCACCGCCGGCGCCCGTACTTGGCTGGCGGAAAGATTTCCGGGCTCGTTTCAGGTCGAAGGCGAGGAAGAGGATCCGTTTCCCGACGACCCGTCCGAACTGTCGGCGGAGGAACGCGCGGAACGCGCCGCCGAACGCGACGCCGCCACCCGCTTGGCCTTGAGACCCGGCGCGTCGATGCCCAGCGAAGCGGCCTTACGGACCGCCATTGGCGTGCCTGAGGGGGAAAGCGTCCCGGCCGGCAATCCTGAAAGTCTAGTACCTTTGGCGCGCGCGGCCTTGGCCAGAAATCGACAACAGATGTTGGCCACGATGGTGAGTATGGGCTTGCAGAGAATCGTCATCGATAGCGGTCGCCTGCATGCTTCGATGAATTTCCACATCGATACCCATAGCGCCGCCCAGGACGATCGCGGTTCGTCATTCGACATGCGGAACACGGTTGAGGCCGGCGCGCGCGGCAGCTTCGGGCCGTGGGGCGCAGAGGCGAAGGTGCAAAACACTATCGGTTTCGTTACCACAAACCAGACCCAAACCACCGAGGAACTGAATACGTCATTGGATTTGAGCTCTTCCGTCGAATTGGTCTTCCGATCCGATTACGTCCCGCTGGAACGACTAGCGGGGCAGGGCGAGATCAACCGAATTCGGGTCAATACGTTGAACCCGGAGGCGGAATCCCAGCGGCTTGCCGCCGATCGCACGGCGCGGGCAAATGCGCGGGCGACCCGAGATGCGGGCCGTGCCGGCGCTTTGCGCGGCCGCCTGGCGACCCCGACGGCGCCACCTCCGCCCAGTCCGGTCAATCCGCCAGACCCCGCAAGCGCGTCACCAGCGTCACCGCCGCCGCCGCCAGCTTCTCCGCCACCGCCGCCGCCAGCGTCACCGCCGCCACCTCCACCACCACCGCCGTCAGGTTGATCACTTGACGGACCGAGTAATTTCGGCAAGGTGCGGCGATGTCCCGAAACGCGCTTTCCGATCTGCTTGTCGTGGAATTTGCCGAAGATGTAGCTGGACCCTATTGCGGGCGGTTGCTCGGCGCGCATGGCGCAAGTGTCGTTAAGGTCGAGCCGTCCGGGGGCGACAAAGCGCGACGCCTACCCCCGTTTCACCATTGCGAAAGCGGAGAGGAAGTCAGCGGTATATTTCACTGGCTCAATGCCGATAAGGAAATCCGGCTCGATCGTACCGCTGACGATATCGACACTTTGATCGCGCAAGCGGATGTGATCATCGATGATCGCGCGCGGGAGGCGCGCCATCAGCAACTCAGGCAAGTCAAGCCGGACTTGATCCATTGTGACGTCAGTTGGTTCGGCCGAAATGGTCCGAGAGCCAGTCACGTCGCGACCGATGGAATCATCAGCGTATTGACCGGGCAGGCGCGAACTATCGGTGAGATAGAAGGTCCGCCAGTCTTGGCGACTGGGCATGGCCCGCAAATATTGGCCGGAACGACGGCGGCGATCGCTGTCTTGGCGGCGCTGCTCGGTCGGCCGGGGGCGGAGATCGAGGTGTCGGTCTTCGAAGCCGCAATGGTGCTGTATGAAATACCCGCGGTCGTTCGAGCGCATGGGGGCGTGGTACCGGTGGTTCGTCGCGGCATCAACCGGTTTCATCCAACCTTTCCCATGGGCGTTTATCCCTGTCTCGATGGATGGGTCGGCATCACGGCACTGACGCCGGCGCAATGGCGAGGGTTCTGCGAACTGTTGGAATTGAGCGATCTTTTGGCAGTGGAGGATTATGGGACAACCCTAGGCCGGCTGAACCATGCCGATGACATCGATGCGGCGATCAAGCCGAAATTGATGCAGTGGCGGGCCCGAGATCTAGTGGAAGCGGGCCAAGCACGACGGGTTCCTCTGGCGTTGGCGCCGACAGCGGCGGAACTGCTGACGCAACCCGAATTGCTGGCACGCGACGCTTTCGACACGATTACGATAGACGGCGGCCGGACCTATCTCGCACCCGGCATTCCGTTCCATATGACACTGAACGAGAGCGTCGGCAACGTGCCTACAAAAAGGCGGCCGACCGACGGTTTGCCGATGGCGGATTGGCGCATCGTCGATCTTTCGATGGGGTGGTCCGGTCCGATGGCTACCCGTTACCTGGCCGATTTGGGCGCCGACGTGATCAAGGTCGAGGCCTGCCAATACCCCGATTGGTGGCGCGGCTATGAGCAAAGCGAGGCATGGCTGAATAATCGAAACTATGAAAAAGCGCCGACATTTAACGTCATGAATCGCAATAAACGGGGTATCACGCTCGATTTGAAACAGCCGGAAGGCGTCGCCCTGTTGAAAAGCCTGGTCGCCGAGGCGGACGCGGTGATCGAAAACCAAAGCGCGGGCGTGCTGCCCCGTCTCGGGCTCGGTTACGACGACCTGCGCGTCGTCAATTCGGATATCGTACTATTGTCCATGCCGGCCTATGGCACCAACAGTCCGTGGGCCGGTCACCGCGCCTATGGCTCGACGGTGGAGCAGGCCGCCGGGTTGCCGCACTATAATGGCGAGGCGGGCTGGCCGCCGACCCAGCAGCATGTCGCCTTGGGCGATGCGGTCGCTGGGATCAATGCGGCGGTGGCGTTGCTGCTGGCATTGCGGCACAAAGCGAAGACCGGGCAGGGGCAGTTCGTCGATCTCTCGCAGGTCGAATGCCTGCTCCCGCTTGGTGCGCATGGCTTGATCGCCCAGTCTCTGACAGGCGACGCTTGGCCGCGGCTCGGCAACCGGCATCCGGTTTGGTGCCCGCACGGCGTTTTTCCCTGCCGTGGCGGCTCGAGTTGGATCGCCGTCGCAGTTGAAACCGATGTCCAGTGGGATAGCCTGGCGGAAACGTTGGGTTGCTCGGACTGGCGAGGTATGGACGCCGCAGACCGCAGATCCCGGGAAGACGAGATCGAGAAGGCGCTGGCGGATTGGGCAAGGAAGCACGAGCCGGACGCTGCCATTCTCGCGCTGCAGTCGGTCGGCATACCGTCAGGGGCCGTCCAACTGTCGCTCGATCTACTCCAAGATCCGCAGCTTGCAGCTCGAGAATTTTTTACCTGGGCCTCACCCGTCCATGGCGACGTGGAACTTCCGTACCCGTCGCAAGCATTCACGCTCAATGGCGAGCGCTTGCCGATCCGTCGACCCGCCCCGAAACTTGGCGAGCATAATCGGGAGATATTGCAACAATACTTGGCGTTGGATGAGGAGGTTTTGGAACAATTGACGCGCGATCGGATCATCGGCGAACGCCCGCTGCTCTCATAAGCGGGTCAGTTGCTGCGCTTCAGTATTTCCGCCCGTTGCTTGTCATATTCTTCCTGCGAAATCGCACCGGCGTCCCGGGCCTTTTTCAGATCCAGAAGCTCCTGACCGGTGGTGGTGGTACGGATATCTTGTTGCGTGGTTGCCCCGCCACCACCGCAAGCGGCGATGAATATGGCTGTGGCTATCATCAAGAGAGTTTTACGCATGCAACTACTCTACCTCTTCTGTTGGTGTTCAATATTCGTTCTTATTAAATTAGAAAATACTAAAATAAAACATCTTTTTGACCACCACTTCGATATTCCTCGAAAAACCGCGATATTTTCGTTAACGTGATGGGAATTCGATCATGTGACGAGACGAGACTGCGATGGCCTGGACATTGGCAATCGAAACCGGGGGTACGTTTACCGATCTATTCGTGCTTGGCCCCGACGGCCAAACATACACGGACAAAATCCCGTCGACGCCATCGGCGCCGGAGAGAGCCGCCGAAGCAGCGTTTACACGGGCGCGTGAGCTGGCCGAATTCGAAGCGGCAGCGGTCGATCGACTGCTTCACGGCTCGACGGTTGCCGTCAACGCGCTGCTCGAACGCCGGGCGCTGCCGCCCGCCTTGATCACGACTCGCGGTTTTCGGGACATGCTTTTCATCGGTCGTCAGGAGAAACTGCATATCTATGACATGGCCTATCGTAAGCCGGATCCCTTCACGGAACGGGCCATGGTTTACGAGTTGGAGGAACGCATCGGACCCGACGGTCAAGTCATCAAAGTTATTGATCCGGAAGAGGCCGCTGCGTTGGTCGATCGGGTGGTGGCCGAGACCGGTTGCAAGACCATCGCCGTGTGTTTCCTGCACGCCTATGTCAACCCGGCCCACGAACGCGCGCTCGCCGACATCGTGGCGACACGTCACGACGAGGTCGAGGTCGTGCTGTCCTCGACGGTCTGCCCGGTTCATCGGGAGTATGAAAGAGCCAGCACCACCGTGATCAATGCGTATGTCCATCCGGTTGTGGATCGCTATCTGGCCCGATTTGCGGAGACCATGGCGGCGGCCGGGTGCGGGGCGGAGCCGTTGATCATGCAGGCGAATGGCGGTGTCCTGCCGGTTCCGGCGACCCGACGCCGTCCTGCCGGCCTCTATCTGTCGGGGCCTTCCGCCGCGGTATCCGGTGCCGCCAGTCTGGCACGCGCAGGCGCGCAGTCAAATCTGATTACGCTGGATGTGGGGGGGACCAGTACCGATATTTGCCTCGTCACCGACGGCGAAGTGCATGAAACAGGGCACGGCGGCAATTTCGGGCGGGTCCAGGGACAACCGCTCAACATGGTCATGACCGATATCGTCACAATCGGTGCCGGCGGCGGCAGCATCGCATGGGTCGATGACGGCGGTATGCTGCGGGTCGGCCCGAAAAGCGCGGGCGCCGATCCAGGGCCGGCCTGCTATAATCGTGGCGGCGATCGATTTACGCTGACGGATGCCATGCTTTGCCTCGGTTTGCTGGCGGATGGTGCGACGTTACCGGGCGGCATCGTCCTGTCGCGATCCGCCGCGGCCAGCACGGCGGCAACGCTGCAATCGGCGCTCGATCTCGACCTCAACGAACTTGCCGACGCGGTTTATCGTGTGGCCGTGGCCAACATGGCGGAGGCGATCCGTTCCGTGACTGTCCGCCGCGGCTTCGATCCACGCGACTATGCCTTGTTCGCTTGCGGTGGTGCCGGTCCTTTGGTGGCCGCCGCCTTGGCGGAGGAGTTGGAGGTCCATCAAGTGGTCGTACCGGCGGACCCCGGCGTTTTTTCGGCTTTCGGGTTGACGGCAAGCGGTCTGCGTATGGATTTCGCACGCGCACCGGATTTCGATCCCGCCGCACCGCCGGATGCCGCGACGTTCGATCAGCATCTAGACGAACTCTGTGACGAAGCCGATGCGGCCTTCCGTGCCGCCGGGCAGAGTGTCGAGGGTTTGCGTTATAGCTTCACGGCGGATGTCCGCTATGTCGGTCAAGGCTTCGAGTTGCGCGTGCCGTTCGAGCGCGCGGGCAGCCGGGACAGCGGCATATCTCATGTGGCCGATTGTTTTCATACCCTTCACGCCCAGCGATACGGTCATGCCTTCGAGGATCAAGCGGTGGAAATCACAGCTCTTCGGCTGACGGCATCGACGCCGCGCCTGACCGATCGGTTGATCTGGCGCAGTGGATCGGCGCATCAGGATGAAGGGGAACGACAAGTGTGGTGCGGCGATGCGATGGTACAAGCGCGCTACCAGGATCGCTCAGCGTTGAAAAATCTCGACGTCGCGCATGGTCCGGCTTTGATCGTCGAACCGACGACGACCACCTGGTTGCCGCCCGGCTGGATCGCGCGGTCGGACGAGTTGGGATTGCTGCAAATTGAATGTCGAAAGGAGAGCGCATGACGAAACTGTCGCCCGGCGATTTCGCGGTCATCAGCGGTGCTCTCCGCTCCGTCGCCGGAGAAATGAGCGAGGCGCTGATGCGCGCCGCCCATTCGACCATTATCCGGGAATCGCGGGACTTCTGTACCTCGGTGCTGGACGCGGCCGGCGATACGGTGGCGCAGGCAGAGGGGACGCCAATCCAGATGAACTCGTTGTCGGCGGCGCTCGACTGGATCGACGACAAATACGACCTCACAACGGTGCGGCCGGGCGATGCCTTCATCCTCAACAACGCGTATGAAAACGGTCAGCATCTGAACGACATCATCCTGGTCTTGCCGGTCTTCGACGATGACGAGCGCCTGATCGGTTTCGCCGGCAACATCGCCCATCATCTAGAAGTCGGCGGTGCGGTTGCCGGCTCCAACGCGGACGCCACCGAGATTTTTCAGGAAGGGTTGATCCTGCCCTCCATGCGCATCGACTTCGAGAAGGATCTATACGGCGGCCCGATCGAACAGATTATCGAGGCGAATGTCCGCTGCCCGGACGTGGTTCTGGGCGACCTCCGCGCACAGATTTCCTCGATATTGCGGGGCCGCAGCCGGCTGTTGGAGCTGCTGCGTCTCTACGGACGGGAAAAGCTTCTCACCGGTATGCGGGAATTGCAGGACTATTCGGAAAGGATGATGCGTGCCACGATCGCCCGTATCCCGGACGGCGTCTATCACGGCGAGGACGTGACGGACGGTCAGTTTCCCGGCGATCCGTTAATCCCACTGCGTGCAAAGCTCACTGTTAGCGGAGACAGTGTGGAAGTTGATCTCTCCGACAGCGCGGATCAAGTCAACTGGCCGATCAACGTACCGATCGCCTCGACCTATTCGGCGACCCTTACCCTTTTTGCGACATTACTGGGACCGGAGGCGATCACCAATGCCGGGACCTATCGACCGATCCGAATTATCACGCGCAAGGGCTCGATCGTCGATCCGATCCATCCGGCGCCGGTGCGGGGGCGCATGACCGGCGTTTATCGCGCCGCCACCTCGGTCAAACGAGCGCTTGGCCAAGCCGTGCCGGAATTGACCGCCGCGGCCGGCTGCGACAGCACGTTAACGGTGACTTTGTCCCATAACCGAGACGGTCGATACGATATGTTCACGGAGATTCTTGCCGGCGGCAATGGCGGCGCCAAAGGCTGCGATGGGGCCGAGGCCATCCCGCAAATCCTCTCGAACACCGGTAACGCGCCGGCGGAGGCGATCGAGCGGCAACATCGGTTCGTTCGCGTCCAGGAATATAGTTTGATTCAGGATTCGGGCGGAGCGGGGCAATACCGTGGCGGCTTGGGTGTGAGAAAGCGGTTCGAGATATTGGACGATGATGTCTTGCTGACGACGAATGGCGATCGTCAACAATCGAACCCTTGGGGCTTGGCCGGCGGTCGACCGGGCAGTCGCACCGCATACATTATCCACCGCGGCGGCGAGGAGATAACGGTTCCGGCGGCTGGAATTCATCCCTTGCAACGCGGCGATGTCTACGAGATGCGGATATCCGGCGGTGGCGGCTGGGGGGATCCGGCGGCGCGAGATCCCGAAGCGGTGTTGGAAGATATTCGTCAGGGGCGGATCGGTTACGCGGCGGCTGAGGCCGACTATCCGCACGTATTTCCTTCCGGTAAAGCGGCCGAATAGCGGACGACTAATCCGATGAGATCATATTCGCGCTGAGGAGCACGTCCAGGAACAAAGCAGAAAGTTCAGCTTGGCTGCTGACCTTCATCTTCCGATAAATATTGGATCGATGGATGGCGACGGTGCCGGGCGAGAGGTCGAGCGCGCGCGCCAGAGATTTGGCTGAATGCCCAAGCAACAGATTACGGAGAATGGTCAACTCGCGGTCCGTGAGAACGTCGGCGCCGAATGACTTCAACAAGGTGACGATCTCCTGATGGAATGTTTGCCGAGAGCCGAGGCTGTCGCCGTTACCGGCTTTGGCGTCCTTCGCCTGATAATGTTGTTTGAACAGCGCCGTTGCCACCGGTTCCAAATCCCGCATGACCCGGATAGTTCGACGGATTTGGTACTCGTTGCGTTCGTCCTCGGCCATAAGGGAAACATGGACGCACGTATCCGCGTCGATGTCGTGAAGACTGCCGACCTCGTTCTTCGCACCCAAATACTTGAAATACTCGCTATGGGCCTGATTGTCGTCCAGCGCCTCCAGGCGGTCTTGATCGATGCGAAGTACGCCGCGTTGCTCGGATGTCGTGTAGATCTCGTAGAACGGATCGAACATGTAAATGCCGCCGAGATACGTTCGGAAATCTTCTTCCTCGGTCCTGTTTCCGGCCGCGTGGATCAATACGGGCTGCATGTCATGGCGGAACTCAAGAATCGCGAGGTCTTTAATCGGCAGCCATTCCTGCAAAAATGACCCAAACCGCGTTGGATAGTCTTTCGTCGAGGCGTGTTCGATCAAGTTGGCCAACTGAGCGAGAAACTCCTGGCTATTTTCCAGAATGCGTTTCGCCATACCTCTTTTCTCTGTCTCAACGCTTGTTACCGTCTCAACATTGTGTGCATTGATTTTGTTATTGTCGACAAATCGCTAGGACTATGTCGATAATCAGATGTTCTGACGACGGATCGTTTGGTACGTCGAGCCGACACCGCACAATTCCTGAAGATTATAGCGATAACGGACCGCGATCCGCAAACGCGTCGGGTGTGAATGCGGCGACAGGCATATCGCGCGTGGACCAAGCATGTTCTTGCCGGCGCGATGGCATATGGTAACGTTGCGGGAACGGGAGACATTATGAAGCCGGCTTCATTCGATTATGTCCGCGTCCGCACACTTGACGAGGTTTGTCGGCTTCTGGCCGGGTCGGGCGCGGAGGACACTCAAATTTTGGCGGGGGGACAGTCCCTGGTACCGCTTATGGCGCTGCGTTTGGCGCGCCCCGACCGTCTCATCGATATCGGCGATGTCGCGGAATTGTGCGAAATCCGCAAGTCGGACGGATCGATCGAAATTGGCGCGGCGGTGCGCCAACGCGACGTCGAACGCGATCCGGAGATCGCACGGTCGCTGCCTCTGTTGTCGCAGGCGCTGCCGCAGGTCGGTCACATTCAGACCCGAAATCGTGGGACGATCGGTGGCAGTCTGGCGCATGCGGATCCGAGCGCCGAAATTCCGTTGGTCGCGGTCGCGCTTACGGCGGATATCACTCTGGCATGTTTGCAAGGTCGACGTACGCTGACCGCGTCCGAGTTCTTTTCCGGTCCGATGATGACCGCTCGAAAAGATGACGAGTGTTTGGTTTCCGTGACTTTCCCGCTATGGATCGAACATGATCTCGGCGCTTCATTTCTGGAGGTTTCGCCGCGACAAGGCGACTATGCTTTGGTTTCCACGGCTGTGCAGCTGGCGTTGGATGGTGGAAGATGTTGTCGCGCGGCCGTTGGTGTCGGCGGGTGTTCGCCTGTACCGTTGAGGTTGGTCGGTGTGGAACAGGCGCTACTGAATAATCGTCTGGCGGATGTTGCATTCGATGACATCGCAATTTTGACAGCTGACAAGTTAGATCCGGAAGACACCAACCAAGCGAGCGCCGACTATCGCCGCCGCGTCGCACCTGCGTTGGTTCGACGTGCGATCGAGCAAGCCTGGCGAAAGGCTCTGGCGTGAGCGACCACAGCATCGAACTTAAGGTCAACGGTCAAAGTCATGCCGTTTCGGTGGCGGCGCGGCGTACTTTGGTCGATTGCCTGCGAGACGATCTGGGTCTGACAGGAACCCATATCGGTTGCGAGCACGGCGTCTGCGGCGCCTGCTCGGTCTTGTTCGATGGCCGGCCCGTGCGGGCCTGTCTGATTTTTGCCGTGCAAGCCGATGGATCGGAGATTACGACGGTCGAGGGATTGGCGATGGAGGACGGCCGCTTGAGCAATCTGCAAGAAGCCTTTTGGAATTGCCACGCCATGCAATGCGGGTACTGTACGCCCGGTATGTTGATCGCGGCACAGGATCTGCTGAACCGCAATTCCTCTCCCAGCGACGCGGAAATCCGAGAGGCGATCTCGGGCAATCTTTGCCGGTGCACCGGTTACCAGCAAATCGTCGAGGCAATCCGGCGGGCCGCCGATGGCTGAGCGTAACTACCGCTACATTTCCCGTCCGAGACGGACTCTGGAAGACGGACGTTTTATCACTGGACGCGGGCGGTTCGTCCAAGATGTGCATCTCGATGGGATAAAGCATGTGGCCTTTGTCGCGAGCCCCTATCCGCGAGCGCGAATCCTGTCGGTCGATACCGGTGCCGCATTGGCCCTCAAGGGTGTGCAAGCTGTGGTCGACGGCGCGGAACTATCGGCGGCGCTCAAACCGCTTTATCACGGCGTCGACGTCCCGGGAATACAATGGTTTCCCCTCGCCGTCGGCATGACGCGATATGTTGGCGAATGGGTCGCGGCGGTGGTTGCGGATGATCGATACATTGCTGAGGACGCGGCCGAACTGATCGAAGTCGACTACGAACCGTTACCGCCCGTAACCGATCCCGAGACCGCGGCGGCCGCGGACGCGCCGTTGGTGCATCCCGACCATGGTAGCAACGTTTTGCTCGACAAGAAATTCGTCTGGGGACCGCTTGAGCGGGACTTCGCCGCGGCGGCACATCGTCTCGACTATCGGGTCCGTTGGGGACGCTCGTCTTCAGTGCCGATCGAGACTTTCGGCGTGGTCTGCCGCTGGCATGAGCGCCGCGAAATGTTGGAGATCTGGGCGTCGATCCAGATGCCGCAGTATCAGGAGCAGGTTGCGGATGCACTGAATCTACCGATGAACGCGATTCAGATTCACAACGACGTCGATGTCGGCGGCTCATATGGCGCGAAACGCGGGATCAAGCAGACGGTTCTCTGCGGCTACCTGGCACGCAAACTCGGAAAACCAGTTCGCCTGATCGAGGACCGGCAAGACAATCTCAGCGGCGGCGGCGCCCATGGCCCCGACCGCATCTTCGACGTCAGTTTGGCGTTCGACGGCGACGGGGTTGTGCGAGCCATGAAGATGACAGTGTTGGACGATATCGGAGCGTATCCAGGTCGGGCGGTTCAGCAGGTCGGCAAGGCGATTTCCGCGCTTTGCGGACCCTATCGATTCAACAGTATCGGTTACGATGTCCTTTCGGTCGCAACCAATAAGACCTCGCAGGTTGCCGTGCGGGGTTTCGGGCAAGCGCCCAACAATTACGCCGTAGAACGCGGCATGGACAAGGTTGCCGCCTATCTCGGCCTGGACCGGCTGACCGTACGGCAACGAAATCTGATTCCGCCCGACCGGTTTCCCTGGCGGATTCCCACAGGCACGGCCTACGATTCCGGCGATTACCCGACGGTGCTTGACAAAGCGCTGACGTTGGCACCATGGCCGGACTTCTTATCCCGGCGGGACAGATTGAGAAAGTCTGGCCGGTTGGCTGGCGTCGGTTTAGCCACTTGTTTGGAACCGGGCGGCGGCAACAATATCTTCGAGCATTTGCTGAACGAGAAGATCGAAATCAGTACCTTCGTCGAATCGGTCATGATGAAGATCGACGGCCATGGCGAGGTCACGGTGCTGATATCCTCGACAACCGCTGGACAAGGACATCAGACCTTGGTCGCGACGATCGCGGGGGAGGAGTTGCAGCGGGAGCCGACGTCAATCCGTGTGGCTCATTCGGATTCGCTGTCGGCCTTGCCGACGCGAAGTCCCGTGGCCAGCCGCATGGCGATCATGCTCGGCTCCGCAACGGCGAAAGCCGCACAGCGATTGCGCGACCGAATGCGTAGAATCGCCGCCCATAATCTCGACGCCGACCCGGACGCGATCGAATATGGAGATGGTTCTTTTTCGATTCGCGGCCGCGAGGCCAGCCGATTGAGTTGGCGCGACGTTGCCTTCATCGCGCATCGCCAATTGCACTTGATGCCGCCCGGTATGGAACCCGGCCTGCAAGTTCTTCAGGTCGAGGCTGTGCCCGGCGGCGGGCGCATGCCGAACGAAGCGGGGGAGGTGCAGATTTATCCCTGTTTCTCTTTCCAAGCCCATGTTCCGCTGATTGAATTAGATCCCATTACCGGTCAGGTCGCGGTACTCGACTATGTTGTCGCCCATGACTGCGGGACGCCGATCAACCCGTTAATCGTCCGCGGTATGATGTTGGGCGGTATCGCCCAGGGTATCGGCGCCGCGCTCTACGAGAAATTCGATTACGACGGTGAGGGGCAGTTGTTGAGCGGCACCTTTCTCGATTATCTGCTGCCCAGCGCGCATGAAATCCCGACGATTCGGGATGTGGAACATTGCACACCGTCGCCGCTTACCTCGCATGGCCAAAAAGGTGCCGGCGAAGGCGGTTATCTCGGCGCGCCCGCGGCCATTGCCGGCGCGGTCAACGACGCGCTCGAGCCGTTGGGTATCGTCGCCGATGAATTGCCGCTAAGACCGCGGCTGTTAGAAGACTTGCTTCACCGAGCTCGCATGGGCAAGGATAGTTGAATGATTGTCGATGTTCATGCGCACCATGTCCCGCAAAAAATGCTCGATGCATTGGTCAGCGGCCGAGACCGTTTCGACGGTGTCGAAATATTGCATCAAGATGGGGTTTACAAGCTCGCGTTTAATGGCGGGAGCCCGACCCGGCCAATCATGCCCAAATTGCGGGACAACGAAAGCCGACAGAGTTGGCTGGAGGAAAATGGCATCGATATGCAAGTGAGTGGCGGTTGGCTCGACGCTTTCGGCTACGAGTTGCCGTCGGACACCGGTGCGGCATGGAGCCGGTTTCTCTCGGAACACTTGTTGGAGTCCTGCGCGTCCACGGAATTTATGGTGCCGCTTGCCAGTGTGCCAATGCAGGACGGTGTCCGCGCCGCCGAGTTGTTAAGCGAGTTCATTGCGGCCGGTCATAAAGGCGTGATGATCGGTACGCAACCGAAAGGCAAGTCCGGCAATCTCGACGACCCAAGCCTGGATCCTTTCTGGGCCGCGGCAAGTGCTTTGAACGCGGTGGTTTTCATTCATCCCATGTTCGGATGTGGCGATCCGCGCCTTGAAGATTATGGTTTGATCAATGGGGTAGGGCGCGGTTTGGACACCACAACGGCGGTGGCGCGGCTTCTCTTCGCCGGACATTTTCTGAAATATCCCGGCATGAAGGTCGTGTTGTCCCATGGTGGCGGGGCCTTGGCATTCATGCTCGGACGGCTGATACGCAACGCGGCTATTCATGAGGGGATGAGCAATCCCCGAAGCGGTTTCGAGAAGCTGTATTTCGACAGTGTTGTGTTCGAACCTTCCGCGCTGGCCTTTTTGGTGGAACAGGCTGGTGCGGATCGGGTGATGCTCGGGTCCGACTATCCGTTTCCAATTGGCGATCCCCGACCCCGCTGGGTAGCGGAGCGTGCGGGTTTCGATGATGCGGAGCTGGTCGCAATGCTCGGCGGCACGGCGGAACGGTTGTTCGAGCTGGATGACCATGATCACTAATCGGCACGATCCGTATCTAGCCCAACGGCAGCCTGCGCGGCTGGGCGAAGCAGTGCGCGAGCCGGCGAACTGGCGTCCGGAAGACTTCGCGGACAACGATGCTTGGCTTTACCGGTTTAGGGACGACGAGATTGAAGAGCTCGATGCCGCCATAGCGCCGTACGACCGGCCCGGAGTCGATCTGCTGCCGCTCGACCGATCGGCATTTCCGCTTCCCGGTATGGCCGAACGGCTGCGCGGGGGTTCGTCAGGAGCTGCTCTATGGCCGCGGTTTTGTGAACTTTCGCGGCTTGCCGGTCGGGAAATTCGGGAAACGTAAGGCCGGCATCGCTTTTTGGGCGATCAGCCAGCATTTGGGCGACGGCGTCTGCTCGCAGAATTATCGCGGCCACGTCCTGGGCCATGTCACGGATCTCGGCGAAAGCAAGGCCAATCCAAGCCAGCGCGGACCTTATTCGAGCGAATCCATACCCTATCATGTCGACTGCGCCGATATTGTGGGGCTTCTATGCGTGGAGCCGGCGAAGCGCGGTGGCGAAAGTTGCTTGGCGAGCTCGGTCACCGTGCATAATGAACTTCTAAAGCGGCGGCCGGATTTGTTGCCTGTGCTCTATCAACCCTATGCGCGCGATCGTAGGGATGAAATTCCGCCGGGTATGGAGCCTTGGTACCACCTGGCCGTCTTTCACGCTTTCCAAGGATACTTCTCCGCCAGTATAGAACCGACCTATATGGGATCGGCGCATCGGTTTCCGGAAATTCCCGAGATGACCGAGGCACAGACAGAAGCTCTGAACCTGGTTCAGGCACTGGCGCACGAACTGCGCTTTGACATGGGCTTCGACCGGGGCGACATGCAGTTTCTCAACAATCATGTGATCTTTCATTCCCGCCAGGGCTTCGAAGACCATCCGGAACCGGATCGAAAACGCCACCTTATGCGGGTCTGGTTGAAAGCCATGGACGGTCGGCCCTTGCCCGCCGATTTTTATGCCCGGCACGGCCCGCCCGACCTGATCGACCGGCCAGGTGGTATTGTGGGATCGGACACGGTGCTCTCCGCACCGCTGGAACGGCAGTAGTTATCCGGACTTATAACCATAAGCCCACCGGCTTCCGGCGCCGGCGGAGGTGATGACGTCGTGACGGGCTTGGGCGGGGATGAACACTTCCTCGCCGATTGCCGGTTTATGCCTGACTCCATCGACGACGATTGTCACTTGGCCCTCCAGCGGTACGACGATTTCGTCCACGCGATGGACGAAGCCCAGCCATTCCTGTCCCGGCGGATCGACAAAGATGTCAAAGCTATAGCCCCGCGATCTGAAATCCCGCTCCAAAGTCGATAGATCGACCATAACAACCTCCCGTTTTCCGGATGAATTAATGCTAGGGGGCCATAAGAGCTTTCTCAAAGGAGATTATCGTATATTCTAATTTAGAAATCTAAATGCAATTGGAGACCGCATGCCATGTTTCGCCGTACCCTTTGTCAAATAATTGGAGCCACGTTGATACTGCAAGCTGCATTCATAATGTCGGCTCAAGCAGAAGATATCCCCATAGTGAACGGGCAACATTGGACCAAATCCAGTCTGGCCGAGAAGAAAGCCTATTTAGTCGGGCTGAGCAACATGCTGGACCTCGAATATGCCTTTCAAAAACGAAGCGGCAATCCACCGAGCGACAAGCAGTCTTTGGTCCGCCGTCTCTACGAAAGCACGGATAGCAGCACGCTCGATGGTGCGATCGCGCAGATCGACGGTTGGTACAAGGCAAATCCGAACAAACAGACGCGTACAGTCCTGGCCATTATCTGGACCGAGATAGCTAAACAGCCGACCCGGGGGAGTTCAAAATGAACCGTCATTCTAAGATTCTTCTCGCCGCCGCACTTCTTCTGGTTGCGACAGCTTGCGCCACGGTGGGCGGCACGGTCGTGGGCGCCGGTATCGGTGCCATAGCCGGCGACGCGGAAATGGGCGCTGCCGTCGGCGCAACCGCTGGTGCAGTGGTCGATATCTTCGGACGCTAACCACGACGCTAACCACATTGCGGTTATTTCGGATGCGTGCCGTTGTAGGCCGAAATTCGTGATATAAGCCGGGATTTAGCATTACACGCGGAGTTCGGCGTGCCGGCAGAGTTATCAGACCGCAGCGGGATCGGGTGTACCGCATGGCGCGCCGTGTTGGCATTGTTCGTTGTATTGTTCTGTTGCCAACCTCAATCGGCAGAAGCGTTGAAACTATTCGGTTTTCGTCTTTGGGGAGAGGACGATGAAGTGCGGGTCGTCGATCCTATCCGGTACAAGTCAGCCCTAACGCTTACGATCGAAGCGGAAGAGCTCAAGGAAGAGTTGCTCGAAAACGGCGAGCTGTTTGACGAATCACTGCCGCCGCCATCCGGCACCGCCGGCATGATTGCCCGTGCGCGTAATGACCAGCAGCGGATGATCGGAGTATTGTATGGTCACGGATATTACGGAGGCTTGGTCGATATAACCCTGGATGGGCAGCGTCTCGACGATTTGAAGCCCGATCAGACCATTTACAAGGAAGGCGCGGCGCCGGTCGCAATTCGAATCACCGTGACGCCCGGGCCGATATTCCATTTTGGCCGTATTGAAATCGGACAGTCGGGACCGGCGGAAATCGATCTCAGACCGGCTGATCTCGGTCTCAAAAGCGGTGAACGGGCCAACAGCCAAACGGTGTTGGATGCCGAGGACCGCGTGCTGGCATTGTATAGAAACGCCGGCTACCCCTTCGCTGAGTTTACCGAACGCGATTATCGGGCGGAGCATCCCGCAAAGAAGCTGAATTTAAAGATCGACATCGCCTCCGGCCCGCAAATTCGTTTCGGCGAGTTGCAAATCGAAGGCCACAAATTAATGCGCCGCGACGTCATCGAGCGGGTTGCGAAAGTGCCGACCGGCGAGCTCTACACGCCGAAAGCCGTGAACAACGTGGTCAAGCGCCTTCGCGATCTTGAGGTATTCAACAACGTTCGGGTGCAACTGGTCGGTCGCGATCCCGATGGGCAGGGCCGACTACCCTTCAAGATTATCGTCAACGAACGAAAGACCCGCTTCGTCGGTGGCGATGTCTCCTTCTCCGGTATCGATGGCTTGTTTGGAGATATTTATTGGGGTCACCGTAATCTTTTCGGCGGCGGAGAGCAGGTCCGCCTGGAAGCAGGCGTTCGCCGAATACTGCACAACTCCTTCACCGATTTGGATTACCGCCTTGGTGTCAGCTTCTACAAACCGGCGGTTTATGGCGCCGATACGGACCTGACCTCCAGCCTCGCCTTTAGCAACGAGAGTTTGG
>CBDCGJ010000013.1:0-14393 GCA_965216645.1 Alphaproteobacteria bacterium | reverse complement strand
CGCGTTTCGCTTCGTAATCCCAAAGCGCGCAATCAAGCGCGTTGCGCGCAGCGCCGGCGGGAAGAAGGTATTGCAAACCTCCCCGGTCGGTTCCAGCCTCAATCTCTCGTCGTATCGAATCGATTTGTGCGATGACGGATTCGACAGTTTCGCCGTAGCGGGCATAAGGGACGCATTCCGCATGTCCCCGGGCCTTGTCGTCGCCGATTTGAACAACCACGACATGGGCTTCGGTTCGGCTGCCGCGGGAAATCGTGAATTGCCCGGTGATCGGCCAGACCTCGTCAGTTACTTTTAGTTCTGGCAAAACGCGTTCCTAATTAAACTCGGCGCCGATGCGTTGCACGATATTATCGACACCGAAGGCGATCGGATCCGTGCTGGGCAGGCCGTGATCGTCTTCCAATTGCCGCAAGTAATCGCGCCGGTCCTCCGGGGGGAGTTCGTTGGTGTTGACGGAAATGCCGACGAAGCGGCAATCGGGATTGGTCAGCTTGGCTAATTGCGTATTGGTTGCGATGCAGTCGGCGATGCTGGGCAAGGGGGGCATGAGGCAGTCCGCGCATATGCGTGCGGGTCGGCTCGTGGCACAGCACCAGGGCGTCCGGTTGCGAACCGTGTAATAGCCCCAGCGACACGCCGGCGAAAGCCGCATGGAAAAGCGATCCTTGCCCCTCGATGATGTCCCAATGATCCTCGTCGTTGGCGGGCGACAGCCACTCCGCCGCGCCCGAAATAAAATCCGCCACGACCGCATCAATGGCGACACCGCGTTCGGCGATCAACACGCCGGTTTGTCCGGTGGCGCGAAAATCGGCGTTTAGGCCCTGGGCCCGCATGCCTTTCTCCAAGGCTAAAGCAGAGTATTTTTTACCGACAGAGCAGTCGGTGCCAACAGTCAGAAGACGCTTGCCGCTTCTTTTTTCGCCTCTCCCGGTTCCGAAACTTTGCTCGGAGTGTCGGATGTTGAATAGCTTACGATCATGTTTGGCGGCGGCTTCTGCGATTTCCGGAAAGGATTGCAGTCGGGCGTGCAAACCGCTTGCCACGTCCATGCCCAATTCCATGGCGCGGACAATTGTGCCCGTCCAACTTTTCGGCATCGTGCCGCCTGAATTCACGACGCCGATCACCATGGTTTTGGCGCCGGCCTCGGCGGCGGCGTCCAAGCCGATGTCACGCAAACCGGTATCCGCTTGACAGCCGGGCAGGCGGAGCTGACCGACACACCAATCGGCGCGCCAATCGGCGATCCCGGTTGAGGTCTTGGCTGCGAGTTGATCGGGCACGTCGCCCAGGAAAAGTAGATATGGTTTTTCCATAAAACGATCTCTCCAAAACTATTGCGCGGCGCTGCTCTGTTCGAGGCGGGCTCTCAACCGCTTTTCCTCCGCCGCGTAATCGGCCGCGAAACGGTTCCGACTCCAGGCCCTGTGATCGCCCTCGGCATAACCGTCTGCATTGTATCGATACAGCCAAGCATTCATCCGATTGCCCAGCCAGTTGTTGCGCGTCTTGACCACGCGACCGGGTACGCCGGCAACAATCGAGTTGGCCGGAATAACGGTATCTTCGGGAACGATACAATGACCGGCGACAATGCTGTTCTCGCCGATTTCCACGCGGTCCATGATCGTCGCATTGATCCCTATCAAGCAGTTATCGCCGAGAGTGCAACCGTGCAGGGTAGCGCGATGGGTGATCGAGCAATTCTTACCGACGAAAGTTCCGACGCCGTCGCCGACATGGATCATTACGAAGTCCTGAACATTCGAGTTTTCGCCAACGACAATTTCATACTGCTCGGCTCGCATCACGGCGTTGGGCCAGACCGAAACGCCGTCCTTCAGCGTGATCTTCCCAAACATCTGGCGCCGACTCGTGAACGAACGCAGGATTCTCGAAGACCACGTCCTGGCCGTAATGACGCATATCGGCGTTGCGCACGCGCTAAGCCTCCCTTGAAATTTTACGTTCGTTATGAACGATTTATTAGGACATTCGACTAAATAATACGGCGATTGTTGCACTTGCGTGACCGCCGCAATATCCCTAACGAAGGGGCCGGCATTAAGCAATATGTTTTGCCGTTATGTCGGGCCTACGTTATGTATAGTTCAATGTGGTAGGATTGCACTCTGGTCAAGAAACCTTTGTTGAGCCAATGCTGATACTGGTAGCCGAAGATAACAATATGAACCAAGCGCTGATACAAGCGATGCTGAGCGCCGCTGGTCATGAAGCTGTTATTGTCTCCAATGGTGCGGAGGCCGTTGAAGCCGTCCAAGCCCAGAACTTCGATGTTGTACTGATGGATGTCCAAATGCCCGTTATGGATGGGCCGACGGCTGTCGGCGAAATCCGCAAGCTAGGCGGTGCGTTTGAATCGCTTCCGGTCATTGCGTTGACGGCAAATGCGTTGGTTGGCGATCGGGAGAAATACCTTGCGCAAGGTATGAACGATTATGTCGAAAAACCGATCATGATCCCGGATCTCATGGCCGCCTTGTCGCGTTGTGCCAGCGGCGCGGATTCGACCGGAGGGGATGTCGACTTGTCGAGTGGCGAACCTGGTGGTGAGTTGTCTTCCGGTGATTTGGATGCCCTTGGCGACGTGGCGGTCAACCTCAGCAAAGATCTCTAGATACCCGCAGCCTGTTTGCTACTTGGCCCCACTGGACCGATCTCTCGATTTCGAGAGTCCGCAATTTAGAATCTCATGAGATTTCAATTGAAAATGGCGGACCGACACTGGTCTGGCCCGCCATTTCTATATACCGTCGCCATTCTAAGGCTGCTGTTGTGGCCTAACCTGACCGCTCATGCCTGCCCATGAGAAAAAATGAGCCGGGTTATAAGACTAGCTGTTGACCGCGTCTTTCAAGGCCTTTGCGACCTTCAACTTGGGTTGTTTCGATGCGGCGATTTGAATCGCCTCCCCCGTCTTCGGATTTCTGCCCATGCGGGCAGCGCGTTGGGACACCGAAAACACGCCGAAGCCGGAGATACGGACTTCGCCGCCTTCCGCCAGTTGATTGGTGATCGCCGCGAACGTTGCTTCGACAACGTCGCTAGCCTGAGCTTGGGTGATGTCTTCCGCGGCAGCCACCGCGGCAATTAGATCGTTTTTGTTCATTATCGCCACCGGGTTGTTAGTAATGTTACCGCTTCGGATTTAGCGAAGCTCATATACTGGCGCAAGGGACAATAATTCTCCGGCAAGGTCTCAGTTAGCCGCGCCGATATCAAGGTCGGTGCGGAAGGCTTGGACGCTTGTCACGGTCGCCTTATTCTGGCCTAGTTCGACCGTCACACATGCCGTGAGATCGAAAGCAACCGCGATGCGGAAGGTTTCATAACGCGTCAAAAGTCGGAGAGGCAGATGACTCAATATCGAGCGACAACGCTGCGAGGGAAATTCGCGAAGTCCGCTATTTTGCTGGGAGTCCTGACATTTGCCGGACCGTTGTCCGCAGCGGCGGCGGACTTAAGCCTGAAACGGGTTGTCCTATCGAGCGGTGGCCTGGGCTATTTCGAATTTCATGGCCGTGCCGAGGGCGATGACGCCGCCATTATCGAACTGCCCTTAAGCCAGGTAGACGATGTGTTGAAAAGTATCGTGGTTGACGACTCCGGCGGGCGGCCGAGTGTGGAGCTTGTCGGTCGTAATGCGCTCGATGAAATCTTCCGAAATCTGCCATTTCGGCCGAATCATCTAATGTCTGGACCGACGCTGCTGAACGCGTTGCAGGGCGCGCAGGTTCGCATTTACGGCGCCGAGGAAATCGTGGGTCGGGTATTGAGGGCCGTACGAGAGAGGGCACAACTGCCGGACCGTCAGGGTGTCGTCAATCGCCATCGTCTCTCGGTGATGACCGCCAGCGGTTTGCGCCATGTCATCGTGGAGGATGTCGACAGGATCGAATTTGCGGATCCGAACCTCAGTGAACAGATCGAACAGGCGTTGGTGGCAATCGAAGACCATGGCAAGAGTGATCGTCGGCGTCTACGGATAAGATTTCCCGGTAGCGGCGGGCGTGCGGTCTCCGTCGGATACACGGTCCCAATGCCGCTGTGGAAAGTGAGTTATCGCCTTTTGACGACCCCGGAAGGGGAGACGGCGAGGTTGCAGGGTTGGGCGCTGATCGACAATCTCAGCGGTCAGGATTGGCGGGACGTGGAGTTGGCGCTGACTTCCGGCAACCCAGTGACGTATCGGCAGGATCTGTACGGCGCCTATTATGTCGAGCGGTCGGTGCTGCCTGTCGAGGTAATGGGGCGGGTATTACCGCGCCGTGACGAAGGCGCCGTGGCGGCAACGGGCGCGGAGCGAAGGAAAGGGGACAGTTCCGATGATCCCGCCCGGCCCACGCCGAAACGGACATTGGGTTTCGCGAACGCGGTGAAACAGTCGAGCCGGGCCATGGAAGATCGCGCCCAAGTGGAGGCCGCTGCCGCGCCGCCGCCCGGTCGCGCGGCGAACCAAACGATGGTCGCCGCCGAAAGCGGTGAGGCGATGGCACAAGTTGCCTATCGGTTCGAAGGATTGCAGACGCTAGCGCATGGATATTCCGCAATGCTGCCCCTGGTCGACCGCAATGTGCCGGCGACGGCGTTACTACTCTACGAACCAAGCACGCATGCCCGCTTCCCACTGGCCGTCGTGGCGTTGAAAAACGACGGGGAATCCAGCCTACCGCCTGGCCTGGTAACAATCTACGGGGCCGGAACGGTCGGTGGGCAGACATTTGTTGGCGATGCTCAGCTGAGCCTTTTGCCCAAGAAGCAGAAGCGGATGTTGAGTTACGCCCTCGACAGACGTATGACCGTCGATCGGAGTACATCGAACAAGCGGCAGATTCTAAGTGGCAAGGTCAGCGGCGGCGTGGTTCGCCTATCCGTGCGGCAGGAGACACATACGGTTTACCGTATTAAGTCGGTGGAGGGCGAGGCGCGGCGCTTGGTGCTGCAGCATCCGCGAGTGCCCGGATGGGAACTGCAGCAGCCCTCGAAATCCGATGTCGAGCTAACGGACAAACTCTATCGGATGAGCGTGCTGCCGAAGCCCGGAGAAACGCTAGAGTTCAGCGTCGTGCTTGGCCGTCCCATCATCGAAACTTTGCGGCTGGCCGATTTGAAGGGCAACCAGCTCGCCTATTATGTCAAGCAAGGCCAAATCGGGCCGGAGCTGCGCGCCATCTTCGAGAACGTGGCGACGTTACGGCGCGCCGTGACCGCCGCCCGGGAAAAGGTCGAGCGTTTGAATGGTGAGCAGAAGGCGATCTTCGACGATCAGGGCCGCATTCGCGACAACTTGCGGCGGCTCAATAACAAGCAGCCACTTTATGCCCGATACCTGAAAAAACTTGAGAGCCAGGAAGATCGCTTGGAAGCGTTGGAGGTCGAACGCGACAAGGCTCAGGAAAGCTTACGGCAGGCCGAAACGGAGCTGCGCGACTATGTTGCAGGCGTTACGCTATAGCCGCCTATTCCTTCGCGCCGGTCTTTTCCCTCAAGTAGGCGATGATGTTTTCGCGGTCTTTCTCTTTTTTCAGGCCGGGAAACGCCATTTTCGTTTTGGGAATGAACTTCTTCGGTTTTTTCAAAAACTTGTCCATCGATTCGTCATCCCAGGTAACGTCGGATGCCTTCATCGCCTTTGAGTATTTGAAGCCTTCGACGGTCGCCGCTTTGCGGCCAAAGATGCCATAAAGGTTCGGACCAACCTTGTTTTTGCCGCCCTCCTCGAGCGTGTGGCAGACCTTGCACTTCTTGTACAGTTTTTCGCCGGCGGCCATATCGGCACTCATCGCCTGACCGGCGGACAGGACGAGGGTCAAAGTAGCGGCGGCGCCGAGGGCGGGAATAAACTTCATTGATGGGGACTCCAAATGTCGTTGAGGCGAAGACGGCTCATTCAAATCCGATTATGATTCGATTAACTTAATATATGGTCCTATTTATAGCTCAAGTATTATCACAAAAGAACAATCTGACGTGAATAATGCGGAACCGCGACAATATATCGCGGCCTTGAACTCCGTCCTAGAATCTTAACCTCACACCTGTCATTGCGGCGATCAAACGATGATGGGTCCGGAATCGGCTCTCCAGATGATGGAAGCGCGCGCCGGCGTAAACGTCGATGCCCCGCAATATGTCGTCCCGGTCGAATGTCTGGACCGCGAACAATCCGGAGCTGAAGGCGCGGTCACCGTCGGCGCGGACATTTCGATTTAAGGCGACGTCTAAGGCAAATGCGGTCGGGCCGATCGGCAACGCGCCCGCGAAATAGCCGACCTTGCCGTAAATCAAATAAGCGGTCCGGTCGTTTCGATGTTGTGCGGACAAGGTTGCTGCCGCACTGAAACCGGATCGCCAGAGACCGCTGGCTGACACGGCCGCTTGTTCGACACCGTCGTGCCAGCGAATGAGCGATGCGGCGGCGGCGAGACGGATATCGTCGAGACGGTTTTCCCAGCGGATAGCCATGTCGGCGTCCCCATCGATCGTGACCGACGCGCCGACCGCGAAATTGTTGAAACGAGGCGTGTCGTAGCGCAGCCGATAATTGTCGAGCAGGCCGTCGAAATTGTCGAAAACGTCTCTGATCCTTGGGCCATCCTGGTCAAAGGCCAAGCCGCCGGCAAAGTCGCGAACAGCACTCGTCGCAATGACTTGGGTTCCGCTGAGATCGGTGACCGCGCTGCCGTCGGAGGCTGTGCTGCCATAGCCGAAGAAAAAGCGCCCATAGTCGCTATGGGCGATATAGGCGTCAAACTCCCGCTCGCCGAATTCGCCGAATGACAATCGGATGCCGCCCTGATCGAAACCGGTGCCGACGGAGCTGTTCAGAATGATCGGTAGTTTCATCCGACCGCCAAGCAAAATCCGGTCGTTTAGTACCGCTTCCGCCCGCACCATGATGCGGCTGCTGGAATTGCTGTTGTCGACGAGAAATTTGTCCGATTGCTCGCCATTGTCGCCATACAGCAAGGCTTGGTTGATGCGCCCGGAAATACCGAGCGCGAAGTCGTAGCCGAGAAATGTGACGTTTAGGGTATCGGTCTTGTCGGATCGCAGGGCGTCGACGGGGCGTTGCGGCAGCATCTTGGCATCGGCCGGTTTCGGCTCACCTCGACCGGCCTCGCCGATCGGCGCCGCCTCGCATTCGTCGTCGTCGCAAAGATATTCCGCTTCCGGCTTCTTCTGCGCCAGTGCCGGGCCGGCCAGGCCCATCATCAAGACCAAGCCGACAAGCGTCAGCCGGTTCCGGCGGATTTTGCGCAAGTCTCGGTCTACTGATCCGGCGCGCCGATGGCGACCGGCCGCACCGGCGAACCGGCATGGCCTTTCGAGCGCAGCGGCAGGACGATGGTGCAACTGGTCCAGACCTTATCCTCCGCCAGAGCCTTCAGATTGGCGTTCTGGATATTGTGGATGCCCGCTTGCGTAAGATTGTGGTGGTGGATCACGAAGGGCAGGCCCTTGTCCATGCCTTGGGGCGGCATGGTCTTCTGCGCCAACTGGCCGTCGGCGACAGGATCGGTGAAGGGGTTGTCCAAGGCGACCAGAACCACGCCTTTCTCTTCCAGATATTTGGCGCCGTCTTCGGACAGGCCGGGACCCATCGCATAGTATCGCTTGGCTTCGTCCGGGTCCGTCCAGTTCTCCGACCAGCCGGTGTAGATGTACACCACATCGCCGCCCAAGATGCCGCGCCAAGCCAGCCCTTGCGCCTTTATCATGGCTTCGATGTCGGCAGCGCTTACCAGCGCGCCGGGGGCCATCGCCTTGCCTTTGCCGAGATGGGATTTCGCGTCCAGCAAAACGGCGGAGGTGACGATCGGCGGTACCTTTTCGATGCCGAGTTTCAACAGTCTCGACGCAGGTGTCGGCTTCACGTCCTTTTGGGTCAGGCCGCCATAATATTTGACTTTATCGACGGGGGCATCGCCCTTACCGTCCCAGGCCTTGTCGTAATAACCGAAATGTCCGAGCGCGTCCATTTGCGTGCCCTGCGCGCCAGGCTCGCCGCCTTTGACCAATTCGCCGTTGAAGGCGTGGCGGGTGCCGGGCAGCGAGACCGTCGGCGTGAAGTCGTAGCCCAGCGGCCGCCCGAACGGCGACAGCGGCATGGAATTGGAGCGGAGGTGGGACAGCTCGTAACTCTGCGCGTCTTTCGCCGTCAGGTGATAGGCGCAGCGCGTCCAGGTGCCGGGGCCCAATGCGTTGGCCATGCCGCGCTCGTCATTCTCGCCCCAGGGCGGCGACGGCACCATGGTTTTCGAAGCGGCGACGATGCGTTGCTGCGCCTCGTCGGCTGCAAGGGCTTGGCCGACCAACAGCAAGGCGGTGGCGCAGGCAAGCGACATAAGATGTTTCATGTTTGGCCTCCCGGATTTTCGCTCCAGGATAGCGGAACCGGCCGGTCAATGCGACAGGAAGAAATTACGTGTCGCCGCGTCCGCCGGGAAATAGTTCTCGATGCGGATTTCCTGCAGGGTGACGTCCATGGGCGTGCCCAGGGTGGCGACGGTAGAGAAGAATTTGAGGGCAATGCCGTCTTTCTCCACGTCCAAAGTCAGCATGGGTGCTGCCCAGTAACCGTGAGTGCGCTGCCGCCAGTCGCGCGGTACGCCATCCGACCGTTCCAAGTCTCGGATCAGGGCTTTCAATTCCTCATGCCCGCCTTGCGACATGGATTCCGCATAGGCCTGACGCAGTAGGAACAGGGCGATGTCTTCCCAGTTCTTCACATAGCGGCGGATGCCGTCCTTGTGGAAAAGGGCGCGCAACAGGTTGCCCGCTTCCGGCGGCATTTGCGCCGGATCCTGGGTGCCGAACATGAAGGCCTGGAATTTCATCGCTCCGACGTTCGCCCGGACGATGTTGAACAGGCGGTCGATGACCACGGCGGGGAAGGGTTCCTGCTGCTCGAGCATCATGTCGAGAGCTTGGTCGACGGCGGCCAATTCGGGCGCGCTCAGCTCCGACTCTCGATATCCTGGCGCGAAGCCGGCTGCCATCAACAGGCTGTTGCGGTCACGCAGGGGTACGCTCATGGCATCGCAAAGCCGCAGCACCATATCCTGGCTCGGTGATGAGCGGGCCAGTTCCAGGAAGGAAATATGCTTCTGCGACACCTCACAACGCAGCGAGAGTTCGAGTTGGCTGATGCCGGCCCGGCGCCGCCAGGACTTCATCAGTTCCGGAAATTCTTCGTTCAGGTTCGTCATCACCCGGTCATTGGACGCGAGGCCGGTCGCGAAATCAACTACCCGGTGGGTAGTTGAGACATCGCCGGCGCGACCCGATCATCGGGACATTCCAATCGAAGAAGGGATATGGACCATGAGATATCTGCAATATAACGACGACCTCCTGCGAAAGGTGCTTTGCGGCAACGCGATCTTCTCCGTGCTTTCGGGGGCCTTCTGTGTGGCGGCGGCGGGCTGGTTGGCCCAGGCGATGTTCGCCGGCCCGGTCAGCGTATTCGGCATCCCGGTCGAAATCGTGATCATGGAACTGGGCGTCGCGCTTTTCCTGTTCGCCGGCTTCGTCTGGTGGACGGCGCGGGCGCGGCCGGTCCGCATGACCGCAGCGAAAATTATCCTGGCCGCCGATGTGGCCTGGGTGGTCGGCAGCATCGTCCTGTTGGTCGCGGCATACGACCTGTTCACCGGCACCGGCATCGCGCTGATCGTCGGCACAGCCATCATTGTCGACATCTTCGCGATGGAGGAAGCGGCGACCATGGGGCTGTTCGCCGGCCGACGGACCGCGGTCGGTCACTGAGCGTCGGGTCATAAATACTTCGGGCGGGTCTTGGCGGCCCGCCCTTTTTGTGTCGACATAGGCGGGAGATTGAATCGAGCCGGAGCGAGAATGATGACGGACAGGGGTATCGGGGCATCGGTCCCGCGCAAGGAAGACCAGGCGATGCTGGTGGGCGCGGCGGCCTATACCGACGACTTGAGCGCGCCGGGCGAGCTGCATGGCGTCTTCGTCCGTGCGGACATCCCCCATGGCCGCATCGTCGATATCGACACCGGCGGCGCGGACGCTGCCGTGCTTGTGCTGACCGCCGCCGATCTCGACGACCATCTGTTGCGGCCGATCCCGAGCTTCGTCGACACGCCGCCTTTCGATCTGAAGGGACGGGACGGCGAATTCGCCTATGATGCGAGCCAGTTTCCCCTGGCCAAGGACCGGGTGCGCTATCTCGGCGAGCCGGTTGCGCTGGTGGTCGCCGACACGCTCGCGGCTGCCCGCGACGCGGCGGAGCAGGTGGTCGTCGACTACGAAGAACTACCGGCCCTGACCGAAATCGATCAGGCGTTGGCCGACGATGCGACCGCAATCTGGCCCGGCGCCGGTGGCAATCTCTCCATCGACTATGAAAGCGGCGATGGCAACGCTGTTGCGAGGGCTTTCGAAGCGGCGGCGCAAGTCGTCGATTGCAAGATCGTCAACAACAGGGTGGTCGTTCATTTCATGGAGCCGCGCGCCATCTTGGCCGACTACGATAAGGACGCCGACCTGTTGGACTTACAACTCGGCTGCCAGGCGGCGCATGGGATCAAGGCGCTCGTCGAACATGTGATCGACCTCGGCGAGACCGCGGTACGCGTGCGGGTGCCGATGATGGGCGGCGGCTTCGGTTCCCGCGGCCCGCTCTACCCGGAATTTGCCGCCGTCGCCATCGCGGCCTTGAAGCTTGCCCGCCCCGTCAAATGGGCGGCGAGCCGAGCCGAGTCGTTTCTATCCGACAATCAGGCCCGCGATCACGTTATGCGCGGCCGGTTGGCACTGGATGGGGAAGGGCGGTTTACGGCACTCCGCGTCGATACGTACTGGCGCCACGGTGCCTATCTCACCGGACGCAGCGTCTGGGTGATGATCCACTATCTGATCCCCATGCTGACCGGCGGTTACCGTATTCCGCATTATCACTTACGCCTACGCGGCGTCTTCACCAACACGACGCCTCATGCCGCCTATCGCGGCGTCGGGCGGATGGAGGCGAATTACATGATCGAACGCCTGGTCGACGCGGCGGCACGGCAAAGCGGCATCGACCGGGTCGAGTTGCGCCGGCGCAATCTTGTCGGTGGCGACGAGATGCCCTGGGCCTCGGCGACGGGGGCGACTATCACGTCCGGCGCCTTTGCCGAGATCATGGACCGGGCGCTTGAGCTGGCCGACTGGGCCGGCTTCGCGGATCGGCGCGCGGCCAGCGAGGCGGCGGGCCTACGCCGCGGCATCGGTCTCGGCATGTATGTGGAGAATGACGGCTCGACACCGACGGAATTTGCCGAGATCGAAGCCCATGCGGATGGCCGTGTCACCGTCTATGCCGGTACCCAGGATTTCGGCATGGGCCACAGCACCATCTACGCCCAAATCGTCGCCCAGGAGTTAGGCATCGATTTCGACATGATCGATCTGGTCGACGGCGATACGGACCGTGTCACGCGCGGCTCCGGCACCCACGGTTCACGCTCGGCGCGGATGGGCGGCGGCGCCGTCGTCTATAGCGCGCGGCGGATGGTGGAGAACGGAAAGGAGAGGGCCGGGGAGCTGCTGGAAGCGGCGCCCGCGGATCTTGAATTCGCCGACGGCCGCTACCGCATCGCCGGCACCGACCGTAGCGTTACCCTCGCCGACGTCGCCGCCGGCTTCGAGGAAGCCGGTGAGAAGCTATCCGGCGAGCACGACTTCGAGGTATCGGCGGAAGCCCATGCCAATGGCTGCCAGATTTGCGAGCTGACCGTCGATCCGGAGACCGGCGCGGTGAAGATCGAGCGCTACACGGCGGTCGCCGATACGGGCACGGCGATCAATCCGATGATCGTGCACGGCCAGCTTCATGGCGGTGCAGCGCAAGGCATTGGCCAGGCCGCCTTCGAACGAGTGGTCTATGACCGGGAGAGCGGCCAGACATTGACCGGCAGCCTGATGGACTACCATCTGCCGCGCGCCGGCGACTTCCCGTCCTTCGACGTGGAGCTCAAGCCGATCGTCGAAGCGGACAATCCCCTCGGCGTCAAAGGCGTCGGCGAAAGCTCCGCCACCGGCGCCCCCGCCGCCGTCATGAACGCGCTGCGCGACGCCCTCGGCACCGACGTCGACATGCCCGCGGCGCCGGAGAATGTATGGCGGGCGCTGCGGCGGGATGAATGAAGGCAAACGATGAAGCAACTCTGGAATTGAAAGAACAAATATGGCTTGCGAAGGCAAAATTAAAGGTTAATTTAAGTTTAGTAATTGCAAATGAACACCGATAGACAGAAAAATTCGAGCGAGTCGGCCCAACCATCTGTGTTAATCGATGTTCATCTGCGGTTTCTTATTGGGGTCGCGGACGAATTCGCCATGTCAGTTTCTTGTCCAGACAGGCAAAAATAACCGACGAGATTCCGGGTCGCGCAACGCTTCACGAGATTGAGGGGTTAGGTCTTGTATCTTGCATAGACCATCGATATGCCGGCGCGCAGGTCAGCTGAGCTACTGGTCTGCCGGGACAATTTCGACGCTTCAGCAAGAAACGAGACCTGACCCCTTTCTTGGGTTTGATCCATTGAACAGGTCGCTATCATCGAAAGTTGGTATAAGTCATCTAATCGAATTCTTCATACTGTGGCAGGTCATCGAGGATCTCGAACCAAGGCGCCTTCGACCCGACGAAGATATGATGCGTGGGCTTATGGGAAGGCTCGTCGATCAGCGTTCCGAAAGGCACGTGGGCGTAACGACCTTCCCGAACGACAGAGAACATCAGCGATCCGCAAACACCACAATGAAGGTCATGATTTGCGGCGTCGCCGTAACGTAGTGTTTTGTCTTTGCCTTCGGTGATGCTTATTTGCTCGACCGGAATTCCGCCGAACGGCTTAAAGGCTGACCCCGTGGTCCGACGGCAATTGGAGCAATGGCAATTCATTGCATAAGAAAACTGATCTTCTACTTCATACTCCACCCCATGGCACAGACATTGCCCTTTCAGAACCCGCATCTCAATGACCCTTTCGACTAGAGATATCGAAGCCGAGTATGAAATTAACAGTCTTGAAACGAAAATCTAGATACCGTTAAGGGGTCAGGTCTTGTGTCTTGCATAGACCATCGAATTGCCGACGCGCAGGTCCGCTGACCCCCAATACTGTGACCCCCGGGGCCACCGGTCCTGTACAGAATGTTCTGCAAAAAGAAACTGCGAATTGAGAGGTCATGTTACGCCGGGTGATCGTCGAGATCACCTTTTGAGAATTGAGGCACACCATGCCCAAAGAGAATGTTAATTCGGCGATCGCTTCGCTGAAAGAGTTGTTGTCGGGGGATGAGGATTTTGTTCGCGAGGCGTTGCGCGGCTACCTGCAGGAGGTTTTGGAACAGGAGATGACGTCGGCGCTTGGCGCGGGCAAAGGGGAACGCTCGGTGTCTCGGTTGGGTTACCGCTCGGGCTACTACGAGCGCGGTCTGGTGACCCGGCTCGGGGCGATCGAGCTTCGGGTGCCGCAGGATCGCGACGGACGCTTTTCGACGGCCCAGTTCGAACGCTATCAGCGCTCGGAGAAGGCGCTGTTGTCGGCGATGATGGAGATGTATGTGCAGGGTGTCTCGACGTGAAAGGTGAAGAAGGTCACGGAAGAGCTCTGCGGCCACAGCTTCTCCGCTTCGACGATCTCCAACATCGTCAAGCGGCTGGACGGCGATCTGAAGGCCTTCGCCCGGCGCCGGCTTGCGGAGCCGTTTCCCTATCTGATCCTGGATGCCCGTTACGAGAAGGTGCCCGAGGCCGGCGTGGTCGCCAGCCAAGCGGTGCTGATCGCGCTTGGCGGATTGGGGTGAGGCGGGACCGTCGCGCCAGTGGCGCGGCGTAAGCCCGACGAACCTGCGCCAAGTCTTGGCGGTGGAGATGGCCAATCGGGAGAGCCGCTCATCGTGGAAGGATTTTCTGCTCGACCTCAAGGGCCACAGCCTCGACGGCGTCGAGTTCGTGGTCTCTGACGACCATCCGGGCCTGAAGCGGGCGATCGCGGAGGTGGTGCAGGAGGCGGCCTGGCAGCGCTGTTATGTGCATTTCTTAAGAATGCCCTGGATCACATGCCGCGCAAGCGGGACGACGATTGCCTGCAGGAACTGCGCTGGCTCTATGACCGCCGTGATCTCGCCGAAGCACGCCGGGATCTGGCGGCCTGGCTGCAGCTTTGGCAGCGGAAATATCCCAAGCTGACCGACTGGGTCGAGGACAATTTCGAGGAGACCTTCGCCTATTACCGGCTGCCGCTGCAGCACCACAAGCATCTCAAGAGCGCCGACATGCTGGAGCGCTTCAACCAGGAGATCAAGCGGCGCACCCATATCGTGCGCAGCTTCCCGAACCAGGA
>CBDCGJ010000012.1:0-132257 GCA_965216645.1 Alphaproteobacteria bacterium | reverse complement strand
CCGCGGGCGAAGCGGTGGTCGGCGGCGTCGGACAGATAGGCGTCCGCGCCGTCGAGCTCTAGCAACCGACCGTCGCGAATTTCGAGATAGCGGGTCGGTACGGTCTGCAGCAGCCGGCGGTCGTGGCTGACCAGCAGGCAGGAGATGTTGTCCGCGTCCAGGATGTTCTCGAGCCGCTCCTGACCCTCGATGTCCAGATGATTGGTCGGCTCATCCAGGATGAAGAAGTTGGGCCGCGCCAGATCGAGGGCGAGGAAGGCCAGCCGGGTGCGTTGACCGAAGCTATAGTCGGCGATCGGTTTATGCTGTTCGTTCATCGGGATGCCGATCCGATGCAGCGCCCGGGTGATCGCCGAGGTTGCCATGGCGAACCGGTCCGCCAGGTAATCCGCCGGCGAGCGCGCCGCCGGCAGGAAGGCGAGATGTTGGTCGAGCAGGCCGAGGTCGACCTGCGGATTGAAGACGATCGCGCTGGTGGCGCGGATCGGCCGTCTCCCGGGCCGCGAAGGCTTCCCGCAAATGACGCAGAAACTGACTTTTACCGACGCCGTTCGGGCCCAGCAGGGCGATCCGCTCGCCCGGTCGAACGTAGAGCCTCTCCACCGCGAAGAGGGGCGGCCGGTGGGTCGGCGATCGCCGCGTCCTCGATACGCAGCAGCAGCTTCGCCCGGGTCTCGCCCTGGGACAGGTCCAAATGCCGTTGGGATGCCCGATAGACCTCGGCCTTGTTAGCGCGAATATGGTCGGCACGGGCGCGCACCCCCTTGGCCCGGCGGGCCATCTTCGGATTGATGCCCTTGCTGTTGGCCCAGATGCGCATCCGTTCCGCCGCACGCTCCAGCTGGGCGATTTTCTTGTCGTCCCGGTCGGCCTTGCGCAAAGCATCGGCGTCGGCGGCCAGCAGTTCGGCACGGGCGGCGGAGTAGCCCCCGGCGAAGGCATGCAGCCCGTCTTCCCGCAGGAACCAGGTCTTGCCGCAACAATTGTCGAGCAATTGCCGGTCGTGGGAGACCAGGATGAAAGGCTGCGTCACGTGATGCTGCAGCCAATCCTCAAGCGCTTGGATCTTGGCCAGATCGAGATGGTTGGTCGGTTCATCCAGGATCAGCAGTTCCGGATCGGCCATGGTCGCCCGGGCCAGCAGCAACAGACGCTGCCAGCCGCCGGAGAGAGCGGATACCCGCGCCGCCTTCAGATCCTCCGGGAAGCCCAAAAGGTCAAGGGTCAGATCGACCCGCCAGCTTTCGCTCTCCCGCGCCTCCGGCAGCATGGCCTCGGAGAGCACGTCGCGTACCGTTTTTTCCTGCAGTTCCGCCGGCACAGCCTGGGGCGCGTAGCTGATATAGAGATTGCGCCTGAGCGTGATGCTGCCGCGATCGAGTTCGAGATGACCCAGAACGGCGTTCAGCAGACTGGACTTACCGCTGCCGTTGTTGCCGACCAGCCCGATGCGGTCGCCCTCGGATACCGACACCGTGACGTCGTCGAACAGGGTCTGCCGGCCGAAGGCGAGACGGGCGTTTTGAATCTGCAGCAATGACATGGCGTTTCGGTCGTTGCGGTTCTGGTTTCAGGCCTCTCGTCCGCGAGTTGCGGCAGCCGGGAGATCATGTAGGATGGGCGCCGCATTGGATCGGAGGATCGGGCGCACAACCTAAGTAGAAAAAGCGAGGGAAGCAATACGATGAGTTTATTCGATGTCACCGGCAAGGTGGCGGTCATTACCGGATCGACCAAGGGCATCGGCAAGGCGATTGCCGAGCAATTGGCGGCCCACGGCGCCAAAGTGGTGATCTCCTCGCGCAAGGCGGATGCCTGCGAGGCGGTGGCGGCCGAAGGCATCAACGCAAGCCGGTGGCGAGGCCGTGGCAATTCCCGTGCAATATCAGCCATCGCGATCAAATCGACATGCTGATTGCGGAAAGCCGCAAGGCGTTCGGGCAGATCGACATTCTTGGTCTGCAATGCCGCGGTCAATCCTTATTATGGCTCCGCCCTCGATATTCCGGACAGCGCTTTCGAAAAGACCATGGGCGTGAACATCCAATCCAATATGTGGCTGGCTCAGTCGGTGATTCCGGAAATGCAGGAACGAAAAGACGGCGCGATCATCATCGTCTCTTCCATCGGCGGGTTGCGCGGTTCCACGGTTCTCGGCGCCTACGCCATTTCGAAGGCGGCGGATATGCAGATCGCGCGCAATCTGGCGGCCGAGTTCGGGCCCGACAATATCCGCGTCAACTGCATCGCGCCGGGATTGGTGAAGACAGACTTCGCCCGCGCGCTATACGAAAACCCGAAAGTGGCGGAGGCGCGGATCGCCGCGACGCCGCTGCGCCGGCTCGGCGATCCCGAGGACATTGCCGGCATTGCCGTCTATCTCGCGTCTCCCGCCGGCAGCTGGACCACCGGTCAGACTTTCGTGGTCGACGGCGGCGTGGTCGCGGCCGGGACGGGCTGAGGCAAAGCGCGATGGTCACGGCCGGCATTCCCAATAAACGCGCGCTGATCGACCGCGGCCGGCTTGCCGCCGCGCTCGAGGATGCCGCCTGGGATGCCGCGCCGGAAAGCATGGAACTCCGCGCTCAGGTGCTCAAACTGTTGAAGGCGGCATTGGGCGACGGCAAAGCGGAGATCCAGCGCCGGCTGGAGGCCGGCTCCAGCGGCAGCGAATGCGTGCAAAGCGGCTCTTTCCTGATCGATCAGATCATCCGCGTGCTCTATGACTTCGTCACCGGCACGGTCTATCGGGCCACCAATCCGACCTCGTCGGAGCGGATTTCCCTGGTCGCCGTCGGCGGCTATGGCCGCGGCGAACTGGCGCCGCAGTCGGACATCGATATCCTGTTCCTGTTGCCATACAAGCAGACCCCATGGGGCGAGCAGGTCGTCGAATTCATGCTCTATATGCTCTGGGATCTCGGCCTGAAGGTCGGTCACGCGACCCGCACGGTGAACGAATGTATCCGTTTGGGGCTGGCCGACATGACCATTCGCACGGCATTGCTGGACGCCCGTTATCTTTGGGGCGAGCAGGCGCTGTTCCTGGAATTGCGGGAGCGCTACGGCAAGGAGATCGCCGTCGGCACCGGCCCGGAATTCATCGAAGCAAAGCTGAGCGAGCGGGACGACCGGCACCAACGGATGGGCGATTCCCGATATGTGCTGGAGCCGAACATCAAGGAGGGCAAGGGCGGCTTCCGCGATCTGCAAACCCTCTATTGGATCGGCAAATATGTCTATCAGGTGCGCGAGATCGGTCAATTGGTGGAGCAAGGGGTGTTCACCGAGGCCGAATTCCGCCGTTTCGCCAAGGCCGAGGAATTTCTGCGCACCATCCGTTGCCACCTCCATTTCCTGGCCAAACGGCCGGAGGAGCGGCTGACCTTCGACATGCAGCCGATCCTGGCCGAACGGCTCGGCTTATACCGACCGCAAGGGTGTGCTCGGGGTCGAGCGCTTCATGAAGCAGTATTTCCTGATCGCCAAGACCGTCGGCGATCTGACCCGCATCTTCTGCGCCGCCATTGAGGAACAACATAAACGCAAACCTCGCCTGCGTATGCCGCAGTTCGGTTTGTTTGCGCGCCATATCGAGGGATTCCGCGTCGACGGCGGCCGCCTCAATCTGGCCGACGCTAGCGATATCAAGAAGGACCCGGTCAATTTGATCCGCGCCTTCCGGGTCGCGCATGAGCGTCAGCTCGACATTCACCCCCATGCCCTGCGCCAAATCACCCGGGATCTGAAACTGATCGATCAAGACTTGAAGGAGGATCCGGAAGCGAACCGGCTGTTCCTGGAACTGCTGGCCCATGAGCGCGATCCGGAAAGCGCGCTCAGGCGCATGAACGAGGCCGGGGTCCTGGGCCGCTTCATCCCGGATTTCGGTCGGGTCGTGGCGCAGATGCAGCACGATATGTATCACGTGTATACGGTGGACGAGCATTCGATCCGCGCCGTCGGCGTGCTGGCCAAGATCGAGAATGGCGACTATGCCGCCGACCATCCGACGTCCGTCGCGATTCTGCCGAAGATCAAGCTGCGCCGCGTGCTCTATGTGGCGGTGCTACTGCACGATATTGCCAAGGGCCGCGGCGGCGACCATTCGATCCTTGGCGCCGAGGTGGCGGAGCAGCTCTGCCCCCGACTGGGGATGGAGCCGAACGAGACCGAGATGGTGGCCTGGTTGGTGCGTCACCACCTGGCCATGAGCAACACCGCCTTCAAGCGCGATCTCGGCGATCCGAAGACGATTTCCGACTTCGTCGAACTGGTGCAGAGCCCGGAACGCCTGCGCCTGCTATTGGTCCTGACCGTGGCGGATATCCGTGCCGTCGGGCCGGGCATCTGGAACGGCTGGAAGGGCCAACTGCTGCGCGATCTCTATTACCGGGCGGAGGAGGAGATGCTCGGCAGTCAGGATCACGAAAGCAGCCGGGCGCGGGCGGAAGGCGTCGTCGCCGACCTGCGCGAGGCGCTGTCGGACTGGTCGGCGGAGGATATTGAGCGGCATCTGGCCAAGGGCCATACCGCCTTTTGGCTCGCCGCCGATCTGGAGACCCATGAGCGCTGGGCCCGCATGATGCGGCAGGCGGATCGGAGCGGCGATGGCCTGAGCGTTAGTACACGCGTGATGGAATTCGAAAGCGTCACCGAGGTGACCGTCTATACCGCCGACCATGCCGGGCTCTTCACCCGGCTCTCCGGCGCCATGACCCTGTCCGGCGCCAATATCGTCGATGCCCGCATTCACACCACCAGCGACGGTATGGCGCTCGACGTCTTTTGGTTGCAGGACTTGCAGGGGCTGGCGATCAGCCGCCCGGATCATCTCGCGCGCATCGGCGAAACCATTCAGCAGATCATGCGCGGCGAGTTGAAGGTCCGGAAGGCTCTGAACGAACGACGCAGCCGGCTACCGGCGCGGGCCCATGTCTTCAAGGTCGAGCCGTTGATCCTGATCGATAATGACGCGTCCAACAGCCACACGGTGATCGAGGCGACCGGGCGCGACCGGCCGGCCCTGTTGCACGACCTGACCCGCGCCCTGTTCGATCTCAGCCTCTCGGTCTCCCATGCCCGCATTTCCACCTATGGCGAGCGGGCGGTCGACGTATTTTATGTCAAGGACCTGTTCGGCCTGAAGGTGACCAACGAAACCAAACTGCAGCAGATTCGCGAGCGGATGCTGCAGGCCCTCGACGGCGAACGCGAAAGCGGGGCGGCGGAGCGGGTCGCCGCCGTTGCCGGCGCCTGAATGCGGCCCCTGTTGCGACATGCTTCGGCCCCAATGACGCGGTAGGACAGCGCCCATGAACTTGTTGCGTGCCTTCCTGACCGTCGGCAGCTTCACCATGATCAGCCGCGTGCTCGGCTTCATCCGCGATGTGTTGATCGCGGCGGTGCTCGGCGCCGGCATGATCGCCGACGCCTTCTTCGTCGCTTTCAAGCTGCCCAACTTCTTCCGCCGCCTATTCGCGGAGGGCGCCTTTAATGCGGGGTTCGTGCCGCTGTTCACAGAGCAGCTGGAACTGAACGGAAAGCAGGATGCGCGGCGTTTCGCTGAAGAGGTTTTGGCGGTGTTACTGGCGGTGCTGCTGATCTTCGTCACCGTCTTTCAGATATTCATGCCTTGGATGATGCTCGGTTTTGCGCCCGGCTTCAGCGGCGATCCGGCCAAGTTCGACCTTGCCGTGACCTTGGCCCGGCTGACATTTCCCTATCTGCTGTTTATTTCGTTGGTCTCCCTGCTCGGCGGTGTCCTGAACACGATCTCGCGTTTCGCCGCGGTGGCGGCGGCGCCCATTCTGTTGAATCTATGCCTCATCGCGGCGGCAACGGTCGGCACCAAACTCACCGGTTTGCCGGGCCATGCCTTGGCCGGCGGGGTGGCGTTGGCCGGGGCGGCGCAACTGATCTGGTTGGCGGTGGCTTGTCAGCGGGCGGACTGGTCTCTGTCGCTGATTTGGCCGCGCACCAGCACGCGGGTGAAGGCGCTGTTGAAGTTGATCCTGCCGGCGGCGGTCGGTGCCGGCGTTGTGCAGATCAATCTGGTCATCGATGTGATGTTGGCCTCGTTGCTGCCGGAAGGCTCGGTCTCCTATCTCTTCTACGCCGACCGGTTGAATCAACTGCCGATCGGTGTGGTCGGCGTCGCCGTCGGCACAGCGCTGTTGCCGATGCTGTCGCGGCAATGGGCCCGGCGGGAAGACGACAGAGCGATGGGGACCTTGAACCGGGCCATAGAAATCTCCCTGATCCTCAGCGTGCCCGCCGCCTTCGCCTATATCGCCATGCCGGACGAATTGATTACCACGTTGTTTCAGCGCGGCGCTTTCGATGCTTCCAAGCTGAACTGACGGCGCAGGCGCTGATGGCCTATGCGGTCGGTTTGCCGGCTTATGTCCTGATCAAAGTGGTGGGGCCGGCCTTCTTCGCCCGTCAGGATACGCGGACGCCGGTGATCGTCGCCAGCGGCTGCATGGTGGTGAATGTGGTCCTGAACCTGATCCTGATGCAGTACTTGCTGCATGCGGGCCTGGCGTTGGCGACGGCGATCAGCGCCTGGCTGAACATTTCGATCCTCATGCTGATCCTGATCCGCCGCGGCCAGTTCCTGTTCGACGCGCGGCTGCGCCGACGCGGGCCGGCGATCATTTTGAGTGCCGCTGTGATGGCGCTGGCGGTCTGGCTCGGCACGCTGCCGTTGGCCGGTTTTTTTCAGGGCGGCGAGCTGTCGCGCTTTCTCAGTATCGGCGCTCTGGTCGCGCTCGGTCTGGCGGTGTTCGTTGGCGCCAGCTTCCTCACAGGTGCCGCCCGGACAAAGGACCTACGCCAGATCATGCGCCGCGACCCTGGTTGATTTGCCGGGCGAACTGGGTCATAACCCCTGCTCGCTCAACAGCCGTCGGCAAACGAGATTTCAGTGATGAAGCGTATTTTTTCGGGCGTCCAGCCCACCGGTAACCTGCATCTTGGTAACTATCTGGGGGCGATCCGCAATTTCGTCCGCCTGCAGGACGAGTATGACTGCATCTATTGCGTCGTCGACCTGCACGCGATCACCCAGTGGCAGGATCCGGCGGAACTGGCAGCGAACACGCGGGAGGTGACGACGGCCTATCTCGCCGCCGGCATCGATCCGAAGAAGCACATTATCTTCAACCAGAGCCAAGTTGCGGCCCATGCCGAGCTGGCTTGGGTGTTCAACTGCGTCGCCCGCATCGGCTGGCTCAACCGGATGACCCAGTTCAAGGACAAGGCCGGCAAAAACCGGGAGAAAGCGTCCGCCGGGCTCTATGTCTATCCCAACCTGATGGCGGCGGACATTCTGCTCTACAAGGCAACCCATGTGCCGGTCGGCGAGGATCAGCGCCAGCATCTGGAGTTGACCCGGGATATCGCGCAGAAGTTCAATCACGATTTCGGCCGGGAGGTTTTTCCGATTACGGAACCTTTGATCCTCGGTGCGGCGACCCGGGTGATGAGCTTGCGCGACGGGTCGAAGAAGATGTCGAAATCGGACCCCTCCGATTACTCCCGCATCCGATTGTCCGACGGGCCGGACGAGATCGCCCAGAAGATCCGCAAGGCTAAGACCGATCCGGAACCGCTGCCCGAAAGCAAGAGCGGTTTCGAAGGCCGGCCCGAGGCGGAAAATCTGGTGACCATTTACGCCGCCCTCGACGACCGGGCCGTCGACGATGTGCTGGCGGATGTGGGCGGCCAGCAGTTTTCCGATTTCAAGCAGCAGCTGACGGATCTTGCGGTGGCCAAACTCGGTCCCTTGGGCGAGGAAATGCAGCGCCTGCAAGCGGATCCGGCGCAAGTCGACGCGATCCTGAAGGAAGGCGCCGAACGCGCCGCCGCCATTGCCGAACCGGTGCTCCAGGAAGTCTATGACGTCGTCGGCTTCCTACGGGCCCGCTGATCCCTTGCCGCGGCGCCCATCGCCGTGGCAAGTTGGCGGAACGAATGATTGGGGGTCAATTGGGCTGACATGAGCGAAAGCGACGATCCTTCCCTTCTGCGCAATAAGTTTCTGGCGGTAGTCGACGACACGCCGGAATGTCTGTCGGCGCTGCGCTATTGCTGCCGCCGCGCCCGCAATACCGGCGGCAGCGTCGTGCTGCTGCGGGTGATACAGCCGGCCGACTTTCAGCATTGGGTGGCGGTGCAGGAGATTATGCAGGAAGAAGCGCGGGAGGAGGCCGAAGAACTGCTGCGCCGGCTCGCCCGCGACGCCCATCACTGGTCCGGCGTGATGCCGGAGTTCACCATCCGTCAAGGCAACACATTGGACGAAATTCTCGCCCTGATCGACGAGGATCCGGCTATTCGCATTCTCGTACTCGGCGCCTCCACCAACAAGGAGGGGCCTGGCCCGCTGGTCTCCAAGCTTTCCGGGCAAATGGCTGGTGAATTGCACGTGCCGCTCATCATCGTTCCCGGCGGCATGAGCCCGGAACAAATCGACGAAGTCACCTGACGTCATTCAATGTTTGCGTTTTGTTCGAGCGCTCGGTGGGTGGCGACGAAGAGTGAATACTTTAGTATTCAATCTTGCGTGCATTCTCGTCTTGCCAGCGCAAGGCCGGCATTCCTTCTGTTGCTACTTATAGGGATCCGCCGCATCGCGCAGGCCGTCGCCGAGGAAGTTGAAGGCGAGCACCACCAGTACCACCGGCAGCATCGGGAAGATCAGCCAGGGATAGGTGGCGACGGCGTTGATGTTCTGTGATTCGTTCAGCAGCACGCCCCAACTGGTCACCGGCGGGCGCAGGCCGAGGCCGAGGAAGGAAAGTGCGGTCTCCCCCAAAATCATCGACGGGACGGAGAGCGACAGACTGGCGATCAAGTGGCTCATGAAATTGGGCAGCAGGTGGCGGGCGATGACCCGGCGCGGGCTCGCCCCCATCAAGGTGGCGGCGGTGGCGAAATCCTCCTCCCGCAAACTGAGCAGTTTGGAGCGCACGGCGCGGGCCAGGCCGGGCCAATCCAACAGGCCCAGAATCACGGTAATGCCGGCAAATACGGCGATCGGGCTCCAGGTCACCGGCAAGGCTGCTGACAGCGCCATCCAAAGCGGCAATTCCGGGAAGGAGCGGATCATCTCGATCAGCCGCTGCACCACATTATCGACCCAGCCGCCGTAATAGCCGGCCAACCCGCCCAAAGTCAGACCGACCACGAAGCTGATGGTGATGCCGATCAAGCCGACGGTCAGCGATATCCGCGCGCCATAGATGATACGGGAAAACAGGTCGCGGCCCAGCCGGTCCGTGCCCATGATGAAGACCGTCCCCTGCACCCGCTTGCCGTCGACCCGCTCGGAGTAAGGACAGAATAAGTGGAACCGCGCGCGCCAAACGCCCCAGAATTTGTAGCGGTCGCCCTGACAGAGGAAGCGGAGCGGATGCACTTTGGTGGTGTCCGGCTCGTAGATCCGCCTTAGCGTGTCCGGATCCCGCCGCACCTTGTAGCCATAGGTAAAGGGACCGACGAACTCGCCCTCATGGAACAGGTGAATGCCTTGCGGCGGGGCATAGGTGTGCCGGCGATGCTTCTTCTCCAAGCCATAGGGCGCCACCACTTCGGAGAAGACGATCATGAAATAGATGGCCAGCAGGAAGATGCCGGAAAAGATCGCCAAGGGGTGGCGGCGGAACTTCCACCACATCAGCTTCCATTGCGATGCGAGATAGAACTTCTCCTGCTCCGCCGTCAGCACTTCCCGGGACATCGGGTCGAACGGCTCGTCGGAGACCCAATGCTCCGGCTTATCCCGGTCCCCCGGCCGCTCCACCGTCATCGCGACGCCTCCGCCCCGAGCCGGATGCGCGGGTCGAGGACGGCCAGTGCGATGTCGGAGATGAACATGCCGACCACGGTGAGGAAGGCGAGGAACAAGAGGAAGCTGCCGGCGAGATATTGGTCCTGGCTCTGCAAGGCGGTGACCAGCATGGGGCCGGCCGTCGGCAGGCTCATCACCACGGCGACAATGGCCGAGCCGGAGATCAGCGACGGCAGCAGATTGCCGATATCGGCAATGAACGGGTTCAGTGCCATGCGCAAGGGATACTTGATCAATACACGGGAGGAGCGCAGGCCCTTCGCCCGTGCCGTTACCACATATTGCTTCTGCAGCTCGTCCAGCAGATTGGCGCGCAGGCGGCGGATCATCCCGGCGGTGCCCGACGTGCCGATGACGATCACCGGCACCACCAGATGCTCGCAGATGGAGACGAATTTAGGCCAGCTCATGGGCTCGCCGATGAACTGGTCATCCATCAGACCGCCGATGGAGACGCCGAAATATTTCTTCGCCAGATAAAGCAGGATCAGCGCCAGCAGGAAATTCGGCGTCGCCAGGCCGATATAGCCCAGGAAGGTCATGGCGTGATCGCCGATGGAATACTGCCGCACCGCGGTATAGACGCCGATCGGGAAGGACACGGCATAGACGAACAGGATGGTGGTGAAGTTCAGCACGAAGGACAGCAGCAGCCGGTCGCCGACCACCTCGTCGACCGGGCGCTGGAACTCGAAGGACCAGCCGAGATCGCCTTGAAGTAAGCCGCTGAACCCGTTGGCGCCGGGCCAAACGCCGAGCCAGATGGCATATTGCTCCAACATCGGCCGGTCGAGGCCGTATTCCTTGCGCAGGAACTCGATCTTCTCCAGCGCCGCGGTATCTCCGCGCGCCTTCAATTCCTCGATCATATTGGTCAGGTAATCGCCGGGCGGCAGCTGAATGATGACGAACGTAATGATGGAGATCACCAGCAAAGTGGGGATCATGATCATCACCCGTTGCACGAAGTAAGTCAGCATGCGGTCTCGGTGTCCCGTGGCCCGTTCGGTTAATCTATTGAGACTAGCGCAGTTTTACAGTTTGCGCCAAAAACTGTCTGGCCGGTGAATACCGAAATGAGCGCCCGGGTCCCAATTATAGATCGCTTTCTCCGGCACATTGACGATGCCGTTCTTGACCACCACCGGCTGCTTCACGCCGGAGATGATGCCGATGGTGAACTGCTGCTCCGCATGGAGCTTTAGCATTTCGTGCCAGATCGCGGCCCGCGCCGCCTTATCGGTGGCGTTCTGCCACTTGTTGTAGAGCGTCAGCAGGCGCTTCGGAATTTCCATCTCCGGGGCCATGCCGGCTTTACCGCTGGTTTCGTAATGCTCCCCCCACATGGGCCATTGCAGTTGATATTGCGATGTCGGGGCCAGTTCGGCGGGGCTCATGTCCGCCGTAGGCACGCCGTTCTCCCAACCGAACCAGACCGACATATGGGTTTCGCCGGAAAAAATGCGGCGTCGATAGGTGTCCCGGGTCGACGGCTTGATGAACATGGCGATGCCGATTTCCTTCCAGGTCTCGGCGATCAGTTGCAGCACATCGACCTGCTCGGTTTCCTCGCCTGCGGTTTCGACGATGATTTCCAAGGGTCGGCCATCGGGCAGCAGGCGGATATCGTCGTCGTTGTATTCGGTCAGGCCGATCTCATCGAGCAGATCGTTGGCGGCATCGATGTCGAACTCGGTCCAGGCCCGTTGGTAGGCCTCCTCGAACAACGGGCTCGCCGGTAGCACCGTATTGTTGCCCTCGATGGCGAGGCCGAAATAGAGGGTCTCGTTGATCAACGCGCGGTCGACGGCCAAGCTAAGGGCGCGGCGAAACCGCACGTCGCGCATCAGCTTCTGCAATTCCTTGTCGTTCACGTTCAGATTGGGATGCAGCGCCATGTGGGACCCCTTGGCGATATCCCAAAGGTAGGTTTTGAAGCCTGCTTCGGCCTGATGCTCCTTTAAGAAGGTGTAGTTGTTGAAGGCGACGTTGCGGGCTTGCAGATCGACCTCGCCGGTGCCGGCCTTGGCTGGGATCAATTTGCCGTCGGAGACCGACATGGTCAGCCGGTCGAAATAGGGCAATTGCTGGCCGCTTTCGTCGACCCGGTGGAAATAGGCGTTGCGCAAAGCGACGAAACGGGTCGCGGGCGATCGGGTGGTGTTGCGCCAGGGCTGCAGGGTCGGCAGCTCCGGATTGTTGAAGCGGTACATCTCGTCCAACCGATTGAACAGGCTGTGGGGGTTGCGGGTCCGGTGTTTCTTCAACAGCGCTTTCAGGGTCTCCGCATCGGCGTACTTTTTGTGAAACTGTTTCAGATAATGCGCCGGTCGATAGATGAACAGCGGCGAGGCACCGGCCAGACGTGGCAGGAAGGTGTGATTGGGTTTCTCCCAGGTATAGCGGATGGTCAAATCGTCCAGAGCTTCGACCGTCGGCGGCTGGCCGCCGACCAGCATGCTGATCGGCGGGCCGGAGGGCGAAAGCTTCTGATAGTTCGCCACATCGTTCCACCAGAACATAAAATCTTTCGTCGTGAACGGGGCGCCGTCGGACCAGCGGTGACCGGCGCGCAGCTTGAAGGTGAAGATGCGGTTTTCCGCCACCGTGTAGCTTTCCAGAATGTCCGGGATATAGTTTAGCTTCTCGTCATAGCCGATCAGCCGCGCGTAGCCGTAGACCACCAGCAGGCGCACGTCCTTGGGGCGTCCGATCAGGGTTTTCAATTCGCCGCTGTACTGGCCGACTTGCTTGCCCATATCCGCCATGTTCAGCACCATGGGCGTTTGCGGCATACGCTCGGCCACCGGCGGCAGTTTGCCGGCCTTGACCTCGGCCGCCAGCATCGGCGATTCCTTCAACTCCATGGCCGCCGCCAGGCCCACGACCCCCCACGCCAGGGCGGCAACCCCCAGTAAACGTCCCAAAAACATCAACTTCTCCCAACTCGCGTTCTGACGACACGATACACCGCTATCATTATAGTTGAGTGTCGCCGTTGGCGCGACCGAATTGAAGACGTTCTCTACGTCACTTCACATTCGCCATCCCGGCCATAGCGTAGCGGAGCGCCGGGATCTCGTCAGGTGCAGTGTTTGGGGCGGTCCCGGATATCGCCTGCCGCGATTCCGGGATGACGGTTTTTCTCCGGAGCAAACGTAAATGAAGACGGTGACGCGCGGCGGCTATGGCTTGTCCAAGGCGCGGACGAATTGGCCGTTGCCCATATCGATCATCTCCAAGGTCTGATGTCCCTGCAATGTGAACGGCGCGGGCCATTCGGAGGGGATGGAGGCTTTGCCTTCCATCAGCGCGGTCAGATCCAGTCGGGCATGAATATCCGCCTTCGGCACGGCGGACAGCAGCGCTTTGGTATAGGGGTGGATCGGGTTTTCGAACAGCACCTCACAGGGCGCGGTTTCCACCAGTCGGCCGGCGCACATTACGGCGATGCGGTCGGCGACGTAATCGACCACGGCCAGGTTGTGGGAGATGAAAAGATAGGTCAGGCCCAGTTCGCTCTGTAGGTCCTTGAGCAGGTTCAGCACCTGTGCCTGAACCGACACATCGAGGGCGGAAACCGGCTCGTCGCAGATCAGCAGATCCGGTTGCAGCGCCAGGGCGCGGGCGATGCCGATGCGCTGGCGTTGGCCGCCGGAGAAGCTGTGCGGATAACGGCGAAGGAAGCGCGGGTCCAGGCCGACCAGATGCATCAGCTCCTTGACCCGTTCCGCCCGCTCCTCCGCGTCGCCCACATTATGGATCACCAGCGGTTCGGAAATGATGTCATAGACGGTCATGCGCGGGTTCAGGGAGGAGAAGGGGTCCTGAAAAATGAACTGCACCCGATTGCGGAAATCGAACAGCTCCTCCCCCTTCAAGGCCAGCACGTCGGTCAGTTTGCCGTGATCGTTAAAACGGACCTCGCCTTCGTCCGGCATGATCGCCCGCAGGATCATCTTCGATGTGGTGGTTTTGCCGCAGCCGCTTTCGCCGACCAGGCCCAGGCATTCGCCAAGGTCGATGTGAAAACTGACATCGTCCACCGCCAACACCTCACCGCCCGGCTTTCCGCCCAGCAGGCTGCGCTTGCGGGTGGAGAAGGTTTTAGTCAGATGGCGTACGGAGAGCAGCGGTTCCTTGGCGCTGGCGCCGGCCGGCCAGGGATCTTTCTGCTTGAGGAGCGCGCCGGCCTCCGCCTTGATCTCGCGCAGCGGCACCAGCCGTTCATGCTTGCCCATACCGAAGCGGGGCACGGCATGCAGCAGCGCCTTCAAATAGGGATGTTGGGCATTGGCGAAAATGTCCTCGACGCCGCCGCGCTCCATAATCCGGCCGTGATACATCACCACGACTTCGTCGGCGACGTTTGCGACGACGCCCAGATCGTGGGTGATGATGAGGACGGCCATATTCAACTCGTCCTTCAGATCGTTGATCAGCTTCAGGATTTGCGCCTGAATGGTGACGTCGAGGGCCGTCGTCGGCTCGTCCGCGATCAACAGGGCCGGCCGGCAAATCAGCGCCATGGCGATCATCGCCCGCTGGCGCAAGCCGCCGGAAAGTTCGAAGGGATATTTGTGCACCGCTTGATCCGGTTCCGGAAAACCGACTAGGCGCAGCATGTCCGCGGCCATCTCGAAGCCGACCTTCTTAGCCAAGTCTTGATGCTGCAGCAGCGCCTCGGAAATCTGGTCGCCGATGGTGTGCAGCGGCGAGAGGGAGGTCATCGGCTCCTGGAAGATCATCGAAATGCGGCCGCCGCGGATCATCCGCATGTCCTTGCCGTTACCCGGCAGGCGCACCAGATCGACGAAGGAGCCGGGCTTGTCCGGATCGAAGAACAGCACTTCGCCGCGGGTGATCTGCGCCGCCTTCGGCAGGATGCGCATGATCGCCTGACTGACCACGGTCTTGCCGGAGCCACTTTCGCCCACCAGGGCCACGGTCTGGCCTTCCGGCACGGTGAAGGACACGCCGTCGACCGCCTTCACCACGCCTTCGGCGGCGCGGAATTCGACCGCCAGATCGCGCAGGCGCAGGACGTTGGCCATCAGCCCGCGAAGTCCCCGCGGGCCGGCGGCAGGTCGTCCTGCGGTCCGATGCCCATGGATTTCAAATTGGCCATGGTGGCGACATTCATCGCCGCGCCTTCAGCAGCGCACTTATCGTAGGCACGCCGGGCGACGCTTTCGAAGTCGTCGATCTGGGACTCAATTCTCAGCACCTTTTTGCCGCTCTTGAGGCGCAATTGCATCCAGCCTCTGCGGCGGTCGCGGCGGGTCGAGAAATAGCGCAAGTCCAGCTCGCTGATCTCGGCCCAAGGCATTTGCTTCGGCAACAGACCGACCGCGCGCACGCCGACATCGTCGACTTTGATCACCGTGTTATGCCGGATATAGGTGCGCGCACCGAAGATCAAAAACACCGCGGTCAGGGCCAGCATGAACAACAGCACCAGATAATGGAAGCTGGCCAAGGTGAATAACAGGATCATGATCGCAACGCCGAACGCCGCCGAGGCATAATCGCCCAGCAGATAGGACAGCGGATATTTGTGCTCGGTTTCGCCGGTCATGGGCTTACGTTAAAGATTTCCGCAGTCGGACGCCAGTGCGCGCCGGCATGGCCGCTGCTAAAGGTCAGAAACCGTTCCAGAAATTGCCAGACCGCTTCGTCCTGCTGCAGATGATGGGTCAGAATTCCCAAGGGTTCCGCGCTCCCGCTTACACGCCTGTCTCGAAGGCCGTCGACGATGGCGGTCAGTGCTGCGTCCTCGCCGGCGAAGCCACCGCCGCCGCGCCAGTCGATCGGGTCCATATGGGTGTTGCAGGCGGTCAGGTTTTCGCCGGACAGATCGGGCGCCGGTCCGTAGGCGGAATAGCCCTGAACGAAAGCATTCTTCAGGCGCGGCAGCATCGCCGGACAAAGCCGGTTCCACGGCGGCACGAAGACGGGCAGGAATCGCGCCGGGAACAGGACCTTCAGACCTTCCCGTCCCAGGGCGACGTCGGCCAGCATGTCGTGCACCACCCGGCGGTCCGGAAATTCCGACTTCTTCTCCCCCGGCGCGGCATGATTTTGGTGGCGGTAGCCGTGCTGCAAGACGGCGACTTCGCCGTCATGAGCGGTCAATCGCTCGGCTAAAGCCGGGCCGGCGCCGGCGGGGATGACGGCCAAGGCCAGCGGCAGGCCGACGGCGGCTTGCAAGGTCAGCAAACGGTCGAGTTCTCTGCTCGGCGTTTCCGCATCGTCGTCGCGCCACCAGAGATCGGCGCGGCGGTCCGTCGCCGCCCAGGCGTCAAGCTCCGTCTCCAGCGCTGTCCAGCCGTCTACCGCCATGGCAGCGCCTCGCTCCATTGTTTCACCATGCGGGCCGTTATGGCGGCGCCGTCGGTTTTGATGTCCAGCTTCGCCGGCCGGCGCCGAGCCATGGCCATTTCGATGGCGACGGCCATGTTCTCCGGATTTAAATCACCCTCCGCCAACACGTCGATCAGGCCGCGTTCGGCCAGCAGATCGGCACGCAGGGTTTGTTCCGTCTCCAGCCCGGCGGCATAGGGTACGATCAGGGCGCGGCAGCCGGCATGCAGGCATTCCATGATGGTGTTATAGCCACCCTGACTGATCGACAAGGCGCAGTTCATCAGCAGGCTGGGGAAGTCGCCGCGCGCGCGCTCGACGATCACGCCCGGCGGGGCGGCCCCCTGCAGATCGGCGAATTCGCTGTCGGTGACGTTGACGCCGGCCAGCACACGCCAGGTCAATCCCTGGAAGCCGGTCAGCGCGCGCGCCGCCATGGCGGTCTTCAAAAGCTTGTCGCCGACCGCGCCGCCGCCGGCGGAGACAAGGATCTCGTCATGGCCGTCGCTGCCCGGGCCACCCTTCTGGCCGGTGGTGTCGACCACATAACCGGTATAGCTCAGCTTGTCCGCGATCTTGTCGGCCAAGGGGAAGGTTCGGCCGAAGGGGATCAGGTTCGGATCGCCATGGACCATGACATGATCGAAATAGGTCTGCACCCGGTCGAGCATTTCCTCGTTGCGTTCGGGCTTCGGCGGCGCCACCAAAATGTCGCGGACGGAGCAGGCGATGACCGGCCGTCGGTCCAGGGCGATCGCGGCGTCGAGCAGCGGCAGCAGTTCGAAGCGCATCTGCCGGCGTCCGAAGGGATAGAGCTCCAGAATAATGACGTGGGGTTGGCAGTCTTGCCAGGCCCGCAGCAACGCGTCCTTGCGCCGTTCCCGCCAAGCGTCGTCGATCGGCTGGTCGTTTTCGTCCACTAGCTTTTTGAAATAGAGATCGACGGCCCGCACCGACGGCAGCCGCACCAGCCGCCCGCCGTCCAGGTTCAGGTTGGGGATGTCGGTGCCGCCGGAGACATAAGTGACTTCCAGCCCGGCGTCCTGCATCGCCCGCGCCAAGGTGGCGCCGCGCCGCTGATGGCCGATGCCGAGCAGATGCTGGACATAGAAGAAGACCCGATGGCTCATGCCGCCGCCTCCGCCGTCTCGAAGGGGATATTCATTTCCACTGGCCGCGGTTGCGCGTCTTCGGTCAGGGCGAAGTGGTGCAGCCGGTCCCATTTCAGCTTCACCGGTGGCCGGCCCAGCATCGGCCAGTCATAGGCGTCGGCGAAGATTGCGCGGATAATGCTTTTATGGGCGACGGCGATATGCAGGCCGTCGGCCGCCGCCAGATCGTCCAGGAAGGGTTGCAGCCGTTGCCGCACGGCGCGCGGGCTCTCGCCGTCCGGCGGCTGGAAGTCCAGGCCTTGATCCTCCATCGCCGCCATGTCGATGTCGGGATCGGCACGCAAGTCGGCCAGGGTGCGGCCTTCGAAGGCACCGAAATCCATCTCGATCAGGCGCTCGTCCACCCGGGCGTCGGCTCGGCCCAGCAGCGCCGCTGTCTGCCGCGCCCGGATCAGCGGGCTGACATGCCAACGGGCCTGGGCGAAACGGTCAGGCAGACGCCGGGCGGCGACCTCGTCTCGTCCCTCCGGCGTCAACTCGATATCGGCCCGGCCCGTCAACTGGCCGGTCTGGTTCCAGACCGTGCGGCCATGACGGATCATGATCAGATCGCTCACACCAGTAAGTCCTCCAGGTCCCGGCGCAGGCGCGCGGCGGCGGGCGTGAGATCGTGGCTGGCGACGATTTTGGCCAAGCCGGCCTGGCCCATCGCGGCCCGCTCCTTACGATCGGTTAGCAGCCGGTCCGCGGCGGCGGCGAACGCGGCCGCATCGCCTTCGGGTGTCAGCAGGCCGGTGACCCGATCGTCGACCACATCGCGAACGCCATCGGCCGCCCCGGCGACCACCGGTTTGACGGCGGCCTGCGCTTCCAGCAGCGCCATGCCGTAGGCTTCGTTGATCGCCGGCCAGAGATAGAGATCGGCAGCGGCGTAGATCGCCGGCAGCCGCTCTTCCGGCACCGCGCCGGCGAACCGCACTTTGTCGGCCAAATCGCCGAATAAATCCTTCACCCGATCGGCCGCCGGGCCGTCCCCGACGACTAATAGCTGCCAGTTATCCGCCTCGACCTGTTTGAGGGCTTCTGCCAACAATGCATAAGACGGCAGCTTATCCCGCTCCCGCATCATCGCGACGGTCAGACACCAGGTCTTGCCCGCATCCAGTCCGAACGCCGCCGCCAATTTCTGGCGATACATGACGAACTGCAAATTCGTGGCCAGATAGGGCGCGACGTCGAGGAAGGGCGGGAAATGCGCCGTCGCCGCTGATCCACGGAGCGTCTTGACGCAGGCCAGATCCAACCGGGTTAGGCAATAGACCCGGTCCGCCGTTCGGATGGCCTCCGCCGCGGCGCGATAATTACGATCCCAAGGCCCGCCCGCCTGCTTCGGCGCATGGGAAGCTTCGGCGACGATATAAGGAATGTCCAAGGCGCGGCTGACCGCCGGACCCAACCAATCCGGCGCTTTGTGATAAAGATGATAGGTGAACCACGCGTCCGGCCGCCAGGCCGTCGGCGCGCGATATTGGGCGATCAACCGCGCCGCCAAGGCCTCGCCTTGGGCCTGTAAGTCTTGTTGTATCGCGTCGTCCCCGGCGCCCTCGTAGCTACGGAATTCGCTGGCCAGCCGAACCTGACAACCGGCCTTGGTCAGGGCCGTTTGGAACAGCCGGGCCATACGTCGGTCGCCCGATGGCGTGTCGTGATCGGGCTGCTTCATCGGGGCATAGAACGCCGTTTTGATCACGCGTCCATTCACGCCGCGCTATCCTCCGCTAGAGGGGCCAAGTCGAATTTTGCCGCCAGGGCGGGGATCAGGCGCGCGGCGTCGAAGTCCGCCCAAACCCGATCCTGTCCCGCACGGCCCAGGCGTTGGCGTAAGTCGGCGTCATCGATCAAGCGCTGGATCGCATTTGTCAAAGCGGCGACATCGCCCGGCGGCACGAGCAAGCCAGTCGATCCGTCGACGATCAGATCCGGGATGCCGGCCAGATCGCTGGAGATGCAAGCCAAGCCCTGGCTCTGCGCTTCCATCAAGACATTGGGCAGGCCGTCCTGATCGCCGCTCGGGTCGCGGACGGACGGAAGAATGAACAGATCGGCGCTTCGATAGGCAGCCAAAACTTTTTCTTGCGGTTGCGCGCCATGCCAGGTGACGCGATCGTCCAGGCCGAGGCGAGACGCCTGCCGCTTCAGGTCGTCCAGCCTGGGACCGCCGCCGATATGATGCCACCGCCAATCCAAGGCCGCCGGCAGGGCCGCCAGGGCGTCCAGAAGATGGTTCAACCCCTTCTTGCCGACGGCGCGGCCGACGGTTAGCAGGCTGAGCGGCCCAGACAGTGTATTCGGCCCGGGCTTGGCAAAACGCCGCAGGTCGACGCCGTGATAGTTCAAGCTGACTTTGTCCGCCATGTCGCCGGCCAGTTCGCGGAGATGACCGTAGCCGTGTTTGTTGCAGGTGGTCAGCCAGGCGCAGTCCGCCAGCTTCTCCCGTTTTTCCCATTCGGGGATGGTCCAGATGTCCTTGGCATGGGCGGAGATGCTGTAGGGCAAGCCGAGAAGTTGCGCGGTGTAGCGGGCGACGGAGCCCGGCGTATGCATGAAATGGGCATGCAGATGGCCGACATCCGCCGCCAATTCGCGCGCCAGGACCAAGGCCTGACCGAAGCGGCGCACACGGTTTGGCGTCATGTCGCGCTTGAGATCGGCAAGCCAGCGCCGGCGCACCGCATTATAGGACGGTCCGCGCCGCACCGCCCACCAGGCCCGCAACACCCGCAGCGGCTCCTGATAGAGATATTCCGGCAGGTAGTTGACCGGGGCGCGGATATCATCATGCACCGGATGGCGCGCTCGGTCCGTCGGATGGCGTAGCGAGACGATGCGAAGGTCCAGCCCCAACCGCTCCAGCGCATGAATCTCTTGCGCGATGAAGGTTTCCGACAAGCGGGGATATCCTTTCAGAATGAAGGCGACCGGCGCGGGCATGTTCCAATCCAAACACTCACAATCAGGGGAAGATCGCCGCTAACGGTGCATCGATCAAGCGGTATTCGCGGTCGTGGCCGCCGCCGTCCTGATCCATGGGCGGACCAGCCGGTTGACATTGCTGAGCCCTTCCAACAATCCCGGCACCACCACATCCTGAGGTCTATTCTGGTAGGGCAGGTCCAGAAGGGCATTGATCATCACCTGGGCCGGATAGTCGCCGTAATCTTCGAGCATGCGCAACAGACCCAAATCTTGGGCCCGGCTGGCGCGGATATGCTGCTCCATGCGCGGCTGGGTGCGCGGGATGATCAAAGCGCGTTTGTTCATGGAGAGTATTTCGCAGAAGGTGTTGTAGCCGCCCATGGCGACGACACCCAGCGCGTTCGCCTCCAGCAACTCCATTTCCGCATCAAAGGTAATCGCCTCCACCTTGTCCAAGCGGTCGGTGCGGCTCAGGAAGTCGTTTCGCCGCTCGGGCGGCATGAACGGTCCCATGACGATCAGAGCCGGCGGCAATTGTTCATGCCCTTGCTCGTAGGCGCGCAGCACCCACTCGACCAGGCCTTCGCCGTCATTGCCGCCGCCCGGCGTGACCAGGATATAGGGATTTTCGACGATATCCGGCAGCGGGCGGTAATGCTCCTCCCGCGCGTTGCGGCGCAGATAGCCGGTATAGACGATCTTCTGCTCCACCGATTGCGGTAGGTTGATGCCGTCGAGGGGGTTGCAGACTTGCGGCAGGCCATAGACCCAGATTTCGTCATAAAGCCGGTCGAGCGCCGGCAAGACGTTCTTGCGGCGCCATTCGGGGGCCAACATGCTGGGATCGTCCAATACGTCCCGCAAGCCTAAGACCAGCCGCGTTCCCCGTTTTTTCAACATCTTCAGCGTAGCGCCGACCTCGCCCCGCAGCCCCAAGGGCTCCTTATCGACGATGAAGATGTCCGGCGCGAAGATATCCGCCGTATGCTTGATGATGGAGGCGCGCATGGAAACGATTTGATCGATGTCGATATCCAGGCTGAGCGGGGTATATTCGCCATTGCGCAGCTTAATCACGCCTGGGATACGCACGAAGTCGACCCGAGAGCGGAAATCGAAGCTGCCGATAATCGGCGAGCCCGATAGAATCAGCACGGAAAGGTCCGGATATGTCCGGACCAGCGAATGCGCCAAGGTGCGGCAGCGGCGCAAATGGCCGAGCCCCATGGTATCATGGCTGTAAATCAGGACACGCCCGCCGGGCATGGCTTGTCGTTTTCCTCCGCTCATAGCCCGGTAGTCTATCCCGTGACCGGAATCCGGGGCAATTGCCGATACGAAATTATGGTTAACCTATAAGCTCGAAGATCAATGCTATCCCGGCATTTACCAGGTTCGACGAACCGGTTAATCTGCCTGCCGGATCGTCGACGGGCGCCTAAACGGGCGCCTCAGTTTTAGGGCCCACTTATATAATGGAAAAAACGCTCTTTGCCTATATCTTGCGCTACAGCAAGCGGCAGCAAATCGTTTTAACCCTAATGGCGGCTGCCTCGTTCCCGTTTCTCTACATGTTTTACGAGCTGCCGAAGCTGATCATCAATGAGGCGATCGGCGCCCGCACCTACGAATATCCGTTCGATTTGATCTTCGACATCGATCTGTTTCTGGTTCAATTCACCATGGACTTCGGCCTGAGCCTCGATCAGGAATACTTCCTGTTTCTGCTTTGCGGCGTGTTCCTGGTTTTGGTGATTATCAATCAGAGCTTCAAGTATATCATTAATGTTTACAAAGGCTTGACTGGCGAGCGTATGCTCCGGCGGTTGCGCTTCGCGCTCTATAGCCGGGTATTGCGATTCCCGCTGCCGACCTTCAAGAAGATGAGCCAGGGCGAAATCATCCCGATGATCACGGCGGAGGTGGAACCGCTCGGCGGCTTTATCGGCGATGCGTTTTCCTTACCCGCGTTTCAGGGCGGCACCCTGCTGACCATTCTCGGATTTTTGTTCTATCAGGATTGGCGCATGGCGCTCGCGGCAGTGATGCTCTACCCCTTGCAACTCTGGCTGATCCCGAAGCTGCAACGCCGGGTCAATCAGTTGGGTAAGGAACGGGTTCAGCTCGTCCGGCGCCTCTCGGACCGGATCGGCCAGACCGTCCAGGGCGTGCAAGAGATCCATGCCAACGATACCTCCAATTACGCCCTGGCCGATTTCACCGACCGTCTGGGCGCCATCTATCACGTCCGCTACCGCATCTATAAACAGAAGTTCGTCATCAAGTTTCTGAATAACTTCATTCAGCAGCTCGGTCCCTTCTGCTTCTACTCCATCGGCGGCTATTTCGTCATTCAGGGCGAGTTGGAGATCGGCACTCTGGTCGCCGCGATCGCGGCCCATAAGGATCTGGCGTCGCCCTGGAAAGATCTGCTGACCTACTATCAGCAGCAAGCCGATGCCAACATCAAATACGATCAGGTGGTCAGCCAGTTCGGCCCCGCCGGGATGCGGGACGAAGAAAATCTGTTTGCCGATCCGGAGCAGCCGCCGCCGTTCAGCGGCGAGTTCAGCGGCACCAATCTGTCGCTGCTGGACGAGCAGCAGGTAGCGGTTATCGACAGCGTCTCCTTCACCTTCGGCTTGAACGAGCGGATTGCCGTGGTCGGACCCAGCGGCAGCGGCAAGGAGGAACTGATCCTCATGATGGCGCGCCTGCTCGATCCGGACAGCGGTGGTCTCGCCGCCGGCGATGTCGATCTCGACATCGCGCCGGAAGCGATCACCGGCCGCCGGCTCGGCTATGTCGGACCCAACGCTTATATTTTCAGCGGCACGATCGCCGACAATCTGTTCTACGGTTTGAAACACAGACCGCTCCGGCCCAAGGAATACGAGGGCGAAGAAGCGGTCCATCAGCAGAACGAGATGGTCGAGGCTGCCCGGGCCGGCAATCTGGAATTCGACATCCATGCGGACTGGATCGATTACGCGGCCGCCGGCGTCACCGATATCGGGGGTTTGCGTCAGCACAGCCTGTCGATACTTGAGCGAATGGGCCTGCGCGACGACGTCTACCGCTATGGCTTGCGCGGCACCGTCGATCCGGCGGTCCGCCCGGACGTGGCGGAAAAAATCCTGACCGCCCGGCGCGCCTTGCGCGAACGGTTGGCGAGCGACGCGGATCTCTCGCAGTTGGTCGAGGGCTTCGACGTGAACGAATACAACGCCAACGCCACGGTGGGGGAAAACCTGCTGTTCGGCAATCCGGTCGGCGATGCCTTCGACATGGAACGGCTGGCCGAAAACGAGCATGTGCTGGAAACTTTGGAAGCCGTGGGATTGACCGAAAAGTTCCTGGAGATCGGCTATCAGGTCGCGGCGACCATGGTCGAGCTGTTCGCCGACCTGCCGCCGGAACATGAGCTGTTCCAGCAATTCAGCTTCATCTCGGCGGAAGAGTTGCCGGAAACCCAGGCCATGCTGCATCGGGCGGATCGGGCCGATTTGCGCTCTCTTTCGGACGAGGACCGGAACCGGTTGATGAGCCTGCCCTTCAAGTTGATCCCGGCGCGGCACCGCCTGGGCCTGATCGAGGGCGAAATGCGGGAGCTGATATTGGCCGCGCGGCGCCATTTCGCCAGCCATTTGCCCGAGGAATTGAAGGACGCGGTCGCCTTCTTCGATTTCGAGCATTACAACCCGGCGGCCAACATCCAGGACAACATCCTGTTCGGCAAGATCACCTATGGCCAAGCCGAAGCGCAGGAACGGGTCGGCGATTTGATCGGCGAGGTTATCGCCAACCTGAATCTGCGGGACATCGTCGCGGAAGTCGGACTGGATTATGAGGTGGGGATCGCCGGCTCTCGCTTGACCGGCGAGCAGAGGCAGAAACTGGCCTTGGCCCGGGCCCTGATCAAGCAGCCCGATTGCCTGCTTCTGTCCGACGCCACCGCCGCCTTCGACAGCGCCAATCAAGCGATGATTTTGGACAACCTGATTGCCGAATTCGATGGACGGTGTTTGATTTGGGGCGTCATGCGCGCCAGTATGGCGGATGAGTTCGATCGCGTTCTTGTCTTGCGGCAAGGCCGCATCGTCGAGCAGGGCACATACGAAGAATTGGCCGGTCGGGCCGGCGCTTTCAAGGATTTGTTGGACGCGGAATTGAGTTAGAGAAGTGGAGGGGAAGCGATGAGCCTCACGGAAGAGGTTGAACTATTACGCAGCATCCCGCTGTTTCAAAATATTGAACCGTCGAAATTGAAACTGCTGGCCTTCACCAGCGAAAGGCTGACCTTCGCGCCCGACCAGACAATCTGTCAGCAAGGCGACATCGGCGATGCGGCCTACGTCATCGTCAATGGCGAAGCCAAGGTGATGATCGATACGCCGCAGGGGCCCTTGCAGGTGGCGACCATGGGCAAGAACGACTTTGTCGGCGAAATCGCCATCCTCTGCGACGTGCCGCGGACGGCGTCGGTGATCGCCACATCCGAACTCGAGACGTTGAAGATCACCAAGGACCTGTTCTTCCGCTTGGTCACCGAATTCCCCACAATGGCGGTGGAAATCATGCGCGATCTGGCCAGCCGGCTGGAGCAAACCAATGTGCAGGTGGCGGAAGCCAACCGCAAGATCGCAGAATTGACCGACTCGTGAGCCGTTTGGACAGTGTTATCCGCCGGCTGCAGGCCCAGCGCAGCTTGCTTAACCAGGCTACCGCTATGATTGCCGAATTACCGGGCCCTCTACTGGAGCTCGGCCTTGGCAACGGCCGTACTTACGATCACCTGCGGGAGAAATGCCCGACACGGGAAATCTTTGTCTTCGAACGTGAAGTTCAGGCCCATCCCGCCTGCATCCCCGACGACGACCATCTGCTGCTCGGCGATATCCGTGAAACCATCGCGTCCGCCGGCACGCGCATCGGTGCGCCGGCGGCGATGGCTCACTGCGATATCGGCACCGGTGATCAGGCGGCCAACGCCGAACTGGCCCGTTGGCTCGGACCGGTTCTGGCGCCGCTAATGGCGCCGGGGGCGTTGGTGCTTGCCGACCAGGCCTTTCATGTCGACCGCTTTCAACAGCTCCCCCTGCCGGATGACGTGCCGCCCGGACGCTATCACTTCTACCGGGTGTCATGAACGACGATCCAACCAGCCCCTTCGCCGGCGGTCCGCCGGCTTCGACCCGGTATCTCGGCTTCAAGCTGACCTCGTCGGATGCGGAGGCCGGTCAGGTCACCGGTGTCTATGACGGCCGGCCGGAATTCTGCAATCCTGCGGGTGTCATTCAGGGCGGTTTTCTGACGGCGATGCTCGACGACATCATGTCGTTCTCTGGCGTGTTGCAGGGCGGTTTCGAGAAGTTGGTGCCGACGCTCGAACTGAAAGCAAGCTTTCTGGCGCCGGTCTGGCCCGGCGATATCCGGGCCGAAGGTCGGGTGATCCGCGCCGGCAAACGCATCGCCTATCTTGAGGGCGCGCTCTACAACCATCGCGGCGAACCGGCGGTCACAGCGACCGCCACGGCTCGTCTAATCCTGTGGCAGCGCACATGACCTGGCGGAGCGACGCGGAATTCCAGCGCTTTGTCGACAGTCGCCCGGTGTCGCCGGCCGGCGCCGAGTTGGACCGCCGGCATGAAGCCATCGATCCCGATGGACAAGCCGCCAAATTGTCCTTTGCCGCCGCGGATCATCACCGCAATCCCAAAGGCGACGTGCAAGGCGGATTTATCCTGGCCATGTTGGATGAGGCGATGACGGAAGCGGTGGTGCTCGCCACCGATGGCAAGTTTTATATTCCGACCCTGTCGATGCAGGCGCAGTATTTGGAGCCGGCCGGCCTTGGACGCCAGATCGCCATCGGGAGGGTGCGCCGCCTCGGCCGCAGTACCGCCTTCCTCGAAGGCGCGCTCTACGACGAAAGCGAGACCACGCTTCTGGTCAGCGCCAGCGCGGTCGTCGCTCTCACGCCCGTCGAACGGTTGCGGGCGAGCCGCCGCCGAAAGTAGATCGACGACGGCTCTTTCGCTCCATTAGACAGCGCGGACTTTCTTCAGGAAGTCCTGAACATGGCCACCCAATTGGTCCGCCTGTTCGGACAATTCCCGGGTTGCGCCCAAGACTTCCGAGGAGGCATTGCCGGTTTCCGTGGCGCCCGTATTGACCAAAATGATGTTGGAATTGACGTCCTGGGTACCGCGCGCGGCTTCCTGGACGTTGCGGGCAATCTCCTGAGTGGCGGAGCCTTGTTGCTCCACCGCGGCGGAGATGGCGGACGAGATTTCGTGAATCTGCGTCACCGTGCTGTTCACGCCTTCGATGACCTGTACGGTCTGACCGGTGGCGCCTTGGATGGCGTTGATCTGACTGGCGATCTCATCGGTCGCCTTCGCCGTCTGCGTCGCCAGATTTTTGACCTCCGCCGCGACCACGGCGAAGCCTTTACCCGCTTCGCCGGCACGGGCCGCTTCGATGGTTGCGTTCAGGGCCAGCAGATTGGTCTGGCTGGCAATGTCGTTGATCAGATCGACGATTTCACCGATCCGTTCCGACGCATCCACCAGGCCGCGCACTTCCGCGGTCGCCTTTTCGGTCTCGCTCAAGGCGGTTGTGGTGATCGCACTGGAGTCCTGAACTTGGCGGGCCACTTCCTGAACCGACGCGGCCAACTCCTCGGTGGCGGAGGCTACGGTCTGAACATTCGCCGTGGTCTGTTCGGAGGCGCTGGCCACCGCGGTCGATTGCTCGTTGGTATTGTCGGCGATCTGCGACATGGTTTGCGCCGTGCTCTCCATCTGCGCGGTGGCGCTCGATACCACGGTCAAGGCGTCGCTGACGGACGAATCGAATTCGGCGATCATTTTGCTGATCGTCGTTTCTCGTTCTTTCCGCCGTTCTTCGCGATCCTGGGCCGCCGCTTCGAGTTTGGCCCGCTCGACGCCGTTCTGCTTGAAGACTTCGACCGCGGCCGCCATTTCGCCGATTTCGTTGCCGTAGTCGAGACCCGGCACCTCGGTGTCGTTGTCGCCGTCAGCCAGCCGCTTCATGGCATTGGTCATTGCGCCGACCGGACTGGCGATGCCCCGCCCGATCGCGAAGCCCAGTGCCGTTACGATAGTCGCGATGACGAGCATCGTTAGGATCGCGTTGCGCATGGCCGATGCCGCGCCATTCTTCAAAGCCGTGCTGGCCGTGTCGAACTCTGCTTGGGCGCGTGTGGCCAATTCCGAGAGCTTTGGTTCCACTGCGGCGTAGAGGCCGCTCATGGTTTTCCGCGATTTCGCTTCCGCCAGCAAGCCGTCAGTCATGCTTTTGAACGCGACCAGATAGATCTCCGCCATATCGTTGAGATATTCCTGGTCGTCCTCGTCCTCGACGGTTTTTGCGACCGTGGCGGAAAATTTCTCGACGGCCGCCGACATCTTGGCGATGTATTTCGGGTCCAGCCGCAACAGAAAATCTTTCTCGTGCCGGCGCATCATCAGGAGGTCGGCGCGCAGTTCCTCGATGCCTTGATTTTTGATCTCCTCCTCCGATTCGTGTGCGGCCTTTCTTAAGGTGCCGCGCAAACCTTCTTTCGGTGTGAGGCCGATTTTCTGCCGTTCGGCGACAACATTCTTGAACTGCTTGGCATAGGCGTCGAATCCGGCCCGGACCTCCGCCGCTAAGGCTAGGTTATCCGTCGATACCAACACGGTATCCAGACGATCGAGCAGGTCCGTGATTTCCGTGGCCTTCTTCGCATGCCGTTCGGCATACTTCATTTGGGAACGCAGGAAGAAGTCCTTCTCCGACCGTCGCTCCTGCAGGAAGCCGAGTTGCACCCCGCGAACGAGGTTCAACACCTCGGTCGAACGCGACTGGACTTGACGCAGTTCGCTTTGGGTCCGGTTCGACATGAATTGGGTAACGCCAAGCGCGATAAACCCGAGGATCGCCAGCGCCACGATCGACATGACCTGGAGATTGATTTTCACATTTTTCAAACGGTTGATTTTCATCGCTATCTTCCAGTCCTTCCGACAACGGTCGGCGGTGTTATTGACCTAAAGTGACGAGTGACGAGTGACGAGCGCCGTCGAGAGGCAACCGGCCCCGGCGCAGTGGGGCGCGCCGGGGCCAGTGCCGTTCGGCGATCTATTGATCGCACTTGTTAAATTCGACGTCCTTCTTCGGATATTCGGTGCAGAAATCCTCGGCGCCGCCCGGGGCGGTGATGGCCTCGCCCTTCCAAGTCGCCGTGATTACCTTGGACTTGGTGATGTTGAGGCGCCGGTTGCGGCAGGATTTCATGGCGGCCTTTTGGCAGGCTTCCAGCGAATCGGCTTTCTTGTGCTTCACGCAAGACTGCTTGCCGTCGCATTTCTTATAACTCACCGCTTCCTGGCCAGCGCAGGCGGTGCGGGTATAATGGACGGCACATTGACTGTCGGCGGCTTGCGCCGGCATCGAAAACATCGTGACAATGGCCAACGCGGCCAAGATAGAACTTAGAACTTTCATTAGGTATCCCCTTAGCTACTGAAGTCGGTTAGCAGCGGGGATAAAATCAAGAATGACTTAAATTACTGTTAAATTAGCAAGCAGCAATATTATTTACTTGCAACGACGAGTATCGTGACGCCTATTTTTTCTGCAATTGGTATTTTAGTGTCTCTGTCAAGGCCAGTTCCGCCGTGGCGGCGTGGACGCAGTGATAGCTCAGGCGGTGGTTCGACCCGTCGCCCTGCGGATCGCCCTTGACGGCGATAGAGAGGTCGAAGCCATCGAGATTACGGGCATCGTATTGGTTGCCCAGGTGGTCCCACTTGACGGTTGCATTGGCCTCCTCGAAGGCTTTTTTCATAGCATCCATGCGCGCCCGCAGGATTTTCTTTTCGCCGGTCTGGCGGTAGTCCACGGCCATGATCTTGCGGCTGAACGGCGTTACCGACACGATCGCCGTGGCATAGCGCGGATCGCTACTCCCGGTCTCGGCGCGGAATGACGCAACGCCGGAATTCGCCGTCTCGACCAGGGTATATTTGTTTTCGTCCAAGGGCGCACCGAACGCAAAGCCGGCGAGCCCGGACGCCGAGCATATGGTGTCGTCGGCCGCAGTGGCTGTTGAGATGGAAACCGAAGAAATCACGAACAGGGTCAGGCCATATCTGTTTAACCAATACATAAATCGAACCTCACGTAAAAAAATAGCCAGCGCTGCGCCAAACGATGACGTTGTCGTTTGCATTAGAGAAAAATTTTGCCATGTCGTCACGATGCTAACATATGGCGGGGCAAGTTAGTGATTATCCACGATTCCATTCAAACATGCGATGCGGTATCCAACGGCTCTTGTGATGGAGATTGGAGGGATGGCGAGATGAGCGAACTGCAAACGGAGATGCCAGTCGAGGCGCGGCGGGTGATCGATGATTTCTTGTTGGCATTCAACGCCGGGGACGGCGACGCGGTGCGCGACACGTTCAATTTTCCGCACACGATGATGGCCGGCAATCAGGTGGAGGTCACGGCCACGGCGGCGGACTTCGTCTACCATTATGCGGACTTGCCGGAAAAAGAAGGTTGGCATCACACGACCCTGGACGAAATCGAAGCGACCAAAGCCTCCGTCGATAAGGTGCATTTCGACCTGGTGATGAGCCGCTGCCACGCCGACGGCACGGTCTACATGGTCATCCCGGGGCTATGGATCGTCACCCGGATCGACGGCAAATGGGGCATCCAGGTCCGCTCGATGTTCCGTTAGAGCCGATTCCAAAAAGAATCACGAATTGCCTAGTATCTCCCGCAACTCGGTCTTCAACACCTTGCCGTAATTGTTCTTGGTCAGGCTCTCGACGAAGCGGTATTCCTTCGGGCGTTTGAAACGGGCGATGTTGTCGAGGCAGAGTTGGTCGAGCTCGTCTTCCGAAACTGTCCTGCCGTCGCGGCGGACGACGAAGGCGACGACCTCCTCCCCCCAATCCGGATGGGGCCGGCCGACGGCGGCGCATTCCAGCACCGCCGGATGACGCAGCAGCACCTCCTCGATCTCGCGGGGATAGATATTGCTGCCGCCGGAGATGATCATGTCCTTGGCCCGGTCCATCAGGGTCAGAAAGCCGTCATCGTCGAAGGCGCCGACGTCGCCGGTATGCAGCCAGCCACCGCGTAAGGCGGCCGCCGTGGCCTCGGGATTCTCGAAGTAGCCGGCCATAACCACGTCGCCGCGGCAAAGGATCTCGCCGGCCTCGCCGACCGGCAGATCGTTATCGTCTTCATCGACCACGCGCACGTCGAGATCGGTACGGGCGACGCCGACGGAGCCGAGGCGCGCCATATAGCGGGGATGATCGCGGTCTTCATGCATCGCCCTCGACAGACCGGTGATGGTCATGGGCGATTCGCCCTGACCATAGATCTGCACCAGTTTCGGGCCCAAGGCCTCGAGCGCTTTCAGCGTATCCTCCACATACATCGGTCCGCCGCCATAGACGATGGTCTTCAGATTGCCGGTGCCGGCGTCGGCCAGTTCCGGCGCGGCGAGCAACCGGGTGATCATGGTCGGGGCGAAGAAGAAGGTGGCGTTGGGCCAGCGGGCGATCAGATTGAGGCACTCCGCCGGCTCGAAACCGCCAGAAGCCGGATAGACATTGTTCGCCGCCTTCGCCACATGGGGAAGCCCGTAGAGACCCGAGCCATGGCTCATCGGCGCACAGTGGATCATGCTGTCCTGTTCCGACACCTGATCCACATCCGCAAAATAATTCATCACCATGGCCATCAGGTTGCGCTGGCTCAGCATCGCGCCTTTGGGCATGCCGGTAGTGCCGGAGGTGTAGAACAACCAAGCTAGGTCGTCCGGTGCAGTCTCCGCCACCGGCATCGGGTCGAAACGCAGCAGCGCCGTATGGTCGGCGCCGCCGACCGCCACTTGTCGCTGATCGGCGGGCAGGTCGCCGGCCAGCTCCGGGCTGACGAAGCAGAGCTTGGCGCCCGAATTCTCCAGGATATAGGCGAATTCCCGCGCATGCAGTTTGGCGTTGATCGGTACCGCCACCAGACCGGCATGCCAGATCGCGTAAAGGCATTCGAGATAGGCCGGCACGTTCTTCATCACCAAAGCCACCCGGTCGCCCGCCGCCAGGCCCTGGCTCAGGCGCAATCCCCGCGCCATCCGGGCCACGCGGTCGGCCAAGGCGGCGTAACTTAGGACGACATCGCCGCCAAGCGAGACGGCGGGCCGGTCGCCGAAGGTCAGGGCCGCCTTGGCTAAGAGAGACGCCTGGTTCATGTCAGGACCTGTTCAGCAGTTCGTCGTCATGGGCCCCCAGCGCCGGCGCGGCGCTGACGATGCCGGGCCGTTCCCCGTCGAAGGACAGCGGCAGGCCCATGGTCTGGAAATCCAATCCCGGCACCTGCTGGATCATGCCCAGCGCTACCGTCTGCTCGTGCGCCGCCACCTCGGCGACTGTTTGCACCGGCGCGGCCGGGACTTGCGCCTCGGACAAGATCCGCCGCCAATGATCACGATCTTGCTTGCCCAATTCGGCCTCCATCAGATCCTTCAACGTCTCCCGATTGGCCTGCCGGTCCGCATTGCTGCGGAAGCGCGCGTCATCGGCCCAATCTGGGTGTCCCAGCGCCTTGGCCAAGCGGGCGAACAAGCGGTCATTGGCGGCGGCGATGATCAACGGGCCGTCCGCCGTCTCGAAGGCTTCGAACGGGACCACGCGGGCACTGCCGGTCGGATGGCGGATCGGCGGCTTGCCGGTGGCGTTGAAGGTGGAATGGGCGATGGTCAGCCAAGCCAGAGCGGTCTCGAACAGGCTGGTATCGACGGTACAGCCGGTGCCGCTGCCGGCCCGTTGGGTCAGGCCCGCCAGAATGCCCAGCACGGCCCACATGGCGGAGCCCATGTCCAGCGCCTGCATGCCCAATCGCATGGGCGGCGCCCCCTCATGGCCGCTGACCATCATCAAGCCGCCGAAGGCCTGAACGATCGGTTCGTAGCCCGGCTCCCGTGTCATCGGGCCTTTGTGGCCATAGGCGCCCATAGCGCAATAAACGAGACGCGGATTGTGCGCCCGCAAGACGTCGGCGCCCAGATCCAGATCCTCCATCACGCCGGGCCGCAGGTTCTGCACCAGCACGTCCGTGCCCTCGATCAAGCGGAACAACTCGTCCCGGTCGCTCGCGTCCTTGAAGTCGATGGTAATGGATTTCTTGTTCACGTTGACCGCTTGGAACAGCGCGCCGACCTCGTTGATGAACGGCGGGCCCCAGGCGCGGGCGTCGTCGCCGCTGCCCGGCCGTTCGACCTTGATCACTTCGGCGCCGAGCAGGGCCAAAATCGCGCCCGCATAGGGCCCCGCCAGGTTCTGCCCCAGTTCCAACACCTTGATCCCCGCCAGCGGCAACATCTTTGTTCTCCAACCCCGTGAACTTTGCGCGAAGCAAGGTATAGTAGCGACCGAACCGTCGTCTACCCCGAGACCTGGAGAGCCGCGTTATGACTCAATCAAATTGGACCGTTTACCTGTCCGGCGAAATCCACACCGATTGGCGGGCGCAGATTACCGCCGGCGCTGGCGCAGCTGGACTGCCGATCGAATTCGTCTCACCCAACACCGATCACGATTCGAGCGACGATTGCGGCGTCGCCATCCTGGGGGCGGAAGAAAAGCCGTTCTGGAAGGATAATAAGGGCGCCAAGGTCAATGCGATCCGTACCCGCACGCTGATCGAGCGGTCGGACATCGTCGTTGTCCGCTTCGGCGACAAGTACCGCCAGTGGAACGCCGCCTTCGATGCCGGCTATGCCGCGGCGATCGGCAAGTCGATCATCACCTTGCATGATCCGGCCCTGACCCACGCCCTGAAGGAAGTGGACGCGGCGGCGCTGGCGGTGGCGGAAACCCCGGCCCAGGTGGTGCAGTTGCTGACCTATGTGATCAAGGGTGAGCTGACCTCGGCAGCCTGAGCCCCTTGAGCAACCGGTTGCGGCAGGCACTGCCGACCCGCGCGCGGCTGGCCTCCGTCGGCGTCGACGGCTGGTTCTGCCTGGCCCTGACCTGTGTCATCGTTTTGCTCAGCGCCGGCGTCTCCTGGCTCGCCTGTCTGGCGGTGGTGCTCTGGGTGGCGGCGCGGGCGCCGACGGTGGCGGCCGGCGACGGCGCCTTGATCGTGCTGGGCGCGCAGCCCAGGCCGGACGGCCGCATCGGCATCTTCAAGACCCGCCTGCGCCGAGCCGCCGCGCAAAAGGGCGCGCGGCGGATCTGCATCTGCGGCGGCGTCACGCGGGCGGACCTGCCGTCGGAAGCGGCCATGGGCGCCGACGTGCTGGCGGACCTCGGCGTCGCGCGCGACCGGCTGGTGCTGGAGGATCGCTCCCAGAACACGCGGCAGAATTTCCTTTATCTGCGTGACTTGATGCCGCCGGACGACCGGGTACACGACCTGATCACCAGCCGCGCCCATATGGCGCGAGCCCTGATGCTGGGCATGGGATACGGCTATCGGCTGCTGCCCTGCGGGGCGGAGGAGCGTCTGCGCTGGCGTTGGAAAACCCCGCTCTGGCTCGCCCGCGAAGCGCTCTATGTCCACTGGCTGATCGTCTGGCGCCTTTGCTTCGCCACCAAATTCGTATAAGCCTGCCGGCTCTCGCCCAAGAACCCGCGAAGGACCATCGCGTGCATCTCTTCCCCGAACCGGCCGCTTTTTCGGCCTATATGGTGACGGTCTTCCTGGTCGGCATTGCACCGGGGCCGGGGATGTTCTATGCGGTGGCGCGGGGTCTGACCAATTCGGCCTGGGTCACCGGCCTGGCGGTGCTCGGGCTTGCCACCGCCTCCTTCACCCATTCGTCTGACGGCGGCGACGGGGCTGGCGGCGCTGTTGTTAGCCTATCCTGCCGCTTTCGACGCCGTGCGCTATGCCGGTGACGCCTATCTGCTCTATCTCGCCTGGCAAGCCTTGAACGCATCGCCGGCGGATGCGGGGGGAAGACGATCCGCGTCAGCGCCGCACCACCGCCTGGCGGGCTTATCGCCAGGGGATCATGACCAATCTCTTGAATCCGAAGTCAGCCTTCGTCTATCTCGCCTTTCGTACCGCAATTCACCGATCCGGCGCGGGGCAGCGTGTTCTGGCAGTTCATCCTGCTGGGTCTCGTTTTCAACATCACCGGCAATAGCATCAACCTGTTCTTCGCTCTGACCGCCCGCCGGATCAGCCTAGCTGTCGTCCGCAAACCGCGCACCATGCGTTTACGCGCCTGGGCCACCGCCGCAATATTCGCCGCTATCGCGGCGCATCTGGTGTTTCTCAATTAATCCAAAGGGTCAGACCCTTTTGATTTTGAAATTCTGTATTTTCGGGTGAAAAATAGGGATAAATGCTAATCAAAGGGTCTGACCCTTTGATTTCGGTTGCGGGCGCTGTCGTAGGATATTGTCGAAGCTTGCCGCCTAGCGCGCCGCTTCGTGGGCGGCGAGGGCGGCCATGTTGACGAGGTCGGTGACCGTGGCGCCCATGGGCATGATCTGGACCGACTTGGGACATGCCCACCAGCATCGGCCCGATCAGGGTGCCGCCGCCCAGCTCCTGCAACAGTTTGGAGGAAATGTGGGCGCTGTGCAGGGCCGGCATGATCAGCACATTCGCCGGGCCCGAGAGGCGGATGAAGGGATAGACCCGCTGGATCTCCGGATTGAGCGCCGTATCCGCCGACATGTCGCCGTCATATTCGAAGTCCGTGACCCGGCTGTCGAGTAGGGGAGACCGCGTCGCGCACCCGGTCCGCCGAGGGCCAGGGCGGGTTGCCGAAGTTTGAATAAGACAAGAGCGCCACCCTAGGCTCGTGGCCGAAGCGGCGGGCGACATCGGCGGTCTGCGCCGCGATGTCAGCCATTTCCACCGATGACGGCAGTTCGTGCACGTTGGTGTCGGCGACGAAGACAGTGCGGCCGCGGGCGACGATGATGGAGATGCCGAAGACCCGGCGGCCCGGCTGACGGTCCAGCACCCGGCTCACTTCCTCGAAGGCGACGGAATAGTTCCGGGTCATGCCGGTAACCATGCAGTCGGCATCGCCCAGCGCCACCATGCAGGCGGCGAAGACGTTACGGTCCTGGTTCACCAGGCGCTGACAGTCGCGGTAGAGATAGCCCTTGCGCTGCAGCCGGTTGTAGAGGAAGTCCGTATAACGCTGATTGCTGTCGGAAAACTTGGCGTTGTCGATCTTAATATCGCCCAGATCGCCGACGCCGATGCGCTCCATGGTCTCCTTCACCCGGCGTTCCCGCGCCACCAGGATCGGCGTGCCATAGCCGGAATCCCGGTAGCTCAGCGCGGCGCGCAGCACCGCCTCCTCCTCGCCCTCGGCGAAAACCACCCGCTTCGGATTGGCGCGGACCTGATCGAAGATGCGCTGCAGGCTCGACGCGGTCGGGTCCAGGCGGGCGCGCAGCTCCAGTTTGTAGCCGTCCATGTCCGGGATGCGCCGGCCGGCGACCCCGCTGTCGACGGCGGCCTGAGCCACGGCGGCCGGAACATGGCTGATCAGGCGCGGATCAAAAGGCGTCGGAATGATGTAATTGGGGCCGTAGCGCAGGTCCTGGGTGCCGTAGGCCATGGCCACTTCGTCTGGCACGTCCTGGCGCGCCAGATCGGCCAGAGCGCGGGCGGCGGCGATCTTCATGTCGTCGTTGATGGTGGTGGCGCGCACGTCCAGGGCGCCGCGGAAGATATAGGGGAAGCCCAGGACGTTGTTGATCTGATTGGGATAGTCGGAGCGGCCGGTGGCGACGATGGCGTCGTCGCGGACCTCGGCCACATCCTCCGGCGTCACCTCCGGATCCGGGTTGGCCATGGCGAAGATGATCGGCTTCTCGGCCATGTCGCGGACCATCTGCGCGGTCACCGCGCCCTTGACCGAGAGGCCGAAAAAGGCGTCGGCGCCCTGCATGGCGTCTTCCCAGGCTGCGCAGGTCCGTCGCCACCGCATGAGCCGATTTCCATTGGTTCATGCCGTCCTCGCGGCCCTGATAGATCACGCCGCGGGTATCGCACATGATCACATTGTTGCTGGGCACGCCGATCGCCTTAATCAGCTCGACGCAGGCGACGCCGGCCGCGCCCGGCGCCGTTCACGACCACGCGGGCATCCTCGATATCGCGGTCGGTCAAGTGGGAAGGCGTTGATCAGACCGGCCAGGGCGATGATCGCCGTGCCATGCTGATCGTCATGGAACACCGGGATATCCATGATCTCGCGCAGGCGCTGCTCGATGATGAAGCATTCCGGCGCCTTGATGTCTTCCAGATTGATGCCGCCGAAGGACGGGCCCAGGAAGCGGGCGCAGTTGATGAACTCGTCGACGTCTTCGGTGTTCGAGCTCCAGATCGATGGAATCCACGTCGGCGAAGCGCTTGAACAGGACCGCCTTACCCTCCATCACCGGCTTGGCGCCGAGCGGGCCCAGATTGCCCAAGCCCAAAACCGCCGTCCCGTTGGAAATCACGGCCACCATATTGCCGCGGGAGGTATAGTCGTAGACCTTCGCCGGGTCTTCCGCGATCTCCAGACAGGGCGCGGCGACGCCGGGGGAATAGGCCAGGCTGAGATCCCGTTGGGTCGCCATCGGCTTGGTCGGCGTCATCTCCAGCTTGCCGGGCCGCCCCTCGGTATGGAAGCGCAGGGCCTCGTCGTTTGCGGTAGGTGTTTTCCATCATTCGTACCCGCTCATGTGAACCAGCGGTTAAGCCATACTGCCGTGAAAAGGGCAAGCCCGCATTGCCGAACCGTCGGGGCCCATGGCATAACTCGCGCCATTCGCGGGGAGAGAAAATTCATGGCCAGCAAGGCGCGGCGACAGGATGCGACACCGATGATGGCGCAATACATGGCCATCAAGGAACAGTATCCGGACGCGCTGCTGTTCTACCGCATGGGCGATTTCTACGAGCTTTTCTTCGAGGACGCGGTGGCGGCTTCGGCGGCCCTCGACATCACGCTGACCAAGCGTGGTCGCCATCAGGGTGACGATATCCCCATGTGTGGTGTCCCTGTACATTCGGCGGATGGCTATTTGGCCCGTCTGATCAAGGCCGGTTTTAAGGTCGCGGTCTGCGAGCAGACCGAGGATCCTTCGGAGGCGAAGAAGCGCGGCGCCAAATCGGTGGTCGCCCGAGACGTGGTGCGCCTGGTCACGCCCGGCACCCTGACGGAAGATAGCCTGCTGGACGCCCGCTCGAACAATTTCCTGGCCAGCCTGGCGCGGGCGGAAGGCCGCTTGGCATTGGCCTGGCTGGATATCTCCACCGGCGAATTCTGCGTCGGCCTGACCGGATTCGCGCAGTTGCAGGCCGACCTCGCCCGCCTCGACCCAGGCGAACTGCTGCTGCCTGAACGGCTGGCTGAAAGTGCGGAATTGGCCGAGACGTTAGATGAGTTGGGCGAGCGGATCAGTCGGGAGCCGGATGCGGATTTCGACAGTCAGCGCGGCGAGCGCCGCTTGCGCGACCTTTTCAGCGTCGCTTCCCTGCAAGCTTTCGGCGATTTCAGCCGGGCGGAATTGGCGGCCTGCGGCGGCCTGATCGCCTATGTCGGTGCGACCCAGAAGGGCAAGCTGCCCCGCTTCAAGGTACCCCGCCAGCAGGCCAGCGGCGCGGCGATGGCAATCGACCCGGCGACCCGGCGCAATCTTGAATTGTTGCGGACGCTATCGGGGGAGACGTCAGGCAGCCTGCGCAGCGTCATCGACAGCACGGTCACCGGCGCCGGCGCCCGACTGTTGGTAGCGCGCTTGTCGGCCCCGCTGACCCGACCGGCGGCGATCGACCGCCGCCTCGACATGGTCGGTTACTTCATCGAGGAGGCCCGAAAGCGAGAGGAGATCCGCGACCTGCTGCGCGGTGTACCGGATATCGAACGCGCCCTCGGCCGCTTGAGCGTGGAACGGGGTGGGCCCCGCGATCTGGCCGCCATCCGCGACGGTCTTGCCGCCACTTCCGCCATCCGCCGTCAGTTCGATGGCCAGGCTTTGACGCCGCCGCCCGCCGGCATCGACGACGACTTGTCCGATCTGGGCGAGCATGCGGCCCTGGTCGACCGTTTAGGTCGCGCCCTGGCGGCCGAGTTGCCGCTGCTGACCCGTGACGGCGGTTTCGTCGCCGCGGGTTATCATGCCGCGCTTGACGAAACGCGGGCGCTGCGCGACGAAAGCCGTCGTCTGATTGCCGCCCTGCAACAGGATTATGTCCGGCAGAGCGGCATCGACAAGCTGAAGATCAAGCACAACAACGTGCTCGGTTACTTCATCGAAGTGACGGCCCGGCGCGCCGACGAGATGATGCAAGCGCCGCTGAACGAGACCTTCATCCACCGTCAGACCATGGCCAATGCCGTCCGCTTCAGCACGGTCGAGCTGGGGGAGTTGGAGCGCAGGATCGCCCAAGCCGCCGACAACGCCCTGGCCCTTGAACTCGGCATCTTCGAAGAGCTGCGCACGGAGGTGCTGGCGCAGGCCGAGACGATCGCCCTGGCGGCGGCGGCCATCGCCTCCTTCGACGTCGCCACGGCTAATGCGGAGCAGGCGGTCCGTCACCGCTATACCCGGCCGACGGTCGACGACAGCCGTGCCTTCCATATTGAAGGCGGCCGTCATCCGGTGGTCGAGGCGGCGCTGGATGCGCGCAACGAAGGGCCGTTCGTGGCCAACGACTGCGACCTGCATGAGGATGAGCGCATCTGGCTCGTCACCGGACCGAACATGGCGGGTAAAAGCACCTTCCTGCGCCAGAACGCGCTGATCGCGATCATGGCTCAGATGGGCGCTTACGTGCCGGCGGCGAAGGCCCATATCGGCGTCGTCGATCGGCTGTTCAGCCGCGTCGGCGCGGCCGACGACCTGGCCCGCGGCCGCTCCACCTTCATGGTGGAGATGGTGGAGACCGGGGCGATCCTGCACCAGGCCGGGCCGCGGGCCTTGGTGATCCTGGACGAGATCGGCCGCGGCACCGCCACCTTCGACGGCCTGTCCATCGCCTGGGCCGCGGTCGAGCATTTGCATGAGGTGAACCATTGTCGCGCTCTCTTCGCCACGCATTATCATGAGCTGACGGCGCTATCGGGCAAGCTCGGCGCACTCAGTAACGTCACCATGCGGGTGAAGGAGTGGCAGGGCGACGTGGTGTTTCTGCACGAAGTGGCCGCCGGCGCCGCCGACCGCTCCTACGGCATTCAGGTGGCCAAGCTGGCCGGCTTGCCGGATGCGGTGATCGATCGAGCCAGCGAGGTGTTGGCGGCGCTCGAGAAGAGCGAAACCGGTGCCGGGTCCCCGGCGCACGAGCTGGCCAACGACCTACCCCTTTTTGCCGCCGCCCGCCCGTCGAGCGCGCGGCCGGCCACGACCGAGCCGTCGGCGGCGGAAGCGGCGCTCCGCGACCTACATCCCGACGACCTGACGCCCCGCGACGCCTTGGACGCGCTTTATCGTTTGCGGGACCTGCTCGACGACGACTGATTTCTCGTTCTCGTCCGGTTAGCCGGTTGTCCCGGCGGGCGTCCGGCGCATACACTGTGTCGATAAACAGGGAGGGGACATGGAAAAATTCGGCATCGGCCAACCGGTGCGGCGGTTCGAGGATCGGCGTCTGCTGACCGGCAAGGGCAATTATATCGACGACAGCGATCTGCCGAACCAGGCCCATGCGGTGCTGCTGCGCTCGCCCCATGCCCATGCGGAGATCCGAAATATCGATCTGGAGGAAGCCCTGGCGGCGCCCGGGGTGCTGGCGATCTACACGGGCGCCGATGTGGCCGCTGACGGGCTTGGCACCATGAAGACCGAGGTTGAGCGTCGGCGCCCGGACGGCAGCCCGATGTTCGCGCCGGCGCATCCGGGCTTGGTGACCGATCGGGTGCGCTATGTCGGCGACCCGGTTGCGCTGGTGGTGGCGGAGACCTTGGCTCAAGCCAAGGACGCGGCCGAACTGGTCGACGTCGATTATGACGAACTGACGGCGGTGACCAGCACGTCTGCGGCGGCCGACCCGACCAGCGCGGCGGTCTGGCCCGACTGCCCGGACAATATCTCCAACGTTTTCGACACCGGCGACAGGGCCGCCGCCGCCGCCGCCTTCGCCGGTGCCGCCCATGTGGTCCGCCGCGCCTATTCGATCAGCCGCATTTACGCTCAGTTCATGGAACCGCGCGGCGTCATCGGCGACTACGATGTCGCCACCAATCGCTATATTCTGCGGGCCGATGTGCAGTACCCGCATCGTGTGCGCAACGCCCTGGCCGAACACATCTTCCGCATTCCCGAAAACCGGATCCATGTCATCGCCGGCGATGTCGGTGGCGGCTTCGGCACCAAGGGCTGGCAATATGCGGAGCATCGGTTGATCCCCTGGGCCGCGCGCAAGTTGGGCCGGCCAATCAAGTGGCGCTGCGAGCGGCAGGAGGCGATCCAGGCCGACGAGCATGCCCGCGACAATCTGACGGAGGCGGAACTGGCCCTCGACGCCGAAGGGCGCTTCCTGGCCATCCGCGCCAACACCTATGCCAATGTCGGCGCTTATGTCTCTTCCGACCGCAATCTGCTGTCGACCTATATGAACGTGTCGACCCTGACCGGGGTTTACGACATCCCGGCGGCCCATGTGCATGTTACCTGCGTGCTGTCCAATATGAACTCGACCGCCCCCTACCGCGGCGCCGGACGGCCGGAGGCGATCTATGTAATGGAAAGGCTGATCGAGGACGCGGCCGCCGAGTGCGGTTTCGATCCCTTGGAACTCAGGCGCAAGAACATGGTGCAGCGCGAGGCCATGCCCTTCCGCAACGCCTTCGGCCTGACCTATGACTGCGGCGATTTCCCGGCGAATATGGAGATGGTGCTGGAGATGGCCGATCATGCTGGCTTCGAGGCGCGCCGGGCCGAGGCGGCCGCACGCGGCAAGCTGCGCGGCTTCGGCCTCGCCAACGCGATCGAGAAGGCGGCGGGACCGGGCCTTGAATATGCGGAGATCCGGTTCGATCCGGGCGGCGGCGCCACCGTGCTGATGGGCAGCAAAAATCAAGGCCAGGGGCATGAGACCGTGTTCCGGCAAATCCTCTGCGACAGGCTCGGCCTCGATCCGGCGGATGTCGCCTATATCGACGGCGATACCGAGCGTGTCGCTTTCGGCGTCGGCACCAACGGATCCCGCTCCACCGTGATCGGCGGTTCGGCGCTGCTGGCAGCCGCCGATAAGGTCATCGAGAAAGGCAAGCGGATCGCCGCCCATTTGCTGGAAGCGGCGGAAGGCGATCTCGAATTCGACGACGGGCGGTTCATGGTCGCCGGTACCGACCGTGGCATTGAGTTGAAAGAGGTGGCGCGTACGGCTTTCCAGATCGGCAAACTGCCGCCGGATCTGGAAGGCGGCCTGTTCGAAAGCGCCACTTTCCGCCCCGCCGCGCCCTGTTACCCGAATGGCGCCCATGCCTGCGAGGTCGAGGTCGATCCGGATACGGGCGAGGTCGACCTGCTATCTTACTGCGTGGTCGACGATGTCGGCACGGTGATCAATCCGGTTGGCCTGAAAGGACAGATCCACGGCGGCATCGTCCAGGGCCTGGGGCAAGTGCTGATGGAGCAGGTGGTTTATGACCCCGACTCGGGCCAGCTGTTGACCGGGAGCTTCATGGACTATGCGATGCCGCGGGCCGACGACCTGTGCGGTTTCGAGGTCGCGAGCAATCCGGTGCCGACCGCCCAGAACCCCCTCGGCGCCAAGGGCGCCGGCGAGGCCGGCACGGTCGGCGCCCTGCCGGCGGCGATGAACGCGATCATGGACGCCTTGAAGCCCCTTGGGGTCCGCGATCTCGACATGCCGGCGACGCCGGAACGAGTCTGGCGCGCGATCCAGGCGGCCGCGGCCGATCAGAACTGATCGGCGAACAACCCCTCGAGCCATGCCGTCACGACGGCGATACGGCGATGGTCCATAAGATCCCGGTGACCGAGCAACCAAAGCTCCCGCGCTGGCGGTTGGCCGTCCGGATCGCGGATCAATCGGTCGTCCCGGTCACCGACGATCGCGGGCAGTACCGCCCGACCGATACCCGAACGCGCGGCCTCCAAGGCGGTTACCGCGTCGCGCACCCGCAGGCCGGATAAACCAACCGCCTCGCCCTGCGCTGTTGCCGCGATCCAGCGCGCCGGCGGTAGATGGGCCAGTTCGTCCTCATAGCCGATTAAGGGCAGATCCCGTCCGGCACTGTCCGTAGCGCGATAGACCGCATAGTCCAGCGTCGCCAGCCGCCGCGCCAGCACCTGCCGGCCGCCGCTGTCCGGCCGGGCTAGACGCAGCGCCAGATCAGCTTGGCGCCGGGTAAGACTGAGGTTCCGGCTCTCCGGGATCAACTCGATCTTCAGGTCGGGATGCCGTCCGAGCAGCGTGTCGGCGTTGGGTGCCAGCACATGATTGGTCAAAATCGGGACGGCGGTCAGCCGTACTGTGCCCGACGCTTCGGCAACTATGGTGCCGACGGCTTCGTCGATCCGCTCGGCTTCCCGCGCCATCGTTTCCACCCGGCGGATGACGGATTGTCCCGCATCGCTAAGAACCAGCACGCCGCCCGCGTTTTTTTCGTAGAGCATGGCGCCAAGGGCGGTCTGCAATGCCTTCAATCGGCGGGACACCGTGGTATCGTCGACGCCGAGCAGGCGGGCGGCGCCGGCGAGATTGCCCATCCGCTGCACGGCGAGCAAATAGCGTAAATCGTTCCAATTCCAGCTCTGCATTCTTGCAGAATATATCAGCATAATATCGCCTTCAATCTGCAATTATGCCGAGATAGCTTGCTGGACCTCAGGCTAGAACAGGAGCTTGCGATGCTTTTCGTTGTATTATTTGAAGACAATCCGGACGCCGCCGATCAACGCAACGCCCATATGGCCGCGCATCTCGCGTTTTTGACCCGCCATAAAACCCAGATCCAGGCGGCTGGGCCATTGACGGACGAAGCGGGCGAAGGGGCCGGTGGGCTATGGCTCGTCGACGCCAGGGACGCGGAAGCGGTTCGGACCCTCGTCGAAAGCGACCCGTTGTGGCCAACGGGGCTGCGCCGGTCGGTGCGAATCTTGAGCTGGCGTCAGGTTTTCGCCGCTGGAGCGGTCGTATAGCGGACCGTCAAAAATCCGAGACGATGCCCTTGCGTTCCCAATCGCCGTAGCGGGTCGGTTCCGGTCCGCTGGGACCGCCGATCTCCTTCGGCTTTTTCGTTTTCCGCTCGGCCGTTTCGGCGGCGTCCGACGCCGTATCGGCCGACTTTTCCTCGGCCTTGTCCGTCTGATTTTCTTGCGGCATGGCGGTTTCGCCTCGTTCGTTCGACAGTCTGTCCGCTTGCACCGGCGGCGCTTGCGACATACATAATATAGTCAGATGTTCGCAAAAATTAATAGACGACGGATCCCATGAACATAATGCGCACTGCCCTGTTGTTGGCAGCCATGACCGGTCTGTTTCTGACCGTCGGTTACCTGCTCGGCGGCGAGATGGGGTTGATTATCGCCCTCGGCGTGGCGGCGGCCACGAATGTCTTCGCCTATTGGAACTCGGATAAGATGGTGCTGCGCATGCATAACGCGCGGCAGGTCGACGCCGCCAGCGCGCCGCAGCTCTATGGCATGGTCAAGGATCTGGCCGCGAAGGCGGAGCTGCCCATGCCAAAGGTCTATCTGATCGAGCAGGACCAGCCGAACGCGTTTGCCACCGGGCGCAATCCGGAAAACGCCGCGGTGGCCGCTACCACCGGCCTGATGCGATTGTTGAGCCGGGAGGAACTGGCCGGCGTCATGGCGCATGAGCTCGCCCATGTGAAGAACCGGGACACCTTGCTGATGACGATTACGGCGACCATCGCCGGCGCCATCGGCATGCTCGGCAACTTCGCCTTCTTCTTCGGCCGCGGTCGCGACAATCCGCTGGGCATTGTCGGTGTCCTGCTGGTGATGATCCTGGCGCCGATCGGCGCCATGCTGGTGCAGATGGCGATCAGCCGGACCCGGGAATATGCCGCCGACCGCATGGGCGCCGAAATTTGCGGCCAACCGCTCTGGCTGGCCAGCGCCCTCGACAAGCTCGAACGCGGCGCTCAGGCGATCGACAATCCGGTGGCGGAAGACAATCCGGCCACCGCCCATCTCTTCATCGTCAATCCCCTGCACGCCCGGCGCATGGACAATCTATTCTCCACCCACCCGAACACCCGCAATCGCATCGCCGCCCTGCACGAAATGGCCGGCACCGCCCCCAGCAACCCGGTCCAACGCCGCAGCGGACCTTGGGGCGGGTAGAAATTACGACCATCCGACCGGCACGATCTTCGACTGGAATCGGCGGACCGAACCGCCGATCGAGCGGCGCGAGACATCGGTGAAATCGCATCATGCGGAAATCAAAGGGTCAGACCCTTTGATTTGGATTTTTTACCTGACTTGCCAGAAATACCTTGGTTTCCGGGAGTTTTCTATCGACGATCTGTAATTATGCTATTCAAAGGGTCTGACCCTTTGATTTCGGGTACGTGGCACTGCAGAGCGGATTAGCGGTAGTCTCGCGGCGCCAGCCCCGACTGGAACCAGCTGACGAAGCTGACGATCGAATAGACCGGGACGCCGGCGGCGGCGCGGATGTCGGGGGCGTAGGGGGCCATGTTGGCGCATTCGAGGACGATGGCGCCGACCTCCGGATAGCGACGCATCAGATCGGCGGCGGCATCGCGGTGATCCTCGCGGGCCAACGCCACATTCAGCTCTATTTCGTCGTCGAGGATCACCCGGCTGAATTCCTTGCCCCCATCTGTGCCGACCACCGGCGTATCGGCCGGCGCGCCGGCGGCGGTCAGGTGATCCGCAGTCAAAGACGCAGCGGAGATGGTCAGCACGCCCGTCCGTTTGTCCGGCGGCAGCAGGCGATCCACCAGCGGCACTTGCATTAGCGACGAACTGGCCACGGGCACGGATAGCTGGGCGCTGAACGCCGCCTGGAACAGGCTGAGGAAGCCGCAGGTGGTGCTGATGCCGTCGACCCCATGAGCGATCAAATCGCGGCCGGCGGCGACGAAGTCGTCGAGCAGCCCTGCGGCCCCCTGGCGTACCACCCGGTTCGGCGAAGCGCCGGGCACCACGCGGTACTGCACCGGAAAGGGCCAGGTCGCCGCATTGCCCATGTCGCCCGGAATGCGGGGAAAGCGGCTTTCGAGCATCAGAATGCCGACCCGGGCGCCGTAGATATTGCGGCCGCCGTGGGCGATGTCGGTCGATTGCGGCGGGTTTTTTGCGTCTTCCGTCATGATCTTATTCCGCTCTTCATGCGTAGACTGGTCGTAGGTTGCCACCAGCGTAGGAAGGATTGGTGAAATGGACAAGCGGCCCGGCGACTGGATCGAGGTCGACGACCGCATGCAGTCGGGCTACCGATACCGCCTGGAAGCTGCCATGGGGGAAGATTTCGACCCGGCCTTCGTACCCCATCTGACGCCAAAACAGATGTTGGCCATGGGCGTGTTCGAGGGCAAGTATATCAATGACTGCCGGGCCGAGTTTCCGGCTGACTGGTATGCCGAAGCGAAATTGTCGGACCAGCCCGACCCGAGCGTGAACTTCTTCGCCGTGAAAAGCCGGCAACCGCTCGCCGTCTGGCGGGAGAAGGGCTGGATCTACGGCCCCGATCCCCGCGGCTGGTTTCAATGGTATTGCCGCTACTATCTCGGCCGCCGTCTGCCAGAGGTGGACGCCAAACAGATCAAGCGCTGGCGCGCCTTCGCCCGTCATGCCGGTCAGGTCCGGGCCAATTGCGAGCCCGGCGACATTTTCTGCCGGCCGCGCCAGCGTCAGGCCTTGCTGCAATGGGCCTACGACCCCTTGATCTGACCTGCGCTCAAATTCCGCCGGCCGCGAAGGCGGTTGACCCTCCTTCACCGCCTTCTCATAATCCGCCTTACGATGTTGACGACGGAAATGAATGAGCGGCTTTGTTTCAGCGGACCGGGCAGTCCGGGCGGCGAGCTGCTGCGGCGCTACTGGCAGCCCGCGGCTTTGTCGGAGGAACTGGCCGGCGAGCGGCCGGTCAAGGCGGTGCGCCTTTTGGACGAAGACCTGGTGCTGTTCCGCGACGAGAAGCGGCGGCTCGGCCTGATCGGCCGCCATTGCTGTCACCGCGGCGCCGATCTCTGCTTCGGCCGGCTGGAAGACGGCGGCCTGCGCTGTCCCTTCCACGGTTGGTTGTTCGACGTCGCCGGCAAATGTCTGGAGCAACCGGCGGAACCGGCTGGCAGCACGTTTCACCGCAAGGTCCGGCAGCTGGCTTATCCGACGGTCGAGAAGAACGGCGTCATCTTCGCCTATCTCGGTCTTGGCGATCCGCCGCCACTGCCGGATCTGGATTGCTTCCGGGCGCCGGACAGCCACGCCTTCGCCTTCAAGGGATTGTTGGAATGCAACTGGCTGCAGGCGTTGGAGGTCGGCATCGATCCGGCCCATGCTTCCTTCCTGCACCGGGTTTTCGTCGACAGGGAAGAGGAAGATTATGGCCGCCAATTCGGCGCCCGCGCGGCCGATACGGGCGAGCCAGTCACCCGCGTGCTGCGCAACAATCCGGTGCCGGAGATCGAGGTGGAGTTGACGGACTATGGCCTGCGCATCGCCGCGCTGCGCGATTTGGACGATGGCCGGCGCCATATCCGGGTGACCAATCTGGCCTTCCCCAACGCCTTCGTCATTCCCATGAGCAACGATATGATCATCAGTCAGTGGCATGTGCCGGTCGACGACCGTCACAATTACTGGTACGCCATGTTCACCGATTTCCGACAGCCGGTGGACCAAGAGACCATGCGGGCGCAGCGGCTGGAGAGCTGTACCCTGCCCGACTACCGTTCCAAGAAGCATCGGGGCAACGATTGGGGCTACGACCCGGCGGAGCAACGGGACCTGACCTATACGGGTATGGGGGCGGATATCAATATCCACGACCAATGGGCGGTGGAAAGCCCGGGGCCGTTGCAGGACCGGACCCAGGAGCATCTCGGCAGCACCGACAAGGCGATCATCGCCAACCGCAAGCTGCTTGCCGCCGCCATCGACCGGACTGCCGCGGGAGAGGAGCCGGGGCTGCGCGATACCGGAGACCTGGCGGCGATCGACACCATCGTCCGGGCCGAGCATTGGCGGGAAGACTGGCGTGCGCACGATCGCCAGCGCCGGGCGGAGTCGCCTTGGGCATGAGCGATGCCGGCGTCGGTCAAGCGGGTTTCGTCGCCCGTCACGATTTGTGGACGGCCGACCAGAAGGCCGCGGCAAAGGAGCTGCGCCAGCGCTTGGCCGGCGACGAAATCGAACTCGTCCGCTTTTCCTTCCCGGACCAGCATGGCTTGCTGCGCGGTAAGGCATTGCTATCGGATGCGGCGGTGCAGGCGCTCGACAACGGCGTCAACATCGTCACTAGTTTATTGGCGAAGGACACGGCGCACCGCACGGTCTATCCTGTCTTCACCGCCGGCGGCGGCTTCGATAGGACGGAGATGACCGGCGCCGGCGACTTCGTCATGGTTGCCGATCCGTTGAGCTTCCGCAAATTGCCTTGGGCGCCGGGCACCGGCTGGCTCAACTGCGACATCTATTTCCCCGACGGTCGGCCGATCCCGTTCTCTACCCGCCATCTGCTGCGCGACGCCATGAATAAACTGGCCGCGGCCGGCTATGGCCTGACCGCGGGGCTGGAGGTGGAGTTCCACCTGTTCCGGCTGGACGATCCAGGGCTCGATGCCCGCGTCGCCGGTCAACCGGCGGCGCCGGCCCGCCCGCCGGAGGTCTCGATCCTGGCCCATGGCTTCCAGTATTTGACGGAGAACCGTTTCGACGAGTTGGAACCGGCGGTCGAGATTTTGCGCCGGGCCGTGCTCGATCTCGGCCTGCCGCTGCGCTCGACGGAGGTGGAGTATGGGCCGAGCCAATGCGAGTTCACCTTTCAGCCGCTGCCGGGGCTCGACGCGGCGGATGCTATGGTGCTGTTCCGTTCAGCGGTCAAACAGGTCGCGCGGCGCTACGGTTATCACGCCAGTTTCATGTGCAAGCCAGCGATCGAAAACCTGTCCGCCTGCGGTTGGCACCTGCATCAAAGCCTGACCGATGCGGACGGCGGCAATCTGTTTAAGGCGGCCGGCGATGCCGATGCCCCGCTGTCGCCGCTCGGCCTCAATTATGTCGCCGGCCTGCTCGACCATGCTCCAGCCGGCGCCATCTTCGCGGCGCCGACGATCAATGCCTATAAACGCTATCAGCCGAATTCCCTGGCCCCGGACCGGGTGGCCTGGAGCCATGACAATCGCGGCGTCATGCTGCGGGCATTGGGCGGGCCGGGCGATCCGGCCAGCCGGCTGGAAAACCGCCTGGGCGAGCCGGCGGCCAATCCCTATCTCTACATCGCGGCGCAGGCCCTGGCCGGCGTCGACGGGATCGACCGCGGCTTGACCCCGCCGTCGCCGACCGATACGCCCTACGACAATTCGGACGCGCCACCGCTGCCGCGCAGCCTGATGGACGCGGCGGACGCCCTCGACGGCGATGCTTTCTACCGGGCGGCGTTCGGCGACGTTTTCGTCGATTATTACCTCCATATCAAGCGGGCGGAGATCGCCCGCTTCCTCGCCACCGTGACCGATTGGGAGCAGGCCGAGTATTTCGAAATGTTCTGATCCCTACGCCTGCGATTTTCTTAACTTATTGAAAAACCTGGAAAATTAAATCAAAGGGTCTGACCCTTTGATTTCTGGTTGAGGGGATTGGATGTCGGTTTACACGGTCGAGCCGCTGCATGGTCTGATCGCGAGCATTCTGGTGCTCTATCTCGGGCTTTATCTGAACCGGCGGATCGGCTGGCTCGCCGCTTATTACATCCCGCCGGCCGTGACCGGCGGTTTGATCTGCAGTCTGCTCGTTGCGGCGATTTACGCTTGGGGCGACCTGCAGGTCGCGTTCGACATGCGCATCCGCGACCTGTTGTTGCTGGTCTTCTTCTCGACCATCGGACTGAGCGCGAAGTTCGCGACCCTGCAATCGGGCGGCCGGGCGTTGGTCGTGTTGGTGGCGATCGCCGGCGTTTTCCTGGTGCTGCAGAACGGTACCGGCGTGTTGTTCGCCATTCTGTTCGATGCCCATCCCGGCTACGGCCTGATGGCCGGCAGCGTCTCCTTCGCCGGCGGCCACGGCACGGCGATCGCCTGGGGCGCGGAGGCGGAAGCGGCCGGTCTACAAGGGGCCAGCGCCGTCGGGATCGCCTTCGCCACCTTCGGCTTGATCGCCGGCGGCCTGCTCGGCGGTCCGGTCGCGCACTTCCTGATCGAACGGCACGGCTTGCAAAGCGGTTCCAGCGAGCAGCGCGAGGCGACGGACGGAGAACCGGACGACGGCCGCGCCGGTGACCTGACGAACATTTTGACGTCGATCCTGGTGCTGACCATCTGCGTCGCCCTGGGCGATTCCGTCAACCGCTTCCTGTTCGATCGCGGCGTCCTGTTGCCGGGTTTCCTGACCGCCATGTTCGTCGGCATCGCCATCACCAATCTGGCCGACATCTTCGCGTTCGAAATCCACCCGCGCGCGATCGACAAGTTCGGCGAAGTGGCGCTGAACATCTTTCTGACCATGAGCTTGATGAGCATGCAGCTCTGGACCTTGGTTACGGCCTTCGGGCCGATCCTGTTCGTGTTGATGGCGCAGATGCTGTTGATCACGGCGGTGGCGGTCTGGATCGTCTTCAATCTGATGGGCCGGGATTACGATGCCGGCGTCATCTCTGCCGGCTTCGTCGGGCTCGGTCTGGGCGCTACGCCGGTCGCCATCGCCAATATGGACGCGGTAACCCGCCGCTTCGGTCCCTCGACCAAGGCCTTCCTGGTGGTGCCCCTGGTCGGCGCATTTTTTATCGATTTGCTGAACGCGGTTGCGATCAAGTTTTTCATCGGCCTATTGCCGGTCTAACCGATCCAGGAATCCGTGTATCACAGATGTGACCGCATCCGGTTGTTCCAACGACGACAGATGCCCAGCGTCTTCAATGATATGAAGTTCGGCGTTGGCCAAGCCCCCGGAGAGGGCGCGCGACCGTGCCGGCGGCAACGATGCGTCCTCCGCGCCGACGAAAACGCAGGCCGGCACATCGATCATGCTGAGCTTGTCGAGAAGGTTCGTCCGACCATTCAAGGCCTTGGTCATTTGCAGGATCGACGGCACGTGAACGCCGGCGAAGCGTTCGCGCCATGTGTCCACCAGGTCTGGTTGCCGGGCTCGGGTCGTCGGTCCGAACATCAACTTGCAAACTTCGGACAGAAACGGCTTCGGCCCGAATAGCCGCAGTCCGAAGGCCATGGCGCCGTACTTGAAGCGACGGAAGCCGCCTTCGGCCTCCGCCGTCGTGTCGGCCAGGATCAGGGCGGCGACGCGGTCGGGATGGTTCAACGCACCTTGCAGGGCCACCATGCCGCCGATCGACAGGCCGCCCCAAACCGCCCGCGCGATGCCAAGATGGTCCAGCACGCCAGCCACGTCGTCGGCCATGTCGGCAAGGCTGAAGGGCACGGTTACCGGCCCCGATTTGCCGTGTCCGCGGATATCCATGTTGATGACTCGATAGGACGCGGACAGCGCCGCGGCCTGCGGCGCCCACATCTCGTGATCGCACAAAAAGCTATGGCCAAGGATGATTGGCATCCCCTGACCACGATCGTCGAAGAAAATACGTTGGCCGCGAATTTCGACGTCCGGCATCGTACATGGCCTGCAGCTAATATTGTGGTTAACGACTACGCCATTCCCGCTTTAACTTCAACCTTGTCAGGTCTCCGGCGATACCCGACCATGGTCGAAAAAGGGGAGGAAGCATGCCATGACCCGCAAGATCGTCGATCTCGCCACGGTGAAAAGCTGTCCGACGGATGCCTATCTGGCGACCGCGGCGCCATGAATATTCAGCAACTCCTTGCCGGCGGCCGGGTGCCGGCGGATCGGCCGACGCGGGCGGCCCTGATCGGGGTCGGCCAATTCGGCCGCGCTTTGTTGAGCCAGAGCCGGCGGGTGCCGGGGCTCGAGTTGGCCGCGCTCTGCGATCTCGACCCGGCGAAGCTGATCGGGTTATGCGACGATCTCGGCATCGCTGACCGTCGCGTCGTCGACAATCGCGCGGCGGGTCAGCGCGCATTTGAGCGGGGTCAACTCGTTTTGACCGACGATCCGACGATTGCCATCGGCCTGGACCTGGACGTCGTCGTCGAAGCGACCGGCGACGGCGAGGCGGGCGCGCGAAATTGCCTGGCCGCCATCGATCAGGGCCGCCATCTCGTTCTCGTCACCAAGGAGACGGACTGCATGGTCGGGCCGCTGCTGTCCGCCAAGGCGAGAGCCGCTGGCTTGGTGCTCTCTCAGGTCGACGGCGATCAGCCGAGCCTGCTTCTCGGCCTGGTTTCCTGGGCGCGTGGTCTGGGCCTGACCATCGCCTGCGCCGGTAAGGCCAGCGAATACGATTTCGTCTTCCACCCGGAGAGGGGGGAGGTCCGGGCGGAAGGACTTGACCGGACGGTCGACGTCATGCCGGAAATTTGGTCGATGGACCCTGTCGCGCGATCGGCGGCGTTGGCGGCGATCCCGCAACGCACGCCGCCGGACTATTGCGAAATGTGTCTGGTCGCCAATGGCTCGGGTCTGCGGCCGGATCATCCCACTCTGCATGCGCCGGTGGCGCGAACCGTGGAATTGCCGGAGATCTTTCGCCCGCAAGCGGATGGTGGCATTCTGGCGGCGACGGGTTGCTTGGACATCTTCAACTGCTTCCGACGAGCGGACGAAATCAGCTTCGCCGGCGGGGTCTTCGCCGTGGTCGAAACCCCGGACGCGGAGAGCGGCCGGCTATTCGCCGAGAAAGGCATGCCGGTCAGCGCCGACGGCCGACACTTGCTGATCTACAATCCGACCCATTTGCTGGGTGCGGAAGCGCCGTTGTCGATACTGAGCGCCCATCGCCTGGGCCAAGCCAGCGGCACCGATGTCGTCGAACCGGTCTGCGACGTCGTCATGCGGGCGGATCGCGACCTGCCGGCCGGCACGGTCTTGAGCGGCCGTACCAGCCATCATCGGATCGACGGCATCAGTGCGGAGCTGCATGACTATCGGCTGTTGTCCGCGGACGCGCCGGCACCCTATTTTCTCGGCCTGGACAGACGGACCCGTCAGGATGTTCGTCAGGGCGAACTTGTCCCTCTGGCGGCGATCGAGGAACCCGAGGGCGCGACGCTTTGGCGCCTACGCCGGGAGCAGGACGAATTCTGGGAGGCATGACGATGGGGAAACTGGAGGCCAAGGTTGCGATCATCACCGGCGCTTCCGCCGGCATCAATTCTAGCTCCGACGGACGCTCGTCGGCCCGAGACTTGTTGGGACTGGGGGAACCGGAGTTTGCCGCCACGGCGGCGCTGTACTTTGCCAGCGACAACAGTAAATGGATTACCGGTCGAATCCTCCCGGTCGACGGCGGCGCCTCGGCAAACTGACGGCTCACGTCGTGGCGCGTTTTCTTGGCCTATCCTTGGAAATTCCGGCTTCGTCGGCCGCAGCCAGAAACTCCTCACGGGCCACCGGCGCCGTGATCGGCAACTGGTCAACGAAACGGTCGGATTCAAATCCGGGATAGTCGTTCTTGAACGCGACCCGGGCATTTTCGAGTTCGCCCTGGCGTCCCATACGCGCCAGGCACAACAGAGTGAAAACCCGGGTGATCAGATTTTCCGCACTACTCCGCGCGTGAGAGAGCGCGCGTTCGAACTCGCCGGCAAAAAAGCAAACGCGGCAGCCGGTCAAATGATGCCAGGAAGACACTCGAACAACCTTGTTCAGATTGTCTTCGAACACGCGCAACGCCCGCCGCGTATCATCTTGCTGATTGACGAGATAGGTCGACGCGGCAATGAGCAGATCGGCCTGGTTCTGACCCAAATCCAAGGCCCGTTCCAAACAATCCCGAGCCGCGACCTCGTCGCCTTCCGTCGCGTGAACGGCGGACATTTCCATGATCGCGAACGGATCGAGGGGATCCAGACGGGCCGCGGTTATGAACGCCTGTCGTTGCAGCGACCTTGTCGTTTGCGGATCGTCCGACCAATCTTCCAATACGAGCTGCCAGCAGAGCCAGCCCAATATCAACCAGGCCCGCGCATAATCCGGATCCAGCGCCGTCGACTGCCGCAACATATCGTAGGCGCGCAATACGCTGTCCCGGTCGCACTGAAGTTCCAACTCCTGACCGACCAAATAAAGTTCGTAGGCCCGCAAATCCTGGGGCGGTCGACGCGCAAGCCGTTGTCGCTCGGCATGACGGATCTGTCCCCCCAACCCCACAGCCGCGGCTGCGACACGGCTTACGATATCGCTTTGTATTTCGAACAAATCGGCAATGGGCCGATCATATTGCTGCGCGAACAAATGCCGGCGCTCGCGCCGGTCGCTCATGCGTATGTTGATGCGAAGTGTTTCATCCGTGGCCTGAACGGCGGCGGCCAGATCGTAATCTGCCGCTTTTTCGTCACCGTCCTCAATCACCTGAATGTCCGGATAGCGGGCCAGGTCGGTCAACAGATCGTCACGCAATCCGCGGCAGAACAGGGCCCAGCGATCGTTGCCGGTCAGGTTTTCGATGGGCCGTACGGAGATCCGTGGCGGTTCGCTGGGTGGATCGCCCAACTGCACCACATTGGCTTGGGGATTGACGATCTCGATACCGCCGAGATAGCGATAGCCGCGCCCACGAACGGTTTCGATGAAGTTCGGATGGCTCGGGTCGTCGCCCAAGGCTTGCCGCAAATCGTGCACATATTCCTTGATCAGGCTTTCGGAAACATAGGTATCGGGCCAGATTTCATCGAGTATCCGGTCCTTCGTCAAAAGCCGATCGGGGTGATGAACGAATAATCTCAGCAATTGAAACGCTTTGTTGGTGACGGGAACGATCTGCCCCTCGCGCCAAACGCGCTCGTCCTCGAAATCGATTTTTAGGTCGGTCATCGGCCGATCCGTTTCATCGCCGCGAAAGCATAGACGGCGTGCCTGTCGAAAACTCCACCAAAACTCCACCTATATTCAACCCGGCGGATAGGACGGTCCGGAATACTGTTCTTAGCGTAGCGACAACCGCTTGCGCGAGCAACCGGAGGACAAACCCATGAAAGTAAAACGATTTGTAGGCGCCGCAATGGCTGGCGCGATTATCGCACTGCCAATTGCCGCGACCGGAGCGGTCAAACTGCCCGCATCGACAAAGGAGAAGTTCGAAACCTATGGCAAGCTGCAAGACGCCCGTGGCTATCGCGCGTTCGCGATCGGCCCGTCGCTCGCCAAGGCCTCGTTTAGCGTCAGCCCGAGCTGGCCGCGTATCGCGGTTCGGCAAGCCCTGGCGGATTGCCGCAGGACGGCGGGGAGCGATTGTCGCCTCTATGCCGTCGGCCGAATCGTCGTTCATGACCTCGAACCCTGGCAGGTCGAAGTGGCAACCCTGCTTTATCAGGTAAAACGGGACGCGACTAATTCGGATCTTTCGGCGGTCAGCGAGGCGTCGAGCGACCAGACACACCGGTCCCTTCAACAATCAATCCTGTTCGCAGGGGCGAAATCGGGCGCGCTTGAAGCGATCGACGCCATGTTGGCGCGCGGGATTGACGTCGACGTTAGATCCGGTGCCGGCACAACGGCCCTGATGTATGCGGCGAGCCGAGGTCAGACTTCAGTGGTCGATCTGCTGCTTAAGCGCGGCGCCAAACCGGATACCCGCAATAACGTCGGCAAGACCGCACTCGACCTGGCGGAGCTGGCCAGGAATTTCGCCGAACAGCGGAACAGCAAGACCGACGAACATGACGCCGTCATCGCCGCGCTGAAACAAGCGGGCGGTTAAAGTCCAGCTGACGGCCGCCACTTGCTGATCTACAATCCGACCCATCTGCTGGGGCGGAAGCGCCGCTGTCGATTTTGAGCGCCCATCGCTTGGGCCAGGCCAGCGGTTCGGAGGCGGTGTCGCCCGTCTGCGACGCGGTCATGCGGGCCGACCGCGACCTGCCGGCCGGCACGGTCCTGAGCGGTCGCACCAGCCATCACCGGATCGACGGCGTGAGCGCGGAGTTGCACGACTATCGGCCGTTGGCGCCCGACGCCCCGCTACCCGATTTCATCGCCATGGACCGGCCGACGCGCCTGAGGAGTCGGTGCTGTGGCGCTTGCGGCGGGAACAAGACGAAACTCGGGAGACGAGAATATGAGCAGGCTGGACGGCTGAGCATTAGTTCGATCCTCGACACCGCACCGATCCGCACCCGGATCGGCACCGCTTGGGCGGAGGGCTATACCGCGGCTAAGATATGGGGCTTACGGCGCAGTCAAAACGGCGAAGGCCACTGCGAATACTGCCGCGGCCAAAATCAATCGATCGTCAACGGTTCGGTTGAGGGCAAACATCCGTAGCGAAAGCGTGACCGCGAACGCGAGCCAGGGCAGACCTCCAAGGGGCGGTAGTCCGATTAAGAACAGAGGTCCCGGGCCGGCCAATTGGTAAAGCAATCTATTCGGACCATAATACGTACCGAACAGGCGAAGATAGATATCCCAAATTGCTAGGACAGATGTGTAGCCGGCAATGGCGGACCCCATACCAACCAAGAAACGTCTTAGATCGTAAGAAGGAAACTGGTGGCCGGGCAACCAACGAAGAAGATCGAAGGATTTCCCGGCAATTTGGGTTCTCCGGATACCGAAGGGGCGAAATTTTCGTACAAGCCGATTGTCGACGCGAGTCCGCGTATTCGCCGACAGCACAATTTCGCCGCCCGAAGCCAGGGCACAGAGGCGCGCCGCCACAGTCTGCGCAGCCGTACCGTTCATGGCCTCGTGAATCCCGATTTTGATCATGTTTTGGGCACGAAACGATTGATGTGCATTGGCGGAGGCCGCATACCGTTGCAGAGCCCGCGCGCATTCCACAGCCGCTGCCGCGTGAGCAAATCGTACTTGCCGGATCGGACCTGCCATATCCGCGCTTATGCCGCCGAAACGTGTCAGCAATGCACGGAGTTTCCGGTCCACGTTTCCTTGTTTTGGGCCGGACATCGATAGGGCCATGAAGACGATTGGTGTTTCGTCGTTTTGTGAGATCATAATTAGTAAATAATCACTTATTTTTAAAAAGCAACCTTCGAGCCATTCCTTCCGGTGCGTGGTCGTCGAGTTGTGCCTGGACCCGCTGGATCGCGCGCGGCAGAATGGCGGCCAGGGAGGCAAGATCATGCAGGACAAGACGCAGCAGGAGTGGGTCGCGCGGGCGCGGGAGGTGTTGCCGGCCGGGGGCTTCGGGAATTTCGATCCGGGCGTGGTGATCCGCGAGGGCAAGGGCGCCAGGGTTTGGGATATGGACGGTAACGAATATGTCGATTTCCTGATCGGTTCCGGCCCCATGTTGGTGGGGCATTGCCATCCGGAAGTGGTGGAGGCGGTGCAGGAACAGCTTGGCCGGGGCAGTACATTCTTCGCCAGCAACCCACACGGTATCGCCCTCGCGGAAGACATCTGCGCCGCCCTGGCTTGTGCCGAACAGGTGCGCTTCGTCTCCAGCGGCAGCGAGGCGGACATGTATGCCATTCGCCTGGCCCGGGCCCATACCGGGCGGGACAAGATCCTGAAATTTGAGGGCGGTTATCACGGCATGTCGTCGGAATCGTTGATGAGCTTGGCGCCGACGCGGTTGGAGAACTTCCCGCAAGCCGTACCGGATTCCGCCGGTATTCCGGAGGACGTGCGCGACAATATGCTGATCGCGCCGTTCAACGACGCCGATTTCGCCGCCGGCCTTATGGCCGAATATGCGGACCAGATCGCCGCCGTGATCGTCGAGCCGCTGCAACGCCTGATCCCGCCCGAGCCGGGATTCCTAGCCGCCTTACGGGCGGAGACAGAGAAGCACGGTATCCTGCTGATCTTCGATGAGGTGGTGACGGGCTTCCGCCTTGCTTACGGGGGCGCGCAGGAAGCTTATGGTGTCGTCCCCGATCTCTGTACCGTCGGCAAGATCGTCGGCGGCGGCTTTCCCCTGGCGGCGATCGCCGGCGACCGCGAGATCATGGCCCATTTCGATAAGGAGAAAGTCGGCGACGCCGGTTTCACGACGCAGATCGGCACCTTGAGCGGCAATCCGGTTGCCGCCGTGGCGGGCCGTAAGACCATGGAGATATTGCGTCGGCCCGGCGCCTATGACGATCTGCGCGCCAACGGCCAGGCGGTGATGGCGTCGCTGGCCAAGCATCTGGGTGGCGCCGGCATCGCTCATCAGATTGTCGGCGACCCGGTGATGTTCGACGTCGTTTTCACCGACCAACCGGTGCGCGATTATCGCGGCGTGCTGCGCGGTGACCCGGCGGTCTACGAGAGGTTCCATAAAGCGCTGCGCGAGAAGGGCATCTTCAAGTCGCCGGGCAAATACTATATTTCCCTGGCGCTGACCGAAGCCGATTTGGCGCAAGCCGACGACGCCATTGCCCATGGCGCGGCGGTTCTGGCGGGTTAAAGTGAATGGACCCGCAACATCGTAAGGAAATCGGCCGCACCGGCCTGAAGGTGACCCAGCTCGGCTTCGGTGGCGGTACCCTGGGCGACCCGAACGAGATCACCACGGACGCGCAGGCGATGGCGACGTTGGACGCGGCTTACGATGCCGGCATCCGCTATTTCGACACCGCGCCCTGGTACGGCAATACCAAAAGCGAGCATCGCCTGGGGCAGTTTTTACGCACGAAGCCGCGGGACAGCTTCGCGATTTCGACCAAGGTCGGCCGCGTCTATACCCGGCCGGCGGATGTCGCCGATTTCCAGGCCAATTCGCCCTGGGCCAAGCGCTGGCTCGGCGGGCTACCCTTCGACCTGCGTTTCGATTACAGCTATGAAGGCATCCTCCGGTCATATGAAGATAGCCTGAACCGGCTCGGCCTGCCTCGGGTCGATTGCCTGGCGATCCACGACCTCGATCCGCGCCATCGGCTGTCGATGGACGGAATGATGGCAGGGTTGAAACAACTTACGCACGACGGCGGCTATCGCGCCCTCGACGAGTTGCGGTCGTCCGGCGAGATCCGGGCCATCGGCGCCGGCATCAATATGGTCGACCTGATCCCGTTGTTTCTCGAGCGTTTCGAGATGGACTACTTCCTTGTCGCCTCGCCCTACACCCTGCTGCATCAGCCGGTCCTGGACCGCGACCTGGCGCTCTGTGTGGAGAGCGACGTCTCCGTCGTCCTGGGCGGCGTCTTCGCCTCCGGCATTTTGGCGACGGGGCCCAAGGAAGGGGCGCTCTACCGCTACGAGCCGGCGGATGCAGAGATTCGCGGTCGGGTGGGAAAGATCGCCGACCTCTGCGCCGGCCATGGCGTCCCGCTCGCCGCGGCCGCGCTGCAGTTCCCGCTGCATCATCCGGCAGTCGCCACGGTCATACCCGGCGCCAATCATCCCGATCAGGTGACCGAGAACCTGAACAACTTCCAAGCGGACATCCCCGCCGCGCTGTGGCGCGATCTGAAGTCGAAGGGCTATCTCCGCGCCGATGCGCCGACACCCTGACACGCCGCGACCGGTATTTCTCTAACCGTCGCGCGGCCGAGCCGTTTGTGCTATATCTGTTGTTCCTAATGAAATGAGGTCGTTATGGTGGATCTGTTCGCCCGCCCGAACGATCGGCGGATCGAGTTCCTGCAAACCTTCTTCGGCATCATACTATTGGTGACGCCCCTGGCGCTCTGGGTCGCCTGGACCGAAGCCATTTTCCTGGGCGTGATCCTCGTCTGCGTCGTCGCAATGCTGACGATCTGCGCGATCGCCCTGTTCGCGCCGAAAGCAGCTTCCGGGCATGAGGCGCCGAAGGTCTTGCCGGACCGGTTCGTGGCCGAACTGCACAAGCTTTTTCCGCTGACCTACCATCACCGTCGATTGGGCAGCAAAAGCTTCGAACGCAAAATGGACCGATTGAGGCCTTACCTGGACGATACGGCGCCCGACCGTCGATCTTCCCGTAAGTAAAGATATAGCGGCAGAGCAAGGGACAGGCCGACCAGGCAGCCGGCCGGCAGCACCCACCACCAATGGCGCACGCCCTCGCGCGCGGCGTCGAGATAGGACCAGAGCCAAAACACCAGGATCGAAATCAACACGTCCGCGGTGAAGCCGCCGGCCGCGCCGTTGACGAACAGGCCGCCGAGGAAGGCGGGCGGATCGATGCCATGGCGCGCGAAGAAGGAAGCGAAGAACAGCCACGGCACGACCGTGCCGACGACGGCGAAAGCCAGATAGACGCGTTTCATTCCAACCTTCCCATCAGTTCAACTTCCCCATCAATGCCCGCTGTTCTCGATCAAGACTTCCGATTGCAAGGTGCGGTGAACCGGGCATCTTTCGGCGATGGCGATGATGCGGTCGCGGGTGGCCTCGTCCATGTCGCCGGTCACCTCGATGTCGACGGTGATGCGGTCGAGTTTGCCCGCTTGGGTTTCGCAATGCTCGCAATCCTCGGCATGGATCTTGTCGTGTTTCAGGGTGACCTGGGCGCGTTCCAGGGGAAAGCCCTGGCGGTCCGCATACATCCGCATGGTCATGGTCTTGCACGCGCCCAACCCGGCGAGCAGGAGGTCGTAGGGCGTGGGGCCCGTGTCGGTGCCGCCGTAGCTCGCCGGTTCATCCGCCAACAAAGTATGGCGGCCGCCGATGGAGACCTGGTTGGCGAACTTGCCGCTGCCGGTTTCCGCCACGACGACGGTGCCCGGTGCCGCTTGGACGGCGCCGGCCGCCGCCGGGGTCGCGTCGACATAGCGGGCGGCCCAGGCGGCGATCACGTCCGCCGCGTATTCCGCATCGGCCTTGCGGCTCAACAAGTGGTCGGCGTCGTCGAGGGAGACGAAGCTCTTCGGATGCTTCGCCGCCAGAAATATCCGGCTGGCGTTGTCGATGCCGACGATCTGGTCGGTCGGCGCATGCATGACCAGCAAGGCCTTGCGCAGACCGGCGATGTCGGATTCTAGTTTCTGGCTTTCGATATCCTCGAGAAACTGTTTCTTGATCCGAAACGGCCGGCCGACCAAAAGCACTTCCGCTTCGCCCTTGGCCTCGATCTCGGCACGGGCGTCCTGGAAGTGATGGGCGACATGGGCCGGATCCGCCGGCGCGCCGATACTGCAGACGGCTTTGGACTCGGGCACCCGCCCGGCCGCCGCCAAAACCGCCGCGCCGCCGAGCGAGTGACCGATCAGTATCTGCGGTGCCTGATGATGCGCGCGCAGCCAATCCGCGGCCGCCACCAGGTCGCCGACATTGGAGGAGAAATTGGTGTTGGCGAAATCGCCCTCGCTGGCGCCGAGGCCGGTGAAATCGAAGCGCAGGACGGCGATGCCGTGCGCCGTCAAACCCCGCGCCACGCGGGAAGCGGCATAGATGTCCTTGGTGCAGCTGAAGCAATGGGCCCAGAGCGCGAAGGCCACCGGCGTCCCGGCCGGCCAATCCAAACGCCCGGCCAACTGCTCACCGTCCGCGCCCGGAAAACTGATCTTTTCGGATTTCTGCGCCATCGCTCTCTCCTTGCCGCTATGGCCGGTCGATTGGAAAAATCGCGTTCGGCCGTCCGCCGATCGCGGCCGAAGGAAGTCTATCATTCATGGATAGTTGGGCGCGCGGATTGTTCCGATCAAGGCACATTGGCGACGCGGCGGTCGTCGGAACCATGGATCGCCAAAATCTCGCGCAAAAAACCGACCGCGGGCTTCGTCAACGGTAATTGTCGGGCGTAGGCGACGATTATCGGATTGACCAATCCCGTCAGATCCGGACGAAGGGCGCGCATTTGGCCGGTGGCCTGCCAATGGGCGGCGTAGTAGTGCGGCAGATAACCGACGAACCGACCGCTCAGCACCAGATGGGCGACGCCTTCTATGGTGTATACGGTGGCGCTGGCCGGACCGGCAAAGCTGTCGTCGTAAGGCGCGAGAACGGAATAACCGCGCCGTACATAGGCAAGGTGCTTGATGCGGTCTTGGTCGATCTCTTCGTCGGGGACCTCGAACAAGGGATGTGCCTGACCGCAATACAGATCCTGCCTTTCCAGGTAAAGCTTATGGCTTTGAATGGCGGGCGATAGTGGCCCGGCGCCGATCACGGCGAGATGCACCCGGCCACCCAACAACCAGGACTCCGTCCGCTCCGGCGAAACGAAATGAATCGTGATGTGGACATCCGGCGCCTTTTCGTTGAAACAGCCGATCGCCTCGGCGAGACGGCAGTCGGGCGTTTCCACAAGATTGTCGACGATGCCCAGGCGGATTTCGCCGACCATCTTGCCCTGTAGCTCCCCGACCTCCGACAGGAAGCCTTCCAGATTGTTCAGCAGGCGGACGGTGGCGTCGTAAAACAGACGCCCTCGCTCGCTCAGCGCGAAGCCGCCACGACCGCGTCGGCAGAGCGTCAAACCGACGCGCGATTCTAGATTGGCCATATGCGTGCTGATGGTCGACACGGACAATCCAAGTTCGACTTGAGCTTGAGAAAACCCACCGCATTCGACGACGGCACGGAATATCTTCAACAGACGCAGATCGATATCCTGCAGGCTCGGTAGTGGTTTCGACCTATTGGAATTCGGCATTTGTTTCGATCTTCTCGAAATGAACTACGATATTTTGTCATATTCGATATAAAAAAGATATGCATATTACCTCTTCGTCCGCCGTCATGGCGGGCGAGGGGAGGAAATATTGGATCGATCCGACATCGAATTCGAGCCGAAGCCGCGCAGCGTTTTACCTAGATTCGCCGGCCCGCCCAGCTTCATGGGCTTGCCTTGGATCGAGCCCGATTCCCACGCCGCCGCCAAAGTCGACATTGGCCTGATCGGCGTGCCTTGGGACGGCGGCACCACCAATCGGCCGGGGGCCCGGCACGGACCGCGGCAACTGCGCGACCTGTCGACGATGATCCGGGCGGTGCATCCGGTATCCGGCATCAATCCCTTCCGCCTCGTCAATTGCGCCGACTTGGGCGACAGTCCGGTCAATCCGGCAGATCTGTTGGATACCTTGAGCCATGTCGGCGCGTTTTTCCGGGATATCATCGATCGGGGAATCGCCCCGATGTCCGCTGGCGGCGATCATTTGGTCACGCTGCCGATCCTGCGCGCCCTGTCGGGTGATGGGCCCCTGGGCATGGTCCATTTCGACGCCCATACGGATCTGAACGACGAATACTTCAACGGCCAGCGCTACACTCACGGCACGCCCTTCCGGCGCGCGGTCGAGGAGGGGCTGCTCGATGCCAAGCGCGTCATCCAGATCGGCATTCGCGGTACCATGTATGACGGCAGCGATATCGAATGGGGCCGCGCCCAAGGCATCCGCATCGTCACAATTGAAGAGTATTTCGACCTTGGTCCCGACGCCGTGATGGACGAGGCACGCGCAATCGTTGGCGAGGGCCGCACTTATGTCAGTTTCGACATCGACGGCATCGATCCGACCTATGCGCCGGGCACCGGAACGCCGGAAATCGGCGGCTACACAACCTTTGAGGCGCAAAAGATGGTCCGGCGGCTACAAGGCTTGAATCTCGTCGGAGCCGACCTGGTGGAGGTTTCGCCGCCTTTTGATCCGAGCGGCAATACCGCCTGGGTCGGCGCTTCGCTGATGTTCGAGTTGTTGTGCGTTCTCGCGGACGCCGTAAATCGACGACGGCCCGCGTAATAGGCGTTTCTGTAATTCCCGCAAACGAAACGGAGAAAATCATGAATCTGATGGCAAATCGTATCCTCGCTGCGCTTACTGGGCTGGCCATGGCCGCGGCAGCGTTTTCGGCAACGGCCGAACCATTGAAGTTCGCCCACTCGACCTGGGTCGGCTATGGCCCGCTCTATATTGCAAAGGAAGAGGGTTTCTTTAAGGAAGAAGGCCTCGACGTCGAACTGATCGTCATGGAAGACGTCAAGACCCGTTTGCCGGCTCTCGCGGCCGGACGCCTGGACGTGGCGGTCACCACCGTCGATACGGTGCTGAATTTTTACAGCAAGGACAGGCAATACCGTTATCTATTCGCCGTCGACGACAGCAATGGCGGCGACGGGATCGTCGCCAATAAGGAAATTAAGACCATTGCTGACCTGAAAGGCAAGAATGTCGCTTTCACGGAGGGTTCCGTCTCGCAATTCTTCCTGGCCGTCTTGTTGCAGGACGCTGGCTTGACATTGAAAGATGTGAAGTCCTCGAACATGAGCGCCGGCGACGCCGGTGCCGCCTTCGTCGCCAAACGTGTCGACGCGGCCGTAACGTGGGAACCCTGGCTGACCCGCGGCAAGAAAGCGGCCCACGGCAGTCTCTTGATCGACAGCTCCAACACCCCTGGTCTGATCACCGACATCGTCATCACCACACCGGACATCCTAGCCAAGCGCGGCGATGACATGAAGGCCCTGTACCGGGCCTGGAACAAGGCGATTGCCTGGCAGAAAGCCAATGAAGAGGAAGCTGACGCCATCATGGCGAAAGGCGTCGGCGGCTGGTTGAAAGAGGCCGCCGTGTTCAAGGACACCCGGTCCGGGATCGCCTACTACGATCCGAAGATGAACCAAGCCTTCATCGGCACCAAGTCGGCACCCGGCGGGATCGTCAAAACGTTGAGCAACGCGTTGAAACTCGGTAAGCAAGCCGGATTGTTCGATCACGACGTCGATCCGGCCAGCCTGATTGCCTTCGAGATCGTGAACCAATAGGGTCGACCGAAGCACGGACGCAAAACCATGTCCTCCACCCGTTCCATCTTCGCCCCCAAGGTCGAGATCCCGACGCGCCTCTATGTCGTGTTGAGCCTGATCTCGGTGGCGACCGTCCTGGCTCTCTGGTGCAGCTTGACCTATGGCGGGGTGACACCGCCGGACTTCCTGGCGCCGCCGCACAAGGTTGTACTGGCCGGCTGGGAACGGGTGTTGGACGCGTCGCTCTTCGAACATACTTGGGCCAGCCTCGTCGTGATCCTGTCCGGCTTTGCGCTGGCGTCGGTGCTGGCGGTGCCGCTCGGGATCCTCATGGGCAGCTTCAAGTTCGTCGAGGCGGTGGTGGAGCCGATTTCCGGCTTCATGCGCTACATCCCGGTCAGCGCGCTGATCCCGCTGCTGATCCTCTGGATCGGCATCGACATCGAACAGAAGATCGCGGTCATTTTCCTGGGCACGTTCTTCCAGCAGCTGATCCTGATCGCCGACGTTTCGGCCCGGGTCAGCAAGGACCTGATCGACTGCTCCTACACCCTCGGCGCGAGCCGCCAGCAGGTAATCTGGAAGGTCCTGTTTCCGGCCTGTATGCCGGGGGTGATGGACAATCTGCGGGTCACCATGGGTTGGGCCTGGACTTATCTTGTGGTGGCCGAACTGGTGGCCGCCAATACGGGGCTCGGTTACATGATCCTGAACGCCATGCGCGGCCTGTTCACGGACGTCATTCTGCTCGGCATCTTCACCATCGGGATCCTCGGTCTGATAACCGATTTAGTGTTCAAGCAGGCGCGCCGCGTTCTGCTGCCCTGGTCCGCCAGTTTCTGATCGGTCGGAAGTCAAAATATGTTGGTCGTCGATAACGTCTCTGTCGAATTCGCCAGTAAAGGCAAACCCACGGTCACGGCGCTGGACCGGGTGTCGTTGACGGTGCAGGACAATCAGTTTTCGGTCATCGTCGGTCCGTCCGGCTGCGGAAAGTCGACCCTGCTTCGCGTCGCGGCGGGCCTGCAGGCGGGAAACAAGCGGCACTCTGTCACTCGACGATGTGCCTGTCGACGGGCCATCCGCCGATCGCGGCATGGTCTTCCAGAGCTATACCCTGTTCCCCTGGCTGACCGTGCGCCAGAATGTCGAGTTCGGTCCCAAGCTGAAGGGCATGACAAAAGCCGATCGCCGCGGCGTCGCCGAGGACTTGATTCTGGCGGTCGGTCTCGCCGGTTTCGAAGACGCCTATCCGCAGCATCTCTCCGGCGGCATGCGTCAGCGTACCGCTCTGGCGCGGGCGCTGGCCAACGATCCGAAAATCCTGCTGATGGACGAACCCTTCGGCGCCCTCGACAGTCAGACCCGGCAATTGATGCAGGAATTGCTGCTGACGATCTGGGAACGGGACCACAAAACGGTCCTATTTATCACCCATGACATCGACGAAGCAATTTTCCTGGCCGACGTGGTTCACGTCATGACCGCGCGGCCGGGCCGGATCAAGAAGTCTCTGGACATCGCGATCCCCCGCCCGCGCGATATCGCGACCCTGACCTCGCCGGATTTCATGGCCTACAAGCGCGACATCCTCGGCCTGATGCATGAGGAAGCGGTGATCGCCGACCGCCGCTAAGGGAGCGGTCGCGCCTCAAAACCCGATGCGGAGCCCGTGGCGACGACGGTCTATTGCCTAATGGACCGGATAAAGAGAGTATCGGTCCCGCACCGCGGTCGTGTGCGAGTGAGGGAGCGCCATGAAACTGAAACGCATCGAAAGCTTCGTCACACCGGCGGTCGGCTTCGTCCGCATTACGGCGGACGACGGGAATACCGGCTGGGGTCAGGTCTCGACCTACAATTCGGACATTACGGCACAGGTGTTGCACCGGCAGGTGGCGCGTTGGACGCTCGGCCGGGATACGACGGATTTGGACGATCTGCTGGATGTCGTGTGCGAGCGGGAGCTGAAGTTTCCCGGCTCGTACCTTCGCCGCGCGTTGGCCGGTCTGGACACGGCGATCTGGGACTGGCGGGGCAAACAGGCCGGCAAGCCGGTGACCGAGCTGATCGGCGGCAGTCCGGGTCCGCTGCGCGCCTACGGCTCCTCGATGCGTCGAAGCATTACGCCGGCGGAGGAGGCCGAACGGCTGAAACGCCTTCGGGACGAGAAGGGGTTCACGGCGTTCAAGATGCGCGCCGGTACGGAGGCCGGCCGCAACCAGGACAAATGGCCGGGCCGAACGGAAGAGATCATCCCCACCATGCGGAAAGAGCTTGGCCCGGACGTCGAACTGCTGATCGACGCCAACAGCTGCTACAGCCCCGAGCGGGCGATCGAGATCGGGCGAATGCTCGAAGACAACGGCTTCTGTCATTTCGAGGAGCCGTGTCCTTATTGGGAGCTGGAGCAGACGAAGCAGGTAACGGACGCCCTCGACATCGACGTCACCGGCGGCGAACAGGACTGCGACCTGACGATCTGGCGGCGCATGATCGACATGGGCGCGGTCAATATCGCCCAGCCGGACGTCTGCTATCTCGGCGGCATCTCGCGCACCTTGAGGGTCTGTCGCATGGCCGAGGCGGCGGGCCTGCCCATCACGCCGCACAGCGCCAATCTGTCCATGGTCACGCTGTTCTCCATGCATTTGCTGAGGGCTATTCCGAACGCCGGCAAGTATCTGGAATTCGCCATCGAGGGACCTGATTACTATCCCTGGCAGCAGGATCTGTTCGTCGACAGTCCCTACGCCATCGAAGATGGCCATGCCCGCGTCACCGACGCCCCCGGTTGGGGCGTCGAAATCAATCCGGCCTGGCTGGCCAAGTCGCAGTATCGGGTCAGCGAGCTGGAGTGAGGTTTGCTCCGGTAATTCGAGCCGTCATCTCGGATGCACTGCGGCGCAGAGTGCCGCTAAACTGGTCCGGGAACCATGTCGAAGATGCGAGCCCGACCTGCCGCCATGGTCCCCGGACCAGCAGCGCATCACTTCGTGCTGCGCCGCATCCGGGGTGACGAGTTTTGTTCTTCCGTCATGTATGGACCTTTCCGGATTTGCAAGAAGAAACTGTGGCTTTGACCCACGCTCATGTATTCGTCCTGTTTGCGGGTTTTGTTGCCCTGGACGGAATGGGTCGATCGCGGCCCGGGTCGGTACAATCATCCCGACGACCTTTTTTGGTCGATGACGCTCCGTCCTGACCCGGGTCTCGGTCCTGCCATGTCTTCTTCTCGCGGTGAATGGGGTTTGTCCTTTTCTGCTGTGTTTTGCTGGTCTTTTGCGTTTCGTTCGTGGTTTCGGTTGCGTGGCGGTGGTCAGCTTCAGCCGGCGGGATTGAAGCTGGTTTGTTTGCTCAGGCAGGCCCAGGCGATGCGGGCCAGTCGGTTGGCGACGGCGACGGCGAGGACGTTGCGATTGAGGTTTTCGGCGCGCTTGCGCATGATGAAGGCCTCGAGCCGGTTGCGCGGCTGTTGCTGGCGGCCGGCGACGGTGATCAGGCTGTGCGCGCCCTGGACCAGCCATTTGCGGATCAGGGCGTTGCCGCGTTTGGTGATGCGCAACAATCGGGTGCGCCCGCCGGTGCCGTGCTGTCTGGGCACCAGACCGAGCCAGGCGGCGAACATGCGGGCCGAGGCATAGAGGCCGGGATCGTCGACGGCGGCGATGAGGGCGGCGGCGGTCAAGGGGCCGATGCCGGGGATCGAAAGCAGCCACGGGGCGCGCTCGTCGGCCTTCAGCTGAGCCTTGATCAGGCCGTTGAGTTCGCGGATCTGAGCCTCGATCTCGAGCAGCATCAGTGCCTGCATTTCCAGGCCGCGCAGGAGCGCCGGAGCGAGTTCGAGCTCGGCCAGCCAAAGCGGCAGCTGGCGGCAGAAGCGGGCCCGGCCTTTGGGGTAGACATGGCCGTATTCGGCCAACAGGCCGCGCAGCCGGTTGACCGTCTCGGTGCGCTGGCCGAGCAGGCCCTCGCGCAGGCGCAAGAGGCTGCCCAGGTCCTGCTGCGTCATCGTCTTCACCGGGATAAACCGTGTGTCCGGCTGCCTGGCCGCGGTGGTGATGGCGCGGGCGTCCCGCGTATCGCTCTTATGCGCGCCCAAAAACATCGCCACCCGGCGCGGATGGATCAGCACCACCTCATGGCCCAGTGATTGGCAATAGCGGCCCCAATAGTTCGCCCCGCCGCAGCTCTCCATGGCGATGCGACAGGGCGGCAAGGCCGCCAGATAACGCTTCAAAGCGGCGCGGCGCAGTTTCTTCTCCAACACCGTCTCGCCCGCCCCATCGGTCCCGTGAATGTGAAAAATGTTCTTTGCCAAATCGATGCTCAACAATTTAATCTCCGTCATGGGCCTTTCTCCTTTCAAATCTGTCTCTCTGGCTCATAGAAGTCGTCATTTGAGGAATAGAAAGCGGGAAAGGTCCATCCCATCATCCCGGAATCGTCTCAGCGATATCCGAGATCTTTTCGCACACCGGACCCTTGACGATCCCGGCTCTCCGCTGCACTGCGGCCGGCATGACGGTGGAGGGCCGCTACGGCCGGGATGATGGGTCCGGGTCAGTATTCGTTGCGCCGCAGGTGGTCGAGGACCTCGTCCAGCGGTTCGACGTCGCCGAACTTGGCGTCGATGTCGAACAGGTTCCAGGCCACGGCGCCGGCGATGCGGTCGCCGACCGCCTCGCGCACGACGATGGGGCGGAAGCCGTCGGCGATCGCGTCCTCCACGCTGTTGCGGACGCAGGCGCTGGCGGTGACACCCGTGATCACCAGGGTGTCGACCCCGGCGGCTTGCAACATGCCGGCGAGATAAGTGCCATGGAAGGCGCTGGCGCGTTTCTTCAGGATCACGATCTCGCCGTCGCGGGGTGCCAGGCGGTCGTCAATCTCGACGGCCTCGCCGCCGGCTTTCAGCACCTCCGCCGGAATTTTGTGATGCCAAAGGCCGGCGTCGCTGATCGCCCCGTCGATCACGTCATAGGCGGTCGAGGTATAGATGATCGGCAAGCCCTTGGCGCGAAATGCCTGCAGCAACGCCTGATTGGCCTCTATAACCGGATCCATGTCGACGCAACTGAAAGCGTGGTCGGGCCGGGTCCAGGCATTAGCCATGTCGATGATCAGCAAGGCCGGTTTCTTGCCCCAGCCGATGCGCCGTTGGAAACCGCGGTTCTGATACAGCGCCGAATTGGCGCCGAACAATTTCTCCAAAGCCTCTTGAATCTCGTCGCTCATGGTCCCGTTTCCATATTTTGTTTTGTTGTCTCTTTGCAGCTTGAGCCGGACAGACCCGTAATTCAAGTCCGGTGGCCGGTGGACGTTATGTCAACTCTGTTGAACATGGTAATCGGTTATGGTCTATTTGGTTAACGGAAGAACCAAACCAATCGATCGGTGGTCGAACCGCTGGCAGCGCCCGACATAAGTTTTCCTTCATCCCGCTGACGGCAAATTCACCGATGAGTAACAGCCCCGATCCGGAAGCCCCCGACTTGAGCGCAGACGTTGCGGGGCCCGGTATTTTTCACAACGCCATGCTTGTCGGCGGAGCGATCGCCGTCGCTCTGGCCCTGCATTCGATCTATGTGGCCTATGCCGGGCAATATGTGCATCCGGAGTATATCCGCGCCGGCGCGTTGTTCGCTTGCGCGGTGGTCGTGGTGGCGACAAGTCCGTTGGCGGCGAAGCTCAGAGACAAATCCGCCGTCTTGGTCGGCTTGGCCTGGTTGGTCGATGCGCTGCTTTTGGCCAATCTGGCCTACGCCTGCTGGAACTTTTTGGGCAAGATCGACGATATCGAGAATCTGGTCGCCGAGTTCTCGATCATTGACCAGGCGACGGCTTTGATCGCCATATTGTCCTTGATCGAGTTCACCCGTCGCGTATTCGGGCTGGTCTTGGCCGCCGTCGGCCTGATCACCCTGCTCTACTGCCTCTTCGGTCAGGACATGCCCTGGTTCCTACGGCATTCCGGGTTTTCCCTGGAATTGACCATGGAGATCATCTGGTACGGCTTCCAAGGCGTTTTCGGATTCCCCCACCGGCGTGGTTGTACTGTTGGTTTTCATTTTCATCGTATTCGGCGCCTTGCTGGAGGGAACCGGAGCCGGCGAGGTGATGATTCGCATGGCGCTTCGGGCCACTGGCGGCACCCGCGGCGGGCCCGCCCATGCGGCGATTATCGCCTCCAGCGTCTTCGGCATGTCGTCGGGCAGTGTCGTGTCGAACGTGGTCGGTACCGGCGCGGTGACCATTCCCCTGATCAAGAAGCGGGGATTTCCCGGCTCCTTCGCCGGCGCGGTGGAAGCCGCGGCCTCGACCGGCGGGCAGATCATGCCGCCGGTCATGGGGGCCGCCGCCTTCCTGATGACCCAATTGGCGGGGTTGCCTTATCAGACGATTTGTATCGCCGCCGTGGTGCCGGCATTTCTCTATTACGGCAGTCTCTTCGTCTCTGTCGGGCAAGAGGCGGGACGGCTCGGTCTAAAACCGCTCCCAAAGCAGGAGCGGGTGCAGCTGGAGCCCGGCGATGGCTTGAAATCCTTGATGTTTTTCGTCCCGCTCGCGGCGATCCTGATAACGCTGGCGATGGGCCGGTCGCCGTCCATGGCCGGCTTCTGGGCCGCCGCCAGCACCATCGTCATGGGCCTGGTATTGAATCCCGACCTGCGTAAAAATCCGAAATTGCTGCTCAAGGCTTTGGCCAAAGGCGGCGTTGCCGGTGCGCATATCATGATGGCCGTGGGGACCATCGGCGTGATGATCGGGGGTGTTCGAGTTGACCGGCGTCGGACTGAAATTCGCCACGCAAGTCGCGTTGATTGGCGATACCACGCTGTTTACGGCTTTACTGTTGGCGGCGGCATCCTGTCTGGTGCTGGGGATGGGGATGCCGACCCTGCCGGCCTATCTGATCATTGTCTTGGTGCTCGGCACCGCGTTGACGAAGTTGGGCATCCCGACCATCGCCGTGCATCTGTTCGTGTTTTACTTCGGCGTATTGTCGGCGATCACACCGCCGGTGGCACTGGCCGCCGTGGCCGCCGCGCCGATTGCCGGCGCCGAACCTGTGCGTACCGGCATTGCCGCGCTGCGGCTGTCGCTGGTCGGCTTCATCGTTCCCTTCGTCTTTGTGTACGAGCCGAGCCTATTGCTGGTGACCGAAGAATTCAGCGCGACCGCGTTTGCCTGGGTTCTGTTCCGGCTGATCCTGGCGATTTGGCTCTTGAACAGCGCCTTCAGCGGCTACGACGGTAAAAACATCGCCATATGGAACCGGCTTGTCCGCGGCTTGGCTGGTGCCGCCCTGGTGCTGATGGTGCCGGAAGTTCAGATCGTCGGCGTGATAGCGGGCGTCGCCATCATTCTTGTCGATCGTGTGCAGGCCCGACGGGCCGCCGCAGGTAATGTCTAATCGAATAACACGGAACTGCAATCAGGAGAAATCGAGCATGAACAAACGTTTTATCACCGCGCTGAGCGCGGCCGCTATCGGCCTGACGGCGGCAAGCGGCGCCTGGGCCCAGGACAAGAAGTTCCTGACCATGGACAGTTTCCCGGCAGGCACGACGCCGGGGCAGTTCGGCATCGCCTTCACCCAGATCGTGCAAAAGCATATGCCGGTGGAAGTTCAGGTCTCTGTCGGCAAGCCCGCCACCAAATCGGCGATCGACGCGGCAAAGAAGAAGGTCGACCTGATCCTGACCGCGCCGACCATCAATCACATGATGCAGAAACAGGCGGCGATGTATAAGAAAGTCAAGAACGCGGCGGAACTGAACGGCAAGTTGCGCGGCATCGTCAACTATCCCCTCGGCCCGTATCACATCGTCGTCTATGAGGATTCCGGCATCAAGGATCTGAAGGATCTGAAAGGCAAGAAGGTCTTTCTGGGCCCGCCGGCGGGCGCGGCCACAAAGGTGGCGACCCAGATCATGACCGCCGCCACCGGCTACAAGGCGGGCGAGGATTTCGAAGCCATGCGTTTCGATTGGAAATCGGCGGAGACCGCTTTCCTGGACCGGCAGATGGACGTCTATATCGGCCCGACCACCTTGCCGAGCCCGATGATCCAGCAATTCGCCCTGGTCTCCAAAATACGCATTATCGGCATCCCCGATCATGCCTGGGATAAGCCGTCGATGAAAGCCGCGCTGGCGTTGCCGGGACGGACCAACGAAGTCATTCCCGCCAATACATATGAAAATCAAGTCAACGAGGCGGACGTCCGCAGCATCGGTTCCTGGGTTGGCCTCGGCACCCATATGTGGCTGGACGAAGACACGGTCTACGGTATGACCAAGGCGCTTTGGGACAATCTGGGCGAGCTGCATAAGACCGCCGATTGGATGAAGGCGATCAACAAGGACACGGCGCTGAAGGAGATGAACATCCCGCTGCATGCCGGCGCCTACAAATACTACAAGGAAGCCGGCTTCAAGATCGACGACGCCCTGATCCCGCCGGAAGCGAAGTAACGGTTCGAAATACTTGGCAAATTCCAGGATTCGGCGCAACATAACCCGTGGCGCCGATCCTGGTACATTTTTACCGACCGGGGCCGGTTGGCCACGGACTCTATAGTCGTGCCTACACGCACAAAAAAGACATAAAGCAAAAATAATTTGCGACAAGGAGGTAACGGACCATGCATATCCGCGTCATCAGCGCGGCGGCGGCGGTATTGATCTGTCTCGCCAGCGTGGGTAATGCCTTGGCGGCGAAGAAAGTGCTGTCCATGGACAGCCTGCCGGTCGGTACGGCGGCGGGGCAGTTCCAGGCGGTGTTCAAGCAGATCGTCGAGAAATATTTGCCGATCCGGATCAAGGTCACGGTCGGCAAAGCCGCCACCAAATCCGCGGTCCACGCCGCCAAGAAGAAAGTCGATCTTTTTCTGAACGCGCCGACCATCAATCACATGATGCAGCGGCGCGAGGCCATGTATCGCTTGCTGCGGAAAGCGCCGGAACTGAACAAGAAACTGCGCAGCATCATCAGCTACCCGGCCGGTCCTTACCACATCATCGTCTACGAGGATTCCGGTATCGCCTCGCTGAAAGATGCCAAGGGCAAGAAGGTCTTTCTGGGGCCGCCGACCGGTGCGGCGACCAAGGTCGCGATACAGATCATGGAGGCTGCCACCGGTTACGCCAAGGGCAAGGATTTCGAGGCGGTTCGTTATAATTGGAAAGACGCGGCGGCTGCTTTCGCCAAGCGAAAGATGGATGTCTATTTCGCGCCGACGAACTTGCCCAGCCCGGCGGTACAGAAATTCGCGGACGTGGCGCCGATCCGGATCATCGGCATCCCGGACAGTGCCTGGGGCGAGCCCGCGCTCGAAGACGCCCTGTCCCTGCCGGGCCGGACGAAGCAGGTTATTCCCGCCGGCACCTACAAGAACCAGGTCAACGAGAAAGACGTGCCGACGATCGGCTCTTGGGTCGGCCTCGGCACCCATATGTGGCTCGACGAGGAAACGGTCTATCAGATGACCAAGGCGCTGTGGGAGCATCTTGACGAACTGCACGCGGCGGCGCCCTGGATGAAGGTGATCGACAAGGAAACCGCGTTGAACGAAATGAACGTCCCGCTCCATGCCGGCGCCTATCGGTATTACAAGGAAGCCGGTTTCCAGATCGACGACGACCTGATCCCGCCGGAGGCGGAATAGATCGCTACGCCGCCTGCTGTTGCTGTCGGCAATAGCAGGACGCATGCACCTTTACATCCGCCCGGGCCAAGGCCTGGTCGAGCTGCTGCTTGATATGCAGCGATTCCGCGCTTTCGCCGCGCCGGCTCAGGCATTCGTGCAGGCCGTGCAGGCTCCAGATATTGCCCGGATGCTGACAGGCCCGGCTTAAGGTCTTATCGAGACCCAAGTCGGCGCGATAGACCGCCTCCGCCTCCTCGAAATGCCCTTGTTCCATCAGCAGCGCGCCGAGCGCATGCCGTGCCGGCTGCATCCAACCCCAGGGCTCGTCATAGGGCAGGGCGTCGTCCAGATCCACCGACTTGCGCAGATGGGCGAAGGCGGTGTCGTAGTTGCCGCGGCGATATTCCAGTTCGCCGTTCAGCATCTCCTCCGCGATCTCCAGCAGATCGACAACGGTGTTGTTGTGGACCCGGCGACTTTCCGGCACTTTTTCCTTGGCCGCCAGGAAAGCTTCCTTCGCTTTCTCCGCTTCCGCGACCTGACCCATGGCCGAATGGGCCACGGATTTGGCGTAAAGCATCATCGCTGTGGTCGAGCAGTAGAGGTCCTGGTTCTCCGGCAGCGGTTGGTCGACGATTTCCTGCCACTTGCCGAAGCGGATCAGGACATGCTGCTTCATCGGGATATACCCTTCGATGAAGTCGGCCATGGGCGGGGTGGTCACGCCCAACAGCTCCTCCGGCGTGGTGTCGATCAGCTCCTGCGCCGCGTCGATGGCCGGCTGGTATTGGCCCATGAACATCGCGCCATAGATGGCGAAATGATAATTATGGGTGCGGTAGGCGGCGTAGAGATTGAGCGGTCCTTCCTTGGCCAGGAACTTGCGGTCGGCGACGCTGGCCTTCTGATTGTAGACGACCACGTCCCGGTAATTGCCGCAAAGCACGTCGATATGGGTCGGCATGTGGATCAAATGACCGGCGTCCGGCGACAGATCGCGTAGCTTGTCGCCGGCGCGCAATGCCAGTTCCGGGAACGGCGACATTTCCATCAGATGGACATAGAGATGCAGCATGCCCGGATGTTCCCAGGTCGCCGGAATATTCTCTAGCGCCCCTTCCAAAACCTCACGCGCTTCCACGGTGCCGGCGCCGTCGGCGACGCCGCCGGTCTGCAGGTCCCACATGCGCCAGGGCGTCTCGTTCATGATCGCCTCGACGAAGATGGTGCGGACTTCCAGATCGTCCGGGTGGGCCTCATAGACCTCGCGCATGGCGTTGGTGTAGGCCTGATCCCAGGGCCGCATGTCTGGGATCGGTTCCCGCTCCGGATAGCGGGCCGGCAAGGCGCGGATTAGGGCCTGTTCCACTTCCGTCGCATTCGGCGCTTTCTCGAGCGCGATCTGCGTGGCGTCATAGGCCATGGCCAAGGCCTGCGCCTGACCGTTCGGATCCATCAGCCGCCAGGGCAGGTTGTAGTTCGGACCGGCCGCGTAAGCGACGCCCCAATGGGCCATGGCGCAGTCGGGGTCGTGCTCCAGCGCTTTCTGGAAGCAGGCCACCGCTTCCATATGATTGTAGCCATAAACCCAGTTGATGCCCCGGTCGAACCAAATCTGCGCGTCCTCGGATTGCGTGGTGACCGCACGGCTGAACGCGCCCATGTCGAAATAGTCCATCATTCCCCCTCCTGATCAATTCCTTGATTTCGTGGCGGATGGCGTATCCGCGAGAATGGTTAGCCTAACGGAACTATCTGCCGCCTCCAAGCGGCACTTATGCGTCCGGTCGGTCGATCCAGTTGAAGAGCTGAAGGCCGCCGTCCACAATCAGCGTGGCGCCCGTCACATAGCCCATGAAGTCGTCGGACAGCAGTGCCATGGCGGCGCGTGCGATATCGTCGGCTTGACCGAATCTGCCAAGCGGGATCTTGCGTTTCGGCTGGAAGGACTCGTCACTCGTATCGAAGCCGCCACCCGGAATGGCGCCGGGGGCGATGGCATTGACGCGAATGCCTTGGGGGCCGAGCGCGCGTGCGAGCTCCTTGACAATCATGCCTGTGCCGGCTTTGGCGGCCGAATAATGGGGCAGGTTGCGCGCATCGTCCGCATGTAAGGAGGTCAGGTAAAGTAGCCGGCCGCCGCGCCCCTGGGCAATCATCGCATCTGCAACCGCCCGCCCGAGCAAAAAACCGGACCGAAGATTGGTGTTCAACATAGCGTCGAAAACGCCTTCGGACACCGTCATCGCCAAATCGGTTTCGTGACGTTTTGGGCTGGCGGAGTGGACGAAAATGTCGAACGGCTCCGTCTCGACGGCGCGCCAAAGTTCGCGCCAGCCGTCGCTTCCGGACAAATCCGCGACGACAGATCGCGGCTTGCCGTCCAATTCGCCAGTAAGCTCTGCGAGCCGCTCGCCATCGATATCCGTGACTGTCAGTGCCGCGCCCTCTCCGGCCAGCCGCGCGGCGATGGCGCGGCCGATATTGGAGGCGGCGCCGGTGACCAGCGCCCGTTGGCCCTGGAAAAGAGGGGTATCCAGAATGCTCATCCGCGTTCTCCCGTTCCGCTATTCGTCGACGATTCTGTTTCGAAGCGTGCCGATCCCACTGATCTCGACCTCGATTTCGTCGCCCGGCTTCATCCAGACCGGCGGCGTGCGTCCCAGGCCGACGCCGTGGGGCGTACCGGTGGCGATCACGTCGCCGGTTTGCAGCGGCCAGATGGCGGAGAGATAGGCGATCAGCTTTGGCACCGTGAACAGCAAGCCGCCGGTATTGTCCCGCTGCATCTCCCCGCCGTTCAATCGGGTGACCAACGTTAGATCGGCGGGGTCGGTCACCTCATCCGCAGTCACCAGCCAGGGCCCGAAGGCGCCCGAATGCCAGAAATTCTTACCCGCCAGAACGCTGCCGTCGCGCTGATAATCGCGCAGAGAGCCGTCATTGAAGCAGGCGTAGCCGGCGACATGGGCCAATGCATCCGCTTCACCGATATGCCGGCCGCTCCGACCGATGACGAAGGCCAGCTCGCCCTCGAAATCGTACTTGTCCGAAACCGTGGGCCGCACCATTGGTTGGTCATGGCCAACTTGGCAATGCGGAAAACGGGCAAAGATCGAGGGTTGTGACGGCGTTGCCGCCCCGACCTCGGCGATATGCTTGGTGTAGTTCAAGCCGACGCAGGTGATGCGCGGCGGATCGGTGATCGGTTGCAGATACTCGATTTCGGTCATGTCCACATCCGGCGTTTCGCCGGCCAAGTCCCGCAATGCCGACATTTCCGTCAGCGCTGTCCGCAATGTGGGAAAATTCGGTCCCAACCGCCGGCCAGCATCGACGATACCATCGCCGGCCACGAGGCCGTATCCATCTCGTCCCTTATGGCGGAAACTGATCAGTTTCATCCGCTGCCCCCTGTTTGCTTTGCGTTCGAAGGTAGCCGGTGCGTCGACCCCTGTCGACAGATGGGCAATTCATCCTGTACACCCGCGCGATGACGCAACGACGCGGGACATCGGCCCGGCAAGTGGCCTTCAAACTGCTCGGCGCAATGCTTGATAAGGGCAGGACGCTGGATCAGGCGCTTGCCGACGGGCAGGCGGCATTGAACGACTTGCCGGCGCGGGATCGGGGTTTCGCCAGGTTGTTGGTGCTGACCGCGTTGCGGCGATTGGGACAAATCGACGACGCGCTCAATCAATGTTTGAGCCGGCCGCTGGATCGGCGGGCGGCGCGGATCCGCCCGATCCTGCGGCTCGCGGCGGCACAGCTGCTGTTTCTCGACACGCCGCCTCATGCGGCGGTCAATGAGGCGGTGGCGGCCGCCCGGCGTTATCCGCAATACAAAGGCCTGATCAATGCGGTGTTGCGCCGGCTGCAGCGGGAGAAAGACGCGATTTTAGCCAATCAGGACCCAGCCCGCTTAAATTGCCCGGATTGGCTTTGGCAGGCATTCGCGCCTTACGACAGATCGGCGCTGCTGACCGCCTTGTTGACGCCGGCGCCGCTCGATTTGACGGTGAAGGACGATCCGGAATCCTGGGCAACTTGTCTCGATGGCGAAGTGCTGCCGGGCGGAACCGTGCGTTTGCACGATGCCGGCAATATTGCCGACCTGCCTGGTTACGATGCCGGCGACTGGTGGGTGCAGGACGCCGGTGCCGCCCTGCCGGCTCGAATTCTGGCGCCGGCGGCGGGCGATCGCGTGCTCGACCTCTGTGCCGCCCCTGGCGGTAAGACGGCACAATTGGCGGCAATGGGCGCGGACGTCACGGCCCTCGACATCTCCGACAAGCGTCTGGGTCGTTTGAGAGAGAATTTGAAACGGTTGAAGCTGTCGGCGGAGATTGTCGCGGCCGACGCCGCCGAATGGCATCCGCAACAACTTTTCGACCTGGTATTGCTGGACGCACCCTGCAGTGCCACGGGGACCATCCGGCGGCGTCCCGACGTCCTGCATCTACGCGAACCGGCCGATATCGAGCGTATGATCGCCGTCCAAGACGCGCTTCTGGATAATCTACAGAGTGTAGTTCGCCCTGGCGGTCGTGCCATATATTGTGTTTGTTCGTTGATTTCAGCAGAGGGCGCGGCCCGAATCGCCAGCTTACTGACGCGGTTTCCGAACTTTACCCGGCTGCCTATCGACGCCGGGTCACTAGGTCTCCCGCCTGGCTGCCTTACCTCGGATGGCGATGTCTTGACCCAACCGCATATGATTCAAGGCGGAATCGACGGTTTCTATATCGCGCAATTGGAACGACAGGAATAGACAGGCCGTTTGGCATGTCTACCGCTTGTCGGCGGCCAAACAAATTGTTAGCTAAAATTTTATGCAACAGCCGGTTCGTATCGCCCCATCGATCCTGTCCGCCGACTTCGCCCGCTTGGGCGAGGAGGTGCGCGCCGTTACGGATGCGGGCGCCGACTATATACATGTGGATATCATGGACGGGCATTTCGTGCCCAACCTGACCATTGGGCCGGCCGTGATCGCGGCGTTGCGCCCGCATAGCGAAAAACCGTTCGACGTCCATCTGATGATCTCCCCCGTCGATCCTTATATCGCGGATTTCGCGGCGGCCGGCGCCGACATTATCACCATTCATGCCGAGGCGACGGCGCATCCGCACCGCAGTCTGCAGCTGATCCGTAGCCTGGGCAAAAAGGCGGGGATCGCGCTCAATCCCGGCACTTCGGTGTCGGCGGTGGAGAATTTGCTCGATCTCGTCGATCTGGTGCTGGTGATGAGCGTCAATCCGGGTTTCGGCGGCCAAAGCTTCATCGCCAGCCAGCTTGAGAAGATCGCTGAATTGCGCCGCCGCATCGACGTTACCGGCCGGCAAATCGATTTGGAAGTCGATGGCGGCGTCGGTGCGGACAATTGCCGGCAAATTGTCGCGGCGGGCGCGGATGTCCTGGTCGCCGGTACCGCGACATTCGCCGGCGGGGCGGCAAGCTATGTCGAAAATATCGCTAAACTACGGGCCTGTTGACGATGAGCAAGCAGATCTGGACACCCCCCGAAACCAAACTTTCGCTCGGCCGGCGTTTCGCCAACTGGAGCCGTCGCCAGACTTATAAAACGCGGCTGTTCAACCGGTATCTGAAATCGGTGCCGCCGATGAAGCTGAACGGGTTTTGCCGGAACCGCTGGCCCGGCGACGCCGATCGGGGAAACGCGATCTTCCAGGGCCGCTACCGCTTCGCCGATCATGAAGAGATCATGCCGAACCAGCCGCCCTGGGATCTGGCGCCCGAGCAGGTGCGTTGGACCCGGGCCCTACACCGGTTCAATTGGCTGGCCGATATCGACGCGGTCAAGACGGACTCCGCCAAGCTGCTGGCCCAGCGCATGGTGTTGTCCTGGATCGAGCAAAATAGGAATTTCGACGCGGTCACCTGGGCGCCGGACGTAGTCGGACAACGGTTGCTGAATTGGTTGCGCCACGGCAAGTTGCTGCTGCAAGGACTGGAACCGCGGCACCGGGATCGCATTCTGGCCAGCATCCAAGGCCAATTGCGCTATCTCCGCGCCGCCGGGCAGATGGCCAAACCCGGTCGGCAACGGCTGACCGTGGCCATGGCCCTCGTCACTGGCGGCGTCGAGGTGCCGGGCAACGAAAAAATCTTGTATCTCGGCGGCAAGGCGCTGGCCCGCGAGTTGGCGGCGCAGTTTCCGCCGGAAGGCGGCTATTTCCAACGGGATCCGAAGACGCAGTTCGCGGTCGCCCGGGATTTGGTGGCGCTGCTTGGCGATCTGCGCCGGGCCGCTCATCCGCTGACCGACCAGGTGGCCCAGCAAGTGGAGAGGGTAATGTCCGTGATCCAACTGCTGCGTCACGGCGATGGCGGTTTGGCGGATTTCGGTGGGGCCTGTGGGTCTCGACTGGCCGAGATCGACCTCGCGGTCGGATTGTCCGGATCGCCCTATCGAAACGGCAATATCGCCGCGGTCGGCGGCTATCAGCGGCTTTCAGCGGACCATTCGTTGGCGATCATCGATACTGGCCGCTCGCCGATCGAGGCGAACGGCGACGGTTATGCGGACGTTCTCAGTTTTGAATTATCCATCGGCCCGAACCGCCTGGTGATCAACGGGGTCGAAGTGGAGGAAGAGAACGGCCCGGCCAGTTCCTGCTTCACCGTTGCCGGGCGGGGCGTGAACGGGTCGGCCGGCAAAATCAAGTGCCGGCGTCACGAAGACGAAGCCGACAGCGTTTGGTTGGAAGCGGTACATGGCGGATTTCAAGGCAATTTCGGCGTCTTGCATCAGCGCCGCTTCTTCCTCGACGGCGACGGCAGCAATCTGCGCGGCGAAGACGTGCTGTTACGGGCCAATGACGCCTTTGCCGACGGCCGTCCTTGCGCCGCTTATTTCCACCTGCATCCGGACGTTCAGGCGAGCCAATTGCAGGACGGTCAGACGATATTACTGCGGCTCAATTCCGGCGGCGGTTGGCAATTCCGTTGCGATGGCGGTGAGTTGGACCTTTGCGAGGTCAGCTACCGTACCCGTGCCGGTCATGTGCGGCGGACGAAGAGCATTAAACTCGAAGGCAAAACCGCCGCCGACGGCACCAAACTACGTTGGGTCTTCCATCGGATGTGAGATGGTCGGTTGATTGCCTCGACCCGATCGGTCATAACCCCCGCGACAAACGATAGAAAGTCACGACAGAAAGGCAAGGTCATGGCCTACGAAAATATTTTGGTCGACATCAAAGGACGTGTCGGCATCATCACATTAAACCGCCCGGACGCCTTGAACGCGCTGAATGCCGGGTTGATCGCCGATTTAGAGCAGGCGTTGGACGAATTCGAGGGCGATGACGGGATCGGCTGCATCGTTCTGACCGGCTCGGAGCGCGCCTTCGCCGCCGGCGCCGATATCAAGGAGATGGCGCCGAAGGACTATATGGACGTCTATCTCGAGGATTTCATTACCGACGGTTGGGAGCGTGTCTCCCGCTGCCGCAAGCCGGTGATCGCGGCAGTAGCCGGCTACGCGCTTGGCGGCGGTTGCGAAATGGCCATGATGTGCGATTTCATTATCGCCGCCGACAATGCCCGCTTCGGCCAACCGGAGATTAATCTGGGCGTTATTCCGGGTGCCGGCGGTACCCAGCGCCTGACCCGTTTCGTCGGCAAATCCAAAGCCATGGAAATGTGCCTGACCGCGCGGATGATGGATGCGGAGGAGGCGGAGCGTGCCGGCTTGGTCTCCCGCGTCGTACCGCTCGACGGCCTGATGGACGACGCCTTAAAGACAGCGGAAAAAATCGCCTCGCTGTCTCTGCCGGCGGTGATGGTGGCCAAGGAAGCGGTCAATCGCGCCTATGAGACGACCTTGAACGAGGGGGTTCGATTCGAGCGCCGTATATTCCACGCCATGTTCGCCACCGAAGACAAAAACGAAGGCATGTCGGCCTTTGTCGAGAAGCGGGAACCGCAATTCAAAAACCGCTAATTTAAGGGGATATCCCGCTTGACCGGGTGGCGCGAGGGTTCTATAACCGCGCCTCGCACCCCAGGGGTGTAGGACAGATTTGAAGATCCGAGGATCGCTATGGCGAACAGCAAACAAGCGAAAAAACGCATTCGGCAGAACGTGAAGCGGGCGGCTCAAAACCGCACCCGCCGCAGTAAGATGCGTACTTATCTGCGTAAAGTGGAAGAGGCCATCGCGAGCGGCGACAAAGCCGCGGCGGATGCCGCTTTGAAGGCGGCGGAGCCGGTCTTGGCGCGGGCGGCGCAGAAAAATATTGTCCATCGCAATACCGCCGCTCGGAAAATCTCCCGACTTTCGCATCGGGTGAACGCCCTCGCGGACGGATAGCGATTTGCGCTGAACGCGACAGTTCTATGACGATTCGGAGCCGTGCGGGCAACCGCGCGGCTCTTTCCGTTTTATTTACCATATACGTTCATACGACGTTTCTCCCGATCTGGCGCAAAGCCCGGAAGCGCCGGTTATTTCGTAGTGGCGTCGTATGACATCGCGTCCATATCTAGTCATTGCTTGGGATTCGTGACAAATGGCTCGAAAAAATTTCCCTCTCGCGCCTCACATCCTATTGCAACATGGCCCGCGCCCATGTAGGGTAGCCTCACTGGTCGCGCGGCGTGCGGCAAATCAAAACTAAGTTCCAAGAGTATGTTTTATTCGGCTGCCATTAGTTTTTACTTGGTGGATTGAGCGAGTTTGTTTGTAATACTTGCGGCCGGAAGAAAAGAGATTCCACTCGATGCCGAAGGTGTCGAATTCCGGGGATGCTGTGGATTGTAAAACCGGATTGGAATCAAATATTTGGTTGCGCCGACTTGGCGACAATCAAACAAATGGACAGGCGGTGACCGCGACCTGTCCGACGTAACGGGGCGAGGCAGTCAAGGATTAAGGCACAGTTCACGGGAGACGGTACACGCGCATCCGCACTGATCACGGCATGGGAGACGCCCTGGTTCACGTCATCGATTGCGCTTCACCGACGCTTCACTGAAGTGATCGAACTTGCAGCCGGTTGACCGCAATGGTGGCCGGAGACGTCCAACTGACATGTCGCGCCATAGGTGAGGCAGCGATTTCCGCGGCACCGTCCGGGGCCGAAGGTAGGACCGGCGGAACCGCCGATAGTATAGGGTGTCGGAGTGGATCAGGCGCGACAACAACAATGGGAACACGTAAAAACCCGCCTGCGGGCCGAATTTGGCGAAGCAACCTACAATAGTTGGATAAAACCCCTAACGCTGACCGGCGAAGAGGATGGCGACATCTTCTTGGAAGCACCAACCCGCTTCATGCGCGATTGGGTGGGTTCCCATTTTGGCGATCGTCTACTGGCGCTATGGCGCGGCGAGGACAAAAGCGTTGCCGAAGTGCGCGTCGAGGCGGCCTTGTCGACGCGGGCGCGGGCGCAGGCTGCCCGCGCGGTGGCGCCGGCGCGGGAACTCGGCTGCGGCGGCGATGACGCGACCTTGCGTCGGCAGGCGGAACTTGGCGGCTTGGCCAATGCGCCGGCGCAACCGGCCTTGCACGATATTTCTTCGCCTCTCGATCCGCGTTACCGCTTCGACAGTTTCGTCGTCGGCAAGTCGAACGAGCTTGCCTATGCAGCCGCCCAGCGGGTGGCCCAGCAAGCTGGCGTCAACTTCAATCCCCTGTTTCTGCATGGCGGTGTCGGCCTCGGCAAAAGCCATCTCATGCATGCGATCGCCTGGTACATCCGCGAGCAGGATCAGGGCCGGCGGGTTATCTATCTGTCGGCGGAAAAGTTCATGTATCTGTTCATTCGGGCCCTCCGGGACCGGGACGCGGTGTCGTTCAAACAGGTTTTCCGGTCCGTTGACGTGCTGATGATCGACGACGTGCAATTCTTCTCGCGCAAGGACTCGACGCAGGAGGAATTCTTCCACACGTTCAATGCTCTGATGGACCAGAACAAGCAGATCGTGCTGTCCGCCGACTGTTCGCCCTCCGATCTGGAGGATATCGAGGAGCGGGTCCGCTCCCGCCTCGGCTGGGGACTGGTGGCGGATATCCATCAGACCGATTATGAGTTGCGGCTGGGTATTCTCAGCGCCAAATTGAAGCAGGCAGGCGATCATCGCATCGAGCCGAAGGTGCTCGAATTCATGGCCCATCGCATCACCTCCAACGTTCGCGAATTGGAGGGGGCGCTGAACCGGTTGCTGGCCCACGCCAACCTGATCGGCCGTCCGGTCAGCCTGGAAATGGCGCAGGACGTGTTGCAGGACCTGCTGCGTGCCAACGACCGGCGGATCACGATTGAGGAAATCCAGAAGCATGTGGCGGCCCATTACAATATCCGCATGGCCGACATGCATTCGGCCCGCCGCGCCCGCAATGTGGCCCGGCCGCGTCAGGTGGCGATGTATCTGGCGAAGCAACTGACCGCCCGCTCGTTGCCGGAAATTGGGCGGAAATTTGGCGGCCGGGACCATACCACCGTGATGCACGCGGTGAAGCGGATCGACGAATTGCGCCAAACCGAATCCTCGTTGGCGGAAGATATCGAGCTATTGCGGCGGACCTTGGAAGGTTAATCCGGATACCATCGGCTCAAGCCAACATGTTGTAGCGGTCAAGCAATGTCCGCACCTGATCGTGAGGCAGGGCGTATAGCGTATTGCCGTTGATGCCAGTCATCGTCTCCGCCGCGACCATGGCGTTCAGGATCGCTTCTTCCGTCGCGTCGATCACGGCCCGGAACAGAGGGTCGAGCATTTCATGCGGCAGGCAGTCGCGGGCTACCGGCGCCGTCGATTGGGTTAGCTGTTCGCTTGTATGGGCGGTCGAGAAGCCGAGAAAGATATCGCCGGAAGAGTCACCGGTCCCGCCGCCAAGCCGGCCCAAACCCATGGGCACCCGTTTGCAAAGCTTACCGAGTTGCTCCGGCGTGACCGGTGCGTCGGTGGCGACCACGACAATGATCGAGCCGGTATCGGGCTTCGGCGACAGCCCGCCGCCGCCCGGCACAATACCGTTCAGGATCGGATCGCAGTCGGTGATTAGCTGGCCCATCGGCACGGACCGGATCGCGAACTGCTCGCGCTCGCCATGATTGGCTTGCACGAAGACGCCCAAGGTGTAGTCGCCATCAGCGGGGCTCAATCGGCGGGAAGCGGAGCCGCTGCCGCCCTTGAAACGATGGCATTGCATGCCGGTGCCGCCGCCCACATTTCCTTCGGCAATCGGTCCGCTTTTTGCGTCTTCGATGGCGGCGAAGGCATGTTCTTCCTTGACCAGAAAACCCCGGGCATTGTTCAGCACCCCGTCATAGGTTTCGCCGACCACCGGATAGATCACCGTCGCGCCTTCAACGCGCTCGCCGGCCATGCTGAATTCCTCGATCAGATCCCGTTGCATGAACCATTTGTAGGCGGCATCGCGGACGCAGCCGACGCTGAAGGTATTGGTCAGCATGACCGGCCCGTTGAAGCGGCCATAGTCGTCAATATAGTGCACGCCGGTCAGCTCGCCCTGGCCGTTCAGGCTGTGGCGGCCGGCCAAGACCGTCGTCCGCGCCTTGCCGCGGGGTAGGATGGCCGTCACGCCGGTGCGGGCGACGGGCGAAGCGTCGTCGACATACTCCTCCGGCGCGCCGGTCACGAGCGTGTAATAGCCCACTTCGACACCGGCCACGTCGGTGATGTTGTTATGCGGGCCGGTGTCGCCTTGAAACGGGATGCCGATGTCGCGGGCACGAGGTTTTCGCGATGCCATGGTTTACCTTGCCGGGTCCTGAGGTTATGGATGGATGAAGCAATAGGGAGATTAGCATGACCGACGCCGTTTTCGATCTCGAGATCACCGATGCGCTGCTGTCCACCACGCGGGCCGTCCGCAAGCGTCTGGACCTGAGCCGTCCCGTGCCCCGGGAGGTGCTGGGGGATTGCATCAAGCTGTCCATGCAGGCGCCGACCGGCGGCAACAGTCAGGGCTGGTCCTGGGTCATCGTCGAGGATGCGGTTAAACGAGAGGCATTGGCGGAAATGTACAAGTCCGGTGCGGGCGACTATCTGCAACGGATCGGCAGGGCGGCCGAAAAAAGCGGCGACCGGCAGACTCTCCGGGTTGCGGATTCGGCCCAGTATCTGATCGATCATTTGGCCGAGGTGCCGGTGCTGGTCATCCCCTGTATCCATGTCGGCCATATGTCCGAAAACCCGCCGCGCCAGAGTTGGGCCGGTCTGATGGGATCGATCTTCCCGGCGGTCTGGAGCTTCCAATTGGCGCTCCGCGCCCGTGGCCTCGGGTCCACCCTGACCAGCTTCCATCTCGCGCATGAAGCGAAGGCCGCGGAACTCCTGGGCATCCCCGAAAATGTCATGCAGGTCGCCTTGCTGCCGGTCGCCTACACCAAGGGTACGGACTTCAAGCCGGCCAAGCGGGACAATTTCGAAGACATCGTCCATTGGGATAACTGGTAACCCATTCCCGGCACCGCCGATCCCGGATAACGCGCGGAAACTAAATAAAATTTTCGAATTATTCGAAGCGAAACCACTGGCGGAATTGCGCCTTAATTTATTAACATTTGATTACCATCCATTGAGTGTGAGTATCGGAGGAATCGAAATAATTCAGGAGGCAGGTTGAGTGCAAACCGACTTGGAAATGAAATGCTGAGCATGTTCGTCAAGTTTACCGTACTAACCCCCATCGCCATTGCGGCGGTGACCATGATGGCCCTTCTCTCGACAAAGATTTAAGCGCCGGAATGAACGTTGGTACGTCCTAGCCCATCGTGTTTGCAGTTAGGCATCGGAAAAACGACTGAGTCTCATGTAGGAAGAGTAGATGTAAAAGGTTTGTGACGTTCGCGTTCTTGTACCCTCATCGCGTTTCAAGCTTGTGCTTTCCCTCATGAACGTGGGGCGGGTGGCAGCCCGCCCCACTTTTTTTACCTATTCCCCAATCGTTCGATGCGCCGGTAGACCAAAAATACCGGCAAGGCGACGAACAGCAACGGCAGCGGCAGAAAGCCGATCGCGGTCACAATGCCATATCGGTCCTGCAGAGCACCGACGGTCAGACTGATCGGTACGAAGGCTAGGCGGACACCGAGGCCGGCGACCGAAATCATGGTGGCCCGGCGCGCCTCATCGACCCGGGCGTTGACCATGTCATAGAATATCGGGCCACTGACGCCCCAGATCACCGAGCTGAGCATCAATAGAGCGATTCCCGACAAGCCGGGATCCAAGGTCATCAAGGCGTAGGCGCCGGCCAGCAAAGCCGTCAAGGCCAACAGAATATCGCTCTGCGACCAGCGCCGTTCCAGCCAATGGCCGCAGGTACTACCCAGACCGCCCAGCAGATGGGTCAGGGCCGCCAATCCGCCGAACCAGATCAAGGGGATGCCCGCATGCAGGAAGTATGGTTGCTGCACCCAATAACCGTTGATCGACGTGCCCCAAAGCGCGGCGGCGAACGGGAAGAGATAAGCCAGTTCCGGTCGCGCCCGGACGGCCCGGCGGACGGCGCTCAGAATGTCGGCGATGGGATGACCCTCGACCGGTTGGCGCCGCCGGGCCGGTTCGCGCACACCCAGCGTAATCAATGCCGCCACCGCTTCCGCCGCGGCCGTCGCCAGCACCGGAAGATAGGGGTCGATTGAATACATTACACCGCCGGCCAGGGAGGCGCCGGCAACCGAATAAAGGCCAAGGCCGTGCCGCAGGCCTTCCAACTTGCGGTATCTTTGGGTCTGCTCCCGTTCCGCCAGGCGGTCGTAAAGCAGTGCCACATCGGCGCCTGAAATCAGACTGATGCCGACGCCGATCAAGGCTTGCGCCGTTATCGCCAGCCAGAAGCCGTCGGCGGCCCATAGCAGCATGTAGCAGACGGCGTTCAGGGCGTAGCCCAGGCACAGCGCCCGCTTGCGCCCCCAGATATCGGCCAGCCAGCCCGACGGCACTTCCATCACCACGATAACCGCGGCGAAAGCCGCCTCGCCGATCAGCAGTTGCTGGAAGTCCAATCCGATCTGCCGCTGAAAATAGGGCAGCAGTACCGGCAGGACGAAGATCGCGCTATGGCAGACCTTGGCCGCATTCAGTCGGCGGATATCCCAGGTCAGGCGGCGTTGCGCCGCGTTTTCATCTTCGTCGTGCATCGTAGCGCCCTCCTATCCGGAAGTCGTACGGGCCTCGGACGGATTCATATCTGGATACGAAAAGGTGGAATTGAGTCATGACTTGTCCTTTCAAGCGGGTCGGCCGCCCGGTGGACAAAGTCAGTGATGGGGAATGTTTCCTTCCGTCGACCCGTCCGCTGGGCGGGCCGACTGTGGGTTGTTACCTAAGTGGCCCGGTGCTGGTGATACCCATGGACATGCACGGATATACGGTCACGCCATGAAGTTCGGCGTTGAGCGTCACGGTCGTTTGGCCGGTCTGTTGAGCCGTATGTGCCATGGTCAAGATCCTTCGCACCGAGCAAATCTCGGGTCGGCGGAGGATAGAGAAGGCATTAGGTGAAATCAAGCCGCCGAAAAGCCGCCGTCGACCGGTAGTGTGACGCCGGTAATGAAGCCCGCCGCGTCGGAGCAGAGGAACAGGACCGCGCCGGTCATTTCCTCCGGCTGTGCCCATCGGTCAAGCGGCGTTCGAGCGACGATCGCGGCATTGCGGTGCGCATCTGCCTGCGTGCCCTGAGTCAGATTTGTATCCACCCAGCCCGGCGCGATGGCATTGACCCGAACGCCGCGATCCGCCCAGGCTATGGCCAGCGACTTGGTCAGCGGACACGATGGCGGTCTTGCTGGCGCCATAGGCGGGGGCATGGGGGAACCCTGCGTAACTGGACATGGAGGCGATATTGATCACCACCCCTTGCCGATCCGAGAGTTTGTCCAACAGATCGGTGGCCAGGCGCATGCTGCCGGTCAGGTTGACGTCAATGATCCGCTGCCAGCCGTCAACTTGATATTCCATCGGCCCCAAGGCCGTGCCGGCACAGTTCACCAGGACATCTACGACGTCGACACTATCCGCGAAGGCGCTGACGGCCTCGGCGTCGCCGGTATCCAGCGACCGATAATCGAATCCGGAGAGATCGTGATCGTAGTCGTTTGATACTTGTTTCGTACCCGTAATAATCACACTGGCTTGGGCATTTTTGAAGGCTTCGGCAATCGCCAAGCCAATGCCGTTGCTGCCGCCAGTGACCACGACATGTTGTTCCCGAAAGTCGAATTCGCTGCTTCTCGGCATGTTGTTTTGCTCCAAATCTCTTATCGGGGGCCGTCGGCCGCGATGGCGGCCAAGACCGGCAGGAGGTGTTGGCGGAACAGATCCGGGTTTTCCGACATCGGGAAATGCCCCAGCCCTTCCATCACGTTCAAGGTCGATCCGGCGATGCGCCGATGGGTGGCTTCGGCCCGCTCCGGTGTGCAGGAATTGTCGTATTCGCCGGACAACAGATAGACAGGGCATCGGGAGGTATCGATGTTCGCCGATCTGTCGTCGAAGTCCCCGTCCTGCCAATAGAAATGCAAATCGCCTTTGAACACGCCCGGACCCGATTGCATATAGTGCCACAAGGTCTCCCAGCGGAATTCGTCCGGGCTTTGCGGGGCGATCTGGCCGGAGACATAGCCGGCCGCGATTTCGCCGCCATGCACGTCCGCCCGGTGCAACCAATCGGTGTCGTAGTAGGGCTCCAGCTTGTCGGCGCCTTCCAGCGCGATCACCGCCCGGTAGTCGTCGCCATGATCCAGCGCCAGATGCAGCACGATGCGTCCGCCCATGGAGCAACCCATCAAAACCGGCTGATCGAGAGCCATGGCGGCGCAGAAATCGCGCACCAAGTCTCGGTAGCCGGAAGTTGTCAGTTGATAGTCGTCATTCTGCCAGCCGGCCGGCGGGTTCGACTTGCCATGCCACGGCAAGTCGAAGGCGATGACGCGGTATTGGTCGATCACCGCCGGATCGTTCATCAGGTGGCGATATTGCCGGCTATCCGCGCCGGCGGTGTGCAGGCAGACGAGGGGAATGCCTGCCCCCGCCTCCTCGACGAAAATGCGGTGGGTCTGCCCGGCGACGTCCAGCGCGAAATACCGGCCGAGGATCGGTTCGAACGCGGGCACCGTCTAGCCGCTCCGGTTGAGCGCCCGGGGCGCCGCCAGCAACAGTTTGAAAAACAACAGGTTCCGCATGAAGGGCAGAAGGTCGCCGTCGATCGTGGCGTGGCCATAGGAAAACAGCGTGAACAGGTCGTTGTAGCCCCGCGCCGGGTGCGGCCGCCAATGTTCGGCCCAAACCTCGACCGGGGCGCGGATCGCGAAGACGCCGCTTTCCAGCGGCAAACTACGCCGGCGAATGTCGGTGACCCGACCGTCGGCAATGTCGACAAGGAATTCGTCCTCGCCGAACCCGATTATAATCGTCGCACTCACGCGTTTGCCGAAGCGTTTCAGCGTCGGTTCCAGCGCAGCTGCCTCCGCCAATCGTTCCAACATTGCCGTCACACTCCGCTCAATTGACGTCCTGGTCAGAATGACCGATGCGTTGGGGCGGGTAAAGAGTTGCCTGAAATTGCCGCGCGCACCGAACCGGTTTACGATATTGGATCAAAGGCGGCGCAATTCCTGTCCGCCAAATTCATTCTTTTGTTGGTGGAGGCCGTCAATGACCGATCGCGGCGCGGGGCGAGAACATTTCAAGGGCCGCATTGGGCCGACGGCAAAGCAGTCGGAACCCTGGTGGCCGGATCGGCCGGCGGCGCCGGCGGAAGCGCCCAATGTGGTTGTCGTCGTATTGGACGATACCGGCTTTGCCCATCTCGGTTGTTTCGGTTCCGATATAGATACCAAACATATTGATCGCCTGGCGGCGGGCGGATTGCGCTACACGAATTTCCACACCACAGCGCTTTGTTCGCCGACCCGGGCTTGCCTGTTGAGCGGCCGCAACCACCATTCCGTCGGCATGCGCTTCCTCAGCAATGTGGATACTGGCTTCTCCAACTGCCGCGGTGTTATTACGCCGAAGGCGGCAACCATGGCCGAAGTGCTGAAATCGAACGGCTACAACACCTTCGCGCTCGGTAAATGGCATCTCGCCAATATGGAGGACTGCAATCCCGCCGGCCCCTTCGACAATTGGCCCCTGCAGCGGGGTTTCGAACGGTTTTATGGCTTTCTCGGCGGCGCTACTGATCAGTTCGCGCCGGAACTGGTGATCGACAATCACCCGGTCGATCCGCCCAGCGATCCCGACTATCACCTCTCCGAGGATCTGGTCGATCGAGCCATCGACATGATCACGGCGCAGCAATCGACGGGCGGCGGACGGCCTTTCTTCCTCTATCTCGCCTTTGGCGCCACCCATTCGCCCCATCAGGCGCCGCCCGACTATCTGCGGAAATACAGTGGCAAGTATGACCGGGGTTGGGACGAAACGCGGGCGTCTTGGTTCGCCAAGCAAAAAGAACTCGGTGTCGTCCCGGCGGACTGCGCATTGTCGCCGCGCAATCCGGGAATCCATGCCTGGGACGATCTTAGCGACGAACAACGCCGCCTCTATGCCCGCATGCAGGAGGCGTTCGCCGGCTTCCTCGACCATACGGACGATCAGATCGGCCGTTTAATGGCGTTTCTCGAGGCGATCGACGAATTCGACGATACCCTGTTCGTCTTGCTCTCCGACAATGGCGCCAGTCAGGAAGGGGGTTTCGACGGCACTTTGAACGAATTGATGTTCTTCAACCGGCTGCGGCCGACCATGGACGAGATGCTGGCCCAGATCGATGAGATCGGCGGGCCCACCCTTTACAACAATTACCCCCGCGGCTGGGCCCAGGTCGGCAACACGCCGCTCCGCTTCTACAAGCAGAATACCTATGAAGGCGGCATCCGCGACCCGTTGATCGTCCACTGGCCGAAACGGGTGACGGCCGGCGGCGAGATCCGCGATCAATATCACCATGTCAGCGACATTATGCCGACGGTGCTGGACTGCGTCGGCGTCGCGGCACCCGAAGCTTATCGCGGTGTGCCGCAGCTGCCGATCGAGGGCGTCAGTCTGACCTACAACTTCGACGATAAGGCGGCCGACACCCGTCATCCGGTGCAGTATTACGAAATGCTGGGTCACCGGGCGATCTGGGCCGACGGCTGGAAGGCGGTGACCATGCACCGTCCGGGCGAGGATTTCGACGACGATCAATGGCATCTCTACAACACCGAAGCCGACTTTGCCGAGATTCACGATCTCGCCGAGGCGGAGCCCGAAAAGCTGCAGCAGATGATCGCGCTTTGGTGGGCGGAGGCGGGCAAATACAACGTCCTGCCGCTCGATGATCGGTCGACGGAGCTGTTCGCGTTGCGCCGGCAGGTGCCGGAAGGCCGTCAGACGATCCGGATGCGCCCCGGCTTGCCGCGGCTGAATGGGTTTGCGGCGCCGGACATCCGCAACCGATCCCATCAACTGATCGCCACAATCGACCGCGCTTCGACGGCGGAGGCCGGCGTGCTGATCGCCTGCGGCGCCCGTACCGGCGGCTATACCCTCTACATCCAGGACAATCGGTTGGCCTACGAATACAATTATGTCGGCCGCACCACGCGGGTCGTCGGCGATGGGGAACTGCCGGCCGGTCCGTTGACCCTGGGGCTGGAGTTCCGCAAGACCGGGGAAAATACCGGGACCGCGATCCTGCGGGTGGCGGGCGAAGCCGTCGGCGACATCGCTTTGGAAACCCTGCCCTGGCGCCAGACGCTTATGGGCCTCGACATCGGCGCCGACCGCGGCACCACCGTGTCGACGGCTTATCCCGGCCCCTTCGCCTTCGACGGTATTCTCCACCATGTCGACGTCACCTTGGAGGACGATCAGCAGGCGCGCGAGAAGGCGGTCGCGGTGGAAGCCCGCAATGCTTTAGTCGACCAGTGAGGAGGGAATATGGATCACGTGGCACGGATGTCGGCCGAGCGGGCTTGTACGCGCCTTTCCGTTGCCTATGCCAACGCGGTCGATTTAAGGGACTATGACCGCTTCGTCGAGCTGTTCGCGGCGGATGCGGTGCTGCAACTGACCGTACTGTTGGAAAAGCTGATCGACGGTCACGGCGCGGCCCGGATGGCGGACCGTTAAGCGGGCTTGCAATGTGCCAGGCCGGCGGATATAAACCGCGAGCTTCGGGCGCTGCCTGAGGTATGAATGCGTTCGCCGTGGCTCGATAGGGCATGCCCGGCAACGCCAATGCGGCTTCCAATCGTTAAGGAGAGCGAAATGCCCAAGATGAAGACCAAGAGCGGCGCCAAGAAGCGCTTCAAGCTCACGGCGACCGGTAAGGTCAAACGATCGCAAGCCGGCAAGAGCCACTTCATGATCCGGCGGTCGAACAAGCAGATCCGCAATCTGCGCGGCACCACCACGGCCAGCCCCGCGGACGCCAAGATCATCAAAAAATTCCTTCCCAACGGCTAAGCGCGGGAGATTAGAGATATGGCACGCGTTAAACGCGGCGTGACCTCCCACGCCCGGCACAAGAAAGTCATCAAGGCGGCGAAGGGCTATCGCGGCCGTCGCAAGAACACCATTCGGATCGCCAAGCAGGCGGTGGAGAAGGCGGGGCAATACGCCTATCGCGACCGGCGCACCCGCAAGCGCGATTTCCGTCGGCTATGGATACAACGGATCAACGCGGCCAGCCGTGAGCACGGCCTCAACTATGCCCGATTTATGAGCGGTCTCAAGTCCGCGGGCATTGAGGTCGACCGCAAGATGCTGGCCGACATTGCCGTCCGCGAACCTGAGGCCTTCAAGGCGCTGGTCGAGGAAGCCAAGGGCGCGCTGGACAAAGCCGCCTAAACCCGCTTCCGACACCGGGCCTGCGACAGGCCCTCCGACGTCCGCGCGGCGTTACAGAATCTAGGGGGTCTGTCCCGCGACGGACCCCCTTTTTCTTGAACGAGATGATAACGTGAACAGGATCGAACGCCATAGCCAGCCGCAGACAGAAGGGTCAGACCCCTTTTTGGGGCTGACACGGTCCGCCACATCGAGCCATTACGGCGATGCCAAGCTTGCCGCGCAAAAAGGGGTCTGACCCTTTTGCCCGCCGCTACCGCCGGCGTTTCAAACTAGAGATGAAAACAGACATATGCAGGAAGAACTAGAGGCATTGGAAAGCGAGTATCTCGCCGCCATCGCGGCGGCGGAGGATATGGACGCGCTGGAACAGGTCCGGATCCGCGCTCTCGGCAAGAAAGGGCGGGTCAGCGTGATGATGAAAGGCCTGGGCGGCCTGGCGCCGGACGAACGCCGCGCCGCCGGCCAGAACCTGAACCAACTGAAAGACAAACTGGGCGACGCCATCGGCGCCCGGCGCGAAGACCTGAAGCGTGCCGATCTGGACCGGCGCCTGGCCAGCGAACGCATCGACGTCACCCTGCCGACCCGGCCGGAGGCGGTGGGCCGCATCCATCCGGTCAGCCAGGTGATGGACGAGCTGACGGCGATCTTCGCCGACATGGGCTTCACCATCGCGGAGGGCCCGGACATCGAGGACGATTTCCACAACTTCACGGCCCTCAACATTCCGCCGGAACATCCGGCGCGGCAGATGCACGACACCTTCTATCTGCGCCCGAAGGAAGATGGCGAGCGCATGCTGCTGCGCACCCATACCTCGCCGGTGCAGATCCGCACCATGCAGTCGGAGCCGCCGCCGCACCGCATCATCGTGCCCGGTCGCACCTATCGTTCCGACAGCGATCAGACCCACACGCCCATGTTCCACCAAGTCGAAGGCCTGGTGATCGACAAGGACATCCATATGGGTCACCTGAAAGGCGTGCTGGTAGAGTTCTGCAAGGCCTTCTTCGAGGTCGATCATGTGGAGATGCGCTTCCGCCCCTCCCACTTCCCGTTCACGGAACCGTCGGCGGAGGTCGACATCCGCTGCTCTTACGAAGGCGGGCAGCTGAAGGTCGGCGAGGGCGACGACTGGCTCGAGATCCTCGGTTGCGGCATGGTGCATCCCCGCGTGCTCGAATATTGCGACGTCGATCCGACGCAATGGCAGGGCTTCGCCTGGGGCATGGGCATCGACCGCATTGCCATGCTGAAATACGGCATGCCGGATCTGCGCGCCTTCTTCGATTGCGATCTGCGTTGGCTCAGGCATTACGGCTTCGTGCCGTTGGACGTGCCGACCATGGCCCAGGGGTTGTCGCGATGAAGTTCACCCTGTCATGGCTGAAGGATCACCTCGAGACCGAAGCGAGCCTGGATGAGATCGTCGAGAAGCTGACCGCGATCGGCCTCGAGATCGAGGAGGTGACGGACCCGGCCAAGGACCTGGCCGCCTTCACCGTCGGCTATGTGGTCGAGGCGAGACAGCATCCGAACGCCGACCGTCTGCGCGTCTGCATCGTCGATACGGGCGAGGAGCAGGTGCAGGTGGTCTGCGGCGCGCCCAACGCGCGCACCGGTATGAAGGGCGTGTTCGCGCCCAGCGGCACCACCATTCCCGGCACCGGCTTGCTGCTGAAACCGTCGAAAATACGCGGCGAGGACTCGAACGGCATGCTCTGCTCCGAGCGCGAAATGGGCTTGAGCGATGAGCATGACGGCATCATCGACCTGCCGGAGGATGCCGCCGTCGGCGCCCCCTTTGCGGAGGTGATGGGTCTGAACGATCCGGTCATCGAGGTGCAGATCACGCCGAACCGGCAGGACTGCACCGGCGTCTACGGCATCGCCCGCGACCTGGCGGCGGCCGGCATCGGCACGTTGAAGCGCTTCGAACCGCCGGTGGTGAAAGGCACGTTCGAGAGCCCGATTTCCGTCAGCCTGAACTTCCCGGACGACGATCCGGTACCCGGCTGTTCCTGCTTCGTCGGCCGCTACTTCCGCGGCCTGAAGAACGGACCCAGTCCGGCCTGGCTGCAGCGCCGGTTGATCGCCATCGGGCTGCGGCCGATTTCCGCCCTGGTCGACGTCACCAACTATGTCACCTACGACCTGGGCCGGCCCCTGCACGTGTTCGACGCGGACAAGGTCAACGGCAACATCCAGGCCCGCTATGCCGAGGACGGGGAGAAGATCCTGGCCCTCGACGGTAAGGAATACGAGCTGACCTCGGAAATGACCGTGATCGCCGACGACAAGGCGGCCGAGGGCATCGCCGGCATCATGGGCGGGGAGGAGAGCGGCTGCACCGAGGAAACGGTGAATATGTTCTTCGAAGCGGCCCTGTTCGATCCCCTGCGCACGGCGGCGACCGGCCGCAAGCTGGCGATCGAGAGCGATGCCCGTTACCGCTTCGAACGCGGCGTCGATCCGGCCATGCTGCGCCCCGGCGTCGAATATGCGACGCAGCTGATCCTGGATCTTTGCGGTGGGGAGGTCAGCGAGGTGGTGATGGCCGGCGCGCCGGACCTCAGCCGCAAGACCGTGACCCTACGCCCCGGCCGGGTCGCCCATCTGGGCGGCCTCGACGTGCCGGCGGCGCGGCAGAAGGAGATCTTGCAGCGCCTCGGCTTCGAGATCGACGATGGGGCGGAACCCTGGACCGTCACCGTGCCGACCTGGCGTCAGGACGTGCAAGGGGAAGCGGATTTGGTGGAGGATATCCTGCGCATCGTCGGCTATGACGACCTGCCGGCGACGCCCTTGCCCGCGACCGACGTCGTCACCAAGCCCAGCCTGACCCCGCTGCAGCGCCGGGTCAGTCTGGCCAAGCGGGCGCTGGCCGACCGGGGCTTGGTCGAATGCGTCACCTGGTCCTTCATGCCCCGGCGCTTCGCCGCGCTGTTCGGCGGCGGCGGCGACGCGCTGATGCTGGAGAACCCGATCAGCTCCGAACTCGACGCCATGCGGCCGAGCCTGCTGCCCAACCTGCTGCAGGCCCTGGGTCGCAACAATGATCGCGGCCTCGCCGACGTGCGTCTGTTCGAGGTCGGGCCGCAATATGCGGACGACACGCCCAAGGGTCAGGCGACAGTCGCCGCCGGCCTGCGCGGCGGCGACACCGCCGGCCGCCATTGGGACGGACCCGCCCGGCCGGTCGATGCCTTCGACGCCAAGGCCGACGCCGTCGAACTATTGCGCGCGCTGGGCGGCCCGGCGGACAATGCCCAGGTGGTGGCGGACGCGCCGGCCTGGTACCACCCCGGCCGCAGCGGCACCTTGCAACTGGGGCCGAAGAACAAGTTGGCCTATTTCGGCGAACTGCATCCGGGCGTGCTCGACACACTCGACGTGAAGGGGCCGGTGGTCGGCTTCGAACTGTTCCTGGCCAACATCCCGGTGCCGAAAGCGAAAGCCAGCCGCACCCGGGCCGAACTGGCGGCCAGCGACTATCCCGCCGTCGACCGCGACTTCGCCTTCGTGGTCGCCGACGATGTGCCGGCCGGCAAATTGCTCGCCGCGGCCAAGGGCGCCGACCGCAACCTGATCGCCGATGTCAGCCTGTTCGACATCTACGAAGGCGCCGGCATCCCCGACGCCCACCGCTCCCTCGCCATCGCCGTCCGCCTGGAACCGAAGGACCGGACCCTGACGGAATCGGAGATCGACGCCGTGGCCGACAAGGTGGTCAAGGCCGTCGGCAAGGCGACCGGCGGGGTGCTCCGCGGCTAGGCGTGGAGTTTGGTTGCTTCGAGGAAAAGTGCGCGGCATTAATGAATGCCAACTTACTTGGCATAATCTTGTTACGCCGAGTATCTTCGAACGCCGCCCCAATACTGCGAGCACCCGCATGTTTCCTCTAGTTCATTGTGCAATTATAGCGATTGTGCAAAGAGGTTTTTATTTGTATGATGAGTGTTCATAATTTCATTATGCATCTAATTTTCTAATATAAAGGGTTATCAATTATGTATTTTTCTATAAAAAAGGGTGTCATAAATAGTTTTTCGCCTTGTTTAGGTATTTTTCTAATTATTTTGTGTTTTTTGACTATAATTCCATTTTCGATTGCTTTTAGTCAAGACAATACGGAGCGACTAAAACCGGGTGATGAAACCAACGTGCTCGAACCCAAGTTAGTGTGGACAAAGACATTTGATCATCCTGGATACCTCAATATAAAACGCTCAATTGTTCTGAATAACGGTAGTAGTGTATTGGCAGGCGAAACTGTATTAACAGGCAGCGAAAAAAAGTATATCTGGCTGAGCCGCATCGATTTAAACGGGGACATTGACTGGGAACATACAATCGATATTGGCCAGCAAGCCGCTTTGATCGATATAGCCCGTTCAGATAACGTTATACTTGTATTGGCCGCCACATACGATCCTGAAAAGAAGAGGTATATACCCTGGCTTGCAGAGTTCGATTTCACAGGGGCCAAATACTGGGAGAGCAAGCTTAACGGTTTGAAAGGTGCGATGCCGTCTGCAACAGTAGCGGATGGTATGGGCAACTACTATCTTGTCGGTACATCGGATAGTGACGAGCAATACAGGCGGCAACTGTGGGCCGGAAAGATAGATTCAAGCGGCAAAATCGTATGGCAAAAATCATATGGAAAGAGGGGTGAAGATATCGGCCATGATATCGCGAAATTCGACCAGAACAGCTTTGTCGTTGTTGCGACGTCGCACCCCAAAGACGAAGGCAGGACTCAAGGTCGCGTACTAAATGTTTCAGAAAATGGTGAGGTTGTGTGGGATGTACCCGTCGATCTAGGCCTTCATACAAGCCTCAAAGAAGTCGCTGTATCTGAGGATGGTCAACTTTTTCTTGTTGGCGACGTACAGTTGAAAAACACCTCATCGTTGGATGCCCTTGTTCTGAAAATGAACAAATCAGGCGGCGTGGTTTGGACGCAATCTGTTGGTGGTAGTAATCAGGATCTAGGTATTTCTATTGCTTTGGATTGGAATGGCGATCTCATCGTTGGCGGCGAAACATCGACTTGGACTTTTGGCGAAGTGGATTTCCTGCTGGTGAAAGTGTCAGAAACTGGCGAAGTATACTGGCGTAAGAACTTTGGCGGGGTTCAACGTGAAACACTTAAACAAGTTCTTGCTGGTCCGGATGGTTATTACAGGATCGTAGGTGAAACGGGCTCTACCGGAAAGTATTATTTCAATGGCTGGCTAGCCCGCATTTCCGATCAAGCCGGCGCTCCCTCGCCGATAATTCCACCTTCGCTATCGCCACAAGATGATGACATTTATTCCAGACTAGTCAGACTGGAGATCTCTGAATCTGAGAATTTCCCGCTTAAAATAGCTTCTCAAACCACCTTCAAGAACGACAAAACTGTCAATGTTTCCGATATGGTTCAATTAGATAATGGAGACGTTGTCTTGGTTGGTATCGAAGAGGATGGTCGTTTGGAGGAAAATTCAATTCGTCTCGTAGAAGATATCTGGCTTTCGAGAATATCTAAGTCGGGAAATATACTCTGGCGCCGAACTATTCCTTCAAAACTGAATGAAAGCGTGCATTCAATTCATAATACGCCAGATGGCAATTTGCTGATCGTTGCCATCAGGCGTTTTGATCAAAGTCGAAATTATAGTCATTTCGGCAATGATTTGCTTTTTGTAAAAATAGATCGCGAAGGTAAGGTTCTGTCGGAAAAAGTTGTTTCGAAGAACGAAACCGAAGGTGTCATCGATGCCATTTCTGATCCCGATGGTGAAATCATCGTCGCAGCCTTACGCGGAGATCCAAACAATGAAAATGTTTGGCAGTTATGGATCGCTGGATTTGATAGTGTCGGCAATCAGAATTGGCAAAGAAATCTAGGAGAACCTGTAAATCACAGTACGTTGGTTTTAACCAGATTATCGGATGGCGCCTATTCGATCATTTCGTACTACTATGAAGCCGATGATCATGGTGGTGTTAAAACGAAAGAATATAAATTTAGTAAATCGAATCCCCACCCGGTCATTCGGGTTTTAGATGTTCGCAAATGGGGAAGTTCCGACGGATTTTGGCAGGTGGGTAACGGCCGCCGCATGATCGTCGACACCGGTGCGTCTCGGAGAGTTGGTGACACGGATATAATGCTCTCGTTACTTGATCGCCACGACAAGGAGATTTGGACACGATACTTTGGTACCGACCGAGATGACAAAATATCCCAGGTCATTCCTATCAACGGGAATAGGGCTGTTCTCGTTGGGAACTCTTCATTGAATAAAGTGTACGCTTCCCGCGCATTTCTTATGCTTGTAAATGGCGACGGCAAGGTCGAGTGGTACAAGGAGTTTAGCCGAGCCGGGTTTGGAGAGCATCTACTTAAGGCGAGATCGTTCGATCATGGCGGATTTGGGGTTGTGATGAGGTCTGGCGACGGTGAAACTTTTGAAGGCGTCACTTGGTTTATACAATTGACGAATAAGTAGAACTCAGTGTCTGATCATGCGTCCAATTAGCTATTTTAAAAGATTTGGATTAGGCGCTCATTTGAAACTACACCCCTATAGCTCATGAATGTCCCGAAGGCGAAGGCCAGCCGCACCCGGGCCGAACTGGCGGCCAGCGACTATCCCGCCGTCGACCGCGACTTCGCCTTCGTGGTCGCCGAGGATGTGCCGGCCGGCAAATTGCTCGCCGCAGCCAAAGGCGCCGATCGCAACCTGATCGCCGATGTCAGCCTGTTCGACATCTACGAAGGCCCCGGCATCCCCGACGCCCACCGCTCCCTCGCCATCGCCGTCCGCCTGGAACCGAAGGACCGGACCCTGACGGAAGCGGAAATCGACGCGGTCGCCGACAAGGTGGTCGCCGCCGTCGGCAAGGCGACCGGCGGGGTGTTGAGGGGCTAGGCGTGGCGCCGATAACGCACGGTTTGAGCGGTTTCTTGTCATGCCGAACAAGCGGTAGCGCGATCCGGTATCTTGTCGACGAGTAGCACCTTTCCATCTCGAGATTCCGGCGCAGGGCCGGAATGACGAGCTTGCATGTGGGGCCGGAGACCGGCTCTGCGCGCTCGTCTTGCCGGGCACGCGGTCGGCGGGTCCAACGCCCATTTCATCTACCATGACATAGGAGTTTAAGATGACCATCGAAGGTGGCTGCTATTGCGGCGAATTACGTTATGTTTCAACGGGCGCGCCTGTGGCGCAGGGGCAGTGTCATTGCCGGGAATGTCAGTACTTCACCGGCGGGCATCCGAACGCGCTCATCGCCGTGCCGGCGAACGGCTTTCGCTTCGTCAAGGGGACGCCACGCGAATTCGCCCGGGACGACCTCGAAACGCCGGTCACGCGCCTGTTCTGCCCGACCTGCGGCACCCATATCGGTAACCCGTCGCCGTTTCGCCCGGACATCATGATCCTGAAGGTCGGTACCTTGGATGATCCCAGTGGGTTCCAGCCCGAACTGGCCATCTTCGCGGTCGACAAGCAGCCCTTCCACCACCTCCCCGACGGCCTGCCGCACCACGACCGCCGACCGGCGTGAGTGGCGGCGGCTGGGATTTTGCAGCGAGGGGTGAAGGCCTAAGGTACAATCGGATGCCACCGTGGCAGAGGCATGTAAATACGGGTTATCGACTTATTCCTGTATGCATGGTGGCAATAAGGCGATTGACGACTATTTGTTGAGGCTTACAAGAATAGTAAATATAGTCGGCTTCTTTATTACATTCCTCACGGAATAGGCGCAAAAGAACCAATACTTAGCATTGCTTGGTGCTTTGTCACATTTGATAATGCTAGCATTGAGTGAATCTCGTGTATTATAACTTGCAAATGTACAATGGTTCTAGGTGCGACATTATGACTAATCACCCAAATGACGCGGAAAAGAAACGATTCTTGCGCATCATGGAGTTTCAGGAAGATTATGTTGACGAGTGGGTTAAAAGCCAGATGGTGCAAGAACTCCCGGCCAGCCAAGTAGTTTTTCACTACACCAATGGCGACGCTCTTCTGGGTATATTGTCGACGGAATGTCTTTGGGCCACGGCCGTCCGACATCTCAATGATGCGGACGAAATGTTGGACGGTGTTAGAGTTCTAAAACAAACGCTGAGCAAGTATGAATCACATAACAATCCCGGTATCGCTGTTACAGCTCGTTACATGTTACATAGGTACAATCCGTCGGACGAGTTCGATATATACACGGTATCGTTTTGTGAAGATGGTGATGTTGCCAATCAATGGCAAAATTATGCAGGAAACGACGGATTTGCAATTGGCTTCAATGCTGCTCAATTCCTAAACGCATCTGCGGAAAGTTATCTGTTTCGAAAATGCCGGTACTCACCCGAAGAAAAACTCCAAATTATTGATGGAGCCGTAATCGAAAGTTTTAGGTATTTAGGTGCGTTGGCGAATGATAAGCACAGACTACCACTCGACCTAATGGAAGACTGGATATGTGAGCGCTTTTTTTTGGCGACGTTACAGAATCTTCCGTTTTTTAAGAATCATACATTTCGAAATGAAAAAGAATGGAGAATTGTTCTGCCGGTCAACTCAAGCAATGCGGGTAGCATTAGTTATCGTAAATCTGATGATAAAAGTATTCCGTATTGTGAGTTCCGAATGTACTCAAAAACTATCGATGGAGAGTTCTTCTTGCCAATAACATCGATAATTTCGGGTCCACACGCCTCCTCAGAAAAAATCGAAGAAGTCAGGAGTGCCCTTACTCAGTCTGGTTATGGTGATATTCCGATTTTCCGGTCTGAATGTACTCTCCGATGATACTGTTCGTTGATCAGATTCTTCGAGTCTACTGTTCAGCTCGCGCTATGGATTCATACCTCAACACTTTAGTGATACCAGCAACACTGCGGCCGGCCTTCGCGAGCTACGCCGGCGCCGCGGTCAGAAGTTCCAGAAACGCTTCGGTCAGCGCCGTGGTGCCGTCGACGCCGCCCTGGGCCTGGGCGGCGAGGGGGCAGATGCCGGCGGTGGCGATCTTGCCGTCGGTGACCACGCCGGTGCCGGCATAGCTGGCGCCGTGGAACTCGGGCTGCCGGTCCAGGTCGACCTCGCCCGCATAGGCATAGCGATGGCCGGACAAGCCGCCGGCCCGCGCGAGTTCGCGGACCGAGCCACGCATGGCGCCGACGGCCAATCCCTGCGCCAGGGCGCTTTCGATCAGCCGCACGATCCGGTCTGGCAGCAAATCGCCGGGCACCGGCGCCATGCAGGGCAGCATCAGCCCGCGATAGTCGGAGAACCGAATGGCCTCCAGCGGCAGGTCGGGGGTCAGCGTGACTTGCGTGCCGGCCAGGGGCGCGTCCGTGACCGTGGCGATATCCACCGCGTGTCCGGCGGCGGCGATGAGATCGCGCATCACGAACACCTCCCGCGCCAGCATCAGATCCAGATCCCGCGAATCGTCGCGCACGATCATCAGGACCCGGTTGTTGGCGGCGGCTTGCGAATTGGACATGGTTTGCTCCCGCATTGGAGGATAGACGGCCAATAAAGCCCAAGCCGGTCCGGCCACGCAACGGCAAAGTCCGCGGACGGCGGCTAGCCGGCTGCTGAAAAACCCAATCGAACAATAAACTCGTCATCAACCCTCTTCTGTCATTCCCATTCTCGTCATCCCGGAATCGCCGCAGGCGATATCCGGGATCGTCCCGAGCACCGCGCCTGTGACGATCCCGGCTCTCCGCTGCGCTGCGGCCGGGATGACGAAGGGGGCATGTCATTCCGAACAAGCGTAGTGCGATCCGGGATATTGAGCGGAATGGAGCAAGCTGTCGAAACGACGCGCTATCCTGCCCGAGATACCGGATAACGGCTTCGCCGTTTCCGGCATGACATCGAAAGAAATTGGGTCGCTGTCGACTTTTTCAGTAGCCTGCTGGAGCATTTCTCCCGATGCAAATCTGCCGCGCCGGCGCTATGATCGCACCATCATGTTTCTCGTCGACTTATTTCTGGACCCCTTCCGCATGATCGCCGACATTGGGCGGGTCAGCCGCGGGGTTTTCATCTGGGGCGGCCTGTTGAACATCCCGCAAGCCGTCGGCGGCCTGATCTTCCTGCGCCATATCGAGGGCCAGGCGATCCTCGCCACCGCCCTCCTCACCCTCCTCATCGCCGGCCAAATCCACCGCCACACGCCTTTTTCACGCCTCATCGGCCTCTGCCACCTGCCCTGGCTCCTGCTGCTGCCGTGGCTGATCTATCGGCTGGTGACGGCGGAGCATTCGATCTGGCTCACAGCCTGGATCGCCTACACGGCCGCCACGATCGCGGTGAGTTTGGTGTTCGATGTGGTGGATTTGTTTCGGTATGCGAAGGGGGAGAGAGTGTTTGCTTGGTCGGGGGAGTGAGGCGGGCGCCAGCGAACTCGTTAAATGGTTCTTCACCGCAACGCCGTATCGATCTCTGCCGCTTTGTTCGAAGTACCCCGGCTGAATCTTGATGCTAAGAAATCGGAAACATAGGGGAATTCCATAAACCGCGTACTGTCCCCGGATTAACCGTCCTCGGATTTCCCCGCTCAATGCCCGGCACGGCGCTCTAATCAGACCAAGTCAATCTTACTTTCAAGCCATTTAAATGTGTCCAAGGCAAAACGCCCTCGTGTTGCAACATACCGACGATTATTCCAGGGGCAATTCCGACGGTTTCCGCAAAATTTCGCACTTCCAGCTTGGTACGAGGTTTCGTTGCAACAAATTGGCGCCACATACGATCAGAAACCAGAATGTTTTGAGCCCATTCGTCCGCTTCGACTTCAAATTCTTCGTCGCCGCTACTCGCACCGTCTACAAACACATTCTTTTTGCTGTGAAGCAAAATGTGCGCCGCTTCATGGAAAAAGCTGAACCAAAAATGGTCATCAGTTTTGTGTCTCGCACTAAGTTGAATTATCGCTTTTCTCGGCGTGACCCACCATGCCGCTCCGCTTAACGCGGTTTTAGGCAGCGGCGGCAATGGTGTTAGCGCGACGCCTGCTTCGCAACACAGTTTGATGGATTGTTGTAGGGCTTGCTCAAATGGCTGACGCGTAAGCGTGCGAATTTCTCGCATAGCCCGTCTGAACACACTTTCGGAGAAATCAGGACATTCTTGTTTTTCTGCTTGCAATTCTCCCAATCTGAGCCAAGTTGCAAGGGCGAATTCGTCGCTTTCAAAGCTAGGAGAATGCCGGTAGGCAACACTCGCGCGACTGTATTTTTCGGTCCAAGCGTCAATTGATCCCACAGCGAAAAACGACAGAAGTTCCGAAAATGTATCTCCATTCGATTTCGCCGAAGGAATATGACCACGTTTGGCCAATTCTTTCAGCGGGAATGCGCTTGTCCAAGCGTCATTGGTTGATGCAACGACTTCCTCGTCTTGTCGAGCTCTGTGAAGCCGATAGTCTGCTTCAATGCCAAGCCAAATACTGGCATCAACACCGAGCACTTTTTCGAATTGTAGAGCCGTCGCCGGTTCCAGAGGGGCTTTACCTGAAACTATTTCGCTGATCAGTTTTGGCGAACGGCCGCAACGGCGCGCAAATTCTGCTTGCGACATGCCGTGGACTTCCAAGCGCTCCTCAAGGACCCATCCTGGCGGGACCGCATAGTCTGGTTGGAACTGATCAGTTTCGCTCACCATTTGCTTCCTCCTTCATTTGTGATAGTCGATCACTTCCAATATTGTGATTGCGGTCACTTGCGATTTGTCGACGCCTCCGTCTTCCTTACGCGGTATTGGTATGTGATTGGCTTCGAAAACGAGACGAGAAGGGTGGACAAGATCAACTGCGAATTGTTCATCTCTATCTCCTACAAGCTGATGACATCGCTCCGGCTTCGTAACGGGGACAAGCGCCAAATTCTCGGCGTTTCTCAGAACCGCTAGGCGCATTTGGATGACTCTGCACATCCTATCTCCATATGATTTCCGGAGACTGGTCTCTCGGCTGAAGGTCCTTTCCAGCCTTCTATTCCTAAATGTAATAAACAAGTTTACGCCCAAAATCATTACCAATTAGGTAATAATTTAGTTGAAACTACCCATGATTTCAACCTAAAAGCTGTTTTATGGGAATCAGAGGACAGTGATTCACTATCTCTTATATATGTTTGTTGCGTAGCATCCCATTTTGGACATTGTCCAACTTCGGTCAGCCGAGAATCCCGCAAAATCCCCCAAATTCCGCCACTCCCGCCTACCTCCACCTCCACCCCCGTCCAACAAGAATCGGCAGCATTGCTGACCTATGTTTCATGTGAAACATGGGTCAGGGGGGCTGACCTATTTAGTGGTGGGGCGGGCGGGCTAGCCGGTGCGTCAATCCACCTCCCTCACAGCCCGTAATACCAAGGCGCGAAGAGGGAGAAGACGATCCACACTAAAATCAGTAGGGGCGTGCCCGCCTTGAAGAAGTCGGCGAAGCGGTAGCTGCCGGGGCCCATGACCAGGAGGCTGGTCTGATAGGCGATCGGGGTGGCGAAGGCGCAGTTGGCGGCGAACACCACGGTGACCGCGAAGATGCGCGGGTCGAGGCCGAGCTGGAGGGCGATGCCGACGCCGATGGGGGTGAACAGGACGGCGCAGGTCTTGGTGCTGATGATATTGGCCAGCACCGCGACGAGGAGGAAGAAGGCGCTCATGGCCACGGCGGGCCCGGCATCGCCGATCGCCGACAGCACCAGCTTGGCCAGATAGGCCGCGCCGCCGGTTTCCTGCATGGAGGCGCCCAGCGCCAGCGCGGCGGCGATGGTCGTCACCACCTTCGGGTCGATCGCCCGCAGGGCGTGGCGGATGTTCAGCACGTTCATGGCGATCATCGCCACGGCCCCGCCGATGGCCGCGATGACGATCGGCACCAGGCCGGAGGCGGCGGCGACGACGACGCTGGCGAAGATCGCCAGGGCATGGATCGCGTGGCTGGATTTCGGCAATTCCTCGGCCGACCATTCGAGCAGGACGAAATCGGTGCTCGCGCGCAGGGTGCTCACCGTATCCGGCTCCCCCTGCACCAGCAGTTGATCGCCGGCGGCCAGGCGGATCTGGCCCATGCGGCTGCGGATCATGCGGGCCCGGCGCTGCACGCCCAGGACCCGGCATTCGTAGCGCCGCTCGAAACCGACCTCGTCCAAGGACTTGCCGATCAGGTTCGAAGCGGGCGTGACCATGACCTCGGCCACCAGATGGTCGACGCCGCGCCGGCGGCGCCCGTCCTCCGCCGGCACATCGGTGCGGAGTAGACCCGGATCCTTCGACAGCGCCTCGGTCAGTGCCGTGCGGGTGGTCGCCACCACCAGCTCGTCCCCGACCTGGGCGCGATAATCCTCGAACGGCGGCAGCAGGGTTTCCCCATTCTGGGAAATCATCCGCAGGGTCATGTTGGGCAGGCCGGGAAACAAGCCGCCGACCGCCCGGGCTCCGACCAGCTTCGAGGTCGGGCTGATCTTGATCTCGACGATGAAATGACGGCCGGAACGCTCGCGGATGCGGTCGCTCAAGGGCGCGCGGGCGGGCAGCAGCCGCGGCGCCACGATCGTCACATAGGCCAAACTGGTCAGCGCCAGAACGATCCCGGGGACCGTGAAATCGAAGAAGCCGAAGCCCTCATACCCCAATTCGATCAAGGCGCTGGAGACCAGCAGATTGGTGCCGGAGCCGATCAGCGTGGTCATGCCGCCGGCGACGGCGGCGAAACTGAGCGGCATCATCAGTTTGGAGGCCGGCTCGTCGAACCGCTTGGCGATGGTCTGCATGATCGGCACGAAGATCACCACCACCGGGATATTGTTGAGGAAGGCGCTGATCACCATGACCACGAGCAGCGACAGCAATACCGAGGCCCAGCGGATACCGCGGGACAGGCGCAGCACCTGGCGCGCGGCGATCTCCAATATGCCCGTCCGCACCATGCCTTGCCCAATCACCAGCAAGGCCAACACGGTCAGCAGCGCCGGATTGGCGAAGCCGTGCAACAGCCGCTCCGGGCTTAGGAGGTTCTCTCCCTCCCCGTCCACAACCGGAAACAGGTGAAAGAACAGCAGCACCAACGCCAACACCCCCATGGACGTGACTTCCATGGGGAAGGTCTCTCTGGCGTAAAACACCAGCGCACCGACGATGAGACCGAACAGAACCCACATTTGAAATATGGGTTCCGCGGATAGTGCGACTTCCTGCATAGGCCCTCCAAGAGCGACCGGTAATACAAGCGATTACAAACTTAACCCGGCAGTTGGGTTAGGCCGCTGGTTGGGGGCGTGCCAAATCAATCAATAAAAAAAGCAAATTTGTGTTTAGGTAGAAAATCAATTTTCAGGCCTCCCCCAACCCATGTTCATAACGAAGCTTTGTTTGTCTGTCTCGATGTTAGTCCAGAAAACCCACCCTTGCCACCCGCCCTCTGCTTGGCGTTTTACCCGATTTGACCTCCCGCGCCGCCGTTCGCCATACTTCCCGCCATGGCTTCCGTGATTGTGAATATCGACGTCCCCGACCTGACCGCCGGGCGGGCGTTTTACGAAGGCGGGCTCGGCTTCGGCTTTGTTCGTCTGTTGTTCGGCGGGGCAGTGGCGGAATTGCGGGCGCAGGGGACCGGGATTTATCTGATCGAACAAACCGCCGGTTCCGTGGCGTTAACCGGCGCGAATGAGGGCGCGGCGATCCGGCGCGATTACGGCGATCATTGGACGCCAGTGCATCTGGATGTGGTGGTCGAGGATCTGGATCAGGCGTTGCGCCGGGCGCTGGCGGCGGGCGCGGTGCAATGCGGTGAGGTGGCGGTGCGCGACTGGGGCAAGCTGGCGCCGCTGCGCGATCCGTTTGGCCATGGCGTTTGCCTGCTGCAATTTCTTGGCGCCGGTTACGACCAGGTCGCGGATGAAGGCGCGCCGCGAAAAGATTGAACCGGCGCGCCGCCGGTCGCGACTTATGGGTAAGGGGCGGCAAGAAACCCGGCAATTGAGAAAAACCCTTATCGCGCAAAACCATTGCCAAGGAGGTCGCCATGATCGCCCGCACCAACATCCTCGCCCGCCAGTTCACTCTATGCCTCGCCGTGGCGTCCTGCCTCCCCATCCTGATTCCGCAACCCGCCGTCGCCGACATCCTGCGGCCGCCGGATTGGATCAGCTACAGCCACACCCCGCAAGGCGGGGGCGAGGGCCGCTTCGTCGTCAAGCTGAACCAAACGGGCCATTGGTCCAAACTGCAAAATGACACCACCACCTGGACGGTCCGCCTGAAAATCGATGAGGATGCCGGTCATCTGAAAGTGGCGCGATACTATCTCGCACCGAAGTTCGGCTATCATGGTCTGGGCTCGCCCTATGGTGCCCAGCAATACGTGATCAGTGGCAGCGAACATACGAGTTTATATTCGACGCTTCGCGCGAGCCAACCGGTGGTCATCGGGCTGCTCGGCAAAATCGATGAGACTTTTAATCAACAGACCGGGCCGAAATCGCCGCAAGCGATCTGTGCCGCGCGCCGGCAGGAATTGTTGGCTCAAGGCCTGCAGCTCTATCATGTCCTGGCCAAGGACTGGACCGTCCAGCAAACCGCCTTCACCCAAGTCCGAACGGATTTCAAAGTCCCTCTTGCGACGGGCGGTCATGCCAATTGGAGTTACCTGCCCTGGATCAATCTGCCGGTAACCGTCGAATGCAAGGGCGACAAGACGATTGCGGGCAAGGTCGCACCGCTGATCGCGACCCTTGACCCGGACGCCCTGCCGGCGGTGGAGAGCGCCTCGCTGACCCTGTTCGAACAAGCCAATGCCGCCGGCCTGTGCAAGGTCAAGCTTTCCGGCGCGGTAAAGAGCAAGCACGCCAATACCAAGATCCGCTTTCGCTACGAACATACGAGCGGCAAGAAAAGCAACATCCACGAAGTCACCACCGACCATGCCAAGACGGCGATGTTCGACCATAGCTACGACATCCCGAACGGGCCCGGTCCCGAGGGCGGTGCCATCCGTATGATCGGCGTCGCGCCCGGCTTCGAGACCGGTTGGCAGTCGTATGCCATGAACTGCGTGAAGCCGCCGGCGACCGGCCTGACCGCCGTGCTGCCGCCGAAGCTGTCGATGAAGGTGATCACGGAAAAGACCAAGATGATCGGCGGCCAGATCTGTCCGATCCAACTGCGTCTGCTCGGCCGTCTCGAGGGCCGCGGCGACTTTTCCGGCCAGGCCGCTTTCGTCGGCGACAGCTATCTCTCCGCCCCGCAGGCATATGAGATTTCCCGTGGCGAGAACCGCTTCGTCGTCGCCTATCGCGATCTGAAATGGGGCATCGGGGGCATCGGCCAGGAAGCCGCCGCGCCGCAGGCCGCGGCCACGCCGCGCAGTCAGCGCATCCGCCTCGGTTTCAACGTCACCGGACCCAGCAATACGGTCATCGCCTCCCTGCCGCAGAAGGACCGGACGATCAAATGCGTCTTCCCGAAGGTTAACGCGACGCTGCTGTCGAGCGCGACGCAAATGACGGCGGCGCCGAAGCCGACGTCAGGCGGCAAGGCACCCGCGGGCCAAGCCAAGGCGCAGCTCATGATTATGGTCAAGCCCGACCTTCGGATCGAGCGGACCGCCGCACCGATGCCCAAGACCGGCGTGATGACCATTGTCGTGGTCAATATCGGTAAGGCAACCTCCCAGGCAACGCGTCTGCAAGGTCGTATGGGCAAGAAAACCGCCAGGGCCAAGGTTCCGTCGCTGGCGCCCGGCGGCAAGGCCACGATCCGCCTTGGGTTCGGGGCATCGATTAAGAAGCGGCCGGTCAAGCTCACCGTCGATCCCCGGAACAAAGTCGCGGAAAGCGACGAGCGCAACAACAGCAAGGTCGTCAAACCTTGACTGATGATCCGACTTTCCCCTCGCCCCGGCCTTCGCGGTCGGGGCGTTGCCTATCCGGTTAATCGGTTTGCGCTAATATTACCGATCGACCAACTTCGGGCCGGCGAATGGATCGCGTGTACGGAGAATGCCGAATGGATGTTGGAACGACGGGGTCGATCACGCGACGGCGGGTTGCTGGGCTTTGCCGTCAAGCGGGAGCCCGCCCCCTTCGATGACGTGCAGGGCCACTTCTTCGCCCATCGCGGGCGGCAACCTAACTTGAACTGACCCGCGATCGGTTGTAGCCTTTTCGGGCATTTGACACCGAAAGCTTATTGCCATGACGATGACCGCGGGGGCGCAACCCGCCTATCCCTTTACGCTGACACCGATCAAACCGAAGATCGGCGCCGAAATCACCGGCCTCGATCTAACCCAACCGGTCGATGCCGCGACCCGGCAGGCCTTGAACGAGGCGGTGGTCGAACATGTCGCCTTGGTGGTACGGGATCAGAAATTCACGCCGGCGCAATTCGCCGCCGCGGCGGAATTGTTCGGCGATTTGATGCCGGATCAGATCAAATCGAATCTGGTGCCGGGCCTGCCGATGGTCTCGATCTTGTCGAATTTCGAGAAGGACAGCCAAGGCAAACAGGCGATCGTGCCGGCGAACGCCACCTGGCATACCGATCACACCAATCGGGAACGGCCGCCGAAATACACCTTCCTCTATGCGGTCGAGCTGCCGGACCGGGGCGGCGGCACCTCCGTCGTCAACATGAACGCGGCTTACGAAGCGCTGCCGGCAGACCGGCGGGCTCAGCTCGATCCGATGAAAACGGTCAATGTCCGCATTTCCAGCGCCCGCTTCGGCGAGGCCAATCCCGACCGGTTGAAGGAGCATCACGACTTGGCGGAGACGCCGGTCGTCCAGCCTCTGATCCGCACCCATCCGGAACGCGGCAGCCGGGCGATTTGGTTCCATACCGGCAAAACCGAACGTATCGAAGGGATGGACCCGGTCGAGACCCAGGATTTCCTCGCCGACCTCCTGGCCGAGACGATCCAGCCGGAGATCAGCTATACCCACGAATGGCGTTTGGGCGACCTGCTGATCATCGATAACCGCAGCTCCATGCACAAGGCCCGCGCCGACTACGACATGCGTCAGCATCGCAAGCTTTACCGCACTATGGTCGAGGGCGACCGGCCCGTTTAGCGAGCCGGAAAGTCTCCTCTAGCCGCAACCGCTCAAGGCGCCAGCCAGGTCACCGCGAACCGCACTTGCCAATCGGCGGCGCCGTCCGGCCGCTCGATATTGTAGTAGGGTCCTACGCCGACATCGAGGCCGTTACCGTTGCCGATATCGAAAGTACGGCCAACGGTCAGGCCAATCGGCACGGTCCAACGATTGTCGGACGGCGCGCTCCAATCGGCGGTGATCGCGGCGTTGTAGGCGATATACATGCCGGGCACCTGCTCGATGCTGTAGAAGAGCATGGGTTGCAGCAAAAGCGTATTGAAATCGTTGTCCCGGCCCCAATGATTACCGACGAGGGCGGAGAAGGACAGATTGTCGCTGATCGGTCCGGTGAGCACGCCGGCAATGCCGAGGCCCCAACCGGGACCGTTAAAGGCGTTTCGGGTATGTGTCGGGATCGACACCTGCGGGCCGATACCCCATTTCCATTCTCCCTCGACATAAGGTGCGTAAAAGAGCTGGATCGTGCTATCGCCCAACCCCCATTGGGAGGTCGTGTTGCGCGACGGGCTGCCGATCGGGGGCACGTCGGTACCGGGTTCCAGGCCCAATACCGGAATAACCCCGCGGGGCACCAAGGTGAATTCCCGCTCCGGAAAATCGATTGCGTAAACCGGTTGCAGCTGAAATGAGTAGGATGTTCCCTTATCGGTACCGGTATTGAAGCCGATGGCATTGTCGGTCATCAGGGCTCGGATGTTGGCCAGCGGATTTTGTAGCTTCCGCATCATCGCCGCCGCATCGTCGGCGCGCGTGGAGCTTGCAAAGAGCAGCGCCGCGATCGCCGTGAGCGCCCACCAAATTCGGATTTCACTTGTTCGCATTCAGGTCTTTCCCATGTCTAGCCGTCGCCGAAACCGGCGACTGGCGAAATGCCACGCCTTAGGGAATGATTTCTACATTAGAGCAATAGCAAGTAAACGGAAAAAAATCGCTATCGCGATCGGCGAATAGCAAGCGGGAAACAGTACTGGGCGCCTCAGTAACGAGGTCCGCGTGTGGGAGGCTCTTGTCTAAAGACCGGACCGTCATGGCCGATATAAATGAACTTGTCCCACAGATCGGTCGCGACATCATGGCCTCGCCTCGAATTCTTGCTTTTTTGAGTCATCGATAATCCAGCACCTTTTGATCCGGTGCGAAGGGCCACCATTATCCGGCGGACAGTTTTGATGAAGTTAGCGACTGAGGACATTGCCTAACCTTCCTTGCGGTATTTGCGTTGCAGATAGCTTCGCAACCGTGCGTCAAACGCACCGTCAGGCACGTTGGCGTTGAGCGTGAAAAAAACGTCAATTCCGCCGGGATCGACAGTCATTGGCGTTTCAGTGCTTTCGACCCGATGCCGCCACGCGCTAATATTCGAAAATGGGATTGGGGATGACGAAAACGGTCGTTCAGATCAATTGCCTCGGCGATTTCGCCGTGCAGGGGCTGCCGATAAGGCTGCGCGGGCGCAAGCAGATCGCTTTGCTGGCCTATCTGGCAAGCAATCTCGGATCGGACTGTTCGCGGGCGACATTGGCATCGGTGTTTTGGGGCGACCGGTTCGACGAGCAGGCCCGGCAAAGCCTGCGTCAAAGCTTGAGCGTCTTGCGCAAGGCGTTCGCCGACCATATGGAGGCCTTGCGGATCGAGCGCGATTGGGTTCGCCTCAATGCCGACCATGTCCGCGTCGACGTTCAGGACGCGGCGGCGGCGCTGGCGTCCGGCGATCTGGAACGGGCCGCCGGAATTTTCCGGGGCGGTGGATTTCTCGACACGGTAACGGCGAAGGAAACCGGACTGTCGGATTGGCTAGCCGTCGAACGGGCCAAATGGCGCGATCTCGCGCGGCAAGCAATCGTTGGTCGAGCGACAGACCTCTATAACAAAGGGCAGCCGGTCGCGGCGGAAGAAATGGCGGCTTGGCAATTGCAGCAAGACCCATATGACGAAGCCGCGGTCCGTATCGCCATGCAAGCCAAAGCCGCCTCCGGCTCTCTCGCCGGGGCCGCCCGTCTTTACCGCCGTCATGAAGTGGCGCTGCGCGATGAGTTGGGCATCGTGCCAGCGCCGGAAACGGTCGCGTGCTTCCGGCAGTTACAAGACGGCAACTCGTCAAACGATCGGGAACTGGCCGTGCGAACGTTAAGTGAGGACCGCCGGCCTAGGGTCATGGTACTCCCCTTCACGGACGCCCATGCTGGCCCCGATGGCTCGACCATGGCGGACAGCCTGACCGACGAAGTGATTGCGGCGCTCGGTCGGTTTTCAGAATTGGCGGTCATTGGACGAAACACCGCAATCGGGTATCGGGAAGGTCCGCGGGACTTGCCGGGTATGGTTCAAGATCTGAAAATCCAATACGTGGTCTCGGGCACCGTGCGTCGGCTGGGCGAACGACTGCGTATCGGTGTGGAGCTTGACGACGCCGTGGCCCAGCGGTTCGTTTCATCGGAGCGCCGGGACTGCGACATCGCGGATTTCTATGACGTTCAGGACGATTTGGCCCGCGCTATCGCGGGTGCGGTAGAACCGGCCCTGATTGCCGCCGCCGCGCGGGACATGGCGCGGCGGCCGGTCGGCAGCCTCGATCTATGGGAGAAGTCGCTGGTTGCCCGCAGCCAACTCGACAATGCCGCGAAAAACAGTCTGTTCACCGCCGAGGCCTTGGCGCTGGATATCCTGAAGGACGATCCGAACCAATTGCCCGCACTGAAAGTGCTGGCCATCACCCGATTTGCGCTGGTCTGGAATCTCTCGGTTGCGGACTTGACGAAAACCAGCGAGCAGGCTTTGGCGACGGCTGAGCGGGTGCTGGAACTCGATCCCTTTGATGCCGAATCCCTATCTGTCGCGGCGCGCTGCTATTTGACGCTTAGATATTACGACAAGGCATTGGAACTGGCGGAAACGTCTGTCGCGCGAAATCCCAGCAATGCGCAAAGCCACATCCATCTCGGCGCTTGCTATACCAATGTGGGCCGCTTCGACGAGGCTTTCGCTCATTTCAGTGAGGCCCGGCGAATTAGTCCGCGCGACCGTCTCATGGCCTACTGGGATTGTGCCGAATCCTACGCGCATTACGGTCGAGGTAGCTACGATGACGTGATCCGCGTCGCCGGGTCGTCCGCGAAAAAACCGAACACCTGGGCCTGGACCCGCATCGTCCTGGCTATCGCTCTGGTCAAGCGGAAACGCCAAGAGGCGGCGGCGGCGGAAATCGGCCGGTTGCTGAGTGATTATCCAGGTTTGACCTGCAGCCGCCTCCGACCTCTCCTCATGCCTCAGTTCGAACGCGACATGGTGGCCAGCCTCACGAAGGCGGGCTTGCCGAGATAGGGCCGGCTTGGATCGCCGGCGGGCGCGGTTGGAATTACTCTCGTATGGCGCCACGCAACTTATTCGCCCAGGCTTGACTCTCCGCGTCCGCTAATCGGGCGGTTCTCGGTTCGACCCGGTCGGCGAAAGTCGGGTCGAGGTCGAGGGCGACGAGAATCTTGGCCAAGGCAGTCCGAGGATCTTCCGCGAGACTTTCGTAGGTGAGGCACAGGGGTTCAATCTCGTAGCGGGCGAACCAGGCGGCCCAGCCGGCATCCTGCGCTTCCGCGGTTTTGACGCGCTCGGCGAGGGCGCTGGGGTCGTAGGCCGGCGGCGCGCCATCCTCGAGACGTTCACGTTCGCTGCCGTCGGCATGGCGGTGCCAGAGGCCCGAGCGCTCCGCCTTGAAGAGAGAAATGGCCTGGGCCACCTTGTCCTCCCGGCGCAGATACAGATAGAGCGGCGCGCCGAAGGCCGCATCGAATCGCGCCCGGTCGCAGGCCAAGTCGGGGTGGAAGACGGCCAACCGCTGCGACAGATTCGCCAGGCTCTCCCACATCAGGCGCATGCCGAAGACGCCGGTGTCGGCGGCGCCTTGCCGCAACGCCGCGTCGAGATAGGCCCGATCGAACGCCGCCGGATCGTCCCACCCCGCGGTCGGCACGCCGAACTGATCCGCCCACCATGGCATCGATGCTTGACGGAAGAATGAATCCGGCCGTCCCGCCACGCCCGTATCCGCCAATAGATCGCAGAGCAGCGTCGTTCCGCTGCGCGGTAGGGAACAGATAATGTAGCCAGAATGACGCGCCAAAGCGGCCTCCCAACGCCAAGCGTCAAAACTCGGTCGAATTGCGCCGCACTATAGCGCTGTAGCCAACAAAAATGTGGACAAATCCGGTCGGGCCGACGAAGCTTCTCGCGACTTGATTGCCGCAAATCCTTTCCTTTGCTCCGAAAAGAAGTTGTCACATGGAACAGATGATCAATACCCCGGACCTCGACCAAGCCCGCGCCGATGCGTCGGCTCATTTTTGGCCCCATGCGCAGCAGGCCGGCCAAGTCGGCGGCATCGACGGTGTGCAAATGGTGACCAAGGGCGACGGCGTTTGGGTCCAGGATGCGGACGGCAACCGCTGGTTCGATACTTTGTCCGGTCTCTGGCTGGTCAATATCGGCCATGGCCGGCGGGAGATCGCGGACGCCGTCTACCGGCAGATGCTGGAGCTGAGTTTTTCGCCCAACGATACGGTCAGCCCGGCGACCGCCGCCTTGTCGGGCAAACTGTCGCGCCTGGCCCAGGATCCGAAGTCGCGGGTCTATTTCACCAGCGGCGGATCGGAGGCGAACGAGACGGCCTTGAAGATCGCCAAGAACTACCACCATCTGAACGGCGAGCCGAACCGCTGGAAGGTGCTGTCGCGGCGCGGTTCCTATCATGGTGCGACCTTGGCCTGTACCAGCCTTGGCCGCGGCGGGCCGGGCGGCGGAAGCGTCCCGGTTCAGTTCGGGCCATTGGTGCCCGGCAATGTCCATGTCGCCCAGCCGGCCAGCTACCGCTGCCATCTCTGCGCCCGGGACGGTGCCTGCATGCTCGACTGTGCCCGCGACGTCGAGCGGGCGATCTTGCATGAAGGCCCCGGTACCGTGGCCGCCTTCGTCGGGGAGCCGATCTCCGCCGCCGCCGGTATCCATATCCCCCATCCGGACTATTGGCCGACGGTCCGGGAAATCTGCGACCGTCACGGCGTGCTGCTGATTGCGGACGAGGTGATCACCGGTTTCGGCCGCACCGGAAAAATGTTCGCCATGGAGCATTGGGGCGTGACGCCGGATATCTTCACCGTCGCGAAGGGGCTGACCAGTGGCTACCTGCCGATCGGCGCGGCCATCGCCACCGGTAAGGTCGCCGATGCTTTTATCGGCGCGGGCGAGAGGACTTTCCAGCATCTGATCACTTTCGGCGGCAATCCGGCCTCCTGCGCCGCCGGCCTGGCCAATCTGGAGATCATGGAGAGCGAGAACATGGCCGAGCGCGCGCGGGAAATGGGCGACTATCTGTTCGAACGCCTGCAGGGCTTGGCGAAACACCAGATCGTCGGTGATGTCCGGGGCGGCATGGGCCTGCTTTGCGCCATCGAGTTGGTCAAGGACCGGGCGACCAAGGAACAGTTCCCGAAGGACGCCAAGATCGAGAAGCTGGCCACGGCGGCCTTGCGTGAGCATCACATGCTGGGCCGCGCCGGTAATGTCATTCCCATCGCGCCGCCGCTTTGCATCGAGGAATCCGAAATTGACGAGGCCGTCGAGCGGTTGGATTCGGTGCTTGGCGGTCTGACCGAAAAACTATCGCGCGTCTGACGCCCAGACCCGCCGGTCGATGCGGAAACCGGCCACGGTCGTGGCATAGGCCCAGCGAAGGCCCTCATTGCGAAAGCCGCATTTTCGCAGGACATGCTGAGAGGCTGCATTGTCCTGCGCGGTGATGGCGACGATCTCGTCCAGGTCCGTCGCCTCGAAGCCGAAACGCAAAAGCCGGCGGCAAGCTTCCGTCGCGACGCCTTTGCCCCAGGCGCCGCGTTTCAGGATATAGCCGATCTCGATCTCCGCGTCGGGATAGCCATCGTCCACCAGCAAAGACCAGTCCCGCTCCTCCTGCTCGATGGGGACGGGCAGCAGGACGGCGGTGCCAAGTTTTTCGGCGCTTTCCCGGTCCGCGACGCACCAGACCCCGAGCCGGCCGCCGGCGCCGCGCCGGGTAGCTTGGCGCGTTTCGGCCAGCAAATTTTCCGGCGCCGTTACGGGCGCCACATATTTCATGACCTCGGGATCGGTGAACAAGACGCCGGTCAGATCAATGTCGTCCAATGTCAGCGGGCGCAGCCGTAGGCGTTCCGATTCGAGAACGAGGCGCGCCATAGGCAATTGGTCGACATTGTTTTGCGTCATTTGATCCGACTCCGATGTTGCGGCGTTCTCTTATCAGCCTTCACGCGAGCTGCAAAGGGCTGGCCAAAGAGATGCGTGGACTTCCGGCCATCTTCGAATTAGCATTTGCTAATAAATAACTTGATCGCAAAACAATGAGGGGCAAGATCATGAGTGCAGCCGGTATCGATGCGACGAACAAACAACTTTCCGCCGCCGTCGCGCGTGGCGATGCCGCAGGGGCCGCCGCCTGCTATGCGGAAGACGGTTGCTTCCTTCCGCCCAATTCCGATTTTGTGCAGGGCCGGGAGGCGATCCAAGGTTTCTGGCAGGGCGCCATCGATATGGGCATCAAGGAGTTGCGGCTGGCGACCAACGAAATCGAGATCTTGGGCGATACCGCAACGGAAGTCGGCACCTACCAACTGATGGCCGACGGTGGCGTGCAGGCCGACCACGGCAAGTTCCTGGTGGTCTGGAAGAACTGCGACGGCCAATGGCTGCTGCACCGCGACATGATCAATACCAGCATGCCCGCGCCGGAGTAGCGGTAGCGACCGCGTGACGACCCTGATAGGCTCCTGACCGTAAGAAGGAGGGGCGATGCGGTACAGACGCATTCTCACGATCAAGGACGTGGTCCACGCGGATAGGTATGGGGAGCCTTGCGATCCCATCACCCGGATCGCCGTCGCGGCGGTTGTCCGCAATCCCTATGCGGGCAGTCACGCGGCGGATTTGAGCGAGCTGTTCGACACGGGCGGCTGGTTCGGCGAGGACTTGATGGCCGAAACCGTGTCGGCGTTGGCCGGCGCGCCAGTCAGCTACGGCAAGGCCGCGATCGTCGGGGCCGCCGGCGAGATGGAGCATGGCGGCGCCTTGATCCATCCCAAACTCGGTAAACCCATGCGCGCGGCAATTGGCGGCGGGCAGGCGCTGATTCCCTCGAACGTCAAAATTGGCGCCGTCGGCGCGGCCATCGACGTGCCGCTCGGCCATAAGGACGAGGCCTGGTCCTTCGATCATTTCGACACAATGACCGTCGCCGTGCCGGATGCGCCGCTGCCGGAGGAAGTCGTTGTCATCATGGCCGTGGCCGACGGCGGCCGGGTCCATCCCCGCGTGGGCAGCGGTCCGATCACGGACTGAGCCGCCTTCGTCAGGACCAGCCGCAAGCCAGCCGCAGGTCGGTGCCTTGAAACGTCCCGTCGCCGGCGCAGCAATGCGTAGGCCAGGTCAAACGCTCCAACCCCCAGGCAGAGACGCCATCCAGGCTCGACCAAGGATGGGTGTCGCCGGCGCGCCACATCAAGCCGCCGGGACCCATATCCCGGTGCAGCATGATCTGGAGATCGAACGGCGCGTCCGGCGACAGTGTCGGGCCGAACCAGTAATGGGGACTGCGTCCCGGCGTCGGTTGAAGGATCGCGGTCAATTGTTGATCCCGCCCGATCAGGCCGAGCCAGAACGGTGGTGTATCCTCGCCCATCGCGGCGAACAAGGTTTGCCGCGGACCGGACGATGTTCCCGTCCGGCCGGATAGCTGTAGAACGACAATATCGCTCGGCATGCCGGCCCATGGTGTCGCCTGAACGCCGCCGGGCATTGAATGGTCGACGGGCGGCAGGCGCGGTGGCCAACTCAACTTCTCACGGCGCGCGCCCGTATCGTCTAGCACCTGATAGCGCAGGCCGTCTTCGTCCACCGCCATTTGGACGCAGTGAAGATATTCGATGCCTTCCGGCATCCGATGCGCGGTGCCGGCGCCGGCGCTGGTGATCTGCAGCACGCCGTCATGGCATTGCACATCGAAGGCCAGGATGTGGCTGCAGAGATAGGCCGTCACCTCATGGTCGACCAGCAGGCGCCAGAACCTGGACACATACTCGGCGCCGATGGTCCGCTGATAGGGCCCGGCAAAACCGTTCACCGGGAAGGCGGGATGATGGCCGACGACGAACTTCCAGCGGGCGTCCGTGTGTTGAGCCAGGGTCTCGGCGAGCCAGTCGGTCTCCACATGCCCTTCGCCGCCCAATGCCGTCGACAGGGTATGCACGAAGACCAACAGCAAATCGCCGCAGCGAACGAAATAGGCGAGGCCTTGTTGGTCCGCCGGACCGTTGCGCGGCAGATGGGCCATGACGTCGGTGAAGACCCGCTCGCTCATGGCGTCGTAAGTGGTGTGATTGCTGGTGGTGTTGTAGAGCGGGATGGCGTCGCGTTCTAACCAGGCCATCTCGACATCGAACCAATGCTTCCATTGTTGTCGCAAGACCGCTTCGTCCTGGGATAGGCCGATGATCTCGTCGCCCGGGAAGACGATGAATTCCGGGGGCGGCCTCAGGCGGCGGACGACCCGATTGACCCGCGCAAAGGTTTCCTCATGCGGCGCACCGGGAACGCCCGAACAGGCGTCGCCGTAGAAGGCGAACTGATGTCCCTGTCCACGCGGCGTGACGGCGGCGATGTCCGCGTCAGTCATAGCCCTCGACGATTACCAAGTCGCCGATACTGACCCCATCCCGGAACCGCTTGGCGGCCTGATATTCGTCGGAACGGTAGCAGGACAGAGCGTCGGCATAGCTGGGGAATTCGAGCACCACATTGCGTTGCCGCATTGAGCCCTCGACCACCTCGCAATCGCCGTTGCGGACCAGGAACCGCCCGCCCCATTTCGCGAAGGGCGCGGCATTGGCTTCGATATATTTCTTGTAGGCCTCCATGTCGCTGACATCGACATGGCCGATCCAATAACCTTTGGCCATCTATTCAAACTCCTTCCAGCGTCATCGTTCGGTTTACTCGCGGATCCAACCCGGGCCCCATAGGTTCAAGGTCCGTTCCTCGAGCGACCAGACCCGCGGCGCCATCTCGCGCGGCATGACTTCCAGCTCGGCGGAGATCTCCACCTGATTGCCGTGCGGGTCGAGGATCATGAAGAACAGATTATTGCCGGGTCCATGACGTCCCGGCCCCCACCAGATCTTGATCTGCAATCCAGCCAGATGATCGGCCCAGTCGCGGACCGCGTTCCAGTCGTCGACCTCATAAGCATGATGATCCGAGCGGACTTCGCCGGCGCCGAAGACGGCGAAACTGTGATGCTCCGGATCGGAGCGGTAGAAGGCGACCTGTCGTGTCTCGGGATCTTCCGTGTTGCCCGCGCAATAGTCCGAGGGGACATAGCCAAGGACATCCTCGTAGTAACGCATCATCGCCGGCAGGTTGTTGCTGGCGACCACCACATGTTGCAGACGGCCGGAGAGCGATAGCGCCGAACGGCTATTATCGGCCCGGTGCGAGGGCAAGTCCCGCCGCGGCAGGCCGAAGACGTTGAGCCAACCGTCCGGATCCCGCACCGCGACCGCGTCGTCCTCGAAAACGGTCGATGGCGACGGCTCGGTGTTTAATCCCTGGCCCTGCAGAAAATCGCGCACCTCCGCCAATTGCCGTCGGTCCATCAGTCGGAATCCGTGATAGGGCCTGGCCCCCGGCACCCCGCCACCGACAACCAGCCGCCGGCCCGGCCCCTGCAACAGCCTTGTGCCGTCCGGCAGATCGGTCGCATGAAAGCCGAACGCCGTGGCGTAGAAGTCCGCCAGCTTGGCCGGATCGTCTGAATCCAAGCGCAGATGATCCAACTGCGCCGGCCAGATCGGGCTGTCGATTGCCATCTATCGCTCCCGCTTTGTTACTGCCCCAGTCTACACCGGTCCGTTCGCCGGCACACTCGTTAAGCCCAACCGCCGGAGATCGGGACCACATGGCCGGTGATGAAGCCGCATTTGTCGCTGGCGAAGAAGGCGATGGTTTCGGCCACTTCCTCCGGCTTGCCCAGGCGTTTGGCCGGAATGTTCGCCAGCATCTTCGCCATGGCTTTCTCGTTGGCCAGCAGTTCCGGCGGGAAATAGGTCGGGTTCTCGATATAGTTGGGCGCGATGGCGTTGATCTGGATGTTGAAGGGCGCCAGCTCCAGCGACAGCGACTTGACCATGGCATTGGCGCCGCCGCGCGCGGCCGCATACATGGAATAGTTGGCCAGACCCCGCAGTGGCGCGGCGGAGGTGATGACAATAATGCGACCGGAGCCGGCCGATTTCATATGCGGGACGGCCCGGCCGATCAGGCGGTAAGGCCAGTCGATCAACGCGTTCAGGGCGTTCCGCATCTCACCCGGCTCGGCTTGGTCCACCGGTGCGCGGATCGCCGGATAGGCGTCGTTGCTGATCAACACGTCGACGCGGCCGTGGGCGGCAACGACTTCGTCGATTAAGTCTTCCGGTTCGGTTGCGGTGGCCATATGGACGCCAGGTCCCGCTTCGCCCTCATGACAGACCACGGTGGCGCCGTAGCTGGACAGCAGGCCGGCGGCGGCCGGACCGACAAAGTGTTTGGCATGGGTGATGACGATGACTTTGTTGTCCAGCATGGCTGGTCTCCCTCGACGCTCCTGCGGTTTTACGACTGTTGTAAGTTGCGTCGGGGGGAGAGGCAATGGCGCTCTTATCCCGTCGATGCGGGACGGGCCGCCGGGCGTTTTTGCGGCGTTCGCAGCAGCAAGATGAGGGCCAACGCGGCAACGTTCACGGCGCCGCCGGCGGCGAAGGCCATCGCGTAGTCGCCGGTCTGCTCCCGAATAAGGCCGCCGGCATAAGGGCCGATGGCGGCGGCGCTGCCGGCGATGCCGAAAACGAAGCCGGCGATGGCGCCCACATGCAGGCGCCCGAAAATATCACCCAGGAGGGCGGGAAAGATGGTCACCGAGGAACCGATGCCCAGGCCGATCAAACCCGCGGCGGCATAGTAGACGGGGACGGAGCTGGCCGCCGCGAACGCAAAATAGCCGACAACCTGGGTCAATAGGCAGAGGCTGAGACTAAAGACGCGGCCGATCCGATCGGACAGCAGGCCGATGAACCAGCGGCCGGCAAGGCCGGTCAGACCGATCGTCCCGGTAATGCTGGCCGCCGTCACCGCGTCGTGTCCGCGATCCGTCATCATCGATGGGATATGGATGGCGGGGAAGAAAATCGCCGCCCAGGACATGAAGAACGCGGACAGGATCAGCCAAAACGCCGCCGTCGACCTCGCCTCCTTCAAGGTCCAATGTTCCTCGACCGGTGGCGATCCGTTGGCGTCGGTATCTCCACCGATGGGCCGCCCATCCGGTACCAGGTTCACCATCTCCGGATCGCGGACGAGGGCGGTGGCGCAAGCGAATATCAGGGCACCGGTCACGAGACTGAGCGCCAGCATGCCGTCGCGCCAACCCAGCCAGGCGACGGCGCCGGCGGCCAGAAGAGGCCCGACCAGCATCGCCGCGCTGGTACCGCTGCCGGCGATGGCGAGCGCCAGGCCGCGGCGCTTGACGAACCACTTCACGACCGTCGCGTTCAGGGGTACGTATGCCGCGCTCATTGCCAAGCCGGCAAAACCGCAGAGATAGAGGTAAAGCTCCCATTCCGTGGTGGCGCGGCTAAGGCCGGCGAAGGCGAGACAGAGCAACAGGCCGCCACCCCAGACTACCCGGCGCGGTCCGATCCGGTCGGTCAAGGTGCCGGTCGCCAAACTCAGCAAACTATAGATCGCGACATATATCGAATAGGGGGCTGTGACCGCCGCCCGGTCGAGCCCCAATTCCGCGCTCAGATGCGGTACGAAGACCCCGAAGCCGAAATGGAAGCTATAGGCGATCATGAATACGCTGAACGCCGACGCCACCACCGTCCATCCGTAAAACCAACCGAACTTCACATTACTCCCTCTATCTCGGTGCCTGACTACCAAAAGGTATTCTAACGCCATCGATTGGTGCCTCATGAGAAGAAATGCTTCGTCGGGCGGGACGCTTCTTTCGGTGCCGGGGAGGGGTAAAGCTTTCCACCCTAACTTAGACTCGCAAGATCGAGCAAAAACTCGCTTTCGCTCTCGATTCCTTCCGACAGCCGGGCGGCGGCGATGATGGGAAGCCAGGCGTCGATATCCGCCTGCGCCACACTTCCGAATTCGAGATAACGACGCCGATAGTGTTTCAAGAACCGGGCCCGGATCATCGATATGGCGGTCCAGGCCAGCGCCCCGATCCCTTCCGGCTTGCCGATGGATAACAGCAACTGCGTGCGCGCGAGATCGGCGGCGGCATCGCCCGACGCGGCGGTCAACCAGTCGATCACGACCGGGCCACGCGGTGTCATGAAGACGTTGTCCGGGTGAAAATCACCGTGACATACGACCTGTCGTCCGCGAGGCAAGCCCGCCATATGATCCGTCAACTTCGCCTTCTCGCGATCCGTCAATCCCGGCGCGTCGCCGATCCGGTTGGTCAGTTCGTCGCGGAAGCTGCTAAGGCCGGGCAGCTCGCAATCGTGAAGCTGGCGCTGAATGTCGGCAAACAGATTTGCAAACCGCGCGTATCGATAGGGTCGGCGTAGGTTTTCTTCCAACATGGTTCGTCCGGTCAGTCTTTCGTAGACGAGACCGATCCGGCCATCGATACGCAAACAGTCGAAAAACGCCGGCACCGGTAAGGGCGAGGCTGAAACCAAAGCCGCGATCCGCGCTTCCGCTTCGCCATAGGAATCCGGATAGTCGGCGTGGAACAGCTTGACGATCTTATCCGAGCCCAGTGCGAAGACTTCCGCCGTGCGGCCCATTCCGATCTTCGCGCCGAGTTCGATATTCATTCCCCGAAGTTTGACCTACTTGTCCACGACGCCGGCCCTGCGCAAGCCATCGAGATAGCGGCTCAACTGTTCCGGGCGTTTGACGAAGAAGAGCTTTCGTTCCGCGAAAGCGAGGGAGAAATCCGGTTTCTCGGCCGCCAGCTGCCGGGCCATCTCCCGCGCTTCCGCGTCGCGGCCGTCGAGCGCGAGGGCGGCGGCGGCATGGGCGGTCGCCCAGTATTGGCAGTTCGGTAAGGTCCGGGCGCGTTCGGCCCATTCGACGGCGCGGTCGTAATCTCCTTTAAACAGTAGGTTGAGGGCGCCGTAACTGAGGAAGGCCCACATCTGCGGATGATTGGGGCTCATCTCGATGGCTTTCTCGAAATGGGTCACGGCCTCGTCATAACGGCCTTCGTAAGCCAGCGAGTCGCCGAGCGCGCAGAAAGCCGGCGCCAAGGTCGGATTCAACTGAACGGCGATCTCGTTCTCGGCCAGCGCGTTGCTATATTCCCGGCGCGCCAGATTGACCCGGCCCAACAGCATGTGCATGACCGCGTCTTGATTGTCGAGCGCCACCGCCTCCCGTGCCGCCGATAAAGCGGCGTCCAACAAGTCCGGTTCCGGGTCGTCGTCCCAATAGACCATGCCGAGGATGACGGCGTAGGACCACCAGGCATGGGCCTCGGCGAAATCCGGATCGAGCTCCCGACTTTTCTGTAACAGGCGCTGGGCCTCGCGATTGGCCGCCGCGGTGAATTTATAGAAATTCGCCAAGCCCAAATGATAACAATCCCAGGCTTGTAGGTTCGGATGGGGCGACTTGGCGATCTTGCGGCGCTCGGCGCTGCCGATTTCCGGTTCGATCCGGCCGACCACGGTCTCCGTGATCTTGTCTTGTACTTCGAATATATCCTCGACCTTCCGATCGTAGCGCTCCGCCCAAAGGTGGTTTCCGCTGGCGGCATCGATGAGCTGCGCGGTAACGCGGATGCGGTTGCCGGACCGGCGGACGGAACCCTCGACCACATAATCGGCGCCCATTTCCCCCGCCACTTGGCGGATGTCGCGGGCGCCGCCGCGATAGGCGAAGCTGGTGTTGCGCGCAACCACATCGATCCATTTATGCTTCGACAAGGCGGTGATGATGTCCTCGCTTAGGCCGTCGGAGAAATAGCTTTGCTCCGGATCGCCGGACATATTGTCGAAGGGCAAAACCGCGATGGTCGGTCGGTCGCCGTCTCCCGTCACCGGTGCCGCGGGACCGCTCATCCCCCAGGCATAGACCGTGGTCGGCGTCTTCACGTTTTTCAGATGCTTCGGCCCCAGGTTGACGAAGCCGGCCGCAGACTTGTCGTCGATGCAGCGTTGGGCGATGTCGGAGATTGCGACGGCACCCGGCGCCGCGGTTTCCTGCAGGCGGGCGGCGACATTGACGCCATCGCCGAAGATATCCACATCCTCATGCACGATATCGCCGAGATGCACGCCGATACGAAGCTTCAGCGTGCTGTCTTCGGCAAGTTTCCGTTGCAGGGCGACGGCGCAGTCGACCGCGTCGACGACCGAGTGAAACTCGACCAGCCAGCCGTCGCCCATATTCTTGATCACCTGACCTTGATGGGCGGCGACGTCCGGATCGAAGATCTCCGACCGCAAGCGGCGCAAGGCCGCGATCGTGCGGGTCTGATCCTCTTCCATGATGCGCGTGTAATCGACCACATCGGCGGCCATGATCGCGGCTAGACGGCGTTCCACAGCATCGCCCTCCCTTCGGCCCGCATATTAGCCGAAGTCAAAACGAATGTCAGATACACAGACCGCGTATTGGAGACCTAAAGACCTGGGCATCGCCCAAGCCGTTCTTATTTCGGTGCCATCACCATGGTCATGCGGCGGCCTTCCATTTTCGGAAACTGCTCGACCTTGGTTTCCTCTTCCAGCTCGTCGCGGACCCGTTGCAAGAGATCGCGGCCGATTTCCTGATGCGCCATTTCCCGGCCGCGGAAACGCAGGGTCACCTTGACCTTGTCGCCCTCGCCCAGGAACTTGCGCGCCGCGCGCAATTTCACGTCGTAATCGTGCTGGTCGATATTCGGCCGCATCTGAATCTCTTTGACATGGACGACTTTCTGCTTCTTGCGTGCCGCGTTGGCTTTCTTCTGCGCTTCGAAGCGGTATTTGCCGAAATCCATGATCTTGCAGACGGGCGGGTCGGCGTTCGCGGCCACCTCCACCAAGTCGAGACCCGCGTTAAACGCGCGGTTCAAGGCATCCTCGGTTGAGACCAGGCCATGATTTTCACCGGTTTCATCGATCAATCGGACCGACGGATTGTCGATCAAATCGTTGACACGCGGTCCCTCGCGGACGGGGGGCGTGTTCGAAAAGGGTCGTCTTGCTATCTATCTCACTCCTATATGGTTCAGTCTTTACTCGGTTCAGCTGGCGGTGGCGGCGCTCAAGGGTGAGGCCGCCTCCGCCTCTATTGTCGCCAAAGCGGCGTCCAGTGCAAGTACCTCTTGCCCCTTGCTGCCGAGCCGGCGCAAGGACAAGGTGCCTTCTTCCGCCTCGCGTTTTCCGATTGCAGCAATTATCGGCACTTTTTTCAAGGAATGTTCGCGCACTTTGTAGTTAATTTTTTCATTTCTGAGGTCCATTTCAACGCGAATTCCACGTGCCGAGAGCTGAGATCGGACCTCGCGTGCGTATTCATCGCCGTCCTGGGTGATCGTCGCCAACACCACTTGCACAGGCGCGAGCCAGAGCGGGAAGCGCCCGGCATAGTTCTCGATCAGAATGCCGATAAAGCGCTCGAAAGAGCCCAAAATGGCCGGTGCAGCATCACCGGCCGATGTTTCTCGCCATCCTCGCCGATATAGTTGGCGTCAAGCCGCTCTGGCAGCACGAAATCCACTTGCAGGGTGCCGCATTGCCAGTCGCGGCCGATGGCATCGCGCAGGACGAACTCGAGCTTCGGCCCGTAGAACGCGCCTTCGCCGGGATTGAGCTCGTAGTCGAGGCCCGCCGCTTCCACCGAATCGGTCAGGGCCTTCTCCATACGGTCCCAGACCTCGTCCTCGCCGGCGCGTACCGGCGGCCGATCGGCGAACTTCACGACCACGTCCTCGAAACCGAGATCCTTGTAGATATCGAACAGCAGGGCGCAGAAGCGCACGCCTTCCTCGACCATCTGCGCTTCGGTGCAGAAGATATGGGCGTCGTCCTGAACGAAACCGCGCACCCGCATCAGGCCGTGCAAAGCGCCCGACGGCTCATAACGGTGGCAACCGCCGAACTCCGCCATGCGGATCGGCAGGTCGCGGTAGCTTTTCAGGCCCTGATTGAAGATCTGCACATGACAGGGGCAGTTCATGGGCTTCAATGCCATGGTCCGGTTTTCGAATTCGGACGTGTACATATGCTCCCCGAACTTCTCCCAATGGCCGGAGCGTTCCCAGAGCACCCGGTCGACCAGCTGCGGCGTATTCACCTCGTGATAGCCGTTGGCGTCCAGGCGCGCGCGCATATAGTCCTTCAGCTGGTTGTAGAGCACCCAGCCCTTTGGGTGCCAGAACGGCAGGCCCGCCGCCTCTTCTTGGAAGTGGAACAGCTCCATCTCCCGGCCCAGCCGGCGATGGTCGCGCTTCTCCGCTTCCTCGAGGCGATGCAGATAGGCTTTCAGTTCCTTGTCGTTGCGCCAGCAGGTGCCGTAGATGCGCTGCAGTTGTTCGTTGTTGGCGTCGCCGCGCCAATAGGCGCCGGCCACCTTCATCAGTTTGAAGGCCTTGCCCAGCTTGCCTGTTGAGGACAGGTGCGGGCCACGGCACAGATCGGTGAAGTCGCCCTGGGTATAGACGCGGATTTCCTCGTCCTCGGGCAGGCCTGCGATGATTTCGGCCTTGTAATGTTCCCCGATGGACTTGAAATATTCGACCGCTTTGTCCCGCGCCCAAACCTCGCGCGTAATCTCCTCGTCCCGGTCGACGATCTCCCGCATCTTCTTTTCGATCAGCACCAAGTCTTCTGGCGTGAACGGTTCGGCGCGAGAGAAATCGTAGTAGAAGCCGTCCTCGATCGCCGGTCCGATGGTGACCTGGATATCCGGCCACAGCTCCTTCGCCGCTTCCGCCAGCACATGGGCGCAGTCATGGCGCAGGACTTCCAGCGCCGCGTCGTCGGTTCGCGTCACGATGGCCAATTCGGTGTCCCGCTCTAACGGCAGGGATAAATCGATCAACTCGCCATCGGCCTTCGCAACAAGCGCGGCCTTGGCGAGCCCGGGTCCGATATCGGCGGCGACTTTGCCGGCCGAAACGGACCCTTCATATTCGCGGACGCTGTCGTCCGGCAGAATAATTTTCACCATGGGTCCAAGACGCTTTCGTTGTTCGATAATCGCGGAATATCCGCCGCTTACACGGCGGTCGCGGCAACTTAGAAGGATTTGCGCCCCTGTCAAGCAATGCCTTGATTTCGCCCCGAAACGGCGCTCAAATGTGGTTGATTTGAGACAAGATTAGAGACAAACGGCGCCAGTTTGCGTCGAGGATGTGTATTGTGAGTGATTTTCCGCCTTTGGATCCGCGTTCGCCCGCCGGCCCGCCAACAGCGCCAGCGTCGCCGGAACCGCCGACCCCGCCCGCGGCGCCGAGCGTCAAAATCGAACATACCGGCGAGTGGCGGGAATTGCTGCCGATCGTCATCAAGAACTTCCTGTTCAACATTATCACGCTGGGCTTCTACCGATTTTGGGGGCGGACCAAGGTTCGGCGATATCTGTGGAGCAATACCATCGTCAACGGCACGCCGGCGGAATATACCGGCACCGGCTTGGAGCTGTTTTTAGGCTTTCTCGTCGCCGCGGGGATCTTCTTCATTTTCGCCCTCATCGGCGAATTCGCGTTCGGCACCAGTGCCGATCCGACAACGCTCGTGATCTATCAGCTGGGCTTCTTCGTCTTTATCATCTTCCTGACCGGTTTCGCCATTTATCGGGCCCGCCGCTATCGCTTGAGCCGGACCAACTGGCGCGGCATCCGGGGCAGTACGACGGGATCCGCCTGGCGCCATGCCCTACGCTGGTTCGGTTACAATCTGCTGATGATCCCGAGCCTCGGCTTCGCCTTCCCTTGGATCCGCCGGCAACTGCAGGCGCCGTTGGTGCGGGAAAGCCAGATCGGCGGTACCAATTTCGGTTTCGAAGCCAAGGCCGGGCCCCTTTACGGCCCCTTCTTTGTCTGTCTGGCCATGACCATGGTGGTCTCCATGGCGGCGATGATGCTGGTCGTGGTGGTCAGCCTGATCGCCGCGTTGGTCGGCGGCGGCCTCGAGGAGACGTTCAGGGAGCTATCAACGGCGTTCGAGAACCAAGATGGGGAAAACGGGGAGATGTCGGATCTGGACCCGACCCTGGTCGGCATCGCCACCGCCATCGGCGCCGTTTTCGGGGTCGCGGTTTATTTGCTGACCATTGCCGTTTTCGCGGTCTACTTCTACTTCGAGACCCGGCATTTCCTGCGTCATATGAGTTTCGGTGATTTAAAGTTCGATGTCGCGGCGCGGGACGGCGAATTGATCAAACTGGCGATCAGCAATTTCTTCCTCAACGCCCTGACCCTGGGCATCGCCTATCCGCTGGTCCAGCTTCGCTCGATCAAGTTTTTCGTCAACCGGCTTAGTTTCGCCGGCGCGGTGGATCTCGAGCAACTGGTCCAGACGGCGCAGGAGAAACCGACCACGGGCGAGGGTTTCGCCGAAATGTTCGACGTGGGGAACATTTAGATGCCTGGACCTTTTCCCGGCCGCTACTACGACGGCGTCACCGCGCGGGAGCATGCGGTCGACGTCACGATAGGCCCGGAGGTCGTGGAGATCACCGGCCAGGCCGGGAGCGTGCGGGAGTTCTGGCCGTTCGACAGTCTTTGGACGCCGAAGCAACGCCTGCGCGCTGGCAAACCGACCGTGCTCGGCAGTCATGAGAAGGAGGAGGCGCGGCTGCATGTCGACACCGGCTTGTTTGCCGCGGCCTTGTTGGCGGTGGAGCCGCGGCTCGGCAATCGTTTCCGCGCGGGGCCGGAGCGGGCGAAGCAGGTTGCCCTCGTCTTCGCCCTGATCCTGCTGGTCGGCGGCGGCTTGTTCGCGGTGCTGCATTTTTGGGCCGTGCCGATCGCCAAGGCGATACCGCCCAAATGGGTCGAACCGCTGGGCGATCAAGCCTATGGCCTGCTGGTCGGCAAGGCCAAGATCTGCAAGGACGAACGCGCCGAGAAAGCGATCGCGGACCTGACCGCGAAACTGCTCGAGGGTTTGGAGGACCCGCCGCAAATCACCGTGCTGGTGGCCGATCATCCGATGGTCAATGCCTTTGCCCTACCCGGTGGCCGCGTCGTCTTCATGCGCGGCATCCTCAAAAGGATGCGCAGCAGCAAGGAATTCGCCGGCGTTCTGGCGCATGAAATCATCCATGTTCACGAGCGGCATCCGACCGTTTCCCTGGTGCGCGGTCTCGGCATCGACGCGATCATCTCTGTGCTGCTCGGAGGTTCGGACATCGCCGAGTCCGCCGGCACGGTCGGCGGATTTCTAACCATGATGTCCTATTCCCGCGGCCTCGAAACGGAAGCCGATACCAACGCCCTGAAACAGCTGGAGCAAAACCGGATCGACCCCCGGGCCTGGCAACCCTGTTCCGCCGCATCGATCCGCTGGCCAAAGGTAAGAAGGGCGGATCGACGGATTTCCTCAACTATCTTTCCAGCCATCCGGCCAGCCAGGAGCGTATCGACCGTGCCGAGGCTCGCTTCAAAGCCACCGGCTTCGACGGCGAGGCCCTGAGCGACGAGGACTGGCAGGCGGTAAAGACGATTTGCAAGTCAAGTAAAGCCGATCAGAAATAGCCCGACATAGCCGATATCCCGGGCCTCCGGTCAAAGCCCGGCGAGATATTTCAGCGCCTCCGTGACTTCTTCGGCGGTGAGATCCGCGAGCGATGCCTTCCGCAGATGAGACACATGCGGGCCACGGGGGGCGCAGCGTTTGGGGTCGCTGGCGTCTGAGAATAGCGTTAGGAACGGCGCGCCGGCCAAGGCGGCGATATGGGCCGGGCCCGTGTCGTTGCCGACGCCGGCCACGGCATCCCGGGCAATCACCGCGATTTCCTGAAATGAAGTACGGCCGGTCAGGTCGATGCCGCCGCTGGACGCTAAAATCTCCTGCGCCAAGTCCGGCTCGTCCTTGCCGGCAATGATCACCGGGGTGACGTCACGCGCCATGAGCCAGGACGTCAAAGCCGCATAGTGAGGCGCCGGCCAGCGTTTCTCCGGACGATGAGCGGACCCGCCGGGGATGATCGCGGCATAGCGCGGAGGCAGGTCGAAGCGGCTGACATCGACGTCGATCCATGACAGATCGGTTAGCGGCACGTCGTCGATGCCAGCGATCCGTAACTGATCCCGTTGCCGCTCCACCGTATGCATTTGTCCCCGCGTCGGCGTGTCCTGAAAATGGGAGCAGCCGGACGCGATGCCGGACCATTCGGGTTTGGCATTGGCGGCGAAATACTTGAAGTAAAGGCTGGAGC
>CBDCGJ010000011.1:0-141417 GCA_965216645.1 Alphaproteobacteria bacterium | reverse complement strand
TCATTGCAGTGGTTTATGTCTGGTATATGAAGTCCAAAGAGGCCAGGGAATTTCTCGTTGAGGGCGCAGAGAGTGTGGATGACAACGGGGAAGACCTTGGACATGAAACTGCGGGCGATGATGGTGAGAGTAACGGCGGGTGACGGCATTACAAATGACATGATCGATCAATGTTTATGTCGAACTCCTTACCCATCCAATCAACGTGATGGACCTACTGTGTTATGACGCTCTCTTCCGACACTGCATAAGTCAGGGCCAGTTGAGATTGTGACCAACCACCACCATTATCTTTTGGGATTATGGTGATTTCAGCATCGGCGAAACAAGATGGCAGTTCGACTTTCCTCTGTGATTGCGATTTTGTTCGGCACGTTGTTTCTGTCGACCGGACAAGGCCTTCATCAAGCTCTCATACCGATTTCAGCGGAAGCCTTTGGCTTCACATCCATCGCGATATCAGTGTTGGCTTCCGTCTATTTCGCAGGCTATTTGGGCGGTTGTTATTTCGCTCCAATGCTGATCAAGCGAGTCGGTTATACAAAAACACTGGCCATAACCGCCTCAGCACTTTCCGCGCTTTCCATGCTGCATATATTGGCACCGTCAGAACAGCTATGGATTCTGGCCCGGATCGCCGTTGGATTCTGCTTTGCCAATGTCGATGTGGTGCTTGAAGCCTGGCTAGCGGACCGGGCCGAAAAACAAGATCGCGGGCGTTTATTGTCGATTTATCGTTTGGTTGATCTCTTCGCACTCGGTGCAGGCCAGTTTCTGATTGCGCACGCGTCGCCGACAGAGTTCATCTTGTTCGCCGTAGTCGGTATCTTGGTTTCGTTGTCGGTGATCGTGGTATCGCTTTCCGTTGCGCCAACCCCGGTGGCGCCGGACAATGTGAAAGTCCGATTTTTTAAGATCTGCCGGTTGGTTCCACTTTCGAGCGTGGCGGCGTTTCTTCAAGGTGTTACATCGGGAATCTATTGGGGGTTCGCGCCGATTTTCAGTGCGCATGTTGCCAAGGAAACGGGCAACGTTGGAATGATACTTGCCGCAACACTCGTCGGCGCTGCGCTGGTTCAATACCCCATTGGCGTTGCGTCCGATCGATTTGAGCGACGTCGCCTGTTGATGGTAGTGAGCTTATTCGCATCAGTGTCGGCGGTAATTGTTGCCGTTGTGTCGTTCTACTACGTCGATGCAATTATCATAGCCATGCTTGCCTATGGCGCGACTTCGTTTTGTATCTATCCGGTCGCCATGACCTATGCGTTCGACAGGACCGAGCCAAAGGATTTTGTTGAGGTCGGTGCGGTCGTTTTGATTGCTTTCGGCCTTGGTGCGGCAATTGGTCCGTTGCTTACACCTCTTGCGCTACATTTCGGAAACTATTCCGGCACATTCGTTTTGATTTCGGTTGTGTATGTTCTGCTCTTTGTATTCGCTTGGTACCGAAGTAGGGTTTCGGACGTGACTCCAAACGATCAAAAAGTCGAATTCGTGCCGGTACCATCCACGACGCCTGTTATACTGGAATTCGATCCGAGGTTAGACACCGTCCCATCGGGTGATCCAGATGTAGCTGGTACGGCAAATACGCCAAGCGAATGAACGAATTCAAATACATGTTTTTTCTCGCTTGAATAGTCAAAAACAACACGAGTCGGGTTACCTATTGTTATTTGAACTCATAACTCTCACCAAACTCGAGGTTCAGGATAAGCTATAACGTTTCGGCCAATAGTTGCCGTTGTAACCGCAAATGTGTGTAAGATATCTAGATTTTTTGAAGTAAATGTTAGCCCATTTGTCAGCCCAAACGAGGCGAAGATTTAGCTCATCCAAGCTAAATCTTTGAAAATATTGGTGAGCCCGGCAGGAATCGAACCTGCGACCCGCTGATTAAAAGTCAGCTGCTCTACCAACTGAGCTACGGGCCCACATAAGGAACGGGGTGGCCGTCTTGGCGGCGCGGGCGGAACTTAAGCCCCCGCCACGGTCCGGTCAATAGTTAAAGCGGCTCGATATCGCCACCGGCCTGCGCGGCGGCGAATTCGCGTTCGAAGGCGGAGAAGCCATCCGCCTCAATCGCCTTACGCAGGTCGGCCATGAGCCGTTGATAATAGTTGAGATTGTGCCAGGTCAGTAAAATCGGTCCCAGCATTTCCTTCGCCTTGAACAGATGGTGCAGATAGGCGCGGCTATGTTTTCGGCAGGCGGGACAGGGGCAACCCTCCTCGACGGGACGGGGATCCTCCTGATGGCGGGCGTTACGGATATTGATTTCGCCACCCGGCGTAAACGCTTTGCCGGTTCGGCCGGAGCGCGTGGGCAGCACGCAGTCGAACATATCGACGCCGCGGCGGACCGCACCGACGATATCCTCCGGCCGCCCCACACCCATGAGATAGCGTGGCTTGTCCTCCGGCAACTGTCCGGGTGCGTAATCGAGGACATTGAACATGGCTTGCTGACCTTCGCCAACCGCCAGGCCGCCGATGGCGTAGCCGTCGAAACCGATGTCTACCAGCGCCGCCGCCGACTCCGCGCGCAAATCAGGGTAGACACTGCCTTGTTGGATGCCGAACAAGCCATATCCGGATCGCGTCGCGAATGCAGCCCGACAACGCGAGGCCCAGCGCATGGAAAGGCGCATGCTTTCCGCCGCTTTCTTCTCGTCGACGGGAAACTCCGTGCATTCGTCCAACGCCATGGTGATATCGGCGTCCAACAAACGCTGAATTTCCATGCTACGCTCCGGCGTTAGCTCGACCTTCGCACCATCGATGTGGGAGCGGAAGGTGACGCCTTCTTCGCTTAGTTGCCGCAATCCCGCCAGCGACATCACTTGGAAGCCGCCGCTGTCGGTCAGGATCGGGCCGGGCCAATCCGCGAACCGGTGCAACCCACCGAGTTTGGCCACACGTTCCGCGCCGGGACGCAGCATCAGATGATAGGTATTGCCGAGAATGATCTCGCCGCCGGTTTCGCGCACGGCGTCCGCGGTCATGCCCTTCACCGTCCCCGCCGTGCCGACAGTCATAAATGCCGGCGTTTCCGCGGTCCCGTGGGCCGTCGTCAGCCGGCCGCGCCGCGCGGTACCGGCCCGCGCCATGATGTCGAACGACAAAGTCATGCTGTTTCCGCCGGCCAGAGCAGGCTGGCATCGCCGTAGGAATAAAACCGATAGCCGGTCCGTTTGGCATGCTCATAGGCGGCATGCATGGCACGAACCCCCGCGAACGCAGACACCAGCATAAATAGCGTCGATTTCGGCAGATGGAAGTTGGTGATGAGGCCGTCGACCGCGCGAAATCGGTAGCCTGGGGTGATGAAAAGATCGGTATCCCCTCGAAACGCGCTGACGCCCGCCTCACCCGCCGCGCTTTCCAGGAGACGAAGGCTGGTGGTGCCGACCGCGACGACCCGCTCGGCGGCGTTTATTCGTCCCGCCGTCACGGCATCGATTTCACCCCATTCGCTATGCATGACATGATTGTCCGTATCCTGGACCTTGACCGGCAAGAATGTCCCCGCCCCGACATGCAGGGTGACGGTGACATGGTCGATACCTCGGTCTGTCAGCGCGGACATTAGTTCGGGCGTGAAATGCAGGGCCGCGGTCGGCGCGGCCACCGCCCCGTCCCGCGCCGCGAATATCGTCTGGTAATCCTCGCGGTCCCTGTCATCGATCGCCCGCTGCTTGGCAATGTAGGGAGGCAAGGGCATGTCCCCCGCCCGTGCGAGCCGATCGCGCAACGTGTCATCATCGCAGCCGAAATCGAGTTCCACTTCGCCGCCATCTTTCGCCAGGATCGATACGGCCGCGCCATCGAAATCAACGGCCTCGCCGGGATTAAGCTTACGGGCCGGACGCGCGAATGCCCGCCAGCGTCCGGCACTTACCCGCTTATGCAGGGTTACATCGACCGGACCGCGCGCGCAAATCACCTTGATTTGCGCCGGTATCACCTTGGTATCGTTGAATATCAGCAGGTCGCCGGGCCGCAATAAACTGGGCAGATCGCGAAAGACACGATCCTGCAATTGAGAACCCGCAACCTGTAGAAGTCTGGCGGAATCGCGTGGCACCGCGGGGCGGTTGGCGATCAATTCCGGCGGCAACTCGAAATCGAAAGCGTCAATATCCATGACGTCGAAATCGCGCGGCGCCGGACCTCATGCTTATTTCGCGTCCGCCGCGACCTGCATGCGCACGATCTTGTCGGGCTCGCTGACCATGCCGTTGGAACCGCCGCCCCTCTTTATATTGTCGACGAATTCCATCCCGGCGGTGACCTGTCCCCAAACCGTGTATTGTCCGTCGAGATGCGGTGCGGCCTTGAATACGATGAAGAACTGGCTGTCCGCGCTGTTCGGGTCGCGGGCGCGGGCCATCGACAAGGTACCGCGCAAATGCTTGGCATCGGAAAATTCCGCGTTCAGCTTCTGGCCGGAGCCGCCGCGGCCGGTACCCGTCGGATCGCCGGTCTGCGCCATGAAACCGTCGATCACCCGGTGAAAGACAATACCGTCATAGAAGCCCTTGCGCACCAATTCCTTGATCCGCTTGACATGGTTCGGCGCCAATTCCGGTTTCAATTCAATGGTTACCCTGCCATCCTTGAGATCGAGGTAGAGGGTATTCTCAAGATCGGCCGCCTTGGCGCCGCTTATCGTCAGAGCGAAAGCCACTACAACCAACCATCCAAGCAAACGCGCCTTCATCTCACGCTCCCTCGCTGACAACTTTCAAGCTGACGATTTGATCGGGATCGCGGACGCCGCCGGAATCCCCCTCGCCCCGCTTGATCGCATCCACATGTTCCATGCCCTCGCGAACCTGCCCCCAGACCGTGTATTGGCCGTCGAGCCAGTTGGAGTCCTGGAAGCAAATGAAAAACTGGCTGTCGGCGCTGTCCGGATGACCGGCCCGTGCCATGGAACAAGTGCCTCGGATATGGTTGGCATCTGAAAACTCCGCCGCCAGATTCTGCCCGCTGCCGCCGGATCCCGTCCCCGTCGGATCGCCTGTTTGGGCCATGAAGCCGTCGATCACGCGGTGAAAGACGATGCCGTCGTAAAATCCCTGACCGGCCAATTCCTTTATCCGGGCGACATGGTTCGGCGCCAAGTCAGGGCGAAGGTCAATGACCACGGTCCCGTCCTTCAATTCAAGATGTAGACAATCGCTCACATTCCACTCCCGTGTTTCGCGCTGCAATATAGCTGTAGGTTGTCGAGCTAGACCGGTTCTACCACATCCGCCCGGTCGACCCCATATTTCTCGTAGAGCAAAGAGGCGACCGGCGCCGACACGAACTCGGTCACGTCGCCGCGCATCCGCGCGATCTCCTTGACCAGGCGCGAGGCGATGAATTGATACTTGTCCGTCGCCATTAGGAAGATGGTCTGCACCTCGTGGTTCAGGCGATTGTTCATGCCCACCATCTGGAACTCATAGTCGAAGTCGGAGACCGCCCGCAGCCCCCGAACGATAACCCCGGCATTTACCTCCATAGCGAAATGCATCAATAGGTTATCGTAAGGTCTTACTTCGACTTCGCAGCCTTTCAGATCGACGTCTTGGACGCCGTCCAGAACCATTTGAACCCGCTCCTCCAAATCGAACAACGGGCCTTTGTCCTTGTTAATGGCGACGCCGATGACCAACTTGTCGACGACCCGCGCGGCGCGGGAAATAATGTCCACATGCCCCAACGTGATGGGGTCAAAGGTCCCAGGATAAATCCCGATGAGCTCCTTCGGCAATGGATCTCTCCTTAACACAATGTCTTGAACAGGACCGGCCTGAATCGGCCGGAACCGAAAACCGCAGGAGTCATATTCGCTGCAGCGCACCATGTCCAGTCATGGCAGCCATGAATCAATCTTGGCCCGGAATAGCCGTTGGATTTATAATGTTCGATATTCCCTTGTTCTTTCATTGAGATACCGTTGGAAAAAGATATGACCACAGATCGGTACAAACCGACCGAGGCCGATAAAGACAAATTCAAAGCGGACGGCATACTCTGTCTGCGTCAGATCGTCGACGAAGACACAGTCGAAAGCTTGCGGAACGCCATCGACCGGGACATCGCAAATCCCGGACCGAGATACTACGGCTATGCCGGCGAAGGTGGTAAAGGCGGCTTTCACGGCAATCAGGAACTCTGGCGGGAGGACCAGGCGTTTGCGGATTATTGCCTGCATTCCCAATTACCGGCCTTGGCCGGCGCCTTCCTGGATGCGTCGCAAATCAATCTGTATTTCGATCATTTGTTCGTCAAGGAAGCCGGGGCCGGCGCGCCAACGCCCTGGCACAACGATCAGCCTTATTGGCCGATCTCAGGCCATCAGGTGATCAGCTTCTGGCTGGCGCTCGACCCGGTCGACAGGAAAAGCGGCGCTGTCGAATATGTCCGAGGTTCCCACAAATGGGACAAATGGTACCAACCCCGCGGATTTTCCGACAGCAAGACCGGGATCAACAGTTACGGCCAAAACCCGGACTATGTCCCGGTTCCGGATGTGGAGGCGGCCCGCGACGACTATGACATTGTTTCCTATGACATGGCGCCGGGCGACTTGCTTGTCTTCCACTCGCTGACCCTTCACGGCGCGGGCGGCAATTTGAGCCAGAGGCGCCGTCGGCGCGGCTATGCCGTGCGTTATCTCGGCGACGACGTCCGCTATCAGCCGCGGACCGGCACCTCGGAACTGCTTTACGACGAAACGCTAACCCCCGGCGATCGGCTGGATAGCGACCGGTTCCCGGTGGTGTGGCGCGCTTAAGCCGGCGACTTCGCCAGATCCCGAAGCATGCCGAGCAATTGTTCCAGTTTCTCCTTGCCGTAGGCCTGCTCGATGTCGGCGTAGACGGCATTCGAATGCGGTGCGGCCAATCCGACCTCCCGCCGCGCCTTCTCCGTCAATGCGATCTGAACCCGGCGCCGATCCTCCGCGTGGGGCGTCCGGGTTATCAATTGTCTTTCTGCCAGCGTTTTCAGAATCCGGGTTACCGATGGCCCCATGATGACGGACCGCTCGGCGATTTCCGTCGGATCCAGAGGGCCGAACTCGAACAACACTCGCAAAACCCGCCATTGCGGCTCGGTCAATCCGCGCGCGGCGAGGACCGGACGAAACTGCGCCATGACAACCTCCCGCGCCCGCAACAAGGCGATCGGTAGGGACTGGTCGGTCGGCCTCGGCACCTCCTGCACTGGCCCGGATTGCCTGGATTGCCCGGATTCCGTCAAAACTTCCTCCCTGACCTTCGACCCTGTCTTGACAGGATGCGAAGCGCATGTAATTAACATGTTAAGTATTTATCGAACGACGGCGACCGTCAAGCCGTCTGTTGCCAAATCATATTCACAATCTTAGCGATCGTAACGGAGGACGCCATGAACAAACTCCAAGCCAATCTGTCGAAATGGGACGACTATTTCACGCCGTTTCGTAAATCAGGCATCTTGAACCGGATCAATGGTGAGGACAGCGCGGCGGCCTCAGGTCAAACTTTCGAATCCATATCCCCAGTCGACGGAAGCGTGCTTTGCAAAATCGCCAAAAGCGATGCGACCGACATCGATCGGGCCGCGACCGCGGCGCGCGACACCTTTCCGGCCTGGCGGGATATGGCGTTGGTGGAGCGGAAGAAGATTCTCCATAAGATCGCCGATGCCATCGTCGAGCGGGCGGAGGAGATTGCCTTTCTGGAATGCATGGATACGGGGCAGACCTATCGCTTCATGTCCAAGGCGGCGTTGCGGGGCGCCGAAAATTTCCGCTTCTTCGCCGATCGGGCGCCGGACGCCCGCAATGGCCAATCCCTCCCCTCGCCGACCCTGATCAACTTCACCACCCGCGTGCCGATCGGCCCCGTGGGCGTAATCACGCCGTGGAACACGCCCTTCATGCTGTCCACCTGGAAGATCGCGCCGGCTTTGGCCGCGGGCTGCACCGTCGTTCATAAACCGGCGGAATTCTCGCCGGTAACCGCTCGGCTTCTTTTGGAGATCGCCGAGGATGCCGGGTTGCCGCCAGGCGTCTGGAATCTCGTGAACGGGCTTGGGGAGGAGGCCGGCAAGGCGCTGACGGAACATCCCGACATCAAGGCGGTGGCGTTCGTCGGCGAATCGAAGACCGGCGCGGCGATCATGCGCCAGGGCGCGGAAACCTTGAAGCGGGTGCATTTCGAACTCGGCGGCAAGAACCCGGTGGTGGTTTTCGACGACGCCGATCTGGAGCGGGCCTTGGACGCCGCTGTCTTCATGATCTACTCCCTGAATGGGGAGCGTTGCACCTCGTCCAGCCGGTTGTTGCTGCATAGCTCGATCCATGACGACTTCGTCGCCAAGCTGACGGAACGGGTGAAACATCTGAAGGTGGGGCATCCGCTCGATCCGGCGGCGGAGGTCGGGCCGCTGATCCATCCGGTACATTGCGACAAAGTCGCCTCCTATTTCGACATCGCCCGGGACGAGGGCGCCACGATCGCGGTCGGCGGCGGTCGGCCGGACGGTCCCGGCTGCTACGTCCAACCGACCCTGTTTACCGGCGCCCGCAACGATATGCGGATCGCGCAGGAGGAAATTTTCGGCCCCGTCCTGACTGTCATTCCGTTCGACACAGAAGACGATGCCCTCGCCATCGCCAACGATGTCAATTACGGCCTGACCGGTTATGTCTGGACCCAGGACATCACCCGCGCATTACGCTTCTCCAACAAATTGGAAGCGGGCATGATCTGGGTGAATTCCGAAAATGTCCGTCACCTGCCGACCCCGTTCGGCGGCGTCAAAGCCTCCGGCATCGGCCGGGACGGCGGCGACTGGTCCTTCGAATTCTATATGGAGCAGAAGCATATCGGTCTCGCCACCGGCGAACACGCGATCTCCCGCCTCGGCGTGAGCGGATAGCCGACACGCCCCCTGTTTACAGGGCAGTTTAGCCGCTCTTAATATGCGGGACGTGGGAACACAGCCATCAACAGGGGGCATCAGATATGAGCCAAGACTACACGACGGCCGGGCGCGGTCGACTTTTCGACTCGGTCACCGACACCATCGGCGACACGCCATGCATCCGCGTCAATCGTTTGGCGCCGGACGGCATCAATCTTTTCGTCAAGGCGGAGTTCTTCAATCCCGCCGCGTCGGTCAAGGATCGCCTGGCGATCTCGATCATCGACGAAGCCGAGAAGTCCGGTCAGTTGCAGCCGGGCCAGACCGTGGTCGAGGCGACCAGCGGCAATACCGGCATCGGTCTCGCCATGGTCTGCGCCGCCCGCGGCTATCCCCTGGTCGTGACCATGGCCGACAGCTTCTCCATCGAGCGGCGCAAGCTGATGCGCTTTCTCGGCGCCAAGGTGGTGTTGACGCCGCGCGAGCAAAAGGGCTTCGGCATGTACCAGAAGGCGGTCGAGCTGGCCGAAGCCAACGGCTGGTTCCTGGCCCGCCAGTTCGAAACCGCGGCCAACGCCAAGGTTCACGAGAACACCACCGCCCGCGAGATCCTGGCGGACTTCGACGGCCAACGGCTCGACTATTGGGTTAGCGGCTATGGCACCGGCGGCACGGTCACCGGCGTCGGCCGGGTGCTGCGCAAGGAACGGCCGGAGACCAAGATCGTGCTCTCCGAACCGGCGAACGCGCAACTGCTCGGCTCCGGCGTACCGCAAGGCCGCGACGCCGACGGCTCCCCCAATGTCAGCCACGAAGCGTTCGAACCGCACCCGATCCAGGGCTGGACGCCGGACTTCATCCCCCTCGTCCTGCAGGAAGCCGTCGACGGCAACTATTATGACGAACTGGTTCCCATCGCCGGCCCGGTGGCCATGGAATGGGCCCAGAAACTGGCCCAGAATGAAGGCATCTTTACCGGCGTCTCCGGCGGCGCCACCTTCGGCATCGCCATGGGCATCGCCGAAAAATCAGACCCCGGCACCACCATCCTCTGCATGCTGCCCGACACCGGCGAGCGCTACCTCTCCTCCCCCTTGTTCGAGGCGATCCCGGAAGACATGACCGACGACGAACGCGCATTGTCGCTGTCGACGCCAGGGTTCCATATGGCGGCGGCGGAGTGAGGAGCGTTCGTAAAAAGGAAAAGCCCGGCGGACCGGGCTTTTCGATTTTGTGACATACGTCTTGTTAACGAGTTCCGTTCAAGTCCGCATGATCTAAGCAATTAAACGTTGCACGATTCCAAGCTGAAATGCAAGCATTGTTTTTCAGCATGGGAGGGTGACAATGATTTGGCGACTCGGTTTGGATCTCGGCACCAACTCCGTCGGTTGGTGGGCCCTAAGAATTGTCGAAGAAGAAAATCGGTGGCACGTCGCGGACTCGCTAGACGGCGGCGTGCGGATTTTCTCGGACGGCAGGGAACCGCCAAAAAACAATCGTGTCAGCGATAGCCGCGCCGTTAATCGCCGCCTGGCGCGGGGCATGCGGCGTAATCGCGATCATGGCGTTAACCGCATGTCCGAGCTTGTCGCAATATTGATCGAACTCGATCTACTGCCGAACGACACCGACAGTCGCGCGGACCTCTTCCAGCAAAACAAAAGTATGCCGGATCAGTACAATCCATACCGTCTGCGTGCGGAGGCTCTCGTCAGACCCCTCGCGTCCGGCGAACTTGGCCGCGCGTTGCAGCATCTCGGCCGCCGGCGCGGCTTCAAGTCCAATCGAAAACTGGCCGGTGACGACGACGGCGGCAAACTAAAAGAACGCATCGATTGTCTACGGCAGCAACTAGGCGGTCAGACCTTGGGGCAATACCTGTGGACCCGGTATCAGGCGCAGGACAGTCATGAAAAATATGGGGGACAGCGCACCGGCATAAGGTTTCGGGGCGACAGCGACATTTATCCGGACCGCGCCATGTATGCCGAGGAATTCGACGCTATCCGCAATGTTCAGGCAAAACACCACACCCTGTCATCGGACGATTGGCAGCGAATTCGAGACCTGGTTCTGGAGCAATATCCGTTGCGGCCTGTGGACCGAGGCCGCTGCGAGTTCTTCACCGATCAGCCACGCCATTGGCTCGACACACCGATCGGTCATGACTATCGCATCTATCAGGAACTCAATAATCTCCGCTGGATCGATACAACCGAAACCAAACGGCGCCTGGATCGGGCGCAACGCGACGCGGTACTGAAGCTGCTGCTGACACGGCGGTCGGACGTGAAGTTCGCCGCCCTACGCAAGTTAAAACGGGCCGATAAATCGCCGTTGTTTCCGCCGGATTGCCGCTTCAATCTGGAAGACGAAAAGCGTAAAGGGCTAAAAAATCACGGCATCGCCGCCAAACTCGCCGGCGATCCTATCCTTGCCCCGCTTTGGGCGGCGCGCGGCGAAGAGGACCGGCGCTTGGATGACATCTTCACCCATTTGCACGAAGAATCCGACGACACGAACCTGCGCAATATCCTCTTGGAGGAATGCGGCGTAACAGGAGAGCAAGCGGCGGCCTTGATGCGTTTGCCCTTGGGCAAGAACACCGCGCATGTCAGCCGGCGATTTATGGAAGCGCTGGTGCCGATCATGCGCGACCAGGGCTTGCGGTTCGATGAGGCTGTGCTGGAAGTGGAAGGTCCAGACGGCGCGCCGTTGCATCACAGTCTGCGGGACGACAACCGACGTTGGCCGCGCCTGCCCTACTACGGCGCGGTCATGCCGCATTCCATGTTGGGCGCGGATCCGGAGGCGGATGCGACGGTTGAGCCCGAACGGCATTTTGGCCGGATCAACAATCCGACCGTCCATGTCGCATTGAATCAATTGCGCAAGTTGATCAACGAATTATGCGACCGCTTCGGCGGTCCGCCGCGGCAGGTGCATGTGGAATTGGCGCGGGAGCTGAAACAATCCCGGCAAAAACGAGACGCGGTGATGAAGGATCAGGCGCGGCATCAGCGTGACCGCAAACGCATCGTCGACGAGGTTTGCCGCCCCCACAATATCCCGGAACCTTCCGCGCTCGACATCAAGAAAGTCCAGTTGTGGGAGGAGTTGGGCGAGGATCAATTGGCGCGGCGCTGCGTGTTCAGCGGTCAACCGATTTCGGCCGCGCAATTGTTCAACGGCGAAGCCGAGATCGAGCATCTGCTGCCGTTCCGGCGCACGCTCGACGACTCCCGTGCCAACCAGACCGTGGCGCTGCGCTGGGCCAATCGCTTGAAGGGCAATAACACGCCGTGGGAAGCGTTCGGTTCCGGCCAGTGGGACGACCGCGGCATCGTCTGGGACGAGGTTCTGACCCGCGTCGCTAGTCTGCCGGAAAACAAACGCTGGCGCTTCGCCGAAGACGCCATGGCACGGTATGAGGAAGACGGCGGTTTCATCGCCCGGCAGCAGACCGACAACGCCTATATCGCCCGCGTCGCCCAGCGGTACCTGCGCGCGCTGGAAGGCGTCGAGCAGGTCGTGCCGAACCGCGGCGGCCTGACCCATATCGTGCGCGGAAAATGGGGATTGAGCCGCCTGCTGAACGACGACAATGTGAAAACGCGGGACGACCACAGGCACCACGCCATCGACGCGGCGGTCATCGCCCTGACGGACCGGTCGGTCCTGGCGGCGATCAGCAAGCAAAGTGGCCGTGGCGCCGACGACCGCTTGCACCTCGCCGTCCCGGAGCTGCCGGCGGAACTACGCGAGGCCATTCAGACACGGATCGACAGCATGATCGTCTCCCACAAACCCGACCATGGCCTGTCGGGCAAGATGTATAAGGAAACCGCCTATGGTTTCGTATCGCCGGCGCGGCGCGATCCCGATTTCCCGGACCACAACCTCGTGGCCCGCAAACCGCTGGTCGCACTGTCGCCGAAGGATTGCGCGGCGATCCGCGATGTGGAATTGCGACGGAAAGTCGCCGAATGTCTCTATGAGGCCAAGGGCGCCGGCATAAAACATGACAAGGCCCTGGCCCAGTTCAGCCGGGACGAGGGCATCCGCCGGGCCCGCATCCTGGTCAAAGACCAGACCGTGTCCCCCATCCCATCGGCCCCCTATAAGGGCTACCAGCCGGACAGCTACGTCTGCTGCGACATCTGGCGCCTGCCCAAGGGCAAGCCCGGAAAGTGGCGGGACGGCGAATACAGCTGGCGCGGAGAGTTCTGGTCCTATGACGAAACCGTTGCTTACGCCGCGGCCGGAACACGGCCCGACAAAGAGGCAAAGCGGCCGCATCCCGCCGCCAAGTTTGTCATGCGTGTCTACAAGAACGACTTGGTGAGTTACCGCGACGGCGGACAGACACCGGTCATGCGTGTTGCCGGCTTCAGCACAACCAACAACAAATTGGACCTCAAACCGCATCATTTGGCGGACGCCGCCAGACAATACATTTCGATCAACAAACTGGGTTCACACGGCCTTAGGCTCGTTTCTCTAACGATTACTGGTGTAAGGAGGTGGCAATGATCGGCGGTATCGTCGAAGTCGCGGACTCGGGCCGCCATCTCGCGGTCTATCGCGGCTTCTTGAAAGTGACCGAGGACGGCGATGAGTTGGGCCGGGTGCCGCTCGACGACATCTCGGCCCTTATACTGTCGGGACCTCAGATTACCTTGTCGAAATCCCTGTTGGTCGCATTGGCCGAACGCAAATCGGTAGTGGTGACTTGCGGGCGCAATTGGCATCCGGTTTCCATGACGCTGCCGTTTGGCGCGCACCGCGAATCCGCCGGCACGTTGCGCGACCAGATCGACGCCAGTGCGCCGCTGCGGAAACGGCTGTGGCAACAGCTGGTGCGGGCCAAGATCGACCACCAAGCTACGGTCTTGCGGGATCGACATCCCGAGCATCCGAAATTAGGTGAACTCGCCCGTCTTTCCAAACGCGTGAAATCCGGCGATCCCGAAAATCTTGAGGCTCAGGCCGCTCGACATTATTGGCCGGCGCTGATGGGGGCGGATTTCCGCCGCGACCGCTTCGGACAGGACGGCAATGTTTTTCTCAATTACGGCTACACCGTATTGCGCGCAGCCACTGCCAGGGCCGTTTGCGGCGCCGGTCTACACCCGGCGCTCGGTCTGCATCACGGCAGTCAGGTCAACGACTTCGCCCTTGTCGACGATTTGATGGAGCCGTTCCGTCCGTTGGTCGATCATGTCGCAATCGAACTTTGCGACGAGATTGCTGCGGAAGAACAGAGTTTCGACTTGACGCCGGTACGCAAACGGACGCTGGCGGCGGTCTTACAGCTCGATCTGGACAGCGGGAACGGCGCCTCGCCCCTGGCCAATTGCCTCGCGGCACTGGCCCGTTCTTTAGTCGTCAGTCTAAATGAAAAAGTTCCACGATTGTCGGTCGCGCGCATTCGAACATCCGGTCAATTGTTGTGAATGTCCATGATTCGCGACCGAAAAACCTGGCTAAGTGGGTACCGCACCATGTGGATGATTGTCATGTTCGACCTGCCCGTCGCCGACAAAGCTGAGCGCAAGGCAGCGACCAAATTCCGTAATTATCTGCTCGATGAAGGATTTCATCGGGCGCAGTTTTCGGTCTACTATCGCCTGATGGGCGGTCGTGACGCCGTCCTGGCCATGGAACGGCGCATCCAGGCCGCGGTGCCGGCGAAAGGCTCGGTCCACCTCCTGACGATCACGGATAAACAATATGAAAACATTCGAACTTACCAGGGCAAACGCCGCGATTCGCCGAAAAATCCCGATCAATTGGTGTTGTTTTAACCCGTTTTCCGCTGTTTTTGCCGGATCGAATCGGCCTCAAACCCAATCATTTCAAGGGCTTGAGGCCGATCTAGCTTAGATCATCCGGACTTGAACGCAACCCGCAACTCGATGCTGGACGCTCAGTCGTCGCGGAGGAGCTTAGATCATCCGGACTTGAACGCAACCCGCAACGGCGTACTGGAGAAGGTCGAGCGACCGCCAAGCTTAGATCATCCGGACTTGAACGCAACCCGCAACTAGGAGTGTGTCGCTGTATCGAGTTTCTTCAGCTTAGATCATCCGGACTTGAACGCAACCCGCAACACGGGAGCCGCTCTGATGACCGAAGATCAGAGCTTAGATCATCCGGACTTGAACGCAACCCGCAACACAAACCGAAGGCGGCATCATGACGAATATAGCTTAGATCATCCGGACTTGAACGCAACCCGCAACAAGCGTCATAACCCCAACAACGGAAGGATGAGCTTAGATCATCCGGACTTGAACGCAACCCGCAACGCCGCTGCCGTCGCGCGCATAGCAGTGATAAGCTTAGATCATCCGGACTTGAACGCAACCCGCAACATTATGAAGACCCGAGGCAAGCCTAAGATAGCTTAGATCATCCGGACTTGAACGCAACCCGCAACGTTGATCGTCAAGCAAGGCCGAGCATCAAGAGCTTAGATCATCCGGACTTGAACGCAACCCGCAACTCCGGCGGGGACCAATACCAATTGCCACTGAGCTTAGATCATCCGGACTTGAACGCAACCCGCAACCAAGGATACAGAGAATCCGCCATAAACGCGAGCTTAGATCATCCGGACTTGAACGCAACCCGCAACAAAGCTGGATATCGAAGCGGCGAAGGTAGCAGCTTAGATCATCCGGACTTGAACGCAACCCGCAACCGAGCTGGCGCATAAGCGCGAGGAGGCGTGAGCTTAGATCATCCGGACTTGAACGCAACCCGCAACGATCGCGTCCCCGTTCAAGTTCCAGAACTCAGCTTAGATCATCCGGACTTGAACGCAACCCGCAACTCTCTCGATCTTGGAGACCAAACGAAAAAGAGCTTAGATCATCCGGACTTGAACGCAACCCGCAACTTACGCGGCCTCCTTAAATTCCGCCAGGAAAGCTTAGATCATCCGGACTTGAACGCAACCCGCAACCGATGAACTCGCCCATTTTCTTCGTGGCGAAGCTTAGATCATCCGGACTTGAACGCAACCCGCAACAAGCGACTTGGCCGAAAGCGTCTGCGCTTCAGCTTAGATCATCCGGACTTGAACGCAACCCGCAACGATCGGCTCTGTGCGCATCCACGCCACCCAAGCTTAGATCATCCGGACTTGAACGCAACCCGCAACACGGGGAGACGTGGTATCGGATCGCTGGGAAGCTTAGATCATCCGGACTTGAACGCAACCCGCAACGACGAAGCTTTCGTGGAGAGATACGGGGACAGCTTAGATCATCCGGACTTGAACGCAACCCGCAACATGGTCAGTGGTTTCGCAACGGTATGCGAAAGCTTAGATCATCCGGACTTGAACGCAACCCGCAACTTGATTCCCTGCGACAGGAGGTTCGTCGCGAGCTTAGATCATCCGGACTTGAACGCAACCCGCAACGGGAGGGGCTCAGCTCTCCCCCTCACCGTCTTCGCCGCCTTCATCCTCCTCCCCCAGGTCCGACAACCTGGCTACCGCGACGACGCGTTCGTCGCTTTCGGTGTGGAACAGGGTGACGCCCTGGGTGGAGCGGCCGGCGATGCGGATGTCGTCGACGGGGCAGCGGATCAGTTTGCCGGTGTCGGTGACCAGGACGATCTCGTCATCGTCCTCGACCGGGCCGGTGGAGACCACGGGGCCGTTGCGTTCCGAGGTTTCGATATTAATGATGCCCTGACCGCCACGGCCCGCGGTGCGGTATTCGTAGGCGGAGGTGCGCTTGCCGTAGCCGTTTTCGGTGATCGACAGCACGAACTGCTCGTCCGCCGCCATCTCGTCGGCGTTGGCCGGTTTCGGCGGCAGTTCGACCGGCTCGTCCCCGTCTTCCGCCGCCTGCGCCCGCCGGTTGGCGTTGGCCCAGCGTAGATAGGCGTCGCGCTCGGCGGTATCGATCTCCGCATGACGCAGGATCGACATGGACATCACCTGATCGTCCTTCAACAGGCGGATGCCGCGCACGCCGGTGGAGCCGCGGCCCTTGAAGACGCGCACGTCGATCACCGGGAAGCGGATGCATTTGCCGCCCCGCGCGGCCAGCAGCACATCGTCCTGATCGCCGCAGATGCGTACGCCGACGATGCGGTCGCCCTCGTCCAGCTTCATGGCGATCTTGCCGTTGGAGGGGACGTAGGAGAAATCGTCGAGCGCGTTGCGGCGGACATAGCCGGAGGCGGTGGCGAACATCACATACATGCCGCTCCAAACGCTTTCGTCTTCCGGCAAAGGCATGATGGTGTGGATGGTCTCGCCATCGTCGAGCGGCAGCAGGTTGACCATGGCCTTGCCGCGGGCCTGCGGCGTGCCGATCGGCAGGCGGAAGACCTTCATCTTGTAAACCTGCCCGGCGGAGGAGAAGAACAGCACCGGTGTATGGGTATTGAGGACGAAGACCTGATCGACGAAATCCTCGTCCCGGGTCGACATGCCGGCCCGTCCCTTGCCGCCGCGACGCTGGGTGCGATAGGTCGACAGCGGCACCCGCTTGACATAGCCATTGTGGGAGACGGTGACGATCATATCCTCCCGCTGGATCAGGTCTTCCTCGTCATGCTCGTGCTCGGCCTCGACGATCTCGGATTGGCGCGGCGTCGCGAACTGCTCGCGCACGGCCTCGAGCTCGGTGCGGACGATCGCACGCAGGCGATCGCGGGATCGCAGGATGTCGAGATAATCCAGGATCTGCTGGGACAGCTCGCGCAGCTCTTCCTCGATTTCGTCCCGGCCGATGGCGGTCAGGCGCTGCAGACGCAGCTCGAGGATCGCCCGGGCCTGGGTCTCCGACAGCTTATAAATGCCTCCCTCGACCTTATGACCCGGCTCGTCGATGATCTGGATGATGTCGGCGACGTCATGGGCCGGCCAGTCGCGTTCGAGCAACTGCGCCCGCGCCGTCGCCGGGTCGGGCGCGGCGCGGATCAGGGCGATGACCTCGTCGATATTGGCCACCGCGATGACCAGACCGACCAGAATATGCGCCCGCTCCCGCGCCCGGTTCAGCAGATACTTGGTGCGCCGGGTGACCACCTCCTCCCGGAACTCGATGAAGGCGGCGATCAGCTCCCGCAGGTTCATCAGCTGCGGCCGGCCTTTGTTCAGGGCCAGCATGTTGACGCCGAAACTGGTCTGAAGCGGGCTGAAGCGATAGAGCTGGTTCAGGACCACGTCGCTCATGGCGTCGCGCCGCAGTTCGATGACCACGCGCACGCCCTGACGATCGCTCTCGTCGCGTAGATCGGCGATGCCTTCGATACGCTTGCTCCGCACCCCTTCGCTGATCTTCTCGATCATCGTCTTCTTGTTCACCTGATAGGGGATTTCGGTGACGATGATCGCTTCCCGGTCCTTGCGGATTTCCTCCACATGGCTGCGCGCGCGCATCATGACGGAGCCGCGGCCGGTGTGGAAGGCGGAGCGAATACCGGCGCGGCCGAGGATCAGCGCGCCGGTCGGGAAGTCCGGGCCCTCGATGACCTCCATCAAATCGTCGATAGAGACCCCCGGATTGTCCAAATAGCGCAGGCACCCGTCGACGATTTCGCCGAGATTATGGGGCGGAATATTGGTCGCCATGCCGACGGCGATGCCGGCCGCGCCATTGACCAACAGGTTCGGCAGCCGGGCCGGCAGGACCACCGGCTCCCTGGCGGAACCGTCGTAATTGTCCTGGAAATCGACCGTGTCCTTGTCGATGTCCTCCAGCAACGCTTCGGCCGGCTTATCCATACGGATTTCGGTGTACCGCATGGCGGCCGGCGGATCGCCATCCATGGAACCGAAGTTCCCCTGCCCGTCGAGCAGCGGCAAGCGCATGGCGAAATCCTGAGCCATGCGGACCATGGCGTCGTAGATCGCCTGATCGCCGTGCGGGTGATATTTACCGATTACATCGCCGACGATGCGCGCGGATTTGCGATAGGGCCGGTCGGAGGTATATCCGCTCTCGCGCATCGCATGCAGAATACGGCGGTGCACCGGTTTCAAGCCATCGCGGACGTCCGGCAGCGCACGGGCGACAATCACGCTCATGGCGTAATCGAGGTAGGAGGCACGCATCTCCTCCTCGATCGAGATATTGCCCAGGACTTCGCCCGGCGGCTCTGATGGCGTCGTATCGTCGCTCAAAGGAATGCCTGTCGGTCGGTTTTCTAACTGGAATCGCGGTGGGGGAAATAGGTTTCAGATTGGCGGCTAACCACCGGCTTTCTTACGCGAATCCATATACCTTAACCTATCATTTCCGGCTCTAACGGGCAATTCCTAGAGGTATAAATAAAACCCGTCGGTATTCTTGAATTGAAACAAAAAAACTACATAATGATTTTCCAGTGCCGTTGCGGCATAAACCGAGCTTACCAACATTGATATTGGGCGCGACGATCTGGATCCCCAGTCAACGACCCCGAGGAGGATATCGGACCGCTCGAGCCTACCAGCGACAGAATCGTGCCGATCGACGCGTTAGCGACACCACCGCCCGTCGATCGAGTTAGGACTGCGGGGACTCAGGCAACCCCCGCATCCTTCCGGCGCTGCAACGCGACCTCTTTGACCTTGTCGAAATCCGCCCTACGGCTGGCTAACTCTTCCGGCGACATTTTATCGACATTGTAGAAGTGGCTTTTCCAGCTCGCGTCCTCCGCCCATTTTAGGGGCGATTGCAGCGTCGTACGCGGCGCCGTGGCGCTGTCCAACAGGCCCAACGCCAAATCCAGGGTTAGGATCTGCGACGCTTTGTCGTTAGGCCGGCCGGCGGAATTGCCAAGCGGGAAATCGCTGAACAGGAATCGCGGTACGCCGCAATATTCCACAATATCCTTGGCGCAACCCATGACCACCGTCGGGATACCATTCGCTTCCAAATGCCGTGCGATCAGACTCACGGTCTGATGACACACCGGTCAATTGGCAACGATGGCAGCCGCTTCGACGCCGTCGTCGCGGCAGCGGGCCAACAATTCGGCGCAATCGGTTTCGATCGTGGTGCGCTGGCTGCGGTTCGTCGGCGCACCGTGAAAGCGTGGCGCTAAGTCGCCGATCTTACCGTCGACCGCCGCCTGACGCATGGCGGCGAGCGGAAAGTAGGTATTTATGTCCTCCGCCGTCGTATTGACCCGATCGTAACCGAGATGGGAGATGCGCAAGTCGGGGACGTCCTCCACCGATCCGGAGTAGACCCGGTAGAATTTGGCGGACGCGTTATAAGGCGCGCCCGGTCCCTGATCCCCCTTTTCCGGGTCGAACGGCGCTGCTGTGGTGATCAGTGCGACACGAGAATCCGCCACCGCCTTCTCGGGGTCATGAAACGGCACCTCCTCATAGTGAGCCCAGCGATACGGATTGTCGTATCCCAGCGCAAGATAGTAGTCGGTCATCCGTTGCAAATAGCGGATCGGCACATCCGCCGGATCGGCGAAGTCCAAACTGTCGGAATGGTCGGTCATAACCTGATGTCGTCCTCGTTCGTAGTGCTTAAACATCAGCCAGTTGTAACGTATTTCGACCTATTGTCGCCAGCCCGGCCCTACACCGGGAGCGGATTTTGTTGTAAACGACCGAATTCGACACCAAGTCATTTCGGACGGAGGCGTTCTGTTTGAAGTCTACGAGTTTTACCGACGAAGCGAAGATTGCCCTCGGCGGCTTAGCGGATTTCGCCACCGACATGGTCAACCCGACGATCCGTTTGGGCGTGACCGGTCTGTCGCGCGCCGGCAAAACCGTATTCATTACCGCCCTCGTCCACAATCTCGTTCACGGCGGTCGATTGCCCATGCTAGGGCCGTACAAAGCGGGTTGGATCCAGCGCGCCTATCTACAGCCGCAGCCCGACGACGACGTCCCCCGTTTCGCCTACGAGGATCATGTCGCGTCTTTGACCGGCGGCGACCATCGGCAATGGCCGCAGTCGACACGACTGATTTCGGAACTCCGCCTGACCGTCGAGTACGAACCGCAGGGCTTTCTCGCCCGTACCGTGTCGGGCGGTAAACTGAATATCGACATCGTTGACTATCCCGGCGAATGGCTGCTGGACCTGCCGTTGTTGGATCTGACCTATGCCGAATGGTGCGAACGGACCATAATCGCCGCCGCCCGGCCTCCGCGCGACAAACTGGCGGTCGAATGGATAGCCCATATGCATGGGCTCGATCCGTTTCGCGTGGCGGAGGAAACCGCAGCCCGCCAAGCCGCCGTGGTCTTCACCGAGTATCTGAAGTCCTGCCGGGGCGACGACGTGGCGCTGTCGACTTTACCACCCGGCCGGTTTCTTATGCCGGGCGACCTCGAAGGTTCGCCGTTGATAACTTTCGCGCCGCTGGCCGTGCCGTCGGACGGTACCGCACCTCGCGACAGCTTGTGGAGCATGATGGAGCGACGCTATGACTCCTACGTCGACCGGGTCGTCAAACCATTCTTCATGAACCATTTCGCCCGCCTCGATAGGCAGATCGTTTTGGTCGACGCCCTGACCGCTTTGAATGCGGGGTCCGACGCGGTCGCGGATCTGCGAGACGCGCTGCGCGATATACTTGCCTGTTTCCGACTTGGACGCACCACTTGGCTCAATGCGATGTTGGGAAAGAAAATAGATCGCATCCTCTTTGCCGCCACTAAAGCCGACCATCTCCATCACACCAGCCACGACCGTCTGGAAGCCATCCTGAACGCCATCGTCGAGGACGGCCTCGAACGCAGTACGCTCTCGGGAAGCGAGATCGACGTCGTTGCCTTGGCCTCGGTCCGCGCGACACGCGAGGCCAAGCTGAAAGACGGCGGAGAAGAACTGCCGTCGATCGTAGGCACGCCGATCGACGGCGAAACCCTCGACGGAGAACAGTTCGACGGCCGCGCCGAAGCGGCGATTTTTCCAGGCGACCTTCCGGACAACCCATCGGACGCGTTAAGCGGTGCGCCGGGTTTGGTTCGCTTCCTCAATTTCCGACCGCCCTTATTGGGGCAAGGCGAGTTCCGCGACACGCCATCGTTTCCGCATATCCGCTTGGACAAAGCGCTGAACTTTCTGATTGGAGACCGATTTTCATGACCACCGATCGGTATCCGCGCAGGCCCCGCACCATGCGGTTGGACCCGCAGCAAGAAAAGCCAGCGGAGCAACACCAAACAGCCGCCGATAAAACAGTGAATGCGTCGCCAGACGACGACCATCCTCGCGCACCCCGGGCAATGCCCGCGCCGGCACCCGAACAGCTCGACGATTTCGACTTCGAATTCGACGACGCCGCAAGTAAAGGCGAGATCGTGCCCGCCAATCACGTCGTGTCCGGTCGCGGATTGAAATGGGGAACGCTATTTATTGCCGCGGTCACCACTTTGGTTTCGTTGGGTCTCGGCTTGTGGTTCACCGAGTTGATCGAGCAGTTGTTCGCCCGCGGCGCTTGGCTTGGTTGGTTGGCTTCTGGCCTGATGCTGCTGGCTGGGCTCGCGCTATTCGCCTTGATCGTCAAAGAAGTGGTCGCGATCGCCCGCCTACGCAAACTGGGCGATCTGCGCCGACGGATCGAGCAGGCCTTGCAGGGCGATACAAAGCAGTCAGGCGAAAAATTGACTGGGGAGATTCGCCGGCTTTACGCAAAACGTCCTGACATGGCCTGGCACCTATCGAAACTCACCGAGCATGATGGTGAGATTGTCGATGACAGCGACCGTATTCACATGGTCGAACGCGATCTTATGGCCCCGTTGGACGAGGAAGCGAAGCGGATCATCATGACGGCGGCAAAACGAATTTCGGTCGTTACCGCCGTCAATCCGGTACCGGCAATAGACGTCCTGTTCGTCGCGTTCCAGATCGTGTCCATGATGCGGAAATTGGCCGGAGTCTATGGAGGCCGTCCCGGCACGATGCAAACTTTGAAGCTGTCCCGGATGGTTCTGACACATCTTTCCGTCGCCGGCGGCTTGGCTCTGTCCGAAACCTTGACCCAGGAAATTCTTGGCAAAGGTATTGCCGGCAGGCTCTCCGCCAAGTTCGGCGAAGGAACGGTCAACGGTATTCTGAGCTGCCGCATCGGTCTCGCGGCAATGGATGTCTGCCGCCCCATGCCGTTCTCGGCATTGCAGCGGCCGGGTTTGAAGCAACTCCTCGGCAATCTCGTGGGATCGCTGCGCTCTGACGATTGAGGCTGTTAGTCGAGTTTTTCGGCAAGCGCTTCCAAATAGGAATCGGTGACGCCCATTGTGCGGAGATTTTGCAGCGTATTGTCGAAATACTCGCGGCAGGACCCCCAACGGCCGGCGGCCGACCGGATATGGTCGAGAATAACCTCGTCATCCATTCCGCCGGTATATTGCAGGCTGGAGGTATTGACCGTGAAGGTCAGCGCCGGCCCGGTCTCAAGATCGATCCAAGTTGGCCGATAAACGTCTGTCCACATTTCGCGACGCCAAATCTCCGCCAGAATCTCCAACCGCCCCTCTTCCGGCAAGCGATAGGCGATACCATCGCAGTGGCCGCCGGGTCGCAAACCCAGGGACAAGCCTGGGTAGTCCGGGGTTCCGCGGGCCAAAATGGTCCAAACACATAGACGGCGTTTCCAACCTTCCAATCGAACGGATCGCCGTTCCGCATAGTCGAAATCCGGCCGCCACATCAGACCGCCATAACCAAACATCCAAAGATCACCGCCCGGGTCCGGATGGGCCGCCACCGTATCTTGCAACGATTGTTTGCGCGCCGCCTCGGAAAGGGGCGGAAACTCAGCCGAAAATGTCCGCACCGGTTTCTCGTGCTACTTCGGCGTCGAAATCGCCTTCGGCGCTATTCTCGGCGCCGCGCCAATGGGGATAATGCTCGACAAACGTGGCAATGATGTCGTCGATCGGCGGCTCGGCGAATTCGCCGCGATAGGCGAGATATTCCATATGCCGATTTCCGGCCTTGTCATGCGGATGATAAATCGAATCCTCTCGGCCATCGAACTCCAGCGGTTTCAAACCGAACTTGTCGCAAAGTTCGATGTTGAATGCCGGCGTGGCCTTGACCCATTTGCCGTCCAGGTAAACCGACGTATAGCCGTGCCAGTAAAAGATGTCCGTCTGCATCCGCTCCCGCATTTTCTCGGTCGATAAATGATTGCGGACATCGGCAAAGCCGAGCCGGGCGGGAATGCCCACGGCACGGCAACAGGCCGCCATCAAGATCGCTTTGGAGACGCACCAGCCCCGCTCTTCCGTCAAGACGCGCGTCGCCTTAAGCCCGTCGACGCTAAGCGCCGAACTATAAGGGTCATAACGAAAGGCGTCCCTTATTTCGTAGTAGATATTGATCGCACGCGCGCGGTCGTCGCCGCTGCCCGCCGCCCGTTTGGCCAAAGCTACAACGCCCGCGTCTTCGCTTTCGACCGTCGGCCCAGGAACCAGAAACTCGTTCAATTCATTCCGCACAATCATCGTCCTTCGAATTTCGGTTTGCGTTTTTCGACGAAGGCGGCGAGGCCTTCACGCCGATCGTAACTTTCCGCATGATTGGCGTTGATCGCCAATTCCAGGCGCAACGCGGTATCCAAGGGTTGATCCAGGCCGTCATCGACCATGCGTTTCATGCGCCGTAGACCGAGCGGACTCTTATCGGTCAATTCGCCGACCAAGCCGTCAACCGCCGTCCACAAGTCCGTGCCGGCTACGACCCTGTGCACCAAGCCCCAATCCATCAAGGTCTCGGCTGGTACAAAGGCGGCGGAGTAAAGCAAGTATTTCGCCCGCGCCGGACCGATCTTTCGCGGCAGGCGAACCGAACTGCCGCCGCCTGGAACCAGGCCGTAATTGGCATGGGCGTCACCGATCTTCGCCTCCGCCGCCGCGACCACGAGGTCGCAGCACAAAACGAGCTCAAGCCCACCGGCCAACGCCACGCCGTTCACAGCCGCGATCACCGGTAAGGGGAAACGCTCGACACGCCGCAATACGTCGCCCAAGTCGTTGAGAAAGGTCTCGTTGGCCAATGCCGGCGTGTCGGCATTCAACCGGGCGCGCGACGCTTTCAAGTCGGCGCCGGCGCAAAACGCCCGCCCTGCCCCGGTCAGGACCAGCACCCGTAGCGATTGATCCTCCTCCAGTTCGCCCAGAGCTCTGTGCAGCTCCGCCACCATAGTCGGCGAGATGCTGTTCAGTGCGTCCGGCCGGTTTAGAGTCAACCGAGCTTCGCCATTTTGGCATTCAAGTAACAAGGTCTCGAACATGAAGCGGCAAACTACGGTGCCGCGCGGTTGAATTCAACCGAGGCCTCCCGAAAATGTGTGTGGCAGGTCATCGAATGATTTGCCATGTCACGTGACAGCTGAGTTTGGAGGTATCGAAGATGTATAAAGCGCTTATCGTCGCAGTCACCTTGCTGTCCGCCCCGACGGCGACCGCGATGGAAAAACCGAAACCGCGATTTTCGCAGGCGGGTGTTTCTGGTGCGTGGAAAGCGATTTCGATCAGGTGCCGGGCGTGCTGAAAACGGTATCCGGGTATACCGGCGGCGACGTCGAAACCCGACATATCGACAAGTTGTCGGCGGTGGTACCGGCCATATCGAAGCGGTTCAGATCACTTTCGATCCTGCGAAAGTGAGTTACGCGGACCTGGTGGAGATTTTCTGGCGGACCGTCGATCCGACCGACGCCGGTGGCCAGTTCTGCGACAGAGGCCATAGCTATACGACCGCGATATTCACCGGTTCGGCGGCCCAGAAGCAGGCCGCGGAAAAGTCTAAGGATCGTCTTGTCGCCGGCAAGCAGCTGCCGAAACCCATTGTCACGAAGATCCGCGACGCGAGCACGTTCTACCCGGCGGAGGATTATCATCAGGATTACTACCGGAAGAACCCGGTGCGCTATAAATACTATCGGTTCCGCTGCGGCCGCGACGCGCGCGTCCAGGAGGTGTGGGGCGAGCAAGCTCACAAAGGCCTCGCGACCCATTGAACGCATGGTCAGCATTCACGAAATAGCCAAGTAAAAAATTAACATAGAATTTTAATCTTCTCGTCTATGTAAACATAGTTAAAAATTTATCGTGAATTTAAGAGAGAATATATCCGATTACTAATGTTTTTCCGGCTTAATTAGAGAATAGTTTGCCTCGGTATTTCGCGGCCCGACCGCATATTCTCGAGGGCAAAACATGGCTGACACTATTCAATCTTTCTACAAGAAGATCATTGGACGCCGTCCGATCATTATTCTTTGCGCCTTAATCTCCCTTCTTTCGATCCCGCACTTCGCATCCGCGGGAACGTTCACCGTGGACAACAAGAGCCAGTTCGACGCGTTGGAGGCGGACATCCGCGCCACCCAATTTCTCTCGCGTGCGACATTCGGCCCGACGAAAAGCGAGATCGACAGCTTGTCAACTCGCATCGAGGAAATCGGTGCGACCGACGCGTTCGAGGAATGGATCGACAACCAGTTGGCCCTGCCCTTCACTTCCCATCACGCTTTGGCGCTGGAAATGATCAACAACGACGCCTGGCCGGATCCGATCACCAGCGGCATCTCGACAACCAACTATCGATACTTCGCCTGGTGGCACGCGGCGCTGACGGCGCCGGACCAATTACGCCAACGAATGGCGTGGGCCTTGATGCAAATTTTTGTCGTCAACGATTTCAACGGCACGTTCAACAGTCGACGGTTGGACAATTCCGGCAACCCACAATATCTGGGCGTCTCTAGCTATTACGACATGCTGGGCAACAACGCCTTCGGCAATTATCGCGATCTGTTGGAAGACGTTAGTCGGCATCCGATCATGGGTATCTTCCTCAGCCACCTCAAAAACAAAAAGGCCGACCCGGTGGCCGGAACCTACCCAGATGAAAACTTCGGCCGGGAAATTCAGCAGTTGATGTCCATGGGCCTCTACCTTGTGAAGAACAACGGCGACTATCAAGTCGACAAAAACAAGGACCCGATCCCGTCCTACGACAATGACGACATTCTAACTTTCGCCCGGATATTTACCGGCCTTGATTACTACGGCTTTGGCGCTACCGACCTGCACAATCCGATGCAGATGCGCGACGAATGGCACGACATGGACGCCAAGACCCTGCACAACGGGACCGAGCTTCCGGCCGGCCAGAGCGGCGATCAAGATCTCGCCGACGCGCTCGACAACCTGACGGAACATCAGAATACGGGTCCGTTTATCGCCCGACTGTTGATCCAGCGCTTGGTTAAATCCAATCCGTCGAGCCGATATATCGGCGCCGTCGCCAGTGCCTTTGCCAACAATGGAGCGGGCGTGCGCGGCGACATGAAAGCGGTGATCAAGGAAATCTTGCTGAATGAGGAAGCCGTCAACGCATACGCATTCACACTTGACCGTAAAAACCTGACTTTAACCGTCAACGGTGGCGGAACCGAGCATAGCCGACTGCAGGAACCGGTGATCAGATTGGCTTCGTTTCTGCGCGCGTTCGAGCCGGACCCGCAGGTCAAGGATGCAAATGGAGACTTTGGACCCTATCCCTACGCCTTCCCGCCACAATACTATCGGGACGATTTCAATCAATGGCCCTACCGGTCGCCCAGCGTCTTCAACTTCTATCTGCCGGACCATGTGCCGGGCGGCGAGCTGCAGACCTACCGCCCGCGGACGCGCGTGCCGAACCGGACGATCTATGCGCCGGAGTTCCAAATCATGACGGCCGTCGCGGTAAACCGGATCGCCAACCGTTTCCGCAACGACGTCCGCGACCAGAGGCTCGATTACTCAATCCGCCGGTATACAGGCGTGGGCGACCCGCCCTATCAGAATTTCGAATACGACCTGTTCCTGAACTTTCAGGATGAATTGGCCTTGGCCGACAACCCGGACGCACTCGTCCAACATCTCGATCTGCTGCTCTGCCGCGGCATGATGGAGGACAGCACCCGGCAAACGCTGGCATCGATCATCGGTACCGAAACCACGAACCCGGAATATCGGGCGGAAGGCGCAATCCTGGCGGCGCTGACAGCACCCGATTGCGCCGTGCACGAGTGATTTGGGGAGAGGAGAGAATGATGAAAAAAGCGAACAAAACGACCTCGGTGCCGAACCGGCGCCAGTTCCTGGCTGGCTTGGGTGCCGGTTGCGCCGCCATGACGCAAGTATCGGCATTGTCGACGCTGGTGAACCTCAGCCTGACCAAATCGGCCGCCGCGGCCATCGACGTTACCGGCTACAAGGCGCTCGTCTGCGTTTTTCTGTTCGGTGGCATCGATAGCCATAATGTATTGTTGCCGCGGGAACCTGGGGAGTATGCCGACTACGTCACTGCCCGCAGCGCCCTCGCCTTACCCGACGACGGGACGATCCATGACATCGTCAATCCGTTGGAAAGCAATCGCGCCTTCGGTCTGCACCCAGCGCTTGGTGACCTGGCCGATCTCTACAACAGCGGAAACCTGGCATTCGTTGCCAATGTCGGCTCTCTCATCGAGCCGGTCGACATCGCCAATTACTACGGCGGCGCCCGTTTACCGTTGGGGCTGTATTCCCATAGCGATCAGCAGCGGCACTGGCAGACTTCCACGCCGCAATCCCGGACCGAAATCACCGGCTGGCTCGGCCGCATGGCGGACGTGCTGAACGATTTGACCAACACGAACGAAGCGATATCCATGAACATCGCCATCGATCGGTTGAATATATTGCAAACCGGCGACCAAACGATCCCATACGTGGTTGACGACAACAATGGCGCTCAGGTTTTGAGCGGCTATGGCGGAACCAACACGCTGGACCGAATCTTGACCCAGACCACGGACAGTTTCCTCGCCAATAGTTATAGCGACTTGTTGAAAGACACTCACCGCAAGTTCCGCGCCGGCGCCATCGATGCGGCGGAGAGCTACAACGCCGCCACTGCGGGCATCACCTTCTCGCAATCGATCGAAGACGCATTCTCAGCGTCGTCCCTCGGTCGCCAGCTGCGGCAGGTCGCGAAAGCGATCGGTGCGCACGGCGCGTTGGGTCAGGATCGGCAAGTGTTCTTCGCGTCAGGTGGCGGTTGGGACAACCATGCCAACCTTTTGGCCGCCCATGCCGGCCTGCTGCCGCAGGTCAACAGCGCCCTGAAAGCTTTCTACGACGCGTTGGTCGAATTGGGCGTGCAGGACGATGTCGTGACCTACACCGCATCCGACTTCGCCCGTACCCTGAATGCGAACAGCAACAACGGCAGCGACCATGCCTGGGGCGGCAACCACATCGTCATGGGCGGCAGCGTCAATGGCGGCAACGTCTTCGGCAATTACCCGGTGTCGCTCGCGCCCGGTAATTCCCTCGATGTCGGCCGCGGACGTATGATCCCGACCACGTCGGTGGACCTCTACACCGCCGAGATGGCCCGCTGGTTCGGTATCGACAACGACAGCGTGTTGGAGACGATCATCCCCAACATCCGAAACTTCTACAGCTCGTCGGAAACCAATGCACCGATGGGCTTCCTGGCGGACGCCATAAGCTAGAATCAGATAGCAGGCTGCTGAAAAAGTCGACATCGGCCCAATTTCTTTCAACGTCATGCCGGAAACGGCGAAGCCGTTATCCGGTATCTCGGGCAGTATAGAGCGTCGTTTCGACAGCTTGCTCCATTCTGCTCAAGATCCCGGATCGCGCTACGCTTCTCCGGGATGACGAGTTTGTTGTTCGATTGGGTTTTTTCTGCGTTCTGCTAGAACGGGATTTCGTCGTCGAGGTCGCCACCGCCGCCGCCCATGTCCCCGGGGCCGCTGTCATAGCCGCCGGAGTCGTTGGAAAATCCGCCGCCGCCTCCGCCGCCGAAGCCGCCGCCCTGGTTGCGGCTGTCGAGCATGGTCAATTCGCCGCGATAGCGTTGCAGGACGACTTCCGTGGTGTAGCGTTCCTGACCGGAATTGTCCGTCCATTTACGGGTCTGCAATTGGCCTTCGAGATAGACTTTCGAGCCTTTCTGCAGATACTGAGTGGCGATTTTGCCCAGATTTTCGTTGAAAATCACCACCCGATGCCACTCCGTCTTCTCGCGCCGTTCGCCCGTTTCCCGGTCGCGCCAGCTTTCGGAGGTTGCTACGTTAAGGTGAACCACCTGACCGCCATTGTTCATGGTACGAGATTCCGGGTCGCGCCCAAGATTTCCCACTAAAATAACTTTATTGACGCTGCCGGCCATGATCTAACCTACCTCTGTTCAAGTATCTGATTCGCGTGCCCCGATCATAAGCGTCCAAACTAGGCGACACCAGTTCGATCTATAGGGCCTTGATCCGACAGCGTATTCCATTGCGGCATTGTCTTGCCAGCAAAATGTTCCGATAATGTTCTCGTTGGTTTGGAGTGCAGAAAGACCCGATGCAGAAGCAGATTTCCGTGCGCGGTGCGCGCGAACATAACTTGAAAAACGTTGATGTGGACATGCCGCGGGACGAGCTAGTTGTGATCACCGGCTTGAGCGGCAGCGGTAAATCCTCCCTCGCCTTCGACACGGTTTATGCCGAAGGTCAGCGGCGGTATGTGGAGAGCCTCTCGGCCTACGCCCGTCAGTTTCTGGAACTGATGCAGAAGCCGGACGTCGATCATATCGAAGGCCTGTCGCCGGCGATCTCCATCGAACAGAAGACCACCAGCCGAAATCCCCGTTCCACCGTCGGCACGGTAACGGAAATCTACGACTATATGCGCTTGCTTTGGGCCAGGGTCGGCATCCCCTACTCGCCGGCCACCGGTCTGCCCATTGTCAGCCAAACCGTCAGCCAGATGGTCGACCGGCTGATGGCCATGGACGACGGCACACGCCTCTATCTGCTGGCCCCAATTGTGCGCGGCCGCAAGGGCGAGTACCGCAAGCAATTTGCCGAACTCATGAAACAAGGCTTTCAACGCGTGAAGGTCGATGGCGAGCTTTACGAAATCGCCGATGTCCCGGCGCTCGACAAGAAGTTCAAGCATGACATCGACGTGGTCGTCGACCGCATCGTGCTCCGCGACGGCATCGAGAGCCGGCTGGCGGACAGTTTGGAGATCGCTCTCAATCTGGCTGAAGGGCTGGCCGTGGCGGAAAACGCGACAGACGGCGAGCGGACGATCTTCTCGGCCAAATTCGCCTGCCCCGTCTCAGGCTTCACAATCGAGGAGATCGAGCCGCGGCTGTTTTCCTTCAACAATCCCTTCGGCGCGTGTCCGGCCTGCGACGGATTGGGTGTCGAGCTCTATTTCGATCCGGATCTGGTGGTGCAGAATCCCGACCTCTCGCTCCACGACGGCGTGATCGTGCCATGGTCGAAGACCACCAGCCCCTACTATATGCAAACCCTGGAAAGTCTGGCCCGGCACTACAAGGTCGACCCCGACATGGCGTGGAAGGATTTGCCGGAGAAGGCGCGCAAAGCGATCCTCTACGGCTCAGGCAAGACGGCGGTCGAGATGGCGTATGACGACGGACTGCGCAGCTATCGCACCAAGAAACCTTTCGAAGGCGTAATCCCGAATCTGGAGCGGCGCTTCCGGGAAACCGACAGCGCCTGGGTCCGCGAGGAGATGGAGAGGTTCCAAAGCATCACCGAATGCGCGACCTGCGATGGCTATCGTCTGAAACCGGAAGCCTTGGCGGTCAAGATTGCCGACCTGCATGTTAGTCAGGTGGCGGAGATGTCGATCCTGCGCGCCCGCGACTGGTTCGCCGAATTGCACAATCATCTGGATGCGAAGCAGAACGAAATCGCCGAGCGGGTGTTGCGGGAGATCAACGAACGGCTCGGCTTCCTGGTCAATGTGGGTCTTGAATATCTCACCCTGTCGCGTAACTCCGGCACACTTTCCGGCGGCGAAAGCCAGCGCATCCGTTTGGCCAGTCAGATAGGCTCCGGCCTGACCGGCGTACTCTATGTGCTGGACGAGCCGTCCATCGGCCTGCACCAGCGCGACAATGCGCGCTTACTCGAGACCCTGAAGCGCCTGCGCGATCTCGGCAATACCGTGATCGTGGTGGAGCATGACGAGGAGGCGATCACCAGCGCCGACCACGTCATCGACATGGGTCCGGCCGCCGGCCGCCATGGCGGTGAAGTCGTTGCCGAGGGCACGCCGGAACAGGTCATGGCCAACCCCAACAGCCTCACGGGACAATATCTGACGGGCATGAAACAGGTGCCTCTACCCAAGGCCCGTCGGGCCGGTCGAGAGGGCCAAGTCCTCAGCATCGGCGGCGCGAGGGAAAATAATCTGCAGGACGTGACAGCCGATATTCCCATGGGCACGCTGACCTGCATCACCGGCGTCAGCGGCAGCGGTAAGTCCACCCTTATTATCGAAACCTTGTACAAGGCGCTGGCCCGTTTCCTGAACGGCGCCCGTCATCAACCCGGCGATTTCGACAGCATCGACGGTCTGCATTTCCTCGACAAGGTGGTCGATATCGATCAATCGCCGATCGGCCGTACGCCGCGCTCGAACCCGGCGACCTATACGGGCGCCTTCACGCCGATCCGCGACTGGTTCGCCGGATTGCCCGAAGCCGGCGTCCGCGGCTACAAGCCTGGCCGCTTCTCCTTCAACGTGAAAGGCGGGCGCTGCGAAGCCTGCCAGGGCGACGGCTTGATCAAGATCGAGATGCATTTTCTGCCCGACATTTACGTGCAATGCGACGTCTGCCACGGCCGCCGCTACAACCGGGAAACGCTGGAAATCACCTTCCGCGACAAGTCCATCGCGGACGTCCTCGACATGACCGTCGACGAAGCGGCGGAATTTTTCAAGGCGGTACCGCAGGTCCGCGATAAACTCGTGACCCTGCAGAAGGTCGGCTTGGGCTATATCCATGTCGGTCAGCAGGCGACCACGCTGTCGGGCGGCGAAGCGCAGCGGGTGAAGTTGGCGAAGGAGTTATCCAAGCGAGCCACGGGCAAGACCCTTTATATTCTCGACGAACCGACCACCGGCCTGCATTTCGAGGATGTACGTAAGCTTCTTGAAGTGCTGCATGCGTTGGTCGATGCCGGCAATACGGTGGTGGTGATCGAACACAACCTCGAGGTCATCAAAACCGCGGATTGGATCATCGATCTCGGTCCCGAGGGCGGCGACGGCGGCGGCCGCATCGTCGCCATGGGCACGCCGGAAGAAGTGACGAAAGCCAAGGAAAGCCACACCGCGCCCTATCTGAAAAAGCTGTTGGGCCGACGCAAAATCAAAGTCGAGGCGACGCCGGTAAAAAAGCCAACGGCCAAAAAGAAAGGCGGCCGTAAGCGTAAAGCGGCCTAAGTCGCTTGGAATTAACCAATTAACCAATTGGACACTTTTTGTTTAAGGGCGAATGCGTTAGATTTAGCTCAACAGCCTATACGCGAAAATTTATTTACCCACGAGGTTCCCTATGTCCCTGCTTGAAGAACTCCTGTCCGCCCAAGGCGGCGGGTTGCAACAGAATTTAGGCCGCCAGTTCGGTCTGTCTTCCTCGCAAACCGAAGCGGCCGTCGCACAACTGCTCCCGGCTCTGCTCGGCGGTCTCCGCAATAACACCCAGTCCGACGGCGGCATGGACGATTTGATCGGCGCCCTCACCGGCGGCAACCATAGCCGCTATGTCGACGACGGCGAATTGTTCGGTCAGCCGGACATGATCAACGAAGGCAACGGTATTCTGGGCCATATTTTCGGGAGTAAGGACGTCAGCCGGCAAGTCGCGGACCGGGCGTCGCAAAACACCGGCATCGGTTCCGACGTGCTCAAGAAAATGCTGCCCATCGTCGCTTCGGTGGTTATGGGTATGTTGGCGAAGAACGCCGGCGGCGGCGGCCAAAGCGGCGGTCTTGGCGGCGGCCTTCTGGAAGGCATGCTCGGCGGCGGCCGCGGTGGCAGTTCGGGCGGCGGCATGGCCGATATTCTCGGCTCCCTTTTGGACGCGGATGGCGACGGCTCGGCGATGGACGACATCATCGGCATGGCCGGCAAAATGCTGACCCGCTGACCCCTATTCGAAACCCATAATCTAACAAACATGGAGATGACCAGATGGGTATTTTTGATTTTGTGAAGAACGCCGGCGAGGCCATTCTCGACGCCGTCGGCATCGGTACCGCTGACAAGGTAGACGCAAAGCCGATCGAGGATAGTTTGGCCGAAAACGAGATCAATCTCGAAGACCTGGACATCGAGATCGATGGGGATACGGTGATTTTGACCGGCAACGCGTTGACGCAGGAAGAGCTGGAGAAAGCGATCCTTGTGGCCGGCAATATCAAGGGGGTGGCCCGCGTCGACAGCCGGCTGACCGCGTCGCAAGCAGCCCCTGAATCGAAATACTACACGGTACAAAGCGGCGACACCTTGTCGAAGATCGCCCGCGAGTTCTATGGCGATGCCAACAAATATCCTCAGATCTTCGAAGCCAACAAGCCGATGCTGAGCCATCCGGACAAGATCTACCCGGGTCAGAACCTGCGCATCCCGCCGGCCTAAGCCGACAGTTTCATTACCGCATTCAAGCCGCTATTCTGCGCGCTGCCGCCCGGCACCGCGCGGGATGGCGGCTTTTCATTTTTGCATTCTTTTAGGTATTGGAGACCGATATGACGCGCCCCTTGGACGGCATCAGGATTGTCGACTGCACACATGTCCTAGCCGGCCCCTATTGCGGTTATCAATTGGGCCTGCTGGGCGCGGAAGTGATCCGCATCGACCGTGTCGACCAAGGAGACTTCATCCGTTGGCGCGGGCCGGAGCCGGCCTTGAACAATATCGGTCTGGCACCGAATTATCTGGTTCAGAACGCCGGCAAGAAATCTCTTGCCCTTGACCTCAAAGCCCCGCGCGGGCAGGAGATCCTGAAAAAGCTTGTGGCCACAGCCGACGTCATGACGGAAAATTTCCGTCCAGGCAAACTGGCCTCTCTCGGCCTCGGTTACGACGCGATGAAAGAGATCAAGCCGAACTTGGTCTATTGCTCTCTCACCGGCTTCGGGCAGACCGGCGACTTGAAGGATTTTCCCGCCTACGATTATCTGGTGCAGGGCGTCAGCGGCTACATGGCCGTGAACGGCACCGAGGAGGAAGGGCCGCGCCGCATCTCTTTTCCGATCATCGACTATCTGACCGGCCTCGTCGGCGCCTTTGCCGTGACCAGCGCGCTGTTGCGGCGGGAGCGGACGGGCGACGGTCAGTATATCGACGTGACGATGTTGGAATCCGCCTTGACCATGCTCGGCCCGCTGATCGGACCGCTGTTGATCAGCGGCGTGGAACCGGTGAACCCCGGCAACCTGCCGACCTCACAAAGTCCCTTCTCCGGCATCTTCGACACTAAGGACGGTCAATTGATCACCGTCGCCAATACGCCGAAGCAAGTGGCCAGTCTGTCGCAGGCGGTCGGCGACCCCGACTTGGCCGCCGATCCCCGCCTCGACGAAATCCCGCCGCATGCCGAAGCAGCCGCTGCAGCGCGGCAGCGTTTGGCTAAAATCTTCAAGTCCGAGAGTGCGTCGCATTGGGCCGACCTGCTCAACGCCAACAGCGTACCGGCCGGCAAGCTGAAAGGCCTTTCCGAAGTCCTGGCTGACGGCCATCTGGCGACGCGCGGGTTTCTGCACAATATCCCGAACGTGCCGGGCGCGGACCGCGATATCCAGGTCCCCGGCATCGGCTTCCAAATGCCGGGCCAGGATCTCGCGCCAGCCGGCCCGCCACCGATGCCCGGTGCGGACAGCCAAACGCTTTTGCGAAGTCTCGGATATTCGTCCGATCAATGTGAAGAGTTTGCTTCGCAGGGCATTGTAAAAATGACCTGAGGGCCAACTTACCGCGCATTCATTATGATCAGATGAAGTTTTGCCACCCAAAATCAATCAGACTGTCAATATGATTGATAGAAATCATATTGACGCGCAATAATTATTTACTCATCTCACTTAGACTGTACTATCGGTAAATCTATCTCAATTAATACTTCCACTTCAATATTCTGATATACGAATTTAGCGATATGATCACTCTTACGCCTAACGACGACTTCTATACGGACGACTCCAGCTCAGAAATCGTTGTCGCGCTTGCCGGGAACGACTCGCTCATTCTCGCGAGCGGAGACGACACCGGATTCGGCAACCAAGGCCTCGACACCATTCGCGGCGGCAATGGAAACGATTCACTGTTGGGAGCGACCGATGACGACTTGATTTTCGGCAGCGACGGCAGCGACCGATTGTTTGGCGAAATCGGTGACGACACACTATGGGGCGGCAGCGGCCGTGATAGCCTATCCGGAAGTCTGGGTCACGACCTGATCTATGGCAATGCCGGAGCGGATTACATCGATAGCGGGTTCGGCAATGACACGATTTATGGTGGCCAAAATGACGGCCCCCTGACACCGGATGCGAACGGTAATCTTGTTATGCAATCCGGCTACGAAACCATTTACGGCGGCAACGGCGACAATCTGGTCTACGGCAATGTCGGACAGGATTTCATTTCCTTTCGATCGGGCGAAAACACCGCTTACGGCGGTCAAGGCAATGACACGATTAGATTGCTCGGCGAGGAGCAAATCGCTTACGGCAATCTCGGCGACGATGTCATTTTCATCGGTGGCGATAATGGACAAGCTTGGGGCGGCGCGGGCGCAGACACGATATCCGCCGCGGGAGTTATCTACGGTAACGAGGGAGCGGACTGGATTTCCGGTGAAAGCGACGAAGGAAATACGATTTACGGGGGACAGAACGACGGCCCGTTGACACCCGACGCTTCAGGTAAAATGGTAGCGCAAGAAGGTGTTGAATTTATTCGAGGCCTTGGTGAGAACGACTTACTTTATGGCAATTACGGCGTGGATTCGATTGTTGGTGGCAGCGGATCGACCACAATTTACGCGGGCCAAGGCGATGATTTTCTGATCTGCGGATCGGGCAACGATCTGCTTTATGGCAATCGGGGCAACGATAGCCTGAGTGGCGGGAGCGGAAGCGATAGTTTATATGGCGGCTCCGGGCAGGATACGTTTTACATTTTCGCGGCGAATGGTGACGACACGATTTTCGACTTCGAAACCCAAGCCGATATCCTGGCGTTGACATCCGCCCCCGTCTCTACCGTCAATACAGGCGGACATACGATCTTTCACCTCGCCTTTGGCAGTTCGATAACGGTCATGAATGCGACCTTGTCGGTCGAAGATTTGACCTTCGCCTGAATTCGGCCGGATATCACGGACATCATTTGGTTTACGCCGAGTTGGAGATGTTGTAACGGCAGGAACGACGCAGGTTGCAACGAGGTTTGTCCGTCAGATGGTTCCGGAAGAATCCATCCACGTTATCGGCGCGGGGCTTGCCGGCAGTGAAGCTGCTTGGCAGGCGAGCCGGCGCGGCATACCGGTTGTGCTGCACGAAATGCGGCCGGCGCGGCGCACCGACGCCCATGAGACGGATGGTTTCGCCGAACTGGTCTGTTCCAACTCCTTCCGCTCGGACGATGCCGAGAACAACGCGGTCGGGCTGCTGCATGAAGAAATGCGGCGCTGCAATTCCCTGATCATGACCGCGGCCGATGCCAACAAGGTACCGGCCGGCGGCGCGCTGGCGGTCGATCGCCACGGGTTTTCCGAGGCGGTGACCGCCGCATTGGAAAACGAGCCGTTGGTCACCGTCGACCGCGGCGAGATTGCCGGCCTGCCGCCGGAGGATTGGCATAATGTTATTATCGCCACCGGCCCCCTCACCTCACCGGGCCTGGCCGAGGCGATCGCGACGTTGACCGGCGCCGAGGAATTGGCCTTCTTCGACGCCATTGCGCCAATCATCTACAAAGACAGCATCGATTTTTCGAAGGCCTGGTTCCAGTCCCGCTATGACAAAATCGGCCCCGGCGGCACCGGCAAGGACTACATTAATTTGCCGATGGACCGGGCGCAGTATGAGGCGTTCATTGCCGCCTTGCTATCGGGCGAGATGACCGAGTTCAAGGATTGGGAGAAGGACACGCCCTATTTCGAGGGCTGCCTGCCAGTCGAGGTAATGGCGGCGCGCGGCATCGAAACGCTTCGGTACGGTCCTTTGAAACCGGTCGGCTTGACCAACCCGCATCAACCGGACGTTAAGCCGCACGCGATCGTCCAGTTACGGCAGGACAATAAGCTCGGCACTCTATTCAACATGGTCGGTTTCCAGACCAAACTGAAACACGGCGCGCAGACCGGCGTGTTCCGCATGATCCCTGGATTGGAGAATGCCCGCTTCGCCCGTCTCGGCGGCATTCATCGCAACACGTTTTTGAACAGCCCGCTACTCATGGACGATACGGTGCGATTGAAAGCGATGCCGCGGCTTCGCTTTGCCGGCCAAATCACAGGTGTGGAGGGCTATGTGGAAAGCGCCGCGATCGGTCTGTTGACCGGCCGCTTCGCCGCGGCCGATGCGTGGGGGCAAACGCCATCCCGCCCGCCAGAGACGACCGCGCTTGGCGCCTTGTTACATCACATTACCGGCGGTGCGGAGACGGATACGTTCCAGCCCATGAATGTCAACTTCGGCCTGTTTCCGCCACCGGATATCCCAGCAGGCAAACGGCGGCTGAAAGGCAGGGACCGCAAACAAGCCTATAGCCGCCGCGCCCTATCGGATCTCGATAACTGGTTGACGACCGCCCAAGCGGCCTAATTGGAAAATTACGCTTCGCTGCAGCCAAGCGCGCGGTGCAGATCTTCCGGCGCAATCCGGACACCGCGCAAGTTGGCGCGCCACAAATCGGCGCCATCGAGTTTGGCACCGAGCAAGTTGGCGCCCCGCAAATCGGCGTCGCTAAAATCCGCGTCCGAGAGATCCGCGCCGGCGAGATTGGCGTTCTGTAAGCCCGCACCGGTCAAATCCGCTTCCCGCAAATCGGCGTTCGAAAGATCGGCTTCCTCCAGATCGGCACCACAGAACCGGACCATGCGCAGATTCCGGTCTGAGAAATCCAAGCCGCGCAGCAGCAACTGGCAGAGATCGGCCTGCACGCCGTTCGCCACATTGTCGAGCCACGCGTAATGCCCGGTCAACGCGCGCAGGACATAGCGCAAGGTTTCCCGGCGCTGCGCCGTTTGCGCATCCTCCCCCGCACTCTTGTTCGCGATCAATGGGGTATCGATATTTGCTTCCAGGCTCAACCGCGAAATCAGCAATCGGCGTGCGTGAGCAGCATCCCGTGCCTCGACCTCACCGCTGATCAGCGGTTGACCGCTACCGGGATCGATCTCGTACAAATAAACAACATTACTCATTATTAAACTCCCGCAAATCAACCGACCTCGATCGCAAGATAACCGGCGCGCTCTTAAGAATGAGTTACCGTTCGAATGAACTACCTACGCGCCCGCCGCGATTTGGTGATCGCTTCGGCGATCGCGCTAGCGGCATCGACGGCGCTGCGGCGATCCATCAGCCCGACGCGAAAGGCGTCCCCCATTTGCTCAAGCAAATCGATTTCCTTCCGACTGGCGCGGACACCGCTGTTGTGCAGGGTCTTACCGATCATCCGAAGGGCCTTTGACAGTTCGACAATGTGGAGAAAGGCGCCGAGATGCGCTTCTTCCTGAAACTCGTCCGCCAGCTTGGGCAAGGTGGCGGTCAATCCGAGCGGAAACTCGCCCCGCTCCGGTTGATCGAAATACCTCTTTAGGCTGTCGATCGACGTTTCCAATTGCGCTTGCAGCCGTTTGCAGCGTTGAAACGAAATAATCTGATCGATCAACTGCTGGGTGATTTTTTCCGTTGGCTCCTTGGTCGCTTTGGCCCTAAGCGTGTTCGGCACCGGAACCGGCGCACGCGCATCGACCTGTTCGGGAACAGTTTTACGCAACGGACCTATGTAACTCTCTTCGAATACGAAGGGCTTGCGCCGGGACACCAGCATATCGATACGTGCGACGACGACGTTGGCCGATACCGGTTTCATCACCAAATCGTCGATTCCCGATTGTAGGGCTTCGACCACCAACGTTTCGGTCGGATGCCAGACAGTGAGAACGATGGCGACAAAAGGGTTCTTGCCGACTTTGCCGTTTCGGATGTCCTCGACCAATTTGAAAATCCGCCGGCCGGCGGTGGAACAATCCAGCATGATCAGATCGAAATCATGCTCATCGATTATCTGGGTCAGGCCGCGTTGGGAGATATGTTCTTCAATTCTACGCACGCCGACGCCGGTCAAAGCAAACTTCGTCGCGTTACGAGAGGACAGATCCGGATCGAAAATGAGGACGGAAACCGCGCTGTAATCGTGTTTCGCCATCGTCCCTACACTCTAAACTACAGTAACGCCGCCCTGCCCGCACTGGTGGCGACGAATCAATCAATAACATAGCGGTGATGGGTAATGCCAGACGCTCAGACGTCCGGGTCGACGGCGAGGCGACCGCTCTCCGTCAGCTTGCAGACCAGCCAGTCCGGCTTGATCGGATTGGCAAACCAGGGTTCCGCCCATCCGGCCTTGATGCAGGAATGCACCGTCCGAACGTCGATCTCCTGTCCGAAGTCGTCAAACAAGGGTAGCTTACCGCCGGGCTGATTGAGCCCGCGAAGCAAATACTTGCGTTGAGCCACAGAGGGCCGCGCGCCATTCTTGGCCACGCGCCGCACTCGAACAACATCTTCCCCTCCGCGACGACCCTTCGCACCGAATGGTTTCGTCGCCGTCATGGCCCGACACTAACCGAAAAAACCGAAGGCTGTAAAGCGCGCCGCCTGCGTCAATGATATCAACGAATCTGCGCGCGAATGAAGTTGACGGCGTGGTTGAGAACCGCCGCCGGCTGATCCCGATGCGGGGAATGACCGCAGTCTGGGATCAGCAATAGCGTTACGGCCCCGCCTGCCTCAGCTTCGATCGCGATCAGTTGTTTCGCCGTCCCGTATTCGTCGTCTTCGCCTTGAATCAAGAGAATAGGTACGTTGATGTCGGGCAGGAACTCGGTCAGGTCCCACTGCCAGAACGCGTCCTCGGTCCAAGGGTCTGCCCAACCGTAGAACGCGCAATCCACATTGTCGCCGTGATATTTTGCCAGCTTCGCTCGTAAATCCGTGTCTCGATAGGCCGTCTTCGCCGCGCGAATGCTGTCATGGCTGACATTCTCGGTGAATACATGCGGCGCCTCCAGAACCAGCGCGCGTAGTCCCGGCGCCGGCGTGCCGCCGGCATAGATCAATGAAATCGACGCGCCGTCGGAATGGCCGAACAACACATAGTCGTCTATCCCGGCAACGGCGAGCAGCGCCGGTAGCACCGTCAGCCCCTCGTCATGCATGTAGGACGTGTCTTTCGGCAACTCGCTTGGGTCGGATCCGCCATATCCCTGCCGGCTATAGGCAAAGACCGGTCGGTTGAGACGCACCGCCAACTGCATCGGAAAGTCGCGCCACAGGGCAACGCATCCCAATCCTTCATGCAGTAAGACGATCTCCACACCGCCGTCGCGAGGCGGACCGAACCAGGCGCATTCGAGTTTCACACCGTTGACCGTGATGAACTCGCTGGCGCTCATGACTCCAACAGCGTAATCCACTGTTGGGTCCAATCGATGGCCATGTCCTCCGGCAGCTCGTCGCTGGACGCGTTATGCATCATCCGGTCCCCAACCCGGACGGCACCGAGTTCGGAGAGAATTTTGTCGAAGCGCTCGCCGCCGTAATTGTAGGTGTCGGCATAGGTGGAATCACCCAACCCGATTACGCCATATGTCACGCCCTTCAGATCTGGCTTGTCCGACTCCAACGCCTCGTAAAGTTCCGTTGCGTTATCGGGCACGTCGCCCTGTCCATAAGTCGATGTGCAAATCAATATATGGCCGGGGATTCGAAAAACCTCCGGCGTTAAACCGTCCATGTCGAGAATTTCGACCGCGAAACCGGCGTTCTCCAAAATCGGCGTGATGTCTTCAGCCACCATTTCTGCAGTGCCGGTCATGGTGCCCACCAAGATGGTGACCTGTTTGCTCATAGCTACGCTCCCTCCCCGACTTGTGCGGGAATGCCGCCGCTGTAAATGGCGCCATAGGTCGCTCAGGTCAAGCCCATAGAGCAATGTGCCCCATACACGCGGAAGTTCTTTGACAGATCGATCGACGCCCTCAACAATGCGCTATGAACGCGATGCTATTTTTTCGGGCCCTGGCGGCTGGGTCTGCGCTCTGGATGGGGTTGTCGATGGGCGCCGCCACGGCCGAGCCTATCAATCTCGGCGGAATCACGTTTTCCGAGGGTTCGGAGAATGTGAAACTACTTTCGGCAAGCGGTCGCGGTACCATCAGAGATCCTTTCGTGGTCGTCGAGGAAATCTTTGGCGAGGGGGAAGCGGTTCTTGCGGTAGACGTCCACGGCTATAGTTTTGGCAGTCGAATCAATACTTTACACAGCGTCGGATTCGCCATCACAAAAGTCGTCATCAACAAGACGAAGCGCAATTGGGACTATTTCGGCCTCGAACTCGAATTCGTCCATGGCGTCGGCAGTGATTATTACGACGGTTTGTCCTTCGCCCAAGCCGCTGTGGCAAATCGGCCATTTCGATCAGATACTTTTAAGAATGTGGAAGACTTGGTTGAGCCGCGGGACATAGTACGCTTTACTGACGGAAGGTTGAGGCCGAATGACCGGGCATCGTTTACATTTTCCGTGACCCATACCGGGCAGCGGCCCAAGTTTCTTATCGTGCAGCATGTCCGGCGCCCGTACGCATTTCTGCGCCCGCCCTCGGATGCGCTGGCGAACGAACCTGTGACCTTAGGTGTATTGGGTAGAGGGGAAATAGGTTGCGATGGCGAATGTAGACGTCCGCCAGGACAATCAGCCGGTTATCTCAGCGGAGACGCCCGACGGAAGATTTACCGCCGGTGAGGCGGCGCGGCGTAGCGTCGAGCTGGAACGGCGCGTCAAAAGACAATTCATGCTGCATCTCGTCGTCGGCGGATTGCTGTCGGTCGGTTGGTTATTCTTTACGCTGTACTACGCCGTGGACCGGATCGGCGTGTTCGAGTTTTTCAAGCTGCCGCTTCATGAAGCGGCGGTACTTGTCCTCGCCATCGTCGTCCCTATTATCCTGATCTGGCTTATCCTTGCCTTCATCCGCCGAGACCGGGAACTGCGCGCGCACCGCCTGGCATTGGAAGCGCGGCTCGATCTTTTGACTTATCCCGATACCGCGGCCGGCGAGCGGGTACGCGAAGTTACGACCGCTTTGCAACGGCAAACGGAGGAGCTGTCGCGAGCGAGCCTATCCGCCGTCGAACGGTTGCGCGACGCGGACGAGTTACTGCGCCAACGCTCGAACCAGTTATGGCAAGCAAGCGACGGCGCCCGTGGGCGAGCCGAAACCATGGCCCGCGAAATCGCGGAGAAGTCCGCGCTGTTGGAAGCCTCGGTCAACGGTATCTCCGTCAAAGGCGATGAGATTTCCAGCATGCTTAAGGTGCATTCCGATCGGTTGGAAGACTCGGTACAGGAAGGTGTCGGCCGGGTGCAGGAGATCGTCGACGCGTTTCAGGACAAACTCGGCGATATCGGCGAACTCGCCGACCGTGCAACGGACACAGCCAGCGCCCGGGCCAAGGAACTGCAGCAAGATATCCTGGCGCAATTGAGTGCGCTGACCCAATCGGTCGATCAGGCCGCCAGCCAAGTCGAAAGCACCTCTCAGTCTGTCGGCGCGGCCATTCGCGAGGAAATGGCCCGTGCGACCAGCGAAGCCGACGACCATGCCAATGGCCTCTATCGCGCGATCGAAACCATTCACGAGAAAGCGGCCGGCCTGGCCACCGGCTTCGGTGGCGATGTCGATCGCGTGGTGGGAGAAATCGACCGTGTCGCGGTGAAAGCGGGCGAGATCGACCAACAGCTTCGCGAACATCTCAACTTGTTCAACCAGACCATTCAGTCGGCGGAGGAAAAATCCGGTCAGATTTCGCAACGCCTACGGGACGACGGGCAAGCATTGAACGACGCGGCCACGGCGGCGATCGATAAGGCCGAAAACGCCAGCGGTCAACTCCACGAGAGACTGCGGTCGTTGACCGAGGCGACGGAAACGTTTACCCGTCACAGCGAAACGGCGCAGCAAACCGCGGCCGCCACGCAATCGACAATTTCCGACGTCGGCGAAAAGTTCGCCGAGCAGACCCGCAATCTCGAATCGGCCGTCAGCGGCACCGTCGCCGATGTCGGCGATTTTATTACTGAGAAAACCCGCTCTTTGGAACAGGCGGTCGGCGCGACATTGGCGGAAGTCGGCAGCAAATTCTCAGATCAGACCCGGTCTTTGGAAGCTTCTTTCGGGGCGACCTTGGAGGAAGCCGGTGACAAATTCGAGGTGCAAACCCGAGCCTTGGAAAGCACGGTCGCCAAAACCGTCGGTACGCTCAGCGAAGCGGGCGACACGGCGCAAAGCCACGCTCAGGCCCTGGACACCGCCATTACTGGGGCCAGTCGACATGCAGGCGATTTCGGCGGACAGGTGGAAACGCTGGCTAACCGGTTGACGGAAATGAGCGAAATCTTCTCCGGACAGACGGGAAGCGTCAATGAGAAAACGGTCGAACTGCTCGATAGGATGGCGGAGCAGAACGAAATCATGGACGAGCGGGTTACACGCCTGACGGCCGCCAGCGGGCTGGCCAAGGCCGAGGCCAACGCTTTGGAGGATGCGTTCGTTCATCATATCAATTTGTTGGAAGACGCGGCGACCAGGGCGGCAACGACCGGCGACGGCATCGGCAAGAATTTGGAGGCGCGCACCGCGGAACTAAATCAAGTCCTGTCGGCAATCACGGCGATCGACGCTAACATCAGCGAGGGCGTCGATCGGCTGAAGCAGGACGCGGCGAAAATCGCCGACGCGACGACAACCACTGACGCGCAACTATCGGGCATTCTGGAGCGCTTTGAGAAAGGTCGAAACGAAGCGTTTGCCGCTGGCGATCTCGCCGCTGGGATCTATGACAAGGTCAATGCCGCATTGCAGACCAATACCGTCAATTTGTTGTCCGCGGCGGACGAGGCCAAGTCTTTGGTCGATCAGTTCGACGCACTGACCACTAATCTGGAAGCGCGTATGAAGGGGCTAAGCGATAGCGTCGAGGAGCCGATCCAACGCCTGCAATCCGCCGAAAAATCCTTCGCGGATGGGATCGCAATTGCCGGCGGTGCGGTTGGGAGAGAAAGCGAGCGGATCGATCGGTTGCGTGAAAAACTCGCCGCCAGCAGTCAGCAAATGGACGGCCAGGCCGGACTTTTGAACGAGGCCGGCAAACAGATCGCCAACAGCCTTGCAGAAGTCACCAACGGTATGTCGGATCATTTCGCCGGCGTCGAAGGCCGCGCCCAGGCGGTCAAAAACAGCATCGATCAGATGCTGGGCCGTCTGGAGTCCCGGGCCAAGGAGCTGGACGAGGCCGCCACTCATTCCAGCGAAGTCGCCCGGCTGGTCACGCAAGCCTTCCGCAAACAGGCCCAGGAATTGATCGCGGCGAGCGATCAGGCCGCGGCGAAGACCGAGGATCTTTACGACCGCCACGCCCAAGCGAGGCGCGGCGCATTTATCCGGGACATGTCTTTCATCACGGAAAGCCTGCATGGCCGTTCCGTCGACATCAGCCTTGCCATCGAGCAAAATGTGCCGGAAGACGCCTGGGCCCGCTATCAAGCCGGCGACCGAGGCATCTTTACCCGCACGCTGTTAAAGCGTCAGGACAATTTCAGTCTTATGGCGATCAAGAGCCAATTCCATGAGGACAGCGAGTTCCGCGAGCATGTGAACCGCTATTTGAAGCTGTTCGAGGAAGCGGTCGAGCAAGCGGAACAGAACGATCCGGAAGAAGTCCTGTCCTCCACCCTACTTTCCTCGGACGTCGGTAAGCTCTACCTGCTCCTGTCGCGCGCGTTAGAGCGCATCCGCTAGTGTCGCACATACGTCCGGCCGGCAAATTGGCCGCGGTACGAAGCGGCCTTCTGGCCGGCGTCCTGCTGATGCTGGCCGCCACAGTGATGTTTTCCCTGTTGGACTTTCTCGCCAAATATTTAAGCCAGGATCATCAAACCATCCAGGTCGCCTGGGCCCGGTATTTCGGTCACTTCGCGATCATGATGTTGTTTCTCTGGCCGCGCCGGGGTAAAGCGTTGTTGCAAACGAAGCGTTTCGGTCTGCAGATCATCCGGTCGCTATTGCTGTTGCTGTGTACGGTTCTGTTCTTCGCCGCCCTCGCCTACATGCCTTTGGCGGACGCGGTGGCGATCTCCTTCGTGACACCGCTGATCGCCACGGCTTTGAGTGTGCCGTTCTTGAAGGAACGGGTAGGCTGGCGGCGCTGGACCGCGATCGCCATCGGTTTCGTCGGTGCATTGATCATCGTCCGACCCGGACTGGGCGTAATGCATTGGGCGGCGTTTCTGGTGCTCGGCGTTTCGTTTTTCTTCGCGATCTTTCAGCTACAAACGAAAATCCTCGCGGCAACGGACGACTCGATGGTGACGCTGTTCTATTCCGCCCTGGTCGGTGCGGCGATCCTAAGCTTCATCGTTCCATGGTACTGGACAACACCGGACAGTTGGGCCGAGATCCTGATGTTTATGGGCGTCGGCGTGTTCGGCGGCATCGGCCATTACTTCCTGATTAAAGCCCATGAATTTGCCCCGGTTTCGATTTTGTCGCCCCTGACATACGCCAGTCTAATTTGGGGTGCTATACTGGGTTATCTGGTGTTCCGGCATTTTCCGGACGCCGCCACATTGACCGGGGCGGCGATATTGGTCGCCACCGGCGTTTATATTGTTCTGCGCGAGAGCCGGTCGACCGCGCGCAAGTCCGGATAAAGGGAGCGTGCATTATGCGCTACGAACGGGTTCTCGTAACGGGTGGAAGCGGCCGATTGGGCCGCCACGTCGTCGATGTATTGAAGTCGGACTACGACGTCACCGTGTTGGATCTACAGACCCCGACGCAACAGGTCGCCTATCGAGACGTCGATATTCTAAACCCGGAAGGCATACGTAGCGCGGTTCGCGGCCAAGACGCGATCATCCATTTGGCCGGCTATGACGACGGCGACGCGCCTGACGAAACCGGATATATCAAGACTAACGTTCAAGGTGCTTGGCATGTGTTTCATGCCGCGGAAGAAGCCGGCGTGCGCCATATCGTGACGGCGTCGAGCACGGCGACCTATGGCATCGGCAAAGACCGGACGCCGGACTTCCTTCCGGTCTCCGAGGATCATCCCTTACGACCCCGGCGCGCCTATGACGTGAGCAAGCAGATGATCGAGGATATGGCGCGGCATTTCGCCCGCCGCGAGCGGATGACAATGGTTTGCCTACGTCCGACGCTGATCGTTCGGCCGGAGAAAGAGGCGGAAATTCTCGCTCAATTGTCCCTCAGCAATCCGGATGCCGATCCGCCCAAGCGGGCGTTGTCGCGGCCCGGTGTGACTTACTACGGCGCGCTCGGCCCCATCCGTACGTATGTTCGTTCCCGCGACGCCGCCCGCGCCTTCCGGGCCGCATTGGAATACCAGCCGCCACATTATGACGTCATCAACATCGCGGCGGACGATACCATCGGCCGCACAAAATCCCTACGCAAACTCGACAAACTCTGGGGAACCTTGCCGAAACTGCGCGACCCCGACTATTTCGACGGCAAACCGTTGCGCGGGATTCTGGACAATCGCCGTGCGCGCGATCGCCTACATTGGTGGCCGGAAAGCGATTGGCGGGATGTCGGTCAATAAATTTTTAAATGCAACGAATTTGCCATACCGTCAATCAGGCGATTGTGTTCCACTAAGGTAATTCGAATCAAATTACGCCGGAGAAAGCTCCCATGACCGCATTGACCCCTAATGACGACCAACATTTCGACGGCGATCTGGCAAACGAGATTACAGCGCTTGGGGGCAACGATTCCTTGGTCATGGGTGGCGGCAACGACACGGCCTATGGCGACGATGGACAAGACACCATTTTCGGTAGCGGTGGCGACGATTGGTTCGAAGGCGGTAATAACGAAGATCTTCTGGACGGCGGTGTCGGTGACGACACGCTAAACGGTCAAGGCGCTGACGACACCATTCTGGGCGGCGATGGCGAAGATTCGATGGTCGGCGACGCCGGCAACGAATCCATGGACGGCGGCAGCGGCAACGATTTGATCTTCGGCGGTCTCGACAACGACACCATTTGGGGTGGCGATGGGGAAGACCTGATCGGCGGCATGGATGACCACGACCTGATCTACGGCAATGCCGAAACCGATTCCATAATGGGTGGCGATGGCAACGACACGATCTATGGCGGCCAGAATAACGGCCCCGCCACAGCCGACGGTAGCGGCGTTCTACGCAAACAGGAAGGCGTGGAGGCCGTGCGCGGCGACAATGGCGACGACTTGCTCTATGGCAATTTCGGCAACGAGCGGGCCAGCGGCGGCAGCGGCAACGACACGGTTTATGGCGGCCAGGGCGATGATAGTATCCATGGCGGTAGCCATGACGACTTGCTTTTCGGCAATCTCGGCGACGACTCGATTTCCGGCGGCACCGGTAAGGACACGATTTGGGGCGGCGGCGGCGCGGACTTGATCTCCGGCGGCAGCAACGACGATTTGATTTACGGCAATACCGGCGCCGACTCTATCGTTGGCGGCGATCTGGACGATACCATCTATGGCGGTCAGAACGACGGACCCGCGACCCCCGACGGCAGCGGCATTCTGCGTAAACAGGAAGGTGTGGAAACCATTTGGGGCGGAGCCGGCGACGACCTTATCTACGGAAACTTCGGTGCGGAGCTTGTCGAGGGGGATTCCGACCAAGATACGATATTCGGCGGCCAGGGCAACGACACACTGTCCGGCGGAAAAGGCAATGACGAGATTTACGGCAACCGCGGTGATGACTCGCTGATCGGCGGTTCGGGCGAGGATGCCTTCTATTTCCTGGGCAATATCGGCGATGATACGGTCGATGACTTTTCCACCACCGATGACGTCGCCATGGTCGGCACATCCGTCGCCTCCACCACGACGATAGGCGGCAATACGACGTTCGTTTTGGCCGACGGAAACAGTATTACTTTCCTAGGCGTCACGTTGACGTCGGCCGACCTCGTGTTCGCCTAAGCGGATTTGGGCGTTGGTTCAATAAACTGAATTTTGCACATCTAATTTGAAGCTGGAGGGCTGACCCATGGTGACATTATCGACTGGCGACGACACATTTACCGTAACAATTGCCGACGACACGGTTTTTGGCATTACAGGGAATGATTCCATCATTGGAATCGGTGGAAACGAGTCGCTGCTTGGCGGTCTCGACAACGATACGCTGTTTGGCGGCGCCGGCAACGACACCATTTTCGGCAACTCCGGCGATGATCTCATTTTCGGCGAGAGCGGTCACGACTATATCTTCGGCAACAGCGGCACGAATACGATTTTAGGCGGTGCTGGCAACGATTCCATATTCGACGGCACCGGCAACGATTCGGTGTCCGGCGGTGAGGGCGCCGATATCTTTTTCGGCGGTTTCGGCAACGATACCGTTCATGGCGGCGCCGACAACGACAACCTGAACGGCAGCTTCGGTGAAGATGAAATCTTCGGCGGTGCCGGCCGCGATTCTCTTAACGGCTCCTTCGGCAACGACATGCTGGATGGCGGTGACGGCAACGACGACCTACACGGCAGTTTCGGCAACGACATGATGTTCGGCGGCGCCGGAGCGGACAGCATTCTTGGCAGCACGGACAGCGATACCTTATTCGGTGGCGCGGGTGCCGATATCATGTTTGGCGGCGACCAAGCCGATCTGCTCTACGGCAACCAGGAAACCGACGAAATGTACGGCGGCAGCGGCGCCGACACCTTGTTCGGCGGCCAGAACAATGGACCGGCGACGCCGGACGGCAGCGGCGTGCTGCGCCAGCAGGAAGGCATCGAAACGCTTTTTGGCGAAGGCGGCAACGACCTGATTTACGGCAACTTCGGCGTCGAGGACCTACGCGGCGGCAGCGGCATGGACACCATTTATGGCGGTCAGGGCAACGACAGCCTGTTGGGTGGCGCCGATGCCGATCTGCTATTCGGCAATCTCGGCGACGATGAGCTTTCCGGCGCCGGTGGTGCCGACACGCTCTGGGGCCATAACGGTCTCGACCTGCTATTCGGCGGGACGGGCGGCGACCTCCTATACGGCAATATCGGTACCGACTCCCTCATCGGCCATGATGGCGACGACACCATCTTCGGCGGCCAGAATAACGGCCCCGAATCCACCGATGCTTCCGGCCTGATTGTTAATCAGGAAGGTGTCGAGACGATTTTCGGCAGTGCCGGTCACGACCTGATCTACGGCAACTTCGGCGACGAGAGTCTTTTCGGCGGCGACGACAATGACTCGCTCTATGGCGGTCAGGGGACGGACACGCTGCTTGGCGGCGCCGGCGACGACCATCTCTACGGCAACCGCGGCGACGATCTTCTGATCGGCGGTGGCGACAGCGATTCATATTACTTCCTCGGCGCATTCGGCCACGACACGGTGGAAGGCTATCAAGGCAGCATGGATTTACTAATTCTCAGCGCGACTATAGCCAGTACGATTACCGGTGGCGGGAACACGGTGTTCAACACCGTCGACGGCAACAGTATCACGATCCTCGGCCAGACTTTGACGTCGGCCGATTTGGTGTTTGTCTAGCGATCTAACAGGGATCACTTACCACATTTTCGACGAGATTTTCGTCAAGCCAATGGCAATGTACTATAAATTGGTATTTCAGTACCAAATTACAAAAAATGCTTGATCGCGGCCTAAACCAAGCTATAGTGGCCGCAAGATAAGGGAATATGGGGCCAGGACAGGATGATCGATTTTCAAACCGATCCCGGTAAATACAAGCATTGGAAACTTAGTTTCGACGGACCCGTGGCGACGTTGGCCATGGATATCGACGAGAATGGCGGCTTGCGGGACGATTATGAGCTGAAGCTCAACTCCTATGATTTAGGGGTCGACATCGAACTTTACGACGCCATCCAGCGATTGCGGTTCGAGCATCCGGAAATCAAGACCGTGGTGATCACCAGCGGCAAGGACCGGGTCTTTTGCGCAGGCGCTAATATCCGCATGTTGAAGGGGTCGAGCCACGATCACAAGGTCAATTTCTGCAAGTTCACCAACGAAACCCGAAACTATATCGAGGACGCGACGGAGAATTCCGGTCAGACTTATATCTGCGCTGTCAATGGCTCCTGCGCCGGCGGCGGCTACGAGTTGGCGCTGGCCTGCGATCAAATCATTCTAATGGACGACGCGTCCTCCACTGTGTCCCTGCCGGAAGTTCCCCTACTCGCTGTGTTGCCCGGCACGGGCGGTCTGACACGCTTGGCGGACAAGCGTATGGTGCGCCGCGACCGGGCCGACTTCTTTTGCACATTGGAAGAAGGCATCCGCGGCAAACGCGCGGTCCAGTGGAACCTGGTCGACAAGATCGTACCCCGCAGCAAGTTCGAGGATCAGGTGCGCGAGGCTGCGCTGGCCGCCGCGACGCAATCGGACCGGCCGGACGATGCGGAGGGTGTCGCGCTGACGCCGCTGAAGCGTCAGGTCAACGACGACAGCCTGGTCTACGAAACCCTCCGCGTCGATATCGACAGAGCGACCCGCGTCGCCGAGATCATGATTACCGGCCCCGCCGAAACGGCCCCCGCCGATGCCGCCGCCGCGGCGGCTCAAGGCGCCGATTTCTGGCCGCTGAAATTCGCCCGGGAACTGGACGATGCCATCCTGCATATGCGGCTGAACGAAATCGAGATCGGCGTCTGGACGATCCGCAGCACCGGCAGCCACGACAATGTCGCCAGCTACGACACCTTGTTAGCGACGGCCAAGGACGATTGGCTGATCCGCGAAGTTCGGCTTTATCTGAAGCGTGTGCTGAAGCGTATCGATGTCGGCTCCCGCACAGTCTTCACTCTGATCGAACCTGGCAGCTGTTTTACCGGCACGCTGTTGGAACTCGCTTTCGCCGGCGACCGTAGCTATATGCTGGACGGGCAATTCGAAGGCGACAATCGGCCGGCGGCGACGATCCGATTGACCGAGATGAACTTCGGTCCCTACCCCATGCCGAACGGTCTAACCCGCCTCGAATGCCGTTTTCTCGGCGAAGACGGCGCTGTGGACGCCGCGCAGGCGGAAACCGGCAGTGACTTGGACGCCATGGCTGCGGACGATCTGGGGCTGGTTACGTTCGCACCGGACGACATTGATTGGGAAGATGAAGTCCGCATCGCCATTGAGGAGCGCGCGGCGCTGTCGCCGGACGCGCTCACGGGGATGGAGGCCTCGCTCCGTTTCGCCGGGCCCGAAACCATGGAAACCAAGATCTTCGGCCGGCTGACCGCCTGGCAGAACTGGATCTTTCAACGCCCCAATGCGGTGGGCGAACAAGGCGCCCTGTCGCTATACGGCACCGGGCAACGCAGCGATTTCGATAGGAGAAGGGTATAACCATGAACGTCGATTATTCCGAGAAGATCCCCAACAATGTCGATCTTTCCGACGACCGACGGCTAAAGCGGGCGCTCGAAGCTTGGCTGCCCAACTATCTCGACTGGTGGAACGAGATGGGCCCGGCCGAAAACCAGGACAAGGAAATCTATCTGCGTACGGCGATCAGCGTCGACGCGAAAGGCTGGGCGAATTTCGGATACGTCAAAATGCCCGACTACCGTTGGGGCATCTTCCTTGCGGATCGCGAGCAGGATCGCATGGTCAATTTTGGCGACCATAAAGGCGACCCGGCCTGGCAAGAAGTCCCCGGCGAGTATCGCGGCGTCCTGCGGCGCCTGATCGTTACCCAGGGCGATACCGAGCCGGCTTCGGTGGAGCAACAACGGCACCTTTGCCAGACCGCGCCGTCCCTGTACGACATGCGCAATCTGTTCCAGGTCAATGTCGAGGAAGGCCGGCACCTTTGGGCCATGGTTTATCTGCTGCATGGCTATTTCGGCCGCGACGGTCGCGAGGAAGCCGAAGCCTTGCTCGAGCGCCGCTCCGGAGACGACGACAAGCCGCGTATCCTCGGTGCCTTCAACGAGAAGACGCCGGACTGGCTATCCTTCTACATGTTCACCTACTTCACCGACCGGGATGGAAAATATCAGCTGGCAAGTCTGGCGGAGAGCGGCTTCGATCCCCTCTCCCGCACCTGCCGTTTCATGCTGACGGAAGAAGCTCATCACATGTTCGTCGGCGAAACCGGTGTCGGCCGGATCATCCAACGGACCTGCGAATTGATGAACGAGTACGGGCCGGACAAAGTACGTGAACATGGCGGCATCGATCTGCCGACCTTGCAGAAATACGTGAACTTCCACTTCTCGGTCTCGCTTGACCTGTTCGGTTCGGAACTGTCGACCAACGCCGCCAACTACTACACCATGGGTCTGAAAGGCCGCTTCGAGGAAACCAAGCAAGACGACGACCATAACCTGAAGAACAGCACCTACCCGGTACTGCAGCTGCGGGACGACAAGTTCATTCAAGTCGAACAGCCGGCCCTGAACGCGGTCAACGAGCGGCTGAGGGACGACTATGCCGTCGACTGCGCCCGCGGCGTTACCCGTTGGAACCGGATCATCAAACGCGCCGGCATCGACTTCGAGATCACCTTGCCGCACCGCGCCTTCCACCGCGCCATCGGCGATTTTAGCGAAGTCGACGTCGATCCCACCGGCAATATCCATAACCGGGCGGATTGGGAAAAACATCAGCATGATTGGCTGCCGAGCGACGAAGACCGGGCCTATGTCCATTCGCTGATGGCCAAGCCGGTGTTGGAGCCGGGCAGGTTCGCCAACTTCATCGCCCCGCCGGCGCGCGGCATCAACAACCAGCCGGTCGACTTCGAGTATGTGAGGCTCTAGGTCGAGCAACGTCGTTTAGACGAAGATCAAATCCGCGTCGGTGAGGTGGACATTCATGAAGGTGATTGTCTGTCCGCCGGCGAAATTGAAGATCGTATGGGCGCCGGATAGAACGGTGGACAACACGGCAGTGTCGACATAAGCGAGATCGACCGCCGTGTTGAAGTCTTCCACCGTATCTTTGCCGAAGACACCGAAAAAATAGAAACTGTCGCTGGCCGTATTACCGAAGAGCTGATCGTCACCACGATTGCCATAGAGATGGTCATTGCCCGCATCACCTAGAAGCGTGTCGTTACCTTGACCGCCATAAAGGCTATCGTCACCCTTCTCTCCACGCATGAATTCCGCGCCGTAGTTGCCATAGACCACGTCGTTGCCGACACCGCCATCGAGAGACTCGACACCCTCCTGCGCCCGCAGCAAACCGTCATCCGCGACGGTCAAGGGCCCGTTGTTCTGCCCGCCATAGAGGGTATCGTTGTCCAATCCACCATCAAGGCGATCGAGACCGATATTTCCGTAAAGAATATCTTGTCCGGTATCTCCACTGACGATGTCGTTGCCGTCGCCGCCGCGCATCACATCGTCGCCCGCGCCGCCGCTCATGAAATCGTCGCCAAGATTGCCGAACACGTGATCGGCACCGGCACCGCCGGTTAGGATATCGCTATCCTGGCCGCCATAAAGCGTGTCATCGCCGTCACCGCCGTAAATTGAATCGAAGGCGAAGTTGCCGTACAGCAGATCATTGTCGCCGTCACCGAATATGGTATCGCTGTCCTGCCCTCCGTATACCGTGTCCTCTCCGGCATCGCCGAGGATCGAATCATTTCCGGGATTGCCATAAACCAGGTCACGCCCACCGATATAGACAAGTGTGTCGTGATTGTCCGCGAGGATCGTGTCGTCGCCGATTCCGCCAAACAGCAAATCGCCCCCTACCCAGCCGGTGATGCTGTCATTGCCACCGGCGCCCAGCACGGTGTCGGCACCGCCACTCGAATTCACCGTGTCATCGCCGTCGAGCGCCATAATGCTATCGGCGAATGTGAACCCGACATGCGTGTCATCGCCGTCGGTCAGAATGATATCCATGGTTTTATCCTCGTGTTCTTATGTTTATGCATTTTGAATACAATGACCGAGTTTTTGAAACACCAAGAGAGAGACTGAATGACCTGCTGCCGCTTGGCAATAGCTACAACTCCCCAATCTCGGATCTCACCGGTAGAATCCATAACCGGGCGAACTGGGAGAATTATCAGCATGATTGGCTGCCGAGCGACGAAGACCGGACCTATGTCCATTCGCTGATGGCCAAGCCGGTGTTGGAGCCGGGCAAGTTCGCCAACTTTCTCGCCTCACCGGCGCGCGGCATCAACAACCAGGCGGTCGATTTCGAGTAGGTCCGGCTTTAGGATTTACGCCCGCCGAAATTACTAATCCGTTCGGTTCATGTCAGCGACGTCTGTTGCGAGCCGTCATCCGTGCTGCTAGAGAATAATACTAATATAGTGAAATATGCACGCAGCGACATTCGTCGATGACTGTACAAAATCTGGATCCAGAAGAATTGATCGCCGTTTCGAAGCCGGTATTCGTGCTGGGCTGCGGTCGGTCAGGTACGACATGGCTCGGCGAACTGCTGAATTCGCATCCCGAAATCGAGGCCACGGTCGAAAAGCCGGAGATTTTCGTCCTGGCAACGACCATGGCGATGCTATCCCATGAAACGACGCGCAGGTTGCCGGTCTTGACGAGGTATTACCGCCAGGAAATCGAGCGCGTACACCCTCTCCGATATGCCGACAAAAGCCATCCCGTCATTTGGTTTGCGGAACTTTTGGCTCGAAAATTCCCGCAAGCGCAGTTCGTCGGGATACAACGATTGCCCTATCCTACCATCGCCAGCATGATACGCCACGACAGCGTCAGCAATTGGACCGCGCGTTGGCGGGAGTTTCCCATTCCCAATCGATTCCTCGGCATTTCGGTCGAAATGGCGGACAAATACGCCGATCTGAGTGTCGCCGAGAAACACGCCTTACGATGGCGGACGCATGCGGTTCGCATGTGCCGGCTACGGAAGGAATTGGGAGATCGTATGCATTTCCTGGAATATGAGCAATTGCACCAGAATACGTCGGACGAACTTCGGCGACTCGCGGAGTTTTTGGACTTGAATGACGATTTTCCGCCGCCGAATGTACGAAAGGACAGCATCGACCGCTGGCGAAACGATTTGACGGACAACGACGTCGAACGGATCCGAGCCATAACCAGCATCGATCCGGATTTATCCTGGACGCAAATCGATGCAGGCATTCGGCAAATGATCGAGGCTTGAATGACAGAGCAAGATCCGCTTTTCGCACTCGACTGCGAAATTCCGTCAGGACCGTGGACCGATGTCATTGACTTCTGGTTCGGCGCGCCTGGAGATCCGGCGCGCGGCGAGATGCGCATGATGTGGTGGGGTGCGGACGAAAACACCCGGCCAGAAGAATTCGACGCCCAAATCACCGAGCGCTTTCTGACGACATACGAAGCTGCCATGCGACGCGAGTTGGATAGTTGGCGCGATCACGCGCCTGGAATTTTGGCGTTGATCGTCTGCTTGGACCAGTTTCCGCGCAACATGTTCCGCGGTACCGCGCGAGCGTTCGAGGCGGATGCGATAGCCTTGGCCGCCGCCAACCACGCCATCGAACAAGGCTATGATCTCGAACTACGCGATTTCGGTCGCCAATTCGCCTACATGCCATTACAACATGCCGAGGACCTCGACTGCCAACGCCGATGCCTTGAGCTGTTTACCGAGCTTGGCGGCGAACGCCGCATCAACTTCGCGCAACACCATTACGACATCATCGCCCGGTTCGGCCGATTTCCTCATCGCAACGAAGTTATGGGTCGCGCGTCAACGCCGGAGGAAATCGAATATATCAAAGACCCGGACAATCGCTTCGGGCAGTAGATATGAAGGTTAAAGCGTAAAAGGCCTTGGAGATTTAGAGCTTAACCGTCAACAGGGTCCATTCAACGATGCGACGCAATACTTTACCCAATGCCTCGTCGAAAGCGTGGACAATGTCGGCGATCGTCCCGCTTTCCGCATTGACAACGGCTTCGAAGTTTTCGGAGGCGATGATCGAGCGGCGCGGTTGTTTGATCAGTTTGGCATTGAGCCGAATACGCACCTGCGGCGGGCGGTCCGGCTTCGCAAACTCGGCTTGAAACTCGCGCAGCTCGCTTTTCAGATTGAAATCGGACCGCAGGCCGATCGCTTGCCGGCCAACGGCGACGATTTTGCCGGTATTCTCGAAACTTTCGACCAATAGGGTCTGCACCATGCTCGGTGCGCGTTCCGTCCATCGCGCGCCGGCAAAATAGTCGAGGCGTGTGGGTTCGTCCCGCAACGCGATGCGCGCGACATTCAAACCGCCGGCAGCAACAGGTTCTTCCACAACCAACTGCCAGTCGACGACGGGAATGTCGTCACTGAACGTGCTCTTCGGCGTCAAGGTGTATAGGTCAGGCGGTGGCCCGGCGATCTGACCGAAAATACCATCCGTGCAGCCGGACGCCGTGAGGCCGGTCAGGGATACGCCGGCCAGCAACAGGTGCCGGCGGGACATGACGGAACTGGCTTTATTGGACGTGCTCACTACTGAACCTCCCGACCGCCCCGCTTGTCGCCGAACAGGATTCGGGAAGGGTCGGCTTCCAATCCTTCGATCAAACGGTTGGCGCTAATGATTAAAGTACGTGCTTCTTCGACAAATCGCGTGAATTCGACCAAGCCCTGCGAGGTGAATATGTCAATCGCATCTTTGTTCCGGGCCATGGTGGTATCCAGCAGTTTGGCCATATTGTCGATCCGTTTCATGGTTTTCCGGGCATCACCGATCAAAGCGACGACATCCCTATCGACAAGTTTACTGCTGGAATTCATCAATACGCGGGCTTCGCCTAGCGTTTTATTCGTTTCCGCCACCACTTTCTCGAATTGCTCGGTGGTTTTGACAATGCCGCCGCGCGCCGCCGACAAAGCTAGCCGCGCTTGGTTCAGAACTTCGTCGGTTTGTTTGATCGACGACTTCGCGTCCTTGGCCAACGACCGCCAATCGTCGAGCAGTGGGCCGAGGCTGTCCACCGCGGTTTGAACTTTCGTGGACGTCTCATTCAAATTGACGATCAGGGCCTTTAAATCCGGTGCGGCTTCGGCGGCTTCGCGGGACACAATTTCCGCGTTCTTCAGGATCCGGCTTAGTGTTGCGCGATTGTCTTCATCGACCATGCCCCGCACGTCCTCGACCAACAACATGATACGGTTGAGCAATTCCGGCGCGTCGGCGGCCAGACGTTGGATGGTCGAACGCTTCGATGGAATGACCGGCCGTTCGCCGGGGGCCGGTGCGGCGAGTTTGGCTGCGTCGACACCGCCGCCCGTGAGCTCCACATACGCAACGCCGGTAATGCCTTGCAAGGCCAGACTGGCCACCGTGCCGTCGCGCACCGGTGTGTCCGCAGCCACTTCGACAGAGACCTGCACCCGACTGGGATCCTTGGGATCGAGGATAATCGACGTGACCGTGCCGACGGGTATGCCGTTGTAGCGAACGTCGCCGCCGACCGAGAGACCGGCAACGCCATCGTCGAAATAGATGCTGTAGAAATCGAGCTGCCGATCGACCTCGATCTTGGCCAACCAGATGACGAACGCAAAGCCCGCGGCGACGACGGCCAGCACAAAACTGCCGATGAATAAATGACTGGCCTTGGTTTCCATACTTTAAAGCTCGCTTTAACTATTCCGCGGCTGGCTGGGCGACCTGCCCAGCCTGGGTCGCTTGCGCGGCCCGCGCCCGGGGTCCATGAAAATACTCCTGGATCCAGGGATGCGGATGTTGCAGGAGTTCTTCCATGGTGCCGGTCACTAATACCCGTTTCTCGGCCAGCACCGCAATGCGGTCGCAAATCGCATGCAAACTATCAAGATCGTGCGTCACCATTACGACGGTCAGCCCCAAACCCTGTTGTAACTGCCGAATCAGGCTATCGAAATTGGCGGCGCCGATCGGATCGAGGCCAGCCGTCGGCTCGTCGAGAAAAATCAATTCGGGGTCCATAGCCAACGCCCGGGCAAGCCCAGCGCGTTTACGCATACCGCCGGAGAGTTCCGACGGAAACTTCGAGCCGGCTTCCGGCGCCAGCCCGACCATGGCGATCTTCAACGCGGCAATCTCATCCATCAAATGCACGGGCATGGACAGGTGTTCGCGCAACGGCGCCTCGATGTTTTGCGCCACGGTCAGCGCGCTAAACAACGCACCATCCTGAAACAATACGCCCCAGCGTCGTTCCAGCTCCCGCCGGTCCTCCACCGGTAGGGCACGGAGATTTTCGCCGAAGACCGTGATGTCGCCTGCCTTGGGATTGATTAGTCCGATGATGGATCGCATCAACACCGACTTGCCGGTACCCGATCCGCCGACAATGCCGAGGATCTCTCCCCGCCGCACGTTCAGATCGAGTTTGTCGTGAACCCGCAACTCGCCGAATTGGTTGATCAGGCCGCGCACCTCGATGATGTTCTCCGCATCGGCAACCGACATCGCGCCTACACCCCGACTATCGCGAACAATATGGAGAAGACGGCGTCGGCGACGATGATCAGGAAAATCGACGTAACCACGGACCGTGTCGTTCGCGCGCCGACGCTGGCGGCGTTACGGCTGACCCGCAGGCCTTCGAAACAGCCGACATAGGCGATCATGAAAGCAAAAAACGGCGCCTTGATGATGCCGACGCCGAAGGTCCAAAGGGAAGCGGAATTGTTGAGCTGCTCCAGGAATAATCCCGGCGAGATTCCGAGCACCGTCCAACACATGACGAAGCCGCCGAGCAGGCCCATGATGTCGGCGATAAACGCGAGGATCGGCAGCATGATCACAAGGGCCAGTATACGCGGGACGACCAAGACCTCCATCGGATCGAGGCCAAGCGAACGCATCGCGTCCACTTCCTCGTTCACGACCATGGACCCGATCTCCGCGGTGAAGGCGCTGCCGGATCGGCCAGCGACGACAATGGCCGTGAGCAAGATACCGATCTCCCGCAGAACGGAGATCGCGATCAGATCGACGACAAAAATCTCCGCACCGAAGCGCTGCAGTTGCGTGGCGCCCTGATAGGCGAGCACCACACCGATCAGAAAAGAAATCAACGAAACGATGGGAACGGCGTTGAAGCCGACGCGTTCCATATGGTGGAATAGCGGTGTCACCCGAAGGCGCCACGGCATAACAATGGCGCTGAAAATCGACGCCACGGTAAGACCGAGAAACTCGATCAGCGCCCGCGCTTCTTTCATCGAGTCGACGGTGTTCGCGCCGATATTCGACAAAATCCGAATGAGTGGAGAGGCCCGCTCCGGCGCGATTTCGCACGGCCGGTCATTGTCCGCGATCTGCGCCAGCATGGCCCGATGGTCGTCCCTGAGATTAAGCGTTTGCACCGTGGCGCCGGCTTCGCCCGCGTCTCTGATGGTTCGATGCAGCAGCCAGGCCCCGGCGCTGTCCAAACGTTCGAGGCCCGCGCCGTCAAACACCAGGTTCCGATCGCGTGGAAAATCCGTGCCGCGAAGCTTTACGGTCCAGGTCGACGGCCTGGCGGATGTCCCAAACTCCGCCTAAGCGCACGATTGTTTGCGCTTGCGATTTATCCAATTCCAACCAAGCGGGCGCGTCCATCGACTCCTACCGCGTTACCGCGTCGACCAAATACCGGTGGGCAGAGTCGCACTATTCCGGTGGCCGTTGCAAGCAATTGGCGTTCCGCTTAGGCTGAAATCAAAGCTCAAGGAAACATCGCAAATGGTAAAATTAGCCGCGAATCTGACGATGCTGTTCACCGAGTTCGAATTTCCCGATCGCATGGCGCGGGCGGCGGAGGCCGGTTTTACCGCCGTGGAATATCTGTTCCCCTACGACTATCCGGCTGATGACTTACGCGACTGGAACGATGCCGCCGGTGTGAGGCAAGTATTGATCAATTGTCCTGCCGGTGACTGGGCAGCCGGCGAACGGGGCATCGCCTGCCTGCCCGACCGGAAAAACGAGTTCAGGGACGGGATCGGCATCGCGATCGACTACGCCAACAAGCTCGACTGCCCGAGTATCCATCTTGTCGCCGGCCTGGCGCCGGACGGCGGCATTCTCGCCCGCACCGCGCACGAAAACACCTACCGGGAAAATATTGCCTTTGCCGCCGATGAACTGGCCCAACACGGAATGACCGGAATGTTGGAAACGCTGAACGACCGAGACGTGCCGGGATTTCTGCTGAACAGGACCGACCAAGTATTGGAAATACTCGGTGAATTGCAGCGGCCCAACCTGAAAATGCAATTCGACGCCTATCATGTGCAGATTATGGAGGGCGACTTGTGCCAACGTTTTGGCGCCTGCGTCGATCATATCGGTCACGTGCAAATCGCCAACCCGCCACACCGTCACGAACCCGATCGTGGGGAAATAAATTACGGCTATTTCTTGTCGTTTATTGACGAAACCGGCTACGATGATTGGGTGGCTTGCGAGTATATTCCGGCCAGCGACACGATCGGCGGGCTCGGTTGGGGCCGCGCGTTTGGGCTTCTCCCCGATAGCTAAATCCGCAGAAATCAAAGGATTGAGGGTCAGGTCCGTCACCGCTGGGTTTATGGACAGGGTGGTTAAAATCGTGTATGGCAATCGGGTGACAACAATAATCTCTTATTAAACGCGAGGTTCAACAGATGGGATTGACTAAGACGTTCACAATTGCGGCAGCCGCGACGCTTATTGCCGTCACGGCAACGTCGGCCCTGGCTCAGAACAAGAAAGTCAGGTGGAAACTTCACAGCGCTTGGGGCAGCAGTGTGCCGCATCTGGGCACGTCCGCGATCCGCTATAGCGAAAACATCAACCGATTGTCCGGTGGTCGCTTCACTCTGAAGTTCTTTGAACCTGGCGCATTGGTGCCGGCCAACGAAGGCTTTGACGCGGTATCCAAGGGCTCTTTGGAAACCGCCTGGACCACCGCCGGTTATGATGTCGGTAAATATCCGGCCCTGGCGTTCTTCACGGCGGTTCCGTTCGGCCCGTCCATGGGCGAATACTTCGCTTGGAAGAAGTTCGGCGGCGGCGACGAGATGCAGAAGGAAATCTACGCCCAGCACAACATCGTCCAAATGGATTGCTTCGCCATCGGTCCGGAGACCTCCGGCTGGTTCAAGAACGAGATCAGCGATCTCGAGCAATTGCGCGGCATGAAAATGCGTTTCTTCGGCCTCGGCGCCCGCGTCATGCAGAAGATCGGCGTGTCGACCCAGTTGTTGGCTGGCGGCGATATCTTCCCGGCGTTGGAAAAAGGCGTGATCGATGCCACCGAGTTCTCGATGCCCGCCATGGACATCAAGTACGGCTTCTATCAAATCGCCAAATTCAACTACTTCCCGGGTTGGCACCAACAGGTTTCGGTCAGCCAGTTGCTCGTCAACAAGGAAAAATGGGATTCCCTGTCCGACAACTACAAGGCCATGTTGGAAATCGGCTGCGGCGAAAGCATTCATAACACGTATGCCGAAACCGAAGCGGTCAACCCCAAGGCTATGGTTGAAATGGGCGAAAAGTTCGGTGTGAAGACCCGTCGTTGGACCGACGATCAGATCGCCGTCTTCGAGAAAGCCTGGAACGAAGTTCTTGCGGAAGACTCCGCGAAAGATCCGCTCTTCAAGAAAGTCGCGGAAAGCTATCAGGCATTCCGCAAAACCTACGCGAAGTGGGGCGCGGCTCAGGCTCTGAAGCCGACTTATCTCGACCAGTAACGTAGACGCGTAACGCGCAATTGGGGGGTGCGAAGGTTCTGATCATCAAGGGTTGTTGATCGGTTCCTCCGCGCCCCCTGTTGTAAGTTTGATTTGAATGATTCGATGAATCAGAAGGATTTGATCGATGCAATATTTCGCGCCGGCGTTGAAATTTGTCGGACGTAACGCGGGCTTAACCATCGCCATCGTCGTTCTCGCGGCGATCGGCATAGGCTTTACCATGGTCGCCGGCATGAGCGCCGAAGAGCAGGAGGAACTACTCTATCTCCTGCAGGATTTCCTGCCGATCGTCATGTTCCTGACCTTGGCCGTTCTGCTGTTCTCCGGCTTTCCGGTCGCATTTATTCTCGGTGGCCTCTCCTTGTTGTTTGGGCTGATCGGCTATTTCCTCGACATGTTTTCGTTGATCGAGTTCTTCAACTTCATGCCCAGGATTTGGTTCCAGGGCGCGGAGAACTTGGTGCTGGTGTCTGTACCCGCTTTCGTCTTCATGGGCGTGATGATGGAACGATCCGGCGTCGCCAACGACTTGCTTTACTGCGTGCAGGTATTGCTGAAACGCGTACCCGGCTCTCTCGCCCTCGCCGTTGTCGTGATGGGCACAGTGCTGGCCGCGATGACCGGCATTATCGGCGCGTCGGTCACGATGATGACCGCCTTGGCGTTGCCGACGATGATGCGCCAGGGTTACGATCACTCCCTGTCGACCGGCTGTATCGCCGCGTCCGGCACCCTCGGCATTCTTATCCCGCCGTCGATCATGCTGATCATTATGGCCGACCTGATGGCCGTGTCCGTGGGCAACATGTTCATGGCGGCGATTTTGCCAGGCCTGTTGCTCGCCGTTCTGTATCTCCTGTTCGTCGGCCTTTACGCCAAGTTCCGGCCGTCCGTGGCGCCGCCACTGCGGGCCGACTTGCTGGATGTTCCGAAGAGCGAATATCCGCGGATGATCTTCAAGAGTTTCCTGCCGCCCGTCCTATTGATCACCATGATCAAGGGCTCGATCCTGTTCGGCATCGCAACGCCGAGCGAGGCCGGCGCGGTCGGGGCTTTCGGCACATTGCTTTTGGCTCTGGGCAACCGGCGGCTGACCTTCGATTTGGTGAAAGGGGTCTGTCACACATCGGCGCGCACGATCGCGATGATCTTCTTCATCATCGTCAGCGCCACTTGCTTCGCCTATGTCTACCGCTCGCTCGGCGGCGACGATATCGTCGAGCATCTGATCACATCGGCCGGACTGAATTCGTGGGAATTGTTGTTCCTGTTGATGGCCATCACGTTCTTCCTCGGTTTCTTCCTGGATTGGATCGAGATCACCTTGATCGTCTTGCCGGTCTTTGCGCCTTTGGTCGCAGGCCTCGATTTCGGCGATCATGTGGCGCAGAAGGAAGTGGTTTTCTGGTTCCTGATTCTCATGGCCATCAATCTGCAGACATCCTTCCTGACGCCGCCCTTCGGCTTCGCTCTCTTTTACATGAAGGGGATCGCGCCGAAGGAAATCAAGATCCAGGCGATCTACAAAGGTATTATCCCCTTCGTCGGTCTGCAGTTGATCGGACTGTTCCTGGTGATCACGCAACCTGAAATCGCCCTTTGGCTGATGAGGTCCGTCTATGACTACTAATACCGCCGACCACAGCGCTGGCACTGGCACCGAAGACGAACTCGTCCGGTTCACACCGGAGAACGCGCCGGCCCTATTGAAGTTTTCGATCGCGCTCAGAAACTTTGTCGATCGGGTTGGACGTTTCGGATCCTGGTTCGCTTTGCCATTGATCCTGATCACCGCCTTCGATCTGGGGATCCGGAAAACCGGCGTCATCCAGGTTTGGCTGGTCGAAAATGTCAGCGAGTTTTTCGGCTCCACATTGCTGCAGGAACTGGAATGGCATTCTCACACCGTCCTGTTCTGCCTAGTCCTGGGATTCGGTTATATTTGGAACACCCATGTACGGGTCGATCTGGTCAGGGAAAACTTGGCGTTCCGTAAAAAGGCCTGGATCGAATTTCTCGGCCTGACGATCTTCGTCATTCCGTTCACATTGGTGATCATCTGGTTCGCTTATGTCTACACGGTGGATTCCTGGTCGATCAACCGGAACGATTCCTGCGCCTGGTATCAATGCGGCGAAGTTTCGGCCTCGCTCGTCGGCCTCAGCCATCGCTGGGTCATCAAGTCGGTGCTCGCTTTCGGATTTGTCGTTGCCTTTGTCGCCGGCATTGCCGTTTGGCTGGAGATGGCGCTCGTCCTGTTCGGGCCGAAGAATTGGCGCTTCGACCTCAGCACGCTGGAATGGCCCGAAGTCGAGGGCGCGACCGTGGAAGGCAAGGAACGCCTCGATCTCGACAAGGTCGACGATCAGTTGGAAGTCAGAGCCCGACAACGGCAGACGGCGGAGAGCGACTGATAGTCTTGGCCTCATCTCGCGTCGAGCCCTGAACAGGTAGGACGGCGGCATGCTGGACTGGGAAGGCCTATTCAAACGCTATGTCTGGAACCCCCGGACCACGCCCTACTTGATTCCGGTCGCGAAACTGAACAAGCAACAGGCGGATTATGAAATCCTTGCTTTCTGCCTGTTCATCGGCGTCCTCTTTTCCGTGGTGGCGATCGGGTCGCTGAGCGAAGTAGCGCCCCATGGCCGATCGCCATTGATGGCGTTATATGCGTTTTCGGTGGTCTGCGCCGCCGTATTACTGCAATTCACAAAGATGTTTCCGGCGGGTCTTTATCTCGCGGCCACACCGTTCGCGGCCGCGGGCTATGTCATCTTCTTTGGCCTCGAATCGGAACGCGAGTTCGTCGACACTGTCATCGTCGCTGCGATTATCCTGCTACTGCTCTGGTACGCCTTCCGTCTTGTGGCCATCGTGCGCATCTATCCGCAACTGCCCGAAGCGGATGACGAACCGCCACGACGGCGTTTGTTCAAATGAGCGACGGCGCCCTTATGTTGAGCCGCAAGCTGCCGAGATCCTACCGTTTCCAGCAGCATTTTCTTGTCTTTGCCCTTGTCGTGCCGCTCGCGATTTTGTCCGACCTGACCTTCATCGGTTCAGGTCTGCTGTTTTGGCCCATCTTCGTTTGGGCAACCGTCTTGTCGATCCACTTCTTCATTTCCAGTTCGATGGAAACCGACGAGGCCTGGGTCGAAGAGCGAGTGTTCGACCTGAAGACCCGCAGCTACGATTTCGATCATATTCAAAACATTGAGGAGCGTGTGGAGAAACAGGACCGATCCGTTGTGCCGCCGGCTCTGCGCGATAAAGAAGACAAGAAGGGCAAGCATTGAAACCCCGACTGACTCTATTGCACGGCGATCGCAACGGTATCGGACCCGAGTTAGTCGCGAAATTTCTCGCGGAACCGGCGCGCTATGCGGATTGCGATGTCGAGCTGCTCGGCGACCCGGCGGTGTTGGCGGACGGCGCCGCCGTCGCCGGGGTCGATATAAATCCGTCGCGGTTTCGAGCCACGCCCTTCCGGCCGGTCGACGAGGTGGAGACGACGCGCGGCCAAGCCTCCGCCGCGGCCGGACGCGAAATGCTCGCCACCTTGTCACATGCCGCGCGACGTGTTGTGGACGGCGATGCCGACGGAGTCGTCTTCGCGCCGCTGAACAAGGAAGCGATGCATCTCGGTGGTCTCGCCGTCGAGGATGAAATGCGCTACCTGGCAACGGCGCTCGACTACAACGGTATGATCGGCGAACTCAATGTCCTGGACCAGCTTTGGACGACGCGGGTCACAAGCCATATCGCGATAAAAGACGTCGCCCAAGCCATCACAAGAGAAACGGTCCTCGAAGCCATCCGATTTGCCGACCGAACCCTGCGTCAGGCGGGAACGGAGCGACCGAAGATCGGTGTCGCCGCGCTTAACCCGCATGCCGGCGATGGCGGCAATTTCGGGCGAGAAGAATTGATGTCATCGCGCCCGCCGCGGCACAGGCCCGTGCTGAAGGTATCGACGCCAGCGACCCTCTGCCCGCCGACACGATCTTCGTGCGCGCGAAAGACAGTCAGTTCGATGTGGTCGTCACCATGTATCACGACCAGGGGCAGATCGCGATGAAGCTGATGGGCTTCGGTCGCGGCGTCACCGTCCTCGGCGGCCTACCCGTGCCGGTCACCACATGCGGACATGGCACCGGTTACGACATCGCCGGCCGAGGCATCGCCACCGCCGAAGCATTCTCCAACGCATTCGACATTTGTCGTGAAATGGCGCGTAGGCGACAGCGCAAGGCCGCCTAGGGGACACCGATGACAAACGATTTGCCGAGGATCGGATTCATCGGTCTGGGTTTGATGGGTCAAGGCTTCACCAAACGGTTGACGGCTTGCGGGTATACCGTGGCCGGTTACGACATCTTGCCGGAAAAAGTCGCGCAAGCGGCCGGCCATGGCGTGACCGCCGCCGCCTCGCCCAAGGCCCTCGCAAGGAAATGCGACATCGTCCTGATTTGCGTCACGTCATCCGACGATGTGGAGGCAGCCATTTTCGGTACAGACGGCCTTGCCGAAAGCGCGGACAAGGATCTCGTCGTTGTAGATCATTCGACAACCGGCGTGGACCTGACAAAAAACTTAGCGGCACGGCTGCGAGATGCTTGCGGCACCGGCTGGGTCGATGCACCGGTCTCCGGCGGCCCGGATGGCGCGGAGGCCGGCACGCTCGCGATCATGGCCGGCGGGGGGAAGCGCGACATCGAGCGCGTCCAAACAGTCATGGATTGTCTCGCCGCACGCTTCACCCATTTCGGTCCCGCGGGTGCCGGTCAGGTCGCCAAGATGGTCAACCAGATTCTGGTCCTGAACAACTACGCCGTGCTGGCCGAGGCGTTGGCCCTGGCTGAAGCGGGCGGGATCGATGCCAGCAAGATTCCCGAAGCCCTGGCCGACGGCCATGCCGGATCGAATCTGCTGCAGGCCATCTATCCCCGCATGCTCGCGCGGGACTTCGCGCCGCGCGGTTTCGCCCGGCAAGTGTTGAAAGATCTCGACAGTCTGCATGACCTGGCGAAAAGTCTGAAGTCGCCGACGCCGATGTCAGGACAAGCGGCATCGCTCTACCGCATCTTAGTTTCCAAAGGCGACGGCGAACTCGATGGCACCGCGATCCTGAAACTTTTCGATCCAAAACACCCGCTCTAACCGATGCCGAAGAAGCCGATACCGATCGTCGATGCACACCATCATTTTTGGGACCTGTCGATGAACAAGCACCCTTGGCTTTGCGGCGAGGATTTGCCGAGCTTCCGCTACGGCGACTACAGCGCCATCAAGCGCAGCTATCTACCGCCAGACTATGCGAAAGACAGCGCTCGCTTCCGCGTTGCGAAGACCGTGCATATGGAGGCGGAATGGGATCCCGCCGATCCGCTCGGCGAAACACGTTGGCTCGAGTCGCTGCATGCCCGACATGGACGCCCGAACGCGATCGTCGGACAGATCTGGTTCGAACGGGACGACGTTGCGTCCGTACTGGCCGGCCACGCGACCATCGCCCTTGGTGCGTAGCGTACGGCAGAAGCCCATGCCCGGCGCCATGGTGACCAAGCCCTTCCAGGCGGGGTATGCCTTGCTGGTCGAGTATGGTTTACACTACGACCTACAATGTCCGTGGGCCGAGTTGACGGACGCAACCGCCCTCGCCCGCACATTTCCCGAAACGACGATCATCCTCAACCATACCGGCCTGCCGGCGGACCGCAGTGCCGCAGGACTTGCCGGCTGGCGGCGGGCCATGAAAAATTTCGCAAACGTAACCAACACGGCGGTGAAGATATCGGGAATCGGCGTACCCGGCGAAAGCTGGACGCCCGCACTCAACGAACAAATCGTCAGGGATTGTATCGAGATGTTCGGCCCGGGTCGGGCAATGTTCGCGTCGAACTTTCCGGTCGACAACCTTTGCGCCAACTACGACGAGATTTTCGACGGATTTCTGGAGATCACCGGACCGCTTGGCACCGAGGCCCAAAGAGACCTCTTCCACGACACCGCGATGAAGTACTACCGGCCTGTTTAGACGGCAACTTTGACGCCTGAGAACTGCCTCAGCTTTTCGAGCAGGTATTCGAGATCGTCACCCTGCATATCGTCTTCGACGGTCGTCAAGATGCGTTCGATCACCGAATTGACGAAGCGAATGCGATCGCCAGCGCAGCCGTCATATTCCGATTCGTCGACGACAGCGACTGCGGTCCGGGCAAGCGGTAGGATGGCCTCCGGCAAGCCGGCGCGCGTCAACAAGGAGCGCAATCCATAGGGGCCCGCGTCATGCACCAACTTGTGCGCATTGGTCCGCGGGATATTGCACATTTGCGCCAAAGCGGTCTCGAAGAAGTCGATATCGCCGAGGCACAGGGACCGCAAAATGATGCTCGTGGTCAGCCGGTTGTTGGCTTTGAGTTGCTGAACCAACTCCACCACGTCCATCACGCCGCTATCCCGATCCAACAAGCCCATGGTGGCCCGCTCGCGTGCCTCAAGGATCAGATCGGTGGCCAAGGATTCGGGAAGCTCATGTTTGGCGACAAGCGCGCCACGAAGCGATTCGGAGACCAAGGTGACCAACCGTTCCGATACCGCGACAGGCAGCTGGTTGCGGCCGACCAAGGCCGTTCCAACAGTTTCATCCTCGCCATGTTCGTCGAGCACCTGCTGGAAGGTCGGCTCAGCGATCTTGGCACTGTCATTGGACATTAACGTGGTCACCACGGCACGATCATGACTGTCGACCAACGCCTGCGAAACGTCCTGGCTTACGTCGGCGCGCTTGGCGATGGCAACGAGATGTTCACGCGGCTGACTGTTGACGATCGCAACCAGGTCCTCATCGGTCAGTACACTGGAAAATTCGAGCATGGGCGTCGCTACGTCGGCCACATCCTTGGCCAACGTCGTGGCTACGTCATGCGGCACCTGGTTGCTGTCCTTCAGACTTTCCGACAGGGCCTGGCGAACCCGCATCTCGGCATCCCGCACCATGAGACGGAAAATGTCCTCCGCTATGGCCCGCTCCGACTCGCTCATCGAGCCGTCATAGGATTTCGCAACTTGCCGAGCGGCATCCGCCCTCATATTGGGCGAAGTGTCCTGCATTAACTGCTCAACCGTTTCAGACGTTAACTTCACGGATTATCACCTCAACATTACGCCCCGTCGCCGGGCGTGACACACCGACGGTCACCAGGAAAGTTACGTCGGAAGTATGAATAAATGTTCAATATTCCATATCTTAGTGTCCAATTTCCCACCGGGTTTGGACGGGCTATTGAACGTATATTCAGGATATTCGGTGATATACTCCGTATTCCCTAACGAATGGACAATTATGATTGAGAAAACTTTGTGCCGAATTGTCGCGATCTGCATCGGGGTCAACATATGCTTCGCAGCCATCGCGTTTGGGCAATCGGTCGTCAAGCTAACGTCTCAGGAAGCGCACGATTTGTCCCGTCGCGGCGAGGTGCAAATAATCGATGTCCGCATGCCCACGGAATGGAAACAGAGCGGCCTACCCCAACATGCCGTTGGCGCGACTATTCGGCGTGGCGGCGATAACCGTGCGTTTCTGAACCGCATCGCCGAGATTACTGGTGGTGACAAAACCAAATCCATCGCCTTGATTTGCGCCTCTGGCGTTCGTTCGCGGATGGCGAGTCGTCTTTTGATTGCAGAGGGATACACGCGCGTTTTCGATATTGCCGGCGGTATGTTCGGGAACTCGAGTTTTCGTGGCTGGCTATCCGACAAGTTACCGACCCAATCTTGCAAGACGTGCAATTGAGTTCATCGAGCTAGCCTGACCGGCAAATCCTTTCACCACATCCAACGCCTTGCAACCCTCCGCATCGGTGTTTGTTGGTATGAGTAAAAGGGGCTGCACGATGGCGGTCGAGAATAGTAGTCTTTACCCCGGAGGCAATTGGAGAGGCGAAAATGAGCAACGAAAGAGCCGAATCGACCCGTCGACATTGGCTGGAGGTATTGACGGAGTTTAAATCGGACGAAAGCCGGCCCGGGTCGCCGCAATTCTGGTCACCCGAATATGACGCCGCGGCCCCGGAACGCTTGCGGGAAATACAGGATACCAAGATCGCGGCTGTTACGCCCTTTCTATACGAAAACAGCGCTTTTTACCGCGCTCGCTTCGACCAACTGGACTTGACGCCCAGCGACATCGCGAGCGTCGAGGACTTGGTGAAATGGCCCGTGGTCGACAAATCGGAAATGATGGCTGACGTCGCCGAAAATCCACCCTTTGGCGGCTACACCACCGTCGACGATACGGTGTGGGGCCGGGATGGTTGGATGTTATTCGCCTCATCCGGCACAACCGGGATTCCCCGACCCTTCCGCTATACCCATACAGACCGGGAAATATGGGGCTGGGCCAACGCCCGGGCACTCCACGCCATGGGGGTGCGGGACGGTGATTCCGCTCTGATCGCATCGGGTTACGGGCCCCATGTCTTCGCTTGGACGGCACAGATGGGGTTGGCGGAGATGGGGCTACCGGTGATCCCAGGCGGCGGTATGGATTCGCGTACTCGCGCCGGTCTGATCGACCGCTTCAAGCCGACGGTATTGATTTGCACGCCCTCCTACGCCCTGCATCTTGGCCGGGTCATGGAGGAGTTGGAGACCGATCCCGCCGCCAGCAGTATTCGCCTGATCTTTGTCGGCGGCGAACCGGCCATGGGTATTCCCAATACGCGGGCACGGATCGAAGACTTATGGGGCGCGAGACTAACGGAATTTTACGGCTGTACGGAAGCAGCACCCTCGGCCGGCGGCTATTCCTGCACGGAGGTCACGGAAGGCGGCGCGACCTTCACTCATTTCATGTCGGACATTCAGTATTGGGAAACCGTCGATCCGGATGATTATACCCCGACGGGGCCAGGAGAACGCGGCCTCACCGTCTGCACCAATCTTTGCTCCGAAGCCTCGCCGCAATTGCGCTTTCTCGTTGGCGACTACACGGTCCTGGACAATAGTCAGTGCGCTTGCGGCCGCTGGCATACGAGAGCCATGGGCTGCATGCATGGCCGGGCGGACGACTTGATAAACATGCGCGGCATCAAGATGTATCCGGTGCAGCTCGAACAAGCCGTTCGGCAAATCGACGGTGTCGGCGACGAGTATGAGATTCTACTCACGACCAACGATTCCGGCATGGACGTCATGCATATCAAAATCGAACATGCCGAACATGGCCCGAAGAGTTCGGTCATCGACCTTGTCGTCGCAGAAATTCGAAATCAGTGCGAGATCACCGCCACCGCTGAGGTTCTGGCGCTCGGCACCTTGCCGAAGACCGAATTCAAGGCCAACCGGATCCGCGATCAACGCGGGACTTAGAGCCTATATCTACCATACGGCATCGCTTTATTACGCCACGATATACCGATACTATATCGGCATGGTGGAGGAGGAGAAGCGAGGAGCACCGCGGCACCGGACCTTGAAGTCGGGCCGGCTCTATCTCAACAACGATCAGCGGTCGATCGATTGTGTCGTGAGAGACATCTCGGCGACCGGTGCCAGAGTTCGCGCCGATAAGGTGCTCGACTTCCCAAGCCAGATCAAATTGCAGATCATCCACAATGTTGAGTTCTTCGACGAACTACGGCCCTGCGACGTGGTCTGGCGCGACGGTGACCTGATCGGCCTCTCGTACCGTCAGCCGAAAACCGTCGAGGCATATCCTTAACTCTCGGGCTTGCCCAACGGCAAAATTACGTTATGTATGGCGGCCATTCATTGACGTGAAAGAAGGGTCTGCCGGTGGCGAACTACCAATATGTCTACAGCATGCGCGACGTGCGCAAGGTCTTCCCGGGCGGTCGGGAGGTATTGAAGGGCGTCTCCCTCTCCTTCCTACCGGGCGCCAAGATCGGCGTGATCGGCCCCAACGGCGCCGGTAAGTCGACCCTGCTCCGAATCATGGCCGGGTTGGAAACCGAGTTCAATGGCGAGGCCTGGGCCGCAGAGGGGATCAAGGTCGGCTACCTGCCGCAGGAACCGAAACTTGACGAGGCAAAGGACGTGCTCGGCAACGTCATGGACGGCGTCGCGGAAACCAAGGCTCTGCTCGACCGCTTCGAAGCTGTCAGCGCGCGGTTCGCCGAAGAAATGACCGACGACGAAATGAACGACCTGATCGCCGAGCAGGCTGAGATCCAAGAACAGATCGAAGCGGTCGACGCCTGGGATTTGGACCGCACCATCGATATTGCCATGGACGCCCTGCGTCTGCCGGATGGTGGCGCCGATGTCAGCCGTCTGTCCGGCGGTGAAAAGCGCCGGGTCGCGCTCTGCCGCTTGTTGCTGGAAAAACCGGACATGCTGCTGTTGGACGAGCCGACCAACCATCTGGACGCGGAATCCGTCGCCTGGCTCGAGCGCTTTCTTGAGGAATATCCGGGCACCGTGGTGGCGATCACCCACGACCGATATTTCCTCGACAATGTCGCCGGCTGGATCTTGGAGCTCGACCGCGGCAACTATTATCCCTATCAGGGCAACTATTCGGGCTGGTTGGAGCAGAAACAGAAACGCCTGCATCAGGAAGGCAAAGCGGAGGATGCACGGCAGCGGACCCTGGCCCAGGAACTCGATTGGATCCGCCAATCGCCTCGGGCACGCCAAGCCAAGAGCAAGGCTCGTATCCGCGCTTACGAAGAACTACTGCAACAGGAAAGCGAACGTTGGCAGCAGGCTCAAATCGTCATCCCAGCTGGCCCGCGTCTCGGCGATGTGGTGGTCGATGCCGAAGGCGTAGGCAAAGGCTTTGGCGAGCACCAGCTGATCGAAGACCTTAACTTCCGTCTGCCGCCCGGCGGTATCGTCGGCGTCATCGGGCCCAATGGCGCCGGCAAGACCACCCTCTTCCGAATGATCGTCGGGGCCGAGCAACCGGATCAGGGCAACCTGAAAATCGGCCAGACTGTCAAACTCGGCTATGTCGATCAGAGCCGGGACGCTCTCGAAGCCAATCAAACCGTCTGGCAGGAAATCTCCGAAGGTGCGGACGAGATCGATCTCGGCAAGCGCAAGGTGCAGAGCCGCGCCTATTGCTCCTGGTTCGGATTCAGGGGTGGCGATCAGCAGAAAAAGGTCGGCCAGCTATCTGGCGGCGAGCGGAACCGCGTGCATCTCGCCAAAATGGTCAAATCCGGCGCCAACGTGATGCTGCTCGACGAACCGACCAACGATCTGGACGTCGATACCTTGCGGGAACTTGAGGAAGCCATGCTGGACTTCGCCGGCTGCGTCATCGTGATTTCCCACGACCGTTGGTTTCTCGACCGTATCGCCACGCATATCCTCGCCTTTGAGGGCGACAGCCATGTGGAATGGTTCGAGGGCAACTACGAAGCTTATGAGGAAGACCGTAAACGCCGTCTCGGTGCCGACGCGAACCAGCCCCATCGCATCAAGTACAAGCCGATCCATCGTTAGGCATTTTCGAACCTCCGTTTCAGCTCGCGCATGAGATGGATCGTCCAGTCGTGATCCATCCCGCGCCCGCCGACGACACGACGCAATTCGTTTTCGATATCAACAGGGGGTTCGACGTCATCGATCCGTCGTCCGCGATAATAATCGGCCAATTTCGATCGATGGGTGGCTAACAATCGGTTGGTTTGGATAATAATGCGCCGAAACGGGACGCAGTTTTGGGCGGTCATGCCGCGATTGATCAGCAATAGGCCGCCATCCGGGCTGAAACCAAGCTCGCTGATCTCCATACCTTTCTGAAAGTCGTCATAATGGTCGGCGAACCAATGTCGACGGGTACGGTAGATTTCCTTGTAAGTCTCCGCGTCACGCAGCCGGATCGTGTAATAGATGCGGTCGAGCTCCGGGTCCCGTCCGTCGAACTCGCTGGTTAACTCGGCAAACAGGCTGCCATCTGACGTGTAGACCGGTTCGAGCACGCTTTATCCCCTTGCCACGGGTGAGCGTACCTAACTCCTATAGACGACCACAAGACTGGTAAAAGATACCATACGATGCAACCTTGCGCGATCGCTTTAAGGGTTTTTGTTGACTAAATATAAAGATATGTTTATATACATATTCAATACTGAAAATTCATTGGAAACTGGGGCATGGAAACTTTGTTACAAGGCTTGCGCGCGGCGGCGGAACCGACCCGTCTGCGTTTGCTCGCCCTCTGTGCCCATGGGGAACTCACGGTCACCGATCTGACGCAAATCCTTGGCCAAAGCCAACCCCGGGTGTCCCGGCATTTGAAGCTACTGACCGATGCGGGATTGATCGTCCGCTTCCGCGAGGCCACTTTCGCCTATTACCGGATCGCTCAGGATGGCGAATTGGCCAATCTTGCCCGGCTACTTATCGATTCGATCCCGGAGAACGATCCCACATTGAGCCGCGATCTAACCCGTTTGGACGGTATCAAGGCCACCCGAGCGGAAGCGGCAGCCAGCTACTTCCGCGAAAATGCTAGCCGCTGGGACGAAATCCGCGCGCTTTACGTGCCGGAAGAACAGGTCGAGCGCAGCCTGCTCGACCTCACCGCCGATCTCGACTTGAACGATGTCATCGATATCGGCACCGGCACCGGCCGCATGGTGCAATTGTTCGCCGATCAGGCGACCCGCGCCGTCGGGATCGACACCAGCCGGGATATGCTCTCGGCGGCCCGCGCCCATTTGGACGAAGACGGTTTCCGCCACTGCCAAGTCCGCCAGGGCGATATGTACAATCTGCCCTACCCCGCGGCCAGTTTCGATTTGGCTATCGTCCATCTGACCCTGCATTTCGCGGAGCGGCCTGTGGATGTCATTGCGGAGGCCGCGCGCATTTTACGCCCGGGCGGCCGCATCGCCGTTGTCGACTTCGCCAGCCATGACCAAGCCTGGCTGCGCGATACGCATCAACACCGTTGGCTCGGTTTCGAGGAAACTGAAGTCCAAGGTTGGTGTCTGGCCGCCGGCCTAACCCCCTTGCCGACCGAGAAACTGGCTGGCGACCCCCTCACCCTTCTGATTTGGTCCGCCGCGCGTCCCGTCCGTGCGGCAGCCGACAGAACACAAGAAGCCCCGACAGGAGCCACCTCATGACCCAGGACCCGCAACTCGCACATATCGCGTCAGCCCCGAATGTATCGTTCGAGTTCTTCCCACCGAAAACCGCGAAAGCCGAGCAATCGTTGTGGCAGGCGTTAAAGCGGTTGGAGCCGATGGCACCGAACTTCGTTTCGGTAACCTACGGCGCCGGCGGTAGCACGCGCGAGCGGACCCACGCCACGATCCGCCGCATTCAAACGGAATCCGGTTTGACGCCGGCAGCTCACCTCACCTGCGTCGGCGCCGACCGCGGCGAAGTCGACGACGTTGCGCGCGGCTATTGGGACGACGGTGTCCGTCACATCGTCGCCCTGCGCGGCGATCCCCCGGAAGGCGATGCGGATTACCGATCCCACCCCGATGGATACAAGGATGCCGCCGAACTCGTCGCCGGATTGAAGCGGGTCGGAGATTTCGAATTGTCCGTCGCCTGCTATCCGGAAATTCATCCCGAAGCGCAATCGGAACAAGCCGATATCGACCACCTGAAACGCAAGTTCGATGCCGGCGCGACCCGCGCGATCAGCCAGTTCTTTTTCGATCCGGACGTTTTCCTACGCTTTCTAGACCGCGCCCGCGCCGCCGGCATCTGGGCCCCGATCGTGCCGGGCATTTTGCCGATTACCAACTTCGATCAGATGATCAGTTTCGCCGCCAAATGCGGTGCCAAAGTGCCGGCGCGGATCGCGCATTATTTCGACGGCCTGGAAGACGACATTGAGACCCGTAAGCTGATCGCCGCGGCCGTGACCGCCGAACATTGCCAGCGTTTGCAGGAAGCCGGCGTCAACGACTTCCACTTCTTTACCTTGAACCGCGCCGATCTGACATTTGCGATTTGTCATTTGTTGGGCCTGCGGGCGCGCCGGTCCTGGGCCCATGCCTGGGCACAAGACCGTCAGGCCGCCGCACGCGCCAACGACGAAGCGGCGACCGGCCAGCTCAGCGATTTCGCCGACGCCGCGGCGAAGCGCGACGCCGGTTGATAGTCCGACTAGGTTCGAACCTATGAGTACATTCATCGATGCCCTTCGGCAGCGGGTGCTATTGGCCGACGGCGCCACCGGAAGCCTGATCCAGGCCGCCGATCTGGACCTGGATCGAGACTTCCAGGGTCAGGAAAATTGCAGCGAAATCCTGAATCTGTCGCGGCCCGATTTTGTTGCCGAGGTCCATGACGCTTATCTCGCGGCCGGCGCCGACATCATTCTGACCAACACCTTTGGCGGTTCCGCCCTGACATTGGCCGAGTTCGATTTAGCGGACGAGACGGAAGCGATCAATCGCCGCGCGGCGGAACTGGCCCGTGAAGCGGTGGAGCGGCACGGTAGCGGTTTTGTGCTCGGCTCTATTGGCCCCGGAACGAAACTTCCCAGCCTCGGTCATATCGGTTACGACCCTTTGGAAGAAGGCCTTCGCCGGCAGGCGGAGGGGCTGCTCGCCGGCGGCGTCGACGGCTTCCTGGTGGAAACCTGTCAGGACCCGCTACAGCTAAAGGCCGCGGTCAACGCGGTAAAGTTCGAGAAAGCGGCACAAGACCGACCGGATCTACCGATCATTGCCAGCGTCACCGTGGAAACCATGGGCACCTTGCTTGTGGGCAGCGATATCCAGGCCGCGGCGACGATTATCGACGCGCTGGACATCGACGCTATCGGCCTGAACTGCGCCACCGGGCCAAAGGAGATGACAGAGCATCTGCGTTGGCTGGCGCAGAACTGGCCCGGCTTGATCTCCGTCATGCCCAATGCCGGTCTACCGGAACTGCGGGACGGCAAACCGCACTACGCATTGACACCGGCAGAGCTGGCTGACTCGCTATCTCGGTTCGTCCGGGAATTCGGCGTCAATCTGATCGGTGGCTGCTGCGGGACGACACCCGACCATATCCGTGCCCTTGACGCGATGCTTCGGGAGATCGATCCCGAACGTCCAAAAGTCGAGCAACGCCAAGTGCAATGGCGGCCGCGGATCGCATCGCTATACAGCACGCAGACCTTTGAGCAGGAAAACGCCTACTTGGCGATCGGCGAACGGTGCAACGCGAACGGTTCGAAGAAGTTCCGCGAGCTGCAAGCCGCCGGCGATTGGGATGGATGCGTCGCCATGGCACGGGAACAGGCGGCGGAAGGCAGCCACGCCCTCGATCTCTGCACCGCTTTCGTTGGCCGCGACGAAGTCGCCGACATGAGCGAGATGGTTACCCGCCTGCGGGGGCAAGTCGCCCTGCCATTGGTCCTCGATTCCACGGAATTGCCGGTTCTCGAAGCGGCGCTGAAGCTCTATCCCGGAAAATGCCTGATCAACTCGATCAATTTCGAGGATGGGGAGGAGCCCGCCGCCGCGCGCCTGGCGCTGGCCAAGAAATACGGCGCGGGCGTCATAGCGCTGACCATCGACGAAGCCGGGATGGCGAAAACGGCGGATGCCAAAATCGCGATCGCCAAACGGCTTTATGAATTTGCCGTCGAGCAGCACGGTCTGCCAGCGGCCGACCTTCTATTCGATCCACTGACTTTCACGATCTGTACCGGTAACGACGACGACCGCGATTTAGGGACCGCCACACTGGAGGCGATCGAGCGGATCGCGGCCGCGCTGCCCGATTGTCAGATCATCCTGGGTCTCTCCAACATCTCTTTCGGCCTGAAGCCGATGGCACGCCATGTGTTGAATTCGGTCTATCTCGATCACGCTCTGAAGCGCGGCATGACGGGGGCGATCCTACATGCATCGAAAATCAAGCCGATGCATGCCATTCCTTCCGAGGAGGTCGAGGCGGCGGAGAATTTGATCTTCGATCGCTGGGTGGACGGCGCCGATCCGCTGCACGCATTCATTGCCCTCTATCAGGATCGCAGCGCGGAAGCCGCGGCCGAGAAACCACGGGCGGAAGCGGTGGAGCAACGTCTGTCGGACCGCATCGTCGATGGCGACCGCATCGGCCTGGAAGAAGACTTGGACCTGGCCTTGGCGGATCACGATCCGCTTCATATCGTCAACACCTTCCTCCTCGACGGCATGAAAGTTGTCGGCGATTTGTTCGGCGCCGGCAAGATGCAACTTCCCTTCGTCCTGCAATCGGCGGAGACCATGAAGGCAGCCGTCGCCTATTTGGAACCGCATATGGAACGCAACGAGGGGCAAAGCCGCGGCACCATCGTTTTGGCCACGGTGAAAGGCGACGTCCACGATATCGGCAAAAACCTAGTCGACATTATCCTGACCAATAATGGCTACCAGGTGGTCAACCTCGGTATCAAGCAACCGATCGACGCCATTATCGCTGCCGCCCGCGAACATGACGCGGACGCCATTGGCTTGTCCGGCCTACTGGTGAAGTCGACGGCGATCATGCGCGAGAACATGGCCGAGCTGAGCCGGGAAGGTATCGACACGCCCGTCATGCTCGGCGGCGCCGCCCTGACCCGCCGCTATGTCCAAGAAGACTGTGCCGAGGCCTACACGACAGGCCAGGTCGCTTACGCCCAAGATGCTTTTGCCGGCCTGGATCTGATGGACAAAGTGGTGACGGGAGACTTCGCGGCTCATGTCGAAGCCGAACGGCTGAAACGCGCGCGAAGACCGAAGAATGGAAAACCGGGACCGGGTGTCCCGGCACCACTGCCGAGGCCGATCGATGCCGAGGAAATCCGTCTGAAACGCGAGGAACTGGCCCGCGGCGTCCGCGTCCCGACTCCCCCTTTCTGGGGTGCGCGTCTGATCGAACGGGTCGACCCCGAGGATCTTTTGCCGTTTCTGAATGAGCGCATGCTCTACCAGTTCCATTGGGGCTACCGGAAAAACGGCCGTCGGTTGGAGGACTATCTCGATTGGGCGCGCTCCGAATTGCGGCCGATCCTTACGGATCTGCTTGCCGAAGTCGCGCAAGACCAGGTGCTACACCCGCAAGCGGTCTACGGTTACTGGTCAGCCCGTGCCGAGGGCGACGACATCGTGCTCTATGCTTCAAATGAAGGACCAGAGGTCGCGCGGTTCGCCCTGCCGCGGCAAAATCGACAGGGCGGGCTTTGCGTCGCCGATTTCTTCCGTCAGGACGAACCGGACGTGATCGCCATTCAGGCCGTGACCATCGGCCAACGCGCGTCCGACGTGGCCCGCGACTGGTTCGAAGCGGACCGCTACAAGGACTATCTCTACCTGCACGGACTTGGCGTGGAGATGGCGGAGGCCATGGCCGAATTCGTTCATCATCGGGTGCGCCGGGAACTCGAACTGGACGGCGCCGCGACGGCCGTGAAAGTGTCCACGGATCAATCCGAATATCAGGGCGCGCGCTATTCTTTCGGGTACCCGGCCTGCCCCAATCTGGCCGACCAACACCAATTGCTCGACCTGCTGGACGCCGGCCGCATCGGGCTTCGCTTGGGTGAGGAAGACCAACTTTATCCGGAGCAATCCACCACAGCGATTGTCGTCCATCATCCCCAGGCTAAGTATTTCAGCATATAGCCGTTGATTGGCCGAGATTTCTCTCGGTACGTCGGTGCGGGCTAACCGTTTTAGTCTGTCGTGGCCGACAGGCTAATCGCAATTTCGGCGGCAAGGCGGGCGTTGTTCTTGATGAGGGCGATATTGGTCTCGAGGCTGCGCCCCTCCGTCCCCTGCAGGATGAAGTCCAGCATGAAGGGCGTGACGTGTTTACCTTTAATCCCCATATTCTCGGCGGCGATTGCCGCTTCCTCGATATGTTGATTGATGATCGAGGTGGAAATCTCGTCTTCCCGATTGGGTGGATTGGCGATCAATGCGCCGCCGCCGGCGAGTTCGAAATGACATCTTAGGAAAGACGCGACCTGGTCCGGCGTGTCGAGGCGTTGCGTCGCGAGCACACCGCTTTGCCGGCTCCAGAACGACGGCAACTCGACTTCATTATAAGTGATGACCGGCACACCCTTGGTCTCGAGCACCTCCAAGGTTCGGCGCAGGTCGAGGATCGCTTTGATACCGGCGCAAACTACGGCAACCGGGGTCCGCGCCAATTCCTCCAAATCGGCCGAGATGTCGAGGCTGTCCTGCCCGCCCTTATGCACCCCGCCAATACCGCCGGTCGCGAAGACCCGAATGCCGGCATGATGGGCGCAAATCATTGTCGCCGCCACTGTCGTGGCGCCGGTCTGTCCGGCGGTGAGGGCATAGGCCAAATCGCCACGCGAGAGCTTGGCAACCTGATCGCGTGCTGACAGGCGTTCGAAGTCGGGCGCTTCCAACCCGATCCTGACTTTCCCGTCCAACACGGCAATCGTCGCCGGACAAGCGCCGGCCCGACGAATGATCTCCTCGACCGCCAGCGCCGTCTCGATATTCCGGGGCGGCGGCATACCGTGACTGATGATCGTGCTTTCGAGCGCGACGACGGGTTGGCCGGATTGGCGCGCCGCCATGACGGCGGGCGAAATCTCGAGAAACGCAGACTGCACGGACGGCTCACTCACAAAGACAACTCGACGCGGGGGGCGCCCTTCCCTTTCAATTCGACTTTCGGGCGGCATTCAAACAAACGTTTCGCGCGAATGCCACTGCTTTTCACCAAATAGTTTTTGACGGCGGCCCCACGCTCGCCAGCGAGTTGGCTTAAAGCCTCGCGTATCTTCGCTTGTTCGGCTTTGGCCAACGCCTTCTGCACGGTAGCGTCCTGCACTTTGGCAGCCGGCTTCTTTGTCGGCGTCGTCGCGGTGCCGGTCGATGTCTCGTCCTTGTTGCTCTCGGACTGTTTGGCCTTGACTTCCGCTGCCTTTTTTGCGGCATCCGCGTCGGCCTTGACCATACCGGCCTTGGCATCCGGCCGCATAACGTCTAAGTCGGTGGCCGTGGCGACACCGCAGACGCTGAGTGAGATAGCCGGGCGCTTACGCATCAAACCGGCCAGCTTCTTCAAACTCTTCTGTTGCTCGGCCGCCAAGTCGCCAACTCCGGCCGGGAAAGTTACCGGCGGAAAGCCGATCTTCCCCTTACCCGCTTTAGACAGGGCGGAAAGTAACAAAGTCGGCGGGAACACCACCTTCAATGCGGAAAACACCGCATTACCGACGGCCTTACCGATTACCTGGTCGAGTTTGAAATTCGGATCCGACAACTTTCCTTCGATCGGCACAGTCAAACGGATGTCGCCGTCATCATCGCGCAATAGATTGAGCGCGGTCTCGAGCGGCACACTGGCTTTCTTGGAAAGTTTTATCTCCCGCGGCTCCAGCTGCTCAAGCGTCACCTTGGCGAGATGGGTTTTCAATTCGGCCTTGATATTATCCTGGCTGACATTGCCCGCCAGGTTGGCATCAAGCCGACCCGTCTTGAAATGGATAGCGCCGAATTGCGCGGCATAGGGCGAGAAGGTCGGCAAGTCCAAGCCTTCCACAACCAGCGCCATTTTGGCGTTGCGGGCTTTGGCGAAGGGCCGCGCCGTCCCGTTCAAGTCGACCTTGGTGAATTCGCCGATCCCAGCTTTTAGCGCGATCGACATGTCTTTGTTCGGCGCCCCGGTATCGACATTCTTTAAGGTCAGGGCCAAAGGACTGACCGTAAACTTCACCGCCGGATCCGTTGTGGAATCGCGGAAGGTCAACTGGTTTCGGCCGGTCAATACGAGGTTACCGATATGCACTTTCGGTAGCGCCGTATCGTCGTTGCTCTTATCGCCGCCATTGCCCGTCAAGGGCTGCAGGCCTTGTTTGGTCCGGACCAGGCTGGTCTTGAGATCGCTGACGGTCACCGAACCCGCGCCGACGTCGCCGTTCACATTCGCTACCAACTGCTGCACCGCCAGGGCCGTTAGTTGGACCAGCCAGCCCGACTCGCCCTGTGCCAATGCCTTCACTTGGTCGAGGCGCGTGTCCGTCGAGGTGATCTCGCCATTTTCCTTAAGGGTCAAACCATTGACTTGGTACCCGTCGAGGCGCAGGACACCCGCGCCCTTGCTGTCATCCACCGTCAAGGTCCGGCCATTGAACTTGGCGGTGCCGGCAATCGGCAGCGATGCGCCAGGGCGGACTTTCACGTCCGCGTCGGCATCCAGTTTCTGCTGACTTATCGAGAACCCATAGTCGGGCAGCTTCGCCGCCAGATTTGTCAGCGCCAACTTCCCCTTCGCCGCCGTCGCATCTCCCGCAGCCATATTGCCGGTCCATGACAAGTTATCGAAAGACAGATCGGCCACACCCAATTTCGGCATGGCGCCGGATAGTTTGCCGACAGACACGGTGCCGTCGATCTTACTCGCCGCCGCTAGATCCGCGTTGCCGGACCATGTCATCGCCGCTGCCGCGATCTTATCGACGCCCAGTTCCGGCATCGCGGCATCGGCACCGCCTAGGGTCAATTTCCCTTTCGCGGTGGTCCGATCCGATAGGCTGAGATCGCCGGCCCAATCGAGTTTGTCGAACGCAACCCGTTGCACACCGAACCCGGCCATGGCGCCAGCGATCTTCTGTGCCGATAGATTGCCATCCAAATGGTTGGCCTCCGCCAACTTCAACCCGCCATTGTAAGCCATTTGACCGATATCGAGCTTGTCGATACCGAGGCCGGGCATGGCCATCGCCGCGCCCGTCACGGACAATGCCCCGTTCAAGGATTGCGGATCGATCAGACGGCCATCGAAACTGATATTCCCCACCGCCACTTTGTCGATACCTAGCGGTTTAGCACCGACGGACACGCCCTTACCGTTTAGTTTCACCTTGGCCGAAAACGGACTTTCGCTCGATTGATTGGACAACGTATAGCTGCCTTCGATCGTCAAGGCTTCCTGCCGCAAGTTCACGCCGCTCGATTTGGTTTTGAGAGACAGACCGGAAAGGTTTAAACCGGCGTCAATCGTGCCGGTCGGCCCCGCGGGTTCCGTGACCAGCGCCACATTGCCCTTGCTGGTAAACCCGCCGAAGGTCGCGGCCGTGATATCGGCGGCCGGATAGCTGACCGTCAAACCGCCTCCTTCGACGTCAAAGTCGAGCTTGACGGGAAAAGGACCACTGTCCGCCAGGCTGGGCATGTCCATGGTGATTTTCGCCGTCAATTTGTCGTCGGCCAAGGACAGACCCATCCCGCTATCCTTAAAGGCCGCTTTAGCCGCGGTCAGGGTGCCGGCGACCTTACCAATGTCGGCCCCCGCCGCAAACGGCAGGACTAACTGCCCCTGCCAGACGGCGTCGCCAGCCGCCATGTCCATCGTCCCGACCGTCACATTCGCATTCTTAAACTCGAAGCCGCCGAGCCAATCGATGGTTCCCAATGTTCCGTCCGGCGACAAAGGCAGCGTGAAGGGTTTCAAGTCGATTTTGACGTCGCCCAATGTCGCGCTATGCCCGTCCGCCTTAACTGTCGATCCGCTTCCGCTCAAGACGCCTTCGGCACGGGTCGAGACATGATCGGAAACGATGGCGCCGGTCCAGGACAACGCCTCGGCGGCGATTTGCTGGCCAGCCGTCGTCAAAGTCAGCTTCGATGTCGATAGCGCGCCACTCCAATTGGCTTTGTAGGTGTTGATCGGGTCGGCGTCGTCCGCCTCGCCGACAATCCGGAAATCCATCGTCATGCGACCGGACAAACCGGTCATCAGATCGCCAACCAACGGTTGCAAGGCAGTCAAGTCGAAACCGTCCAGGCTCAATTTCAAATCCATGCCCATCGGTTTGTCCAGCGGCCGCACCGTCCCGGCAAGAGATATGGGACTGCCGTTCACCTGCCCCGTTAGATCGAGTTTCGTGTGCTCGCGTGGGCGGCGCCCCTCGAAACCTTCGACGATGAGACGGGAGACGTCGACTTCGATCGCACCGCCATTTTCCCGGTAGGTGATAACACTGTTGGTGATTTCCGCCCGCTGCGCCCCAATGGTCCAGCCGAAGCCGCCGCTGTCATCGACCTGCTGCACGGATTCCGTATCCGCCGTCGGGATCGGCAGCCCGCTGATCAGATATCTCCCCTCCTCATCCCGGGCGATTTCGAGACGTAGATCGGACAGTGTGATCTGTTCCAGTTGGATATGCCGGTCGAACAACGCCTCCCAACTGAAGTCGGAACTGAATTTGCCCAATTGCAGCACCGTGCCATCCGGCGCTTCCGCGGACACATCGCCGATGCCGAACAGAAGCTGCGCAACGGAGGAGTCCGAGGTTTCGATCTGAACGTTCTTGAAGCCCAGCTCCTCGAGCCCGTATTTGATACCAAAACGCAGAATGGTGCCTTGCAGCAATATGAACAAAACAACCAAGCCTGCGAATATGAGACCACTGTATCGCGTCCAACGCCTTTTGCGCTTAGGCTTAAGTTTCGCCTCCACCTCAGGCGCGTCCTCGGTCTTCTGATCGGGTGTTTTTTCGGAGTCGGTCATAGTTATATTCGAACTGATTTATTTATCCGTATGATGACGCAGTTTGGCGGCAACAGACAACAGATTCCGGCCGCCAGTTCATCAATTGATCGTCACCCTGCCGAATTAAGGCGCACCCTCATGGATAACCGCGTCGGCCGCCCTGTCGATCCCCACCTGCACCGCCTCGACCGAAGACAATCCGGTTAAGTAACCTTCTATCGTACCGGCGATCATGGCATCCCCGGCACCATTGACGTCCGCCACTTCCACCCGAGGCGGTTGCCGCTCATGGACACCGTTGCCGTCGGCGATCGCCATCGTCTCCGCACCGTCCGTAACCACGGCGGCCACACAACCGGCTGATAAGAGCGCCTCTGCCAGTGCCGCGACGCTTTCACCTTCGTTCCGCCCTACAAGCGCCGCCGCCTCCTGCCGGTTACAGACCAGCATCGACAATTTAGTAAGGATAGGCGCCAATTTTGGCGCTTTTGCGACAGAGACCGTGTCGGCAAACAAGACCTCAGCCTGATCCGCCAACCATACCAAACTATCGGGCGGCAAATTGGCATCGACCAGCCAAATGGCCGATTTCTCGCGTAAGCAAGGGATTCCAGCCAACATATCGACGGTTAAAGCCTTATAGATATCCATCGCTGCATGGCCGATATAAAGCTGACCGTCCGGATCGAACAGCGCCGCATAGGTCGCCGTCGAGCAATCCTTCACGACTTGGATATGGCTGGTATCCAAACCGATATCCTGTAGGGAATGCAGGAGAAACTTGCCGTCATTGTCATCGCCCACCGCGCTGACCAAGGCGACTTGATGACCATACCGTATCAACTGCGCCGCGACATTGCGGGCGACGCCGCCCGGTCGCACGGCGAGGTCGCCGGGATTCGAGGTGCCGGCAACCGGATGATCGAGGAATCGCGCCAGCCGATCTACGTTGACCGCCCCGACGCAGATGACCTCAATTCGGTCCTTCGACATGACAAGTCCTCCCCCTATTTGCCCAGGTCAGTATAGCGGAGGTTCGACTGCCCATTGAACGGCGATTTCAGAACCGGTAATCAAAAGAGAAGAACGGCATGGGAGGCGAAAATGCTGAAGTCGGGCGCGCTGCATATCTCTACGTTACAGGACGGACGAGAGGTTTTTCTCGACGGCAAGAAAGTCGATGATGTCACGACCCATCCGGCTTTCCGCAATGCGGTCGCGACCGTCGGCCGGCTCTACGATTTTCAGAGCGCGCCGGAGAATGTCGACCTGATGACTTTCGATTACGGCGACAATCGAGCCAATCGGATCTGGCAATTACCGAAATCCTATGACGAGTTGGTCGAACGCCGAGAGGCCTTGGTCGCCTGGACCGAACTGCATGCGGGTTTTCTCGGCCGGGCACCGGATCACGTCGCCTCTTGCCTGAGCGGCATGTATATGGGCCGCGAGGTCTTCGTCGACTACGATCCGGCGCGGGCCGGTGCGTTGGCCGACTATTATACCTTCGCCCGTAATAACGAACTCTATCTCACCTATGTCATCATCAATCCGCAGGCCGACCGGTCGAAAAGCGCCCATGAGCAGGCCAGCGAATATCTCACGGCCGGCGTTGTCGACGAAGATACTGAAGGCTTGACCATTCGTGGCGCCAAGATGCTGGCCACCGGCGGGATCATGGCCAACGAAGTGCTGGTCACCTGCATACAGCCGTTGCAGCCTGGCGATGAGCGCTACGCCCTCTCCTTCTGCGTGCCGATGAACGCCAAGGGTTTGAAGATCCTGTCGCGCAAATCCTATGAGGCGGACGCGGTCAGCGAGTTCGACAATCCCCTCGCTCGCCGCTTCGACGAAAACGACGCAGTACTCTATTTCGATGACGTAAAGGTGCCGTGGGAACGCATTTTCATCAATCAGGACGTGACCATGTGCCAGAAGCAATTCCATGCCACACCGGCCCACGTCTATCAGAACTATCAGGCCCAAATCCGTCTCTCGGTGAAGATGCGCTTCCTGCTGGGCATCGCCCGCCGGATTGCCGAGACCAATGGTATCCTGAACTTCCCGCAGGTGCGCGAAACCCTGGGCAATCTGGCCGCGGATTGCGCCATGGTCGACGCCATGATGCGAGCCATGGAGGTTAAGGGCCAGCAATGGGACGAGTATTTCGTTCCGGACCGTCACACCCTCTATTCGGCCCAGGTCTTGACCCAACAACTCTATCCGACGGTGATGCAGCGGTTGCGTGACCTGGCCGGCGGCGGCATGATCATGCTGCCGTCCTCGATCGATGATTTCACTGATCCGGCCTTGCGCGGCTTGATCAATGCGACCCAACAATCGCCGGCCAGCGGGTCCGAGGATCGAGTGAAATTCTTCCGCCTGGCCTGGGACGCGGTCGGTTCCGAATTCGCGTCGCGCCATACTCAGTATGAAATGTTCTATGCCGGCGCCACATTCGTGACCAAAAACCACAGTTTCCGGACCTTCGATTGGGATAGCTGCACGGATATGGTCGACGGGTTGCTGGCAAGCTATGATCTGGACCGGGAACTCGCCGCGAGAGAGGAAAACTGATCATGGCCGTCACCAAGCAACATCTCGAATTCCATACGCTCGATATGAACAACGGTTGGTCCGTGCCGGAAGGTTACCCGTCCGGCATCCAACAGAAAACTTTGTCCGGCGAACTGGACGAGGACGGACGCAGGGGTTCCCGCACCCGCCTTCTCCGGTTCGAGCCGGGCGTCTACACCACCGAGCCTTTTGTCCATACCTATTGGGAAGAGGTCTATCTCGTATCCGGCGATCTCACGGTCGGCAACGACGCCAACGGCCAGGGCGGCGAAGCTTTCCCGCCCAATACCTATGCCTGCCGTCCGCCCGGCGCGCCGCACGGCCCCTTCAAGTCGGAGGGCGGATGCCTTTTGTTTGAGATCCACTATTTCGACCCGGCCTGAACGGATGTTCGGTTCGAAGAGCCATATCCGCATCTTCTCAATAATATCGCAAGCCAGGAAGATCAGGCGGCGAGTTTCTCATCGAAGCCTGAACGTTCGCCAATCGTATCGCCGAATTCCTTATAGTTTCCCCTCGTCGGATCGAAGGGCGTCCAACCTGGGTCGCCCGATTTGGCGAAACCGGTCCAGGCATCCATCATCTCGGCGCTCAGGCGGCGGTCGTGATCTGTGGTTCGTGGCGAATTGGGCTCGAACAATCCGCAGCGCATGCCGCCGCCGAAAACATAAGGGATTTCGGAGCCGTGGAAGGATCCCAGCTTCTCGCCGGTCCGATAGGGCGGGACCCGGGTGAAGTGATAGAAGTGGGTCTGCAAACCCGCGGCTTGATGCCAAGACGCCTGTTCCCAGGCTGGTTCGAAGAAACGGACCCGGCCGATATGCGCCGCCGCGCCGGCCGGATCGTTTTTGAATTGCGGGGGCACCCGAACCGCCGTCGAAAGCCCCGTGGAGAAGAGAGAGCCTTCATCCGCGTTGACGCCAATCATAAGCGGCACCGCATGTTGTCGACCGCTATCATAGACCGCCCGCGGATCTTCCGGAATCACCTGGCCGTCGACCATGGGATTGGCGTTGAAGCGGTCGATAAAACGCAGATAATCGGCCGCGGCGCGTGCGCGCAAAACGGTGACATCGTCCGTCTCACCCAACAACTCAATTGCCAACGCCTCCCGCACCTTCAAAACGTCGCTGACATTGGCCAATGCTCCGCTCTGGCAAATTCCGCGATGAAACAATCCGGCCGCTTTCGGCGCTGCCATCAGCGCGGAGATCGATCGGCCGCCGGCAGACTCGCCGAACACCGTCACATTGCCGGGATCGCCGCCGAATGCTCGGACATTCTGTTGCACCCACTCCAGGGCTTGGATCTGATCGCTGAGCGCGTAGTTGCCGGAGGCCCCGCCGCCTTCCGCGGTCAGGGCCGGATGCGCGAGCATACCCATGAGGTTCAAACGATAGGCTACCGAAACGAAGACGACGCCACGCTTCGCCAATTCCTGCCCGTTATACATGGGGTGGTGGGCGTAACCCCGCGCAAATCCTCCGCCATGCAACCAAACCATGACCGGTAAGTCGGTCGCGTCGGCTGGCGCCCAGACATTGAGATACAGGCAATCCTCGGCCTGGGGCGTATTCTCCGTTGCGGCGAACATGGACATGACTTCATTCACCTGCTGCGGCGGCGCGGCGGCGAATTCGGTACAATCCCTAGACCCGTCCCAAGGCGCTGCAGGTTCCGCCCGCCGCCAACGTCGCTCAGCCACCGGCGGCGCGGCGAAGGGGATACCCTTGAAGATGTTCAGACCGTGTTCATTGTCGACGCTTCCGGCTATACGCCCGGCGGCAAGTTCGATTTCGATTTTCATGGCGATAACGCTTTGATGAATGTTTTGACGGCCTGATTGAAAGCTTCGGCGGATTGAATGTTAACCGCGTGACCGTCCGGTGTCGCCACGACTGTCAGACGCGGGATCGCTTGTTCGGCGTAGACGCGGCTCGGATGAAATTCTTTCTCCCGCTCCCCGACGACCAATAGGCCCGGTACCCGCAATTCCTTGGCCATCTCACGCACCGATAGGTTCGGCGACGTATGCTGGAACGAAAGCGCGAAACCTTTTGGCTGATGCAGTTTGGCATCCTCAAGAAGGGCTTCTTTCACATTTTCGTCCATGCGGCGGGCGTGGATCGGATGGACGGGAATTTTCTCCAAACCCTCCCGACCGTGTTTCAAGACCAAATTAGCCCGGCTGAGAGCATTTTTCCGATAGGTCGCCACGGTTTCCTCGTCCGCCAAAGCGGATCGGGAATTGGTGAAGATTTGTCCGTAAACCCGGTTGGGGTAACGCACCGCGTATCGGATGGTCAAACCGGCGCCGAAGGATTGGCCGCAGACGAACCAGCCCTCCGCCCCTATCTCTTTGCGGATCGCCTCGAACTCGTCGAGATAGCCATTGGGATGATAGCGCGCCGGGTCGTCCGGCGCCGGACTGCGGCCATGCCCCCATAATTCGACAACGACTGGCCGGCAAACCTCGCGCAACGCATCCAAATTGAGCATCCATTGAGAGCGGCCCGACAACATGCCGTGGACCAAGAGCAAATACGGCCCCGTCCCCTCATGTTCCTCGTAATAGAGCCGCACAGGATTTCCCGCCGCTATCTAAGGCCGAGACCGCGGGCGATGATACCGCGGAGGATCTCTGTGGTGCCGCCCTGAATGGTCAATTTCGGGGCCAACATCGAGTAATGGTCGAGCAAGTGGTCGAATTCCCCTCGATCGATCAGATCGTCATCGACGAAGGCGGCCAAGTCCCGTGCCTTATAAGGCAGCGCCTGCTCCCACACCGTACCCAAATCCTTGACGATGGAGCCTTCGACGACCGGTTCCTTGCCGGCCTCAAGCATGCCGGCGACGGAGACGGACATGCGGCGGAGCGTATGTAATTGCGCGATCAGACGCCCCACACCCTCGGCCCCGCGTGCGTCCGGGTTCTTGCCGAGCACGTCGATCAGCGCGAACAGGACATGTAGTGTTTCCAAAAACCGTTCCGGCCCGCTGCGCTCGTAAGCGAGTTCGCTGGTGGCCTGCTTCCAGGCATCGTCGACCGCGCCCAACACCATTTCATCGGGGATCAGGACGTCGTCGAAGATCACTTCGTTGAACTCATGTTGGCCGGTCGGAAAATGGATCGGCCGGGTCGAAATGCCGTCCGTCTTCATGTCGACGATGAAGTTGGTCAGGCCGTGGCGGCGATTGTCTTCCGTCGAGGGAGAAGTCCGGAACAAGGCGATCAGATAATCGGCCTGATGGGCATTTGAGGTCCAGACCTTACGGCCATTGATCCGCCAACCTTCGTTGGTGCGCGTCGCCTTGGTTTTGGCGGCGAACAAGTCGGAGCCGCTGTCCGGCTCGCTCATACCGATGGCGAAGCAGCACTCACCAGAGATTATGCGTGGCAGAATGTCCTGCTTGATCGCTTCGGTACCGTATTTGATGATCGTCGGTCCGCTTTGCCGGTCCGCCACGAAATGCACCCGGGTCGGTGCCTTGGCGATGAGAAACTCCTCCGTCACCACGTAGCGCTCGAGGAAGCTACGCTCCTGCCCGCCATAGGCCTTGGGCCAGGACATGCCGATCCAACCCTTCTCCCCAACCTTGCGGCTGAATTCGGGATTATGGGGATTACCGTCGCCGATGGTGCCGGCGGCGCGCTCCTCCTCGATGAAAGCCCGCACTTCTCCACGCAGCTCCTCGGCCGCGGGGGGCAGACGGATCGGATCGAATTCGATGGCGGCCATCTATACCTCCCTATGCCGCGGTCAGGGCGGGCCACAACGCGTCGCCGCCCTTTTCGCAAAAGACCTCCCCGAGCCGGAGCGCCCATTGGCTTTCGTTGCCGAAATCGTCACGCCACTCCCACAAGCGATGACTGTAGCGATGCAGAATATGTTCCTGCGTGAAGCCGATGGCACCATGAACCTGATAGGCGATGGCCGCGCCAGCGCCGGCCGCCTCGCCGACCCGGATCTTCGCGCTGGCCGCGTCCAGGAAGATGGCATCGCGGGACGCCGCTTGCTCCAGCGTGAAGGCCGCCGAATTGGCGATCGCCACGGCGGCGGCCGCCTCCTCCGCCAGCCGAGCTAGATTATGCTGCACCGCCTGGAATTTCGCGATCGGCCGCTCGAAGGCGACGCGCTCACCGGCATACTGCACACTCATATCCAACAGCGCTTCCAACGCCCCGGCCATCTGGGTCGCGCGGACGATAGCGCCGAACATCATCAACGCGCCGCCATTCTTGCTGTCGGGCAGGTCGGCAATCTGGAGCGGTTTGGCGCCGTCGAAGATTACCGTATCCCGGCCTTCGCCGGCTTTGTTGAGTTTCGGCGCTATCTCGCAATCCGCCGTCGCGACTAAAGCAGCTTTACCGTCGGTCATGACCGCGACATGTTCGCTGTCCGCAGCGAACGGAACGGCTTTGGCGGTGCCGGTCAAAGTGCCGTCGGCTTGCAAGGTGATTCTGTCCTTGAGACGCACCGGCGCCAGGGACATTGGCCCTAACGGCGCGGCAATATCGGCGCGGGACAACATGGCCGACGCCATCACCGTTTCCGCCAATGGCACCGGCACGGCAAAGCGACCGGCGGTGCGCAGGACCGCCATGCTGTCGATGACCGATAAGCCGGCGCCACCCAGGTCCTCACCGACCATCGGCTGGGTCAGACCGCCCTCCTCAAGCGCCTGCCAGAGTGGCGCCTTCCAGCTGTCGTCGCCGGCGCCGTTTATGGTTTGCGGGTCGCCCAGATCCTGAAAGATCCGCTGCGTGGTATCGACGACAAGCTGTGTGGTCTCGTTCATGTCCGACCGTTTTTCCGTCATCCCGGAATCGCTTCAGCGATATCCGGGATCGTTTCAAACACCAAGCCTGCGGCGATCCCGGCTCTCCGCTTCGCTACGGCCGGGATGACGCGCTTTACTGTTACCGCCCCTGAAAGTTCGGTAAACGACGTTCCGACACCGCACGCACGCCCTCGCGGAAATCCTCGGTGGCTTTTAGTTCGGTTTGTATTTTCAATTCGTGATCCGTCGCGACCTTAACCGCGTCGGCCAGTCCCTGGCGCACCGTGGCGCGGGTTTCGACGACGCCGAGCGGTGAATTATGCGAGATCTCCGTGGCCAGCTCGATCGCCGCGTCGCGCACTTGCTCCTGCGGCACCAACAGATCGGCCAGCCCCCATTCGAATGCTTCCTCGCCTTTGATCCGGCGGCTGGTATAGAACATCAGCGCCGCCTTTTGCTGGCCGATCAGTCGCGGCAAGGTCGTGGTCAAACCGAAGCCGGGATGGAAACCCAACCGGGTGAAGTTGGCGGCGAAGCGGCTTTCCGGACAGGCGACCCGGAAGTCGGGCATCACCGCCAGGCCGAGACCGCCGCCGATTGCCGCGCCTTGCACCGCCGCCACTACGGGCTTGGGCGTGCGGAACAGACGCACCGCTTCCTGATAGAGGCTGCCCTCCACATTGTCGCCGCGCACCCGATCGTCGTTACCGTCGCCGAAATTCGCGCCGGCGCAGAAATGCTTGCCCTGAGCCGCCAGCACGATGGCGCGGCAGGGCGTGTGGTCGCCGAGGATTTCGAACGACGTTGCCAGTTGCTTGATCAGGCTCATGTCGAAGAAATTGTGCGGCGGGCGTTGGATCTCGACCACCGCCACATGGCCGTCCAGATTGACTTCGATATCGTCGTAACTGCCAAAATCGCTCATCTCGTCTCTCCTACCGGCCGCCACCGTCGCAGACCAGCAATTGGCCGCTGACGTAATCGGATTCGGGAATACAGAATAGATAGACGGCGCCCGCCGCCTCTTCAGGCGTGCCGCCGCGGCCAAGCGGGATGCGCTGCGCCGCCGCCTCCAGATATTGCCGCTGCACACCGACCGCGATGTCCCGGCCCTGCACGTCGATGCTGGCGCCTTCGCCATCCAACGCCTGGGTCAGCCGGGTGTGGACCAAACCGAAGGCAACCGAGTTCACGGTGACATTGTAACGGCCCCATTCCTTCGCCAGTGTCTTGGTCAAACCTACGATGGCCAGCTTGCCGCTGGAATAATTGACCTGTCCCGCATTGCCGTAAACGCCAGAAACGGAGGAGATGTTGACCACCTTGCGACACTTCGCCTGGCCGTCCGCTGCCTCCTGCTTCGCCGCTTCCCGAATAGGTCCGGCGGCGGCACGTAGGATACGGAAGGGCGCGACCAGATGAACATTCATCACGTCCAGAAACTGATCGTCGGTCATTTTCTGAATCACATTGTCCCAGGTATAGCCGGCATTGTTAATGATGATGTCCGGCGCACCATATGTGTCCACCGCCTTGGCGATGAAACGATCGCCGAAGTCCGGCTCGGTAACGTCGCCGTTGCAGGCCACCGCTTGCGTGCCCATAGCGTTGATCTTGGCGACGGTTTCTTCCGCCGGGCCGTCGTCCAGGTCGTTGATCACCAAGCGGGCGCCCTCGCTTGCCAGCTTCAAGGCGATGGCTTGGCCAATGCCCCGGCCCGAGCCGGTGACCAGCGCGACCTTGCCGTCCAATGTGCCCATGAATACGTCTCCTATCTAATCTCTTAGTCCTGACCGCGGCCGGTCGGCAGTTGGTTGAAAGGTTTGTCCTTGTCGACCCGGATGTCCGGTGGCAGCTGCAGCACCCGCTCGGCGATGATGTTGCGCAACACTTCGTCCGTACCGCCGGCAATGCGGTAGCTTGGCGACGACAGATAGCCGGTCTGGAATAGGCCTTGCAGCGCCACCACTTCCGGGTCGGTGGAGACGCCGGCCTGTTCCTGCAAGTCCATTCCGAACGCCGAAATGTCCTGCCACTGCTTGCCGGTGACGACCTTGGAGATCGAGCTCTCCGGGCCCGGCGTGCCGCCGCGGCTAAGCGCCGTCATGGTTCGGAAGTTGGTGTATTTCACCCCCATCTCGCGGACATACCAGTCGGCCAGTTTTTCCCGCACGGATGAATCCTGCATGGCCGGCCCGGTTTCCAATTCGGCATCGCGAGCGAGATCGAAGACCTCCTGAAAATTAGGTGGCGGCGACGTGGTGATCGAGAAACGCTCGTTCATCAAGGTCGTCAGCGAGACCCGCCAACCGTCGCCGACATCGCCGAGCCGTTGGCTGTCCGGAATACGAACGTCCTCGAAGAAGACCTCGTTGAAGTTGGAGTGACCGGAGGCCTGCTTGATCGGTTTGATCTCTACCCCCGGCGATTTCATGTCCAGGAAGAAGAACGTCAGGCCCTTATGCTTCGGTGCGTCGAAATCGCTCCGCGTGACGAGGATGCCGTAGTCGCTGAACTGGGCCCCGGTGGTCCAGATCTTCTGCCCATTGATGATCCAATCGTCGCCATCCCGTTCCGCCCGGGTGCGCAGGCCCGCCAGGTCGGAGCCGCCGGCCGGTTCGGAGAAGAGTTGGCACCAGATTTCCTCCCCTTTCAGAGCGGGCACCGTATAGCGCTTCTTCTGCTGGTCCGAGGCATAGGCCAGCATGGTCGGGATGCACATGCCCAGGCCGATCTCGAACACGCCGCGCGGGACGACATACTTGGCCTCTTCCTGATTGTAGATTACTTGCAAAATCTGCGGCAGGCCTTGGCCGCCATAATCCTTGGCGATGGTCATGCCGGAGAAGCCGGCCTCGTATTTTTTGATCTGCCAGACTTTGGCGTCGTCGATCATTTTGTTGCGGTCGTCGGTGGGGGAACTGATCCGCTCCGCCTCCACTTTCAAAGTCGCGTTGGCCTGCAGGAACTCGACGGCGCGAGCGCGGAACTCGGCTTCTTCCTTGGTGTCTTCGAAATCCATATCAGACGCTCCCTTCCGCGATATTGCGCATTTCCAGGCGGGAGACCAAAAGGTTCTTCCAGCGCCGGATGCTGCCGAGCGCCAGGCTCAAATTCTTGGCCCGGCGATAGTAAAGATGGCAATCGAACTCCCAGGTGAAGCCCATGCCGCCGTGGGTTTGAATGTTTTCTTCCGTCGCCACTCTGTAGGCGTCGGTCGCCGCCACCCGTGCGGCGGCGGCCGCCACCGGTAGGTCCGGCGCATCGTTGGCCAGCGCCCAAGCGCCATAGTAAGCGTTGGACCGGGCAATCTGGCCAGCGACATAGACATCGGCCAGTTTATGTTTGATCGCCTGGAAGGAACCGATGGGCCGTCCGAAGGCGAAGCGGTTCTTGGCGTAGTCGGTGGCCATTTCCAACGCCGCGTCTGTGCCGCCGACCTGCTCGAATGCCATCAGCACGGCGGCCCGATCCATGATCTTACTCAGGCTGTCCCAATCGGCACTGCCGTCGCCCAGGATCGTGGCCTTTGCGTTGGAGAACGTGACCTTGGCCATGTTGCGGCTGGGATCGAAGCTTTCGATATCCTCCCGCGCGACCCCATCGCCTGTCAGATCGGCCAAAACCAGACAGATGCCACCGTCGTCCTTTTTGGCTACCACCACCGCGAAATTGGCAATCGCGCCGTCAGGCACGGGAACCTTTGTCCCGTTCAAAACGCCACCCGAATAGCTGCAGACGGTATTCGCCGCCGTCGCCGCTTTGTTACTTTCGGATACGGCCAAGGTTCCGATGACTTCTCCCATGGCCAGCTTGGTGAGCAAATCCCGCTTTTGCTCCTCGTGGCCGGCCAGCAGGATCGCCTCCGTAGCGAGGTAGACAGAGGAGGAAAACGGTACCGGAGCAAGCGCCCGCCCCACCTCCTCCGCGATAACGCAGAGGTCGACATGGCTCATGCCGATGCCGCCATATTCCTCCGGCACGGCCGTGCCCATCCAGCCCAGTTCGGCCATGCCTTTCCATAAGCCGGCGTCGTAGCGATCATCGCCTTCCAAAACGGTTCGAACATGTTGGGGAGAGCTGTTTTCGGACAAAAATCGCCGCGCCTGATCGCGCAGCATCTGCTGTTCTTCCGAAAAATCGAAATTCATGAATACACCTTGTCGATGGTCTTTGCGGGGGGCGCAAAGGGTGGTCTAATAGGGCCTTCTTTTGTAGCAACAGACCTTCCTTCATGGCAATGGCGCAGGACAGAGGCAGAGGACTCATGAGCTTCACGCATATCCTTTTCGACATCAGCGACGAGATCGCGACCATCACTTTAAACCGGCCGGACGCGCTGAATGCCTTGAGCGCGGAAATGCGTGACGACCTGCGCGCGGCCCTGAAGATGGTGAAGGAGGATATCGGCGACGGCATCAAGGCGATGATCATCACCGGCGCCGGCGGTGCCTTCTGCGCCGGCGGCGACGTCAAGGGCATGGCAAACCGCCCGCGCGAAGCCCGCGATATCCGTAACGGCCTGCGCGGCGATCACGACATCATGTTCGACCTGATGAATATCGAACTGCCGGTAATCAGTCTGGTCGACGGGCCGGCCGCCGGCGCCGGCGCAAACATCGCACTGGCCGCCGACTTCGTGCTGGCGACGCCGCGTGCCATGTTCATGCAGGCCTTCGGCCGGATCGGCGCGGTGCCGGATTGGGGCGGCTTCTACCTGCTGCCGCGCCTTGTCGGCCTGCAGAAGGCGAAGGAGCTGGTTTACACGGCGAAGAAAGTCGGCGCGGCGGAGGCCAAGGAGCTTGGCCTGGTACTCGACATCGTCAGTCAGGACAATGCCATGGACGAAGCCCGCGAATTCGCCGGCCGCTTCCGTCACGCCTCAACCTCGGCAATCGGTCTCTCGAAGAATGTCCTCAATCAATCCTTCAATCTCGACCATCGCAGCATTCTGGAGATGGAGGCGGACGCGCAAGGTTATGCCTTGACCAGCGATTACCATCGTCAGGCCGTACGCCGCTTCGTCGACAAGGAACCGTCGCAATATGATTGGGAAAGGCTGAGCAAGGGATAGGATCATGGAGAAACTGGCGAGCGGCTACGGCCTGATCGAGGGACCGGTCTGGGACGATGAGCGCGGCCTTATCTTCTCCGACGTGATCTTCGGCGGCGCCTTCGCATTGAAGGAAGACGGCTCGGTTAGTGAAGTCATCGCCCACCGCCGGGGCATGGGCGGCATGGTACCCCACGCGTCCGGCGGCATGGTGGTCTCCGGCCGCAATATCTCGCATAAGAATTTCGGTCAGGACGGCAGTACGACTCTGTTGGACAACGACGCGGACGCCGGCGTGATCGGCTTCAATGACATCACGACGGACAGCGCCGGGCGGATCTATGCGGGCGGGTTGAGCTTCCGCCCCGTCGGTGCCGATGATCCGCCGAGCCCGGCCCCGCTCTACTGCATCGATCTGGACGGCAGCGCCCGGGTCGTCGGCGAGGACGTGATGCTGACCAACGGTCTCGGATTCTCGCCGGACGGCAAGCGGCTCTATCATTCGGAATCCCGACGCAGCCGGCTCCGCGTCTATGACGTGGCGGAGAACGGTGACCTCGGCCCGCACGAAACCTTCGTCCAGTTCGAAGAAGGCGGCACGCCCGACGGCCTCGCCGTGGCCGAGGACGGCAGCATCTGGGTGGCCATGGCCCATGGCAGCCGGGTCGACGTCTTCGAGCCTTCGGGCGACCTTCGCCGCTCGATCCCCGTCACGCTACCCATGGTCACCAGCCTTTGTTTCGGTGGGGAGGAATTGGACGATCTCTACATCGTCACCGGTTCCGGCGGCACCGACGGCGACCGCAACGGCACCGTCTTCCGCGTCGCCGTCGAAGTCGCCGGCCTGCCGGTCACGCCGGCCAAAGTGCCGCTCGGCTGACCCTCCGCTACCGTCACCCCGGATGCAGTGCAGCATGCAATGATGCACTGCTGGTCCGGGGGCCATAGTGGCCAAATTGCGCTATTCTTCGACATGGATCCCGGACCAGTAGAGCGGCACTACGCGCCGCAGTGCATCCGGGAAGACGGCGGAATTCACCCAGCAACCCGAACCGTCTGATCGATGGCGCCGAAGATGTCGGCGCCATTCTTATCCTGCATCTCGATCCGCACGCGGTCTCCGTCGGCCATGAAGGGCGTCGTCGGTTGGCCGTCATTGATGGTCTCGATCATCCGGACTTCGGCGATGCAGGCATAGCCGACGCCGCCGTCCGCGATAGCGGAGCCGTGTGCCGTGTCCTGCTTATTGGAGACGGTGCCGGAACCGACGATACTGCCGGCGCAAAGGGCGCGGGTCTTGGCGGCATGCGCGATCAGGGTCGGGAAATCGAAGGTCATATCGGACTTCGCATTCGGCCGACCGAACAGGTCGCCGTTATAGGTCACCTGCAGAGGTAGATCGACGCGGCCGCCGTCCCAGGCGTCGCCCAACTCGTCGGGCGTCACCGCCACCGGCGAAAAAGCCGATGCCGGCTTCGACTGAAAGAAGCCGAAACCCTTACCCAACTCGTGAGGGATCAGATTACGCAGGCTGACGTCGTTCACGAGCATCAGCAACCGGATCTGTTGGGCCGCTTCCTCCGTATCGGCGCCCATGGGCACGTCGCCAGTGATCGCAGCGATCTCGCCTTCGAAGTCGATGCCCCAATCCGTGCTGCCTGCGACAATGTCATCGCGGGGTCCGAGGAAACCGTCGGAGCCGCCTTGATACATCAACGGATCGGTCCAGAAACTGGCCGGCATCTCCGCCCCGCGGGCCTTACGGACGAGTTCGACATGGTTGACGTAGGCCGAACCGTCGGCCCACTGATAAGCGCGCGGCAACGGCGAGGCGCAGGCGACCGGATCGAATGGCTCCCCCGCGCCGTCATTGACGGCTGTCGAAACATCCCGCAAGGCAGGCTCCGCTACATCCCAATCATCCAGCGCGGCCTGCAACGTGGCAAATGACGAGACCGCCTGACAACGGACAAGGTCGCCCGACACCACAACGAGCCGACCGTCGCGGCCGTTTTTCAAACTCGCAAGTTTCATGACTTGGCTTTCCAACTATCGGCATAGCCATGCCACTCGATGCCATCCGGCAAATCGTGCGCATTGAGGAAGTCGCGGGTATCGACCATTACAGCCACTTCATCCGTGTCCTTTCGCGCATACTTCATCGCCGTCTCATAGGCTTTCGGATGGGGTCCGTGGGAGAAACCGTTGGGATGCCAGGTTGACATGCCGGGATGGATATTGTCGCGGCTAAAGAACTCGCCCCGGTGATAGAAGATGTATTCGTCATAGTCGTCGTTGGAATGGAAGTATGGCAGCTTCAATGCCCCCGGATCGCTCTCGATCGGCCGCGGACAGAACGTGCAAATCACCAGCCGCCCGGCTAGCCAGGTGGTGTGGGCCGACGGCGGCACATGGTAGCGGTGCGAACCTAGGGGCCGAATGTCCCGCCAATTGAGTCTCACCGGCGCCAGGTCACCGTGCCAACCGACCGCGTCCAGGGGATTGAACGGATAGGTGATGGTGGTCAGCTGATTCTGCCGTTTTACGACAATGCGGGTTTCGCCCTTGGAATACTGATCCTTGAACGCGTCGTCGATGGCCGGCACGTCCAGAATTGCTTGATCGAAAATTGCCTGCCGGCCGACCGGTCCCTTGTCCGGCAGGCCGAAGGCGTCGTTGGTGGCCTCGATCATCAACACCATTGTCTTCTCGGAGAAGTCGAGGCGCCAGGCGGTGCCGCGGGGCAGCAACAGATAGTCGCCGTCGCGGAAACTGAGATGGCCATAATCGCAGAAAAGCTCGCCCGCGCCTTCGTGAACAAACAGCACCTGATCGCCATCAGCATTGCGGGCGAGATGATCCATACTGTCGGCGGGATGCCAGATCCGGATCTGGCACGCGGCGTTGGACAGCACGACAGGTGCCGACCAGGGGCTTCCCACCGTATCGAACTTGTTCAGGTCATATGCATGGGGCCGCAAAGGTCCATCGAACGAAACCCAACCGGTCGGCGGGTTCTGATGATGGAACTGGCTGGCCGGTCCGAAAAATCCCTCCCGCCCGATCTCGCGTTCATATGTGCCTTCCGGCATGTCGGCGTGGGCTTGGCGTGTGGCATTGCCTTCTACCCGCGGCAGATTGATCCATTGTTTCATGATCCGGTCCCCATTTTCAGAAAAGTCGTTGACTGATATTAGTTGCAAATGCAATTAAATTCAACGGCGATGTATAGGAGGTTCGTATGGACATAAGAGAGAAGCTGATCCTGGCGGAATTCTTTCCCTACCAGCTGTCGGTTTTGTATCTCGAAATCAGCAAAGGCCTCGCACAACTCTACGCCAACGACTTCGACCTAAGCCGTCAGGAATGGCGTGTAATGGGGGCGTTGGGAAATGCGCAACCCTTGTCCGCCAACGAAGTCTGGCGAGGCCACGAACATGGATAAGGTCCAAGTGAGCCGCGCCGTCGCCCGCTTGATAAATCTTGGTTATGTGTCGGAAGAGGCGGGACAAAAAGGACGGTCGTCGTTCCTGTCTTCGCCTAACCCGTCGCGGCGGCATGGTTTATCGAAAGATCGTACCTCGCGTGAAGGCGCGGGAGACTGCGTTGCTCGGCTGTCTTTCGGACCGCGAATACAGGCAGCTTCAGAAAACAATGGGCAAGCTGTACGCTCGGGCGAAGGAATTGAGGGAGGACGATCATGCGGCTCAAATCTAACCTTGATTTGGCCCAGGCCGATCAAATCGTCGCCACGGCGCTAGCGACCGGCCGGCAGGAGAACATGTTGCCGTTGACGGTCGTCGTGCTGGATTCCGGCGGTCGTTTAGTGGCGATGAAAAGCGAGGACGGTTCCGGTCTTCTGCGTTTCGGCATCGCCTACGGGAAAGCGTGGGGCGCATTGGGCATGGGCATCTCAAGCCGCCAGATCGGCGAACGCTTGTCGGCCAGGCCCGTCTTTCAAAATGCTCTTGCCGCCGCCTCCGGTGGGCAACTCATCCCAGTCCCTGGCGGCGTCCTCATCCAGAGCGCCGGCGGGGAAACCGTCGGCGCCGTCGGGATCAGCGGCGACACGTCGGAGAAGGACGAATACTGCGCCATTGCCGGCATCCACGCCGCCGGCCTCACCAGCGAGCCCGCCGCCGCGGACCCGAACTGGCGGGGGTCCAACCTTTCCGATCACGACCGTTAGGTCGCATCGTGAAAAATGATGCCGAGGGTGTGCCGGCGTCCGCTCAGTAGCTCGCTGACTCCGTGTCGCATTTTTAGCCGATAGTACCCGCGCTGACCCAATGCCGGACGGTCGTTGACAGCGAAGATCACGGCATCGCCCCGCGCCAAATCAACCACCTGCACGCGGCTTTGGCTGCGTGGTTTCTGTTCGGTCAATACGAACTGGCCGCCGGTAAAGTCCTGACCGGGCCGGTCCAGCAAGACGGCCACCTGTAACGGGAATGACAGTTCGCCGTACAAGTCCTGATGCAACCGATTGTAGTCGCCGGGACCGTATTGCAACAGCAATGGCGTCGGCCTCCGTTGACCTGACCGGTGGCAGAGCGCGGTCAGTTCCGACAACTCACTCGGATATCGTGCCGGCAAACGCAATTTGTCCGCCCAATCGTTCGCCAAGGGCGATAGTCGCGCATAGATCGCTTCGCGCAGTCCCGCCACGAGATCGGGTAACGGATAGTCAAAGTACTTGTACTCCCCTTCCCCAAATCCGTGGCGTCGCATCACGATATGAGAGCGAAACATGTCGTCCCGGTCGAACCAGGCCGCGACCTGCCGGCATTCCCGTGCGGACAACACATTTCGCGCCATGGCGAAACCGCGCTCGCCTAGCGCTTCTGTCAGGCCCGTCCAATCGACCTGTTCGAGAGACGGCATATCAATTACTCCTCTAATGCTTTCGAGGCGGACCTTATCGAAGCCGACTTGCCGCACCTATCCGAACCTTGCTCCGATACTCTTTCTAATCGGTCGTAGTAGGGGCCCCTACTGGAAAGGGACGAGATTGTCGTCCCGCTAAGCCTGAAGATTGAGCGCGGCCATTGACTCAAGACATACTTCGTTATAAGTCGAAGTATGCAAGAAGAGCCTGACATCGCCTCCGTGGCGGCCCTGGTTGGCGACCCGGCGCGGGCGCGGATGTTGACGGCACTGTCAGACGGCTATGCCCGTACGGCCATCGAGCTGGCGACCGACGCCGGGGTCACCGCACAAACCGCGAGCTCCCATCTCAGAAAACTGCTGGACGGCGGCCTCGTCGCCAAGCGAAAGCAAGGACGTCATCATTATTACCAACTCGCGGGTCCGGATGTGGCCGACCTGCTGGCGCGCCTGGAACTCCTCGCCAACAAACGGACCCGCCCGACCCGGCAATTCGGACCGAAAGATCCGGACTTGCGTTACGCCCGCTCCTGCTACGGCCACCTTGCCGGCGACTTAGGTATCTTGATGTTCGACGGCATGACCAAGCGCGGACTTCTGCGAGAGCACGACGACGACCTCGAGTTGACGCGTAAGGGCGAAGATTTTGTCGTTGACTTCGGCATCGACCTCGCGGCACTCGCCGCCAAGCGGCGCCCGCTCTGCCGACTTTGTCTGGACTGGAGCAATCGGCGCAGCCATCTCGCGGGCGCCCTCGGCGTCGCCTTTCTGACCCGGATATGCGAGCTCCGCTGGGCCAACCGGAAGGATGGCGACCGCGCCGTCCGCTTCAACCCATCCGGCGAACGACAGTTTCGAGACCTTTTCGAAGCTTAGTCCTCTTGCCGGCCGGCAGGGCTCGTGCTCTAACTCGGCGAAGCTTTCAAGAGGTGAACTATGACGGCGGGCGCGGGCATTTCTTCGACCAACGACGTGGAAAGCGTCCTGGATCAACATCGTTTTTCCGAGTCGGCGCTGGATAGCTACCTGGCGGCACATATCGACAGCTATACGCCCGGATTATCCGTCCGGCAGTTTCAGGGCGGCATGTCCAACCCGACATTTCTGCTGACCGACGGCGCCGGCGCCCGCTATGTCATGCGCAAGAAACCGCCGGGCAAGCTCCTGCCCTCGGCCCATGCGGTGGATCGGGAATACCGCGTCATCACGGCGCTGGCCCGGACCGACGTGCCTGTCGCCAAGTCCTATCTGCTTTGCGAAGACGAGGCCGTAATCGGCCAAGCCTTCTATGTCATGGAACATGTGGAAGGTCGGGTGATCCGGGATTTCGCCCTGCCGGACATGACGCCCGCGGATCGCGGTGCCCATTACGATGCCATGTGCCGCACGATGGCCAAACTGCATCTCGCCGACTGGCAAGCCATCGGACTTGAAGGATATGGACGGGTCGGCGGCTATTGCAGCCGCCAGATCAAGCGCTGGTCCGGGCAGTACGAAGCCAGCAAAACCGACGAATTGATCAATATGGATCGAGTTCTCTCCTGGCTCGGCGACAACATGCCCGACGACAGCGAGACCACGATCATCCACGGCGACTATCGTATGGAGAATACGATCTTCCACCCGAACGAGCCGGAGATCCTGGCCATTATCGATTGGGAGCTCGGTACCCTCGGCAACCCGCTGTCCGACCTCGCATATAACTGCATCAACTACCACTATGCGGATTCCCGCCGCGGCGACATCACGGGCTTGGATTTCGAGCGTTACGGCATCCCGACCGAGGAGGCCTATGTAGCCCGATACTGCGAATTGACGGGTCGGGACGATATTCCGAACTGGACTTTCTATCTCGCCCTCTCGCTATACCGCCTCGCCGCCATCGTGCAAGGCGTCTATAAGCGCGGCCTCGACGGCAACGCCTCCTCCCCCGACGCGATCCTGCGTAAGGATGGCTGCCGCCAGCTTTCCGATACGGCCTGGAAACTTATTCAAACCGCCTAACGCATTCGTGGTTCACAGCGCCACCGTGGATGCGTCTTCCATGCACAAAGCTCAATTATTTATGCATGGAGAGACCTATGGCAAATACCGTCAACTGGCCAAGCGACGAAGACAAGCTTCTGGAGTATATCGGCGAAAGCCGGAGTTCCACCGTTTTGCTGGATGAGGAGACGCGGGCGGCCTTGCTCGATTACTGGACGCTGCAGCCCATAAACTCCCTCCGCGTTCGAGGGGAAACGCCGGAACCTGTCGAGGGTGACGTCGGTGAAGATTGGATATCGATCGATCTAGCCTGGGTGGCCGCCGGCGTGGCCGTCGCTGCAATCTCATCGATTACCGCCATGCTCTGTACGGCCATGCACAAAGGCTACCGGGTCGGCATCGATTTCGGCGAGAGATCCGGCAACGCCAAACTCAATCTACAGCCCCCGAAATAACGGGACCGAAAGTGGAGAAACCTCGTGCCCGACGGCGATCAAGGATTCGAGCTGCTGAATTTCCTCTGGGCTCGCTACCCGGATAGCCTCAATCCGATCGCCCGCGGCCGCCGGTTTCTCGACTACCCCTTTCCGATACCCGGCAAAAGCAACTTTTTAAAATCCCTCGCCGACGCCAAAACCGTCAAAGAACGAAAAAAGGCGGCGACGGATTATGAAAAGCCGCCGGAACTCATTTCATCGCTATCCGATCTTGCCTGGCCCTACCAGAATCTTTGCTATCTGGGTCAATGGATCGAGAAACCGTCGCACCCATCATCGTCCGAACTCTCGCCCAATGCCTGGGCGATCGCGCGGAATTCTGACGGCGCATAAAGGTGGCAAGAAACCGCCGCCGACCAAACAGGTCGCGGAAGAATTAGCCGAACTGATGGCCGCGCTTCGCACGGCCCTGCTAGAAGACCAGGACGTCTATACCGATCTGACACACTTGCTCGTGAAGGCCCTCGACTCGGATCTCGCCAAATTCAAATCGAACAAGACATTCAAATTCGACGATGTGTGGACACAGCTTTGGTGCAATCTCTTCGCGCTTCTCATCGATCGACCGAACATCGGCAATCTGTTACCGCTGGAGCTTGTCTTGACTCTACGGCAGATGAGCTTGATCGATCGGCTGACCGCCAATCGCGACGATGACTTGCCGGAAGAGGGTCAAGCCAAGGTGATCGAAGCCGCCTTGGCTGCGACGCCAATATTGCCGAACGCGCTGTTTCCATCGGCATCCCCTGGCGACCCCCCCCTGATACCGGTCGCGATCGGCCGTCTCAACCGATTGCAGTTGCGGCCGCTTGCCTACCGTCTTGGCGAAATTGCATCCATCGACAACGTGATGAAGGGGGCGACCGGCAGCCGCGCCCATAAACGGATCATGGATCAACGCGTCGATACGGACGATGAAACCGATCTCCGCGATGCCACGCTAACGTCGCTGTCGGAAACCGAGAGTGACGGCAGCACCCATCGAACCTGGACCAAGCCCGGCTACACCAAGGCGGAAACTTTCGACAAAAGCGGTCTATCCTCAACCATCGTCTTCACGCCCTACGACAAATCCAACGGCAATAACAATTCAAGCGGCAGCGGCGAAAAGAGCGATAGCAACAAACCTAAGGCGGACCACAACGAGGTCAAACAGGTCGCCCGCTTCGTCCGCGACCTGACCAAACGGAGCCGCGAACGATTGCGCAATCAACGACGGCACATAAGCCGAAACCGCGAGCGGACACGGGAAGAGACAGACGAAAGCCAAGTCATCGACAACTTGGCGGGATCGGATCATCTCGTCGGCATCTATCGCTGGGTCGATAAAGTTTATCAGGCCGCGCTTTGCGCCGACGGCGATTATCTGTTGCTGCAGATGGACCTGGCCTCGCCCGCCCGTTCATTGTTGATCGAAATGATGACAAATGCCGGATTGAGCGCGAAATCCGTCGTCGCCCCCGGCTTGCTCAATCCGCCGATCGACAGCCCGACAAAAATCGATGAAAAGAACATCGCCGACCTACAGGCCTTATATGACATTTCGGAGATGCCGTCGCCGCCGGCAGCGACCATCCGTTTGACGGCGGCATTCGACGGCCGCTTGGATACTGGCAATCAAATTCTCGACATTCCGGATGGCTATAAAGCCGCCAGCGCCTATGTCTCCTTTGCGCCCAAGGACCTGACCGTCGAGGGATATATTGGACAAAATCAGGTCGACGCACCAAGCCCGGGCGCTGAGATTAAGCTCGATGCGTCGCCCGGTCCGCTGGATTGTTTCTTCCAATTCCAGCCGGCAAACACACAGACGGGGGCAACATCGATCAATCTGACGGTCGTTTGCGAACGGCAAGCGGCGCTATTCTCAGGCTGGCAAATCGACGCTTATGATCGGGTCATTGCCGGCTACGAGACCCAGGACCGGCGCTATGGCGACGCCATCAAGTCGACGCTCGAGGCCCAGCCCCTGCTGGGTCAAGACGACGGCCGCGACACCCAGTTGCAGGTGTTGAAAGCCGCCGTACTACGCCGGCTCCTGGGGCCGGCACCCGATTTTGACAATCTGACGGATCAGCAAATCCGTGCGCAACAACTTCAAGAACAGCAATTAGTGGCGTTCTATGAGCAAGCGCTGCTCTGGAGCAAGATGGTTTGGGCAAACTACCCCTCGCTTTGGCCGTCGCCGGCTGAAGGCGGGCCCAACACGGCGCTGTTGCGGGAAGTATTCGCCGCCAGTCCCGCCTTCGCCGATTTTCTAACCGCCGGATCCGCCCGCCTAATCCTGCCGGTCGCCCCCGGTTACGAGAATCTTATTCTGCTGAGCCTGGCGCTCGGTGGCCGTATTTGGGTCGACGGCAATCTTTCGGCGCCCGTGGCGGAAAGCGACCTTCCATTGGCAAACGCCTTGAAACTGTCCGCGACCGGCGTCGGCGGCACATCGCATCCGTTGGAAGAATGGACGGAAATCGTCCCGACCGGTCTGTCGACCTTGTTGGATCGGGACGACCAGCTACCGCCGTTGGTCGCCACACCGTGACCTTGCCGCAGCTAAACCACTGTCCGCCCGCCGCGCCGGTCGGCGGCCTGTTGCTTTATTCCGCCATGGTGATCGACATGAAGGACAAAATCGGCAACTTTCAGTTTGCCCAGACCTTGGCCTTGAACGGCTGGCTGATTTGCGATGGCAGCCCGATCAAACTCGCAAAGTTTCCGGAACTCTTCCGCGTCCTCGGCCGACGATATGCCGCGGGGACCGTGCGGGAAGGCTTCTTTTGTTTGCCGGATTTTCGCGGCCAATTCATCCGTGCGCAAAACTTGGGTCGGAACAGCAAAGACCACGGCGACCCTGATGTTTCCACTCGGTCGAACGCGGCCGGTGAGAAGGTCGGAGACGAGGCCGGCAGTTGGCAGGAAATGATGGTGCAGGACCATTCGCACATTTACATGCGGCCGAAACTGGCGACGGAGGTCACGGTCGAAGGAGGCGCGACCGCCGCCATGATCGAAGCCAGCGAGTATCTCACGTACCAAAGCTACACACCGGCCGGCTCGACCGAGGAGACGCCCCCGCAAGAGTCCAAGCTCTCGGCCAAGGAGACCAGGCCGATCAATCTCTATTCGCCTGTCTTGATTCGCTATACCAATACCCAGCACCGCATCGTTTCGATCGGACCGGACGAATTTCGATGTTGCGGCGGGTCAGCCGACCAGTTGCCACACATAGGATGACCAAATGCATCCGCGGATCGTCCAATGTTGGTTCAGCTTAATTTCCTGCCAGTCGCCGTAAATTTCAGACGTTCGATAGCGACAATTTTGTTGGTCGTAGTGACCCGGCTTGACGATCGCCGCGTACCATCTGTTGTGTGTCGGCGGAGGCGGGGGTGATGGCGGCGAAGGGCTCGCGTGAAACGATGCCTCAGCTAAAGCCGGGACAAACTGGGTACTGTCTTGGAATAGACTTTTGTCCACATTCACCGACGCCTCTGTGCGGCCGGTGTTGCCGTCAGTGAGAAGCACGGCCGACCGTCGCCGCGCAAATCGGCCCGATTGTGCGACCGTATCTCCCACCTGCGTCTCTCCGTCGTATAATCGGACGACCGATGCGCCTTGCGATCCGATGTCGCCTGGACAGCGATTGTCCTCCGTCACTGGCAGGGTTGCCCCGATCGCGATCGCCAATACACCCCACAGTCCGAATTCCTCGACAGGGTCCGCGAGCGGACGGCGGCGGATTGCGATATACATGACGTCGTCGCCGCGGCCTTCCGGCACATCTCGCGCGTCATTGCTAATCGTGAACAATGCAATCTCACCGCCTGCCAATTTACGCCCCTCCACAGTCGCGTCGGTTTGTTCGGATTTCGTGCTCGCTGAACACCGGCGGATATGCTCGTAACCGGCTCAAATTCAATTCCCGTCGGCCGTTTGAATGTCATAAGACGTCCATTCCGAGCCTTGCACTATGGCGGTTTGACCGGCCAAAACCGGGAACGGTTTGGTTGTCAGCTCCTGCTCCCGAATACGATCGCCCTCGGATACCCATGTATTGACGACCGCGAGATAGTAAGTCGCGCGCACGTCGTACATGATCGTCGAATAGCCTGTGAGAACCTGTGTCGGGAGGATATCCGTATACTTGCCGTCACTGCCCTTGCCTTGTACATGCGCCCATACGCCAGTCCCCGTCATGTTCGCGATATTGATTTGGTTGGGCAACGGCGCTTGAGAACTGAATGACAAATGGGGCTCGCCGCCCGGACTGTCCGACGTCGAATCCAAGTTCAGCACCAGATTGGCCTGCAATTCGGTCAGTTTCTCGATGTTCGATCGGCAGCCTCCGTTCGGATCCTGCTCGTCGCCATGCCGCACATAGACTTGGAAGTCCGTGGGAATATCGACGGGGCATTGGCCCTTTCTCGTGGGCCGATAGATCCTCCAGGGCACCAGAAAATGCGGCATATTGTAAGTGCGCTTAAAAACACCGATCGGCGGTGTGTCCTGAGATTGGTTCTCAATAATAATCTTGCTCATTTGTCTTCCCTCATTGGTCAACCGTTGGATTAGGGAGCGCATCGCCCGCCTGTTACGACGACGCCATGCAGGACGAAATGTGAATGATGGGCACCTCCAAATCGTATATTAGATTATTATTCACAACCTAAAGTCACAGACGTCTCTAGAAAGCTGGATGAACAGCCAGCGACGCAAATCTCGCAAGCAAGAACGCGAACAACTTGGGGGGCAAGGTTGTGATGATGACGCCTTTGACGAGGGCACGTGAAAACGCGGATACGGACACAGCAACGAGAAAATCTCAGGGAGGGACCGAAGACCCGCCCGGAACAAATCCGAGGCGCGATGCCTTCTGGCATTTCTTCGTCGGACATCATCGCGTCTTGCTGCGTTTCGCGTTGGCGCGCATGAACGGCAATATGGATGAAGCCGAAGACGCGTTGAGCACGGCCGCGATCAATGCCGCCCGCGCAATCCGCCCAGATAGTGCCGCAGTCGAAAATCCCGTCGCTTGGTTCTTTCGCGTCCTGGGCAATTGCTGCAACGATATCCATCGGGAACGAAGCCGCCGGCATCAGGCTCTATGCAGCTTACGGCCTGAGCAGCGTAGCCATCTCGGCATCGACGGCGCCGATAGCCGCACGCCGGAAGACACCGCACAGTCCATGGAACATCAGGCCGAAGTGGTCCAGACCATGACGGAAATGCCCGGACCTTTGTCCGACGCGCTGACCCGCCGGGTTTTCAACCATCAGGACTATTCGGAAATGGCCGCCGAACTGCAAATCTCGCCAGCGCTAGCACGCAAGCGGGTTCAGCTGGCCCGTGATATCCTGCGCAAGAAAGTGCGGCGCTAGCAGACGGCTAAATCCGCACGCCCCAAAGGTCGTATTCGTCCGCATGCTCGATTTGAACATGGACGAGATCGCCCGGACGACACTCGGTGTCTCCGTTCAAAAACACGCAACCGTCGATCTCCGGCGCGTCGGCGTAACTGCGGCCGATCGCCCCTTCCCCATCGACTTCGTCGATCAGCACTTCGAGCGTTTGCCCTATTCGATTGGTCAGTTTGCGCGTGCTGATCCGTTGCTGCGCCGCCATTAATCGGTGATAGCGCTCTTCCTTCACCTCCTCCGGCACGGCATGCGGCAGTTCGTTGGCGGGGGCGCCGTCAACCGCTTCGTATTTGAAACAGCCGACCCGGTCCAATTGCGCCTCTTCCAACCACGCCAAGAGCAGCTCGAAGTCAGCGTCGGTCTCGCCCGGAAAGCCGACCACGAAGGTGGAGCGGATCGCCAGGTCCGGACACGCGTCGCGCCAAGAACGCAGACGGTCCAGCGTCTTCTCCTGATTGGCCGGCCGCCGCATCGCCTTGAGGACGGATGGACTGGCATGCTGAAACGGAATGTCGAGATACGGCAAAATGCCGCCGTCCGCCATCAACGGCAGCACCTGATCGACATGCGGATAAGGATAAACATAGTGCAAACGGACCCACACGCCGAACGCGGCGAGCCCACGGCAAAGGTCCGTCATATGGCTCCGCAACGACTGACCGCGCCATTCGGCGCTTCGGTGTTTCAAATCCACGCCATAGGCGCTGGTATCCTGCGAAATGATCAGCAGCTCCCTCACGCCGGCACCGACCAATCGCTCGGCTTCGCGCAACACTTGATCGATAGGACGGCTAACCAAGTCCCCGCGCAATTGCGGGATAATGCAGAAGCTACAGCGATTGTTGCAGCCTTCCGATATTTTCAAATATGCGTAATGTCTTGGCGTCAGCTTGATGCCTTCCGGCGGCACGAGATCGAGATAGGGGTCGTGAGCCGGCGGCAAGGCCCGATGCACCGCGCCCATCACCGCTTCATATTGATGCGGGCCGGTGACGGAGAGAACATCCGGAAACTGATCTTGAATACCGGCGGCATCGACGCCGAGACAGCCGGTGACGATGACGCGACCATTCTCCTCCAGCGCCTCGCCGATCGCAGCGAGGGATTCCGCTTTGGCGCTATCGATAAAACCGCAGGTATTGACCAACACCAGATCGGCCCCGTCATAATCGGGAGCGATCTGATAACCTTCCGCCCGCAGACGCGTCACGATGCGTTCGGAATCGACCAGCGCTTTCGGGCAACCCAGACTGACTATGCCGACTTTTGGAGCGGATGACGCCACGGATCAAATGGTGCCCGTCACATGACTGAAGCGCGTGGTCTTCAGACTATCTCCGGCGAATCCCTGGACCTGCCCGGCAAAAATCTTGAAGAACTCCTGTGCCTGCAAATGAGCCAGCGTCTCCGCACTGTCCCAGGTGCCGATATGGATACGCTCGGCGCCGTCGCCAACTTGCTTTACCTGATATGAGAATCGTCCACGCAGCCTGTCGTCTGCTTGTACATTGTCGATGAACGCATCCACCGCATGTCGCCACGCCTGTACATCGCCGTTCAGTTCATACTGAATCAGAATACCGTCCATCCTCAAACCCCCGAAGTTCGATTGCTCGGACATTCTGTCCGATATTCATTTGGTCGGCAAATGACAAGCGGATGAATGCCCGATCCGGCAGCGTCTATTCCCACTCGATCGTACCGGGTGGCTTGGAGGTGATGTCATAGGTCACGCGATTGATCCCGTTGACTTCGTTGATGATCCGGGTCGCGGTGCGGCCGAGGAAGTCATGTTCGAAGGGGAAGTAGTCGGCGGTCATGCCGTCGGTCGACGTCACCGCGCGCAACGCACAGGCATAATCGTAAGTACGCGCATCGCCCATGACGCCGACGGTGCGAACCGGTAGCAAGACGGCGAAGGCCTGCCAGATTTTGTCATAGAGGCCGGCCTTGCGGATTTCCTCAATGTAGATCGCATCGGCCTGACGCAGAAGATCGAGTTTCTCGGCCGTGATCTCGCCGGGTACCCGGATCGCCAAACCAGGGCCCGGAAAGGGGTGGCGGCCGACAAGGGTTTCGGGCAAACCGAGTTCGCGGCCGAGCGCTCTCACCTCGTCCTTGAACAGCTCGCGGACCGGTTCGACCAATTCCATATCCATCCGTTCCGGCAAACCGCCGACATTGTGGTGCGACTTGATCGTGACGCTGGGTCCGCCCAAAGCCGAAACGCTTTCGATCACGTCCGGATAAAGGGTGCCTTGGGCCAGGAATCGTGCGCCGCCTATGCCCTTTGCCTCCGCTTCAAAAACGTCGATGAAGGTGGCGCCGATGATCTTCCGCTTGCGCTCAGGGTCGCTAACCCCGGCCAATTTGCCGAGGAAGAGATCGCTGGCGTCCTTGTGAATCAGCGGAATGTTGTAATGATCGCGGAACAGATCCACGACCTCTGCGCCCTCGTTTTGGCGTAACAGGCCATGATCGACAAAGACGCATGTCAGCTGATCGCCAATCGCCTCATGCAGCAAGACGGCGACCACGGAACTGTCGACACCGCCGGACAAGCCGCAGATTACGCGACCGTCGCCGACTTGCGCGCGCACCGCCTGGATTGCCTGCTGGCGAAACGCGGCCATGGTCCAATCGCCGGCGCAATCCGCCACGTTATGCACGAAATTGCTCAATAAGCGAGCGCCATCCGGGGTGTGCACGACTTCGGGATGGAACTGAACGCCGTAAATCCGTCTATCGTCATCGGCGATCGCCGCAAACGGCGCGTTACCGCTGGTAGCGACAACGCGAAAACCGTCCGGAATACGCGAAATCTTGTCGCCATGGCTCATCCAGACCCGGACCTGGTCGCCCGATTGCCAGACGCCGTCGAATAGCCGGCAATCGTCGACGATGTCCAGATCGGCCCGGCCGAATTCGCGTTCGCCCGACAGCACGACCTCGCCGCCTAGTTGGGCGCAAATGGTCTGCTCGCCGTAGCAAATACCGAGTACCGGTACGCCGTAATCGAATACCGCGTCCGGCGCTCTGGGCGTATCCGTTTCGGTGACGGATGCCGGCCCGCCGGACAAGATAATCGCTTTTGGGTGAAAGCTCGCCAGCACCTCCGCGCCCTTGAAATAAGGCACGATTTCGCAATAGACCCCAGCCTCTCGGACGCGGCGGGCGATCAGTTGGGTGACTTGGGAACCGAAATCAAGGATCAACACACGGTCGGACATGGCGGCAAACTAGGCGATGTCAGGTAGGAAGAAAAGGTTTCGCGCACCCAGCCCCGAAATCGCCCTAATTCGGTCCTTTCCAAGCCCAACTTTGCCTCGAACTTGGTCGGATCGGATATGGAAAGTGGGAGAATCGATATGCGTGGGCTAGCCCTCATCATCGCCTTGGCAGCCATCGTAATCACGTCCGCGACAACTAATGCGAAGCCGGCCGCGACGGAGGACAACCCTGTCCAGTGCGAACAATGCTCGAAACCGCGGATAGATGCGGTCTTTCTGATCGACACCACCGGCTCCATGAGCGGCCTGATCGAAGGTGCGAAAGTGAAGATCTGGTCGATCGCCACCGAAATGCTACAGGCGGAGATCGTGCCGGAGCTGCGCATCGGCCTGATCGGCTACCGGGATCGCGGCGACGCCTATGTCACACGACGTTTCGATCTAACCGCCGATATCGACGACATATATAGCGAGCTGATCAAGTTTCGAGCGCAAGGCGGTGGCGACAGACCCGAGTCCGTGAACCAAGCGCTGCATGACGCGCTCAAGCGGATGTCCTGGGACCGGAACCCGCAGACCTACCGGGTGGTCTTCCTGGTCGGCGACTCCCCGCCCAAAATGACCTATCAGGACGACGTGAAATATCCGGTGACCGCTCGGCAAGCCCGCAAGGATAATGTGATTATCAATACTGTGTTGGCCGGCGGCGCGTCCGACACCAAAGCGATTTGGCAACAAATCGCCAATCTTGCCGGCGGCCAATTCGCCGCCATCCCCCAAAGCGGCAATATGCGGGTGATAAAAACCCCCTTCGACGGCGATATACAGCAATTGCAGCGTCGACTGCACCGCACGATCGTGCCCTACGGCGATCAGAGCCGGCGCAACCGCGTGCGGCAGAAATCCAAGGAGACCACGGAAGCGCCAAGCGCCGTGCAAGCGGACAAATCCGCCTATCTGCGGGCCAAGGGGTATTCGCTCGGAAGTCGTAACCGGCGACGGCGAATTGCTCAACGACCTGGAGACCGGCAAAGTCAAACTCGACGAAATAAAGGAGCAAGACCTGCCGTCCGACCTGCGATCGAAAAGCCCTCTGGAACGGCAAGCGCATATCGAAAAGCTTCTGGAAGAACGCAAGGAAATCAATACGATCCTCGACCGTCTCAATGTCCAACGTCGAGAATATATTGCTAATCAGCGGAAGAAAGTGACGGCATCAAACGGCGATTCATTCGATGCGACCGTTGGCCGCATGATACGCGAGCAAGGCGGCGAAAAAGGCATTTTGTATCGCTAGCGGTTACCTTCGTAATTTTCGATCGCGGCCTTCAACTCGTCGTATTCGGCGCAACCGAAGAAGCAGAGTTTGTCGAGCGCCTTGAGATGTTCGCGGGCCTTGACCGGTTGCTTCAACGCCAAATAGGCCTCCCCAATATATTCGTGGGCGCCCCGATGTTCGGGATTGAGGCGCAGGGCCTCTTTGTAGGCTGTAAGGGCTTCATCGAAACGTTTCAATTGGCGGTATGTATAGCCAAGATAGTTGTAAGCGTCAGCGTCGGTCGGGTCCTTGTCGATCGCGCGCTTGAGGGCAATCTCGGCACGCTTCCAGTCTTCCTGATTGACGGCTTTGACGCCTTCCTCATAGTCGGACTTCTTCTCGGAGCTTGCGTTCGGACGTGGTGCGCCGCCAGTGCTGACCGCCAGCGCCGATACCGCGGGCAAGCAGGCCAAAACAATGATTGCGATCGATCGAACGAGCCAGGAATACACAAGCATTACTCACATCTAAAACCGAGTATCAAGTTATATACGCCTGCTATACGGCGCTGGACCAGTAAAGACAAAGAAAACTCCTCGTGACGATCATCCGCCGAGACGTTTCAGCGCCGCGATGAAAAATCCGTCGCAGCCATGGCGAGCTGGCGTCAAAAGATATGTCGTAGCCAGCGGCATGTGCGGCAAGTCGATAACCGCTAAGGCGAAATCTTCGCAATTTTCGATAAACCGTTGGTAAACTAGTTCATTCTCCTCCAGCAATAGCGAGCAAGTCGCATATATCAGCCGGCCGCCCGGCGCGACCAAACGGCTGGCACGCCGAAGCAGCCGCGCCTGCAGGCCGCTCAACTGACTGACCTTATCGGCGCTAAGGTCGATGCTGCGTTCCGGTTGCCGCCGCAAAATACCGGTCGCGCTGCACGGTGCATCCAACAGAACCACGTCCGCTTGCCCCGCCATTTCGCGCCAAAACGGATCGTCTGGATCCTCCGCCGCTGCAACCGCCACCGTTTCGGCGCATGTCACGCCGGCCCGGCGCAAGCGGTGCTCTGCCCGGCTCAGACGATTGCGGTCGATATCGGCAGCGATTAGACGCCCGCAGTTCGCCATCATGGCTGCGAGCGCCAGCGTCTTCCCGCCGGCACCGGCCGCCAAGTCGACGACGGTCTGGCCGGGCTGGGCTTCCGTGGCCAGGGCGATCAGCTGCGCCCCCTCGTCTTGAATTTCGATGACGCCCTCGCGATAGAGCGCATGGCCCGTCAGTTGAACTGGCGTACCCAGCCGCAAACCCCAGGGCGAATATAGGGTATCCGTCACGTCCTGACCTTCCTTGCGCAATTGCCGGGCAACGTCTTCGCGCGTGCTTTTAAGTGTGTTGACCCGAATATCCAGCGGCGCGGGCCGATTTAGGGCCTCCATTTCCGGCTCGAACTCAGCCCCGAAACGCCGCCGCATCGGTTCCGCTATCCATTCCGGCAGGTTCGCCCTCGCCCAAGCCGGCGGTGTGCCCTGGTTAAGTTTCTTCAAGGCGGCACGTTCATGTTCATCCAAGGATCGAGGCGCATGTTCCGCGCCGGAAAACAGCGCCGCGTCCCGCACATGAAACATCGCCAGCGACCTGCCCATGGCCGCCGCACCCTGCCAACGCAACCGGTGATAACTGCGTAATATCCGATAGACCAAATCCCGTACCGCACGGCGGTCCTTCGAGCCGGCATAGCGTCGATGGCGAAAATAGGCGCGCAGGATATCGTCGGCCGGCCGCCGGCGTCGCAGAATCTCGTCCAGTAACTCGATCGCCGCCTGCAATCGCGCGTCGTCGCGCATGGCGCGACCGCCGTCAGCGGCCGCTTAGAGGATAGTTGGGCGCTTCCCGGGTAATGTGAACGTCGTGGACATGGCCTTCGCGGACGCCGGCCTGACTGACCCGAATGAATTGGCTGTTTTCGCCCATATCCCGAAGATTGGCGTTGCCCGTGTAGCCCATGGCGGCCCGCAAACCGCCAACCAGTTGATGGATCACGCCGGCAACCGGACCCTTGTAATCGACCCGGCCCTCGATCCCTTCCGGCACCAGTTTCAGGGTTTCCGTGATCTCCTCCTGAAAATACCGGTCGGCGGAACCGCGGGCCATAGCCCCCAACGAGCCCATGCCGCGATAGGATTTGTAGGATCGGCCTTGAAACAGAATGACTTCGCCCGGCGCTTCTTCGGTGCCCGCCAATAGGGAACCGACCATGGCGCAGCCGGCACCCGCGGCGATCGCTTTCGCCAGATCGCCGGAGTAGCGAATACCGCCGTCAGCGATGACCGGGACATCTTGATCCCAGCAAATCTCCGCCGTTTCCATCAGCGCGGAGAGCTGGGGCATGCCGACACCGGCCACAACCCGTGTCGTGCAGATCGACCCCGGGCCAATACCGACTTTTACCGCGTCGGCACCGGCATCGACCAATGCCTTGGCACCGTCGCGGGTGGCCACGTTGCCGGCAATCACTTGGCTGTAATTACTCAACTTCTTGATCTGTTCGACCGCATCCAACACGCGAGCGGAATGACCATGAGCCGTATCCAAGATCAATAGGTCGACGCCCGCTTCCAACAACGCTTGCGTACGGTCCAATCCTTCGGGTCCGACGCCGGTGGCGGCGGCAACCCGCAACCGACCTTGCTCGTCCTTCGCCGCCAGTGGATAGGTCTGGGATTTCTCGATATCCTTGACCGTGACCAAACCGGTGCAGCGATAGTTTTCATCGACCACCAACAGCTTTTCTATTCGGGACTGGTGCAGAAGTCGCTTGGCCTCGCCCATCTCGACCCCGTCGCGGACAGTGACGAGATTCTCCGCCGTCATCAGTTCGCTGACCGGCTGACCTTGCTTAGTGGCGAAGCGGACATCGCGATTTGTCAGAATACCGACAAGCTTACCGGACTCGCGTTCCACCACCGGTATGCCGGAGATCCGATGATGATCCATCAAGGCCAAGGCTTCGGCTAAAGTCTGATCCGGATGAATGGTTACCGGATCGACCACCATGCCGGCCTCGAAACGTTTGACCCGTCGTACTTCGTCGGCCTGGGCTTCGATGTCCAAATTCTTATGAATTACGCCCAATCCGCCCAACTGCGCCATCGCGATGGCCATACGGTGTTCGGTCACCGTATCCATCGCCGCCGACAGCAATGGGATGCCGAGGCGAATGTCGCGTGTAACCTGGGCGGTCGTGTCTGCTTGCGCTGGAAGAACATTGGAAGCGGCCGGTTTTAGGAGGACATCGTCAAAAGTAAGCGCTTCGGGTATCTCCATCCTATCCTCCAAAAATGCCAAATGAATTGGCGCCGCAATATGACACAGCGTCCCGCGGCGGGATAGAGGGTGTCTGATCCCCAAGCGGGGCGGGCGAATGCGCCGTGCGGGTCGCGGAAATCCGCAGAATTCGGCGACGAATCAGGATGCTGGCGATAATCGCACGGCGCCGTCCTTTTCGGCCGCCGCCTCCGCTTCGAAATCGCCGGTGGCGGCCCCCATCTCCCAAAGTTCCGTCATCTTCGGATAGTGCGCGCGCCAGCTCTTCTGAATATCGTCCAGCGGCAGGTCGGCATAGGCGCCGTGGTCGTGGACATATTCCATATGCTGGCGGCCGGCCTTGTCGAAGGGATGAAAGATCGAGTCGTTCTCGCCATCGAATTCGAGCGGCAGCACGCCGAATTTTTCGCATAGGGAGATGTTGAAGGCCGGCGTCGCCTTGACCCATTTGCCGTCCAAATAGACGTCCGCGTAGCCGTGATAAACGAACAGATCGGTGCCCATACCGTCCAGCAGGCGCTGGCTGGCCAAGTGGTTCTTCACGTCGGCGAAACCAAGGCGGGCGGGAATGCCATGCGCGCGTAGAAGCGCGGCGAGCAGAACCGCCTTATTGATGCAAAACCCTTCGCCTTGCGTCAGGGAAGTGCTGGCCTGCATACCGGGTGGACGCAGGTCAACGGAATAGGGATTGTAGCGAATCTCGTCGCGGACCGCGTTGTAAAGCCGGATCGCCAGCGCCTTATCGTCACCGCCGCTGCCGGCATGTGCGGCGGCGAACTCGCGCACGGCCGGATGCTCATAGTTCATATAGAATGTCGCGTCCAAGCAATTTTCCGGCCGCGGATTATGTTCGGGAATGCTCATTCAGCACCTTCCTCTCCACCGCCACGGAATCCGCTGGCGACCAGATACATTTCGGCCGAGCCGCTACGGCTGGCTTTCGGTTTAGCATGTTTAACTTGCGCGAAATCGCGTTTCAATTCCGCGAGCAGATCCGCGTCCGCGCCACCTTCCCAGACCTTCGCGACAAACCCACCACCCGGCGCTAGCACTTCGCGGACCAGCGCGACCGCCGCCTCCACCAGCGCAACGATACGCAAGTGATCCGTCGACTTGTGACCGGTCGACGGTGGCGCCATGTCGCTCAAAACCAAATCGACGCGGCCACCAAACGCCTCCAACAAAACGGGTCCCAGATCCGGGTCCATAATATCGCCCTGTATGACCGTCACGCCGGGCAGCGCATCCATTTCGTTGATGTCGATGGCGACGATCTGGCCCCGCCCTTTTAACTGTTGCTCGGCGACTTGCGACCAGCCACCGGGTGCGGCGCCCAAATCCAGAATTGTCAAACCCGGCTTCAACAACCGGAACCGCTCGTCCAATTCGATCAATTTGTAGGCGGCGCGAGAGCGGTAGCCGTCCCGCTTCGCCGCTTGAACATAAGGATCGTTCAATTGGCGCTGCAACCAGCGGGTCGAGGAAGTGCGGCGGCCGCGCGCGGTTTTGACCTTAACCTTCAGGTTACGCCCGGAAAGTCTTGTCCCTTTTCCTTTTTTTCCGCCGCCAGCCGCCATGATCCTACGCGCGTCGAACACTCTCGCGATCCGCGTCCTGCATCAGCGAGTGCAGGATACCTTCCCGCAATCCGCGGTCGGCCACGCGCAGTTCACCAATTGGCCAGGTCCGGCAGATCGCTTCGAAAATCGCGCAGCCAGCAATAACTAGATCGGCCCGCTGTTGTCCGATACAAGGGTGATAGCTGCGTTGTTTGTATGACATTTCCGCCAATCGCCGACTGACCTCGGCCGCCTGATCGAAGGTCAACCACAACCCATCGACCTGCCGCCGGTCGTATTTCGGCAGATTGAGATGGACGCCGGCCAGCGTGGTCACGGTGCCGGAGGTCCCGATCATCTGCACACTACCGCCCGCGATACGATCGTTCAGACCGTGGGTCGCTTCGAAGGTGTGCAACTGATTTTGCACCTTGGCGACCATCCGTTCATAAGACTCCGGCGTGACATCGAAACCGCCATATTGCTCCGCGATCGTCACCACCCCATCACTCAGGGAGGTCCACGCCTCGATCTCGATGCCGCTTTCCGGCGACCGCCGTGGCGCCGAACCGGGTTTGACCTTCAACCACATCAGTTCGGTGCTGCCGCCGCCGATGTCGAAAACCAAGGCATTCCGCGCCTCAGGCGCGATCAGGGGGGCGCAGCTCGCGGCGGCCAAGCGCGCCTCCTCCTGACATTCGATGATGTCCAGTTCGATTCCGGTTTCGGTTTTCACTCGGGAGAGAAACTCGTCCCCGTTATCCGCCTCACGGCACGCCGCCGTCGCCACGGCCCGGGCCCGCGTGACACCGCGCCGACGCATTTTGGCGGCACAAATGGATAGAGCGGCAACCGCCCGATCCATGGCCGCGGACGACAAGCGGCCGGACGTCGACACCCCTTCGCCCAAGCGAACGATCCGAGAAAATGCGTCTATCACGCGGAATCCTTTGCGCGTCGGCTTCGCGACCAGCAGGCGACAGTTATTGGTCCCTAAATCTAAAGCGGAATAAGTATGGCGGAAGCGACCTCGCGAGCGTCGGTGACCCGACTTTGCCATCGTCCTTTCGGACCGTGGCATATCGCTTGATTCTGTCTCTGATTGGGCGGCTTGGCGATCCTTTCCACGATGCTGTCTTGCTTGCCTACCCATGCCCCAACCATTTGTTATTCAAACTAACTTTCTCTTTGAAATATCCTTACCCCAGCGCGCCGACGCAGGCAATCCACAACTTGTTTAACGGTCAGCCCGCGCGGTTGACTTTCAATGATTCGGTTCTTAGGTTACCGGCTCTCTACCGCGCCCTGTTGGGGGATAGTTTAATGGTAGAACTCTCGGTTCTGGTCCGAGCAGTCGGGGTTCGAATCCCTGTCCCCCAGCCATTACTTGTCGATATTTAGTCTGAAGCCGGCAAGGCAGGGATATTTCAGTCGCCTCAATATTAGATAATTCTTATTTATTTCTTTTGCCCATTCTCCTTCCACTTGCTATTATTAGCTGTTGATATCTCTCGACTTTTTACGAGGGAAGGGGAAACTGTTATGGGCACTTTTGGAACAAAATGGCGTTTTGCCGCGATGTCGACCGGCATGTTCGTTGCGATGGTTGCATGCTCGACATTTGCGGCCAGCGTGAACGAAGATGAAGAGCCAGGCAAACCTGGCACGCTTCAATCGGTACAAAGCGAAACCACGTCGAATACGGACTTACGCGACCAGAACAACAATCGTGTGGCCGATAGCTTGGACAATGCCATCGCGATCGGCAGCGACACCGCGATAGCCAACGTCAAGGTTCTGCTTCACACCAGCGCCAGCAAAGACGGGTTGACGACCGCCATCGGCAACTTCACCAGTGACTATGATTTCAAATACTTAAATGGGTTTGTTGCCAATCTGAACTATGGCCAGATACGGGCGCTCTCCGCCATCCCGCACGTCGAATGGATCGAGCCGACCTATCAGGTTACTGGCGCCGCCGAAAGCTCGCGCGACGAGACCGGCGTGACCGCTCTGCAATCCGTTCCGGAAATCGCGCTTGCCGGTCTGGGAACCGGCAATGGCGTCGGCGTCTGCGTGGTCGACAGCGGCGTCCACACCACGCATGAGCAGTTCGCCGTCGCCGGCAAATTCGGCGGATATCTGAACGCCATCACAGATGTCGAGGGCGATCCGACGGCTGTCACCGATCCGGCCGATCACGGCACCATGGTGGCGTCGATCATCGCGGGCAGCGGCAATGGCGGCGCGTTCGCGCAAGCGCTGCGCGGCATCGCACCGGAAGCGACACTTTATGTGGTAAAGGCTTTGGGGTCCGATTTGACGGGTCTGGATTCCGACGTCCTAAAAGGTATGGAATGGTGCATCGACCAACCGGGTGTCGATATCATCAATCTCAGCATCCTGGGTGATGCGGAGGCGGTGATCGAACCCGCCGACGCGATGACGCGGCTAGTCGCGATCGCCTCTCAGAAAGGGGTGGTCGTCGTTGCGGGCGCCGGCAATAGCGAAATGCACAACACATTCGCTCACACACCCGGCGGTGCGCCGCTGGCGATCTCCGTCGGCGCCTATGTCGGCTGGGCGATATCGGACGAAGCCCGCGCTGCCACGGGAGGAGATTTCCTGCGCGATTTGGCGCTCGACCTATCAAACCTTTATGGCATTCGGCCGGCGCCGTTCGCGACACGGAACCCGGCCAAATATGGCGTGAAAAAGCCGGATATATCCGCCCCCGGCCATGGCATCACTGCCGCATCGAGCGCAAATAACGCTGCCTATTGGACCAATTCCGGCACTTCGTTCTCCACGCCGATGATCTCGGGCGTCGTGGCCTTGATGCTGCAGGCAAATCCCGCCCTGACGCCGGATCAGGTACGCAATATCCTTTACGAAACGGCTCAGGATGCCGGTTATCTCACCAACAACGATCCCGCGAAGGACCCGGAATGGGGCTTCGGCTTGGTCGATGCTAAGCTTGCTGTCCTGCGCGCTGGTGGATTTGTCGAAACGCCAGCGGATTTCCACCAGCATCGTATCGGCGATCATGTGACAGTCCTTCGGGACCAGACGACGTCGTTCTATTTCGACGTTCCGGTTTATTACCCGGATGTCCTCAACATCGCCGTGCACAGCCCTCGGAATGGATTCCTCTACAATAGTTGCACGCTGTTAGGATGCTCCACGCAGTATTTGCCGGACATTGACATCAAACTCTACTACGACCCGATCGGCGGACAGGAGGTATATGTCGGCGAAAGCATTTGCCCCGCCGGCGGTTTGGATTGCGCCGCCACCGGTTATCAGGAATCGATCGCCGTTACCGACGTCGACGCGGGCCGTTACCGCGTCGATTTGATCTGGTTGCCGAGCTCCGTACTGCCAAGCAGTTACACAGAGGCGACGATCCATTACGACGTGATATGGGGACCGTTGATAACGGGCAACCGGGCCGCGCTGATCAATAACGCGCCGGTCGCCAATGCCGGCGCCGATTTCACCAGCAACAATACCCAGGTTCAATTGGACGGCAGCTTGTCGTCCGACGCGGACGACGGCCTGAAGTATTTCGTCTGGTCCTGGGGCGCGGATGGCTTCGCCGAAGGCATGAACCCCACGATAGATTTGCCGGATGGCGAGACGACGGAGGTCACCCTGACCGTCACCGACACCTTGGGTTACAGCGCTTCAGACAAGATATCCGTCACCGTTGATACGAACCTGTCCAATCAAAGCCCGACCGCCAACTTCGCCTTCATCGCCACCGATTTGACGGTTAGCTTTACCGATCTTTCGTCGGATGCTGATGGACAGGTGACCAGTTGGTCCTGGGATTTCGGCGACGGCAACATGTCGGCGGACCAGCATCCGAGCCACAGTTACGCGAACCCCGGGGACTATACCGTCACCTTGACTGTCATGGACGACGACAATGCGGTTGGCGGTACCAGTCAACAAGTCTCCGTCACCGCGTCGGCGAACCAGGCGCCAACCGCCGATGCCGGCGCGGATCAAACCGTGCAGGCGACCGGCAAAGGCCGGGACGCGGTCGGCATGGTGACGCTGGACGGTAGTGCCTCCAGCGATCCGGACGGATCGGTCGCGGTCTGGCGTTGGACCGTCGACGGTCAGTTGATCACGGCCTTCGAAGGAACCACCGATGTGCAGTTACCGAAAGGGACGTATACCGCCGAACTGACGGTCGAGGACGATCAAGGTCTTGTCAGCAGCAACACGGACACGGTGTGCATCGAAGTCTACAACAAGAACCCGTCCTATACCTGCAGCGGCGGCGAGCCGCCCCCACCGCCAGCCGGAGATTTCGGTACGATCTCAGGCAAAGCCAAGGACGGCCGTAAGAATGTCGGCGGTGTCGAAATCACCGTCACTTTCCAGGGAACGCCCGCCGCGGAGCATTCGATGACCACGGCCAACAATGGTCAGTTCAGCTTCCCGAATCTGCCCCTAGGCACTTGGCTCCTGAGCGGTTGCGGCGCAACGCCGGTGGAGGTCGAATTGACCAGTGCGGGCCAGACCGTGTCTCAGGACTTGGCTTGCGTGCTGCCTTAACCGCCTGGGCTAACAGGCGGCTCGGTCTCGCTGAAATTGCGGGTGTAGTCAGCGTCGCTGGTCGCCAGTAAGCGTTCATACACACGGGCCGGGTAGTACATATGAGGCTTGGCCGGATCCATTTGTGGCTGGTTCAATAAGTCCTTACCGGGTTCATAGGCCGGCGGATTCCGATAGCTTTGCAGCTCTTCGGCATCGATACCGGCGAGCGCAACGACTTCCGGATCGATCCAGGCATCGGGATCGATGGCCTCGGCACTGGTGGAGACCTCCAGGCTAAGGTTTTCCGGTCCGGCAAAATAGATCGACTGGCAGAAGCCATGATCGATGGGACCGAAGACATTGATCCCGCGGGAGCGGATGCGGTCGCGTAGCGCAATCAGCTCGTCCCGATCGGTCGCCCTTAGCGCCAAATGCTGCATGGTCCCCGGTGCGGACGGCAGGCCGGGATTACCCGCATGGGTTTCGCCGATCCGGCTGTCGATCCCCTTCACCGCTTCGGTCTGAACGAAGGCGATCGAACTGAGATCGTTCAGCCGCAGGAAGCCGTGCCAGGCCCCCTCGACGCCATGCATCCAATAGAGCGCGACCAGTTCCATCCCCAAGACATCGGAGAAGAATTCGATCTGCGGTTTGATATCCGCCGTGCAAATGGCGAGGTGATGGATGCCGTGGGCTCTGGTCATGGCGCGCCTCTCGATTTAGCGGGGCGCTACCAGGTCTCCATCCAGGGGCGCAGATCCAGTTCGTGGGTCCAGGCGCTGCGGGCTTGGCGATGAAGTTGCCAGTAGGCCTCCGCGATATGCTCCGGATTCAGGATACCATCCTGTCCCTTAGCGGCATAACGTTCGGGAAAGTTTTCCGCAATCCATGCCGTGTCGATGGCGCCATCGATCACCGAATGGGCGACATGGATGCCCTTCGGCCCCAGTTCCCGCGCCATGCTTTGGGCGACGGCGCGCAGGCCGAATTTGGCCGAAGCGAAGGCCGAAAAGCCGGAACCACCGCGCACGCTCGCCGTTGCGCCGGTGAAAATGATGGTCCCCTCACCGCGCGGCGTCATGTGCTTGGCAACCTCCCGTCCCATCAGGAACCCGCCAAAGCAAGCCATCTCCCAAACCTTGAAGAATACGCGGGAAGTCGTCTCGACAATTGGGAAATTGACGTTGGCGCCTATATTGTAAACGGCGACTTGAATTGGTCCGATATCGCGTTCTACTCGGTCGATCAGTTCGACCATTTCGTCTTCCTTACGGGCATCGACACCGAAAGGATGCGCGGTGCCGCCGCTGGCGCGAATCCGTTCCGCCATCGATTCGAGCTGTTCCTCGTTGCGGGCCCGGCGGGTGATCACCGCCGCCAGCCCCTCCCGGGCGAAGCGGCGGGCGACGGCGCCGCCGGTGGCATCGCCGGCGCCGATGACCAGGACGACAGGCTGGCTCATGCCGCCAACATGCCGTCCAAACGCTCGCGGATGATCGCTTCGGCATCGCCGACGATGCGTTGGATCAATTCGGCGCAGCTCGGGATGTCGTGGATCAGGCCCATGACCATTCCGGCGCTCCAGATCCCGCTCGAAAGTTCGCCCTCTTCGAGTAGGCTTCGGCCCTTGGTGCCGGCAACCAGATGCGCGACATCGTCGATCTTCATGTCGGCACCCTTCTCCCGCTCGATCTCCGCCACTTTCACGGCGACATCGTTCTTGAAAATCCGCGCGGTGTTGCGCATGGGGCGGTAAACCAATTGGGTCTGCAATTCGTCTGCATTGACCATGGCCTGCTTCACGTTTTCATGGATCGGCGCTTCCTTTGTCACCATGAAACGGGTGCCCATATTGATGCCGTCGGCACCCAACGCCAGTGCCGCCGCCAAGCCGCGTCCGGTGCCGAAACCGCCCGAGGCGATGAAGGGGATCGACAGCGCCTCGGCCGCACGGGGCAGCAAGATCAGGCCCGGAATATCGTCCTCCCCCGGATGGCCGGCGCATTCGAAACCGTCGACGCTGACCGCGTCGCAGCCGATCTGCTCCGCCTTCAGACTATGACGGACGGAGGTGCATTTATGCACGACCTTGATCCCGGCTTCCTTAAAGGCCGGCAGATAAGGTTGCGGATTACGTCCCGCCGTTTCGACGATTTTGACGCCGGAAGTAATAATGGCATCGACATACTCGTCATAGGGTACCGGCTTCAAGGTCGGCAGAATGGTGATATTCACGCCGAACGGTTTATCGGTCATACCCCGACAGCGTTCGATCTCCTTCACCAAATCCTCCGGCGTCGGTTGGGTCAACCCCGTCAGAAAGCCGAGGCCGCCGCCATTGGCGACGGCGGAAACCAGCTCGGCCCGGCCGACCCATTGCATGCCCCCCTGCACGACGGGATGTTCGATGCCAAACATTTCGGTAAATCTGGTTTTCATGGGTCTTGCCTCAATGTGAAAATAGGTGTTGCGATGTAACAATCGTTGAAATAACTTGCATATTGCAAGCTATTTGGCAAGCGAGGAATCATGCGCCGGGAACATCTGTTCGAAAGCAATTGCGCGATCGCCAAGGCGCTGACCCAGATCGGCGATATCTGGACGCTGTTGGTCTTGCGCAATGCCTTCCACGGCATGCGCCGGTTCGAACAGTTCGAGCAGAGCCTCGGCGTCGCCACGAATATTCTCTCCGATCGGCTCAAACGGCTGACCGACTCGGGGATCCTCGAACGTCAACGCCTGGCCGAAGACGGCCGCGTCTTCGAATACCGCCTGACCGAGAAAGGCTTGGACCTTTACCCGATTATCGTCAGCCTAATGCATTGGGGGGAACGTTGGCATGGCGACGAAAAAGGCCCGCGGCTTGAACTCTTGGAACGAGCGACCGGCGATCCCATTAGCCCGATGGCGGTGCGCAACGCCAAGGGCGAACCCTTACGCCCACAAGACGTCACACCCGTCCTCGGCCCCGCCGCCGACGACAAGACCGAAGCACTGATCAATCACCGGCGGCGGAAGTAAACTGGGACGTCATGCCGGCCTTGAGCCGGCATCTCGGGCAGATTTGAATTCTATCACCGCTGAGATTCCGGATCGCGCTGCGCTTGCCCGGAATGACGGGAAGCTGTTACCGCGTCACGTCGATGCCGAGGGCGTCGGTCGCTAGTTTGAGGAGCTTGGCGGTCTGGTCGCCGGCCATTTTCGGCTCGACCAGATGCCCGAGGTCCGACGCGGTGTCCCACATTTCGGCGATTTTCTCCGGTGTGCGTTCGCCTTCGGGCAGGAAGATGCCATCGGTCTCCTGCACCACAATGCGGGCATAGCTGCCGGCGCCGGCGGACAGGATGGTGCGGTTCGGTCCCTCTTCGCCGACTAGGTAGAGCACGCCCGGCGTGACGAATTCCGGCTGCAGCAGCTCCAATACCGCCGGCGGCATCAGTTCTTCCGTCATCCGAGTAGCGGCGGCTGGCGCCAACGTATTGACCCGTATATCGTTCTTCTGACCCTCGAGGCAGAGCACGTTCATTAGGCCGACCATGGCGGATTTGGCGGCGCCATAGTTGCTCTGACCGAAATTGCCGTAGATGCCGCTGGAGGAGGACGTCAATACGATGCGGCCATAATTGGCTTCCCGCATGATCGGCCAAACCGCCTTGGTGCAGATCACCGTGCCCATCAGATGCACGTCCATGACGAGGCGGAAATCGTCCAGCTCCATCTTGGCGAAGGTTTTGTCGCGCAGGATACCGGCATTGTTGATCAGGATATCGACCCGGCCCCATTTGGCCATGGTTTGATCGACCATCGCTTGTACCTGTCCCTCGTCGGCCACATTGGCGCCATTGGCGATGGCTTCGCCGCCGGCGGCGCGGATCTCCTCAACCACCGCGTCCGCCGCGGCGGAGGAACTGCCGACGCCGTGGCGGTCGCCGCCCAGGTCGTTGACCACCACTTTCGCACCGCGCGCCGCCAATGCCAGCGCGTGTTCCTTACCCAAACCGTTGCCGGCGCCGGTCACGATGGCGACCCGGTCGTCATATCGAATGCTCATGCTCTCATATCCCTCATCATCGGTTCATTGTCCCGGAAATTTCGCCGGCGACCCTACGGCAAGCGCCTGCTTTCGGCAAGACGAGGTCAATTGGCGCGCCGGGCGAAGGCGGATTGCCAGCGGTCGCCAGCGAAGAAACGCAGGCAAAGCAAGACTATTTTCAGGCCATAGTCGACGATCAGCACCGACACGACCAGCATCGCGTCGACACCGAGTTGACCAAGCACGAAACCCAAGCCAAGCCGCCCGCCCAACTGACTGATCAAGGTCACGGTCATCGGGTAGCGGGTATCGCCGGCCCCGCGCAGCGCACCGCCCACGGTGAAATCAACCGCGATCAACGGCTGTAACACGGCAATGATCACGAGGAATTTGGCCGTCCAGTCCCGCACCACCGCGTCGTCGATCATCAAGGCCGCGACATCGCCGGCAAAGTAAGCGGTGGCGATCCCGGTCAAACTCATGATCGCGACGGCCAGGGTCATGGCCCGCAAGCCAGCCCGTTTGGCGCCTTCGAGGTCTTTCGCGCCTAGCCGCTGACCAACCAAGGTCGCCGCCGCGCTACCGAAGCCGATGCCGATCGTGACTGGCAGGAACATCAAGGTCGTAGCAATGCCATAGGCGGCATAGACGGCGGTCCCATAGCCGGCCAGCACGATGACGAAGAGAAATAGGCTGAGCTGCAACACCCCTTGCTCCAGCGCCGAGGGCCAACCGACGATCCAAAGCGCTTTCCAGTCCGTGCCGTTGCGCCAATCGGCCAAGGTCGGCTTCATCGGCCGCTTGCCCAAAGACCAATAGATCAGCATAAATCCCGTCGACAGCGTCGTCGCGATACTGGATCCGAGCACCAGTCCAATGGCACCGAGTCCGCTCCATTCTCCTAGTCCAAGCGCCATGGATGCGCCGAACAGGATTGCGGCGATATTGACGATGATGGTCATGGCCATGGGCAGCCGGACGTCGCCGGTCGCCCGCAATCCGGCTTCGACGACAAAACGGAGGGCATAGACCACATTGAAAAGCCCGGACCAGAGAACAAAGAGGCTCAGTTCCTCGGTCACCGCGGCCGGCAAACCGAATAAAGCGGCGACCTCGTCATGGAGCACCGCAACCGGTAAGCCCGTGGATAATCCGAGAAATGCACCGGCGAACACACTCTTGAGCGCAACCGCGCCGGCGCGGCGTTTGTCGCCGGCGCCCCAGGCCCTTGCGACCAACGCGGTCGTCGCCATCGCCAACGCCATCTGCAAGGCTTGCAGCAACATCCACAGCCGCATACCGGACGAGACCACCGCGACCGCGTCGGCGCCGATATAGCCGGCGATCCAGGTGAACGAAATCGCCATGACCGCCATCGACAGAAACGAGACGATGGCCGGCCAAGCCAGATACCAGATCATCCGGGTGGTCCCGGTATGCGCCTCCCGAGGCGCCGACGGTTTCGAAATGGACATTAAGTCGGCGGGCGACCGAAACGGCGTGGTCAGGCAGCGATCGGCGTCTCGCCGGCGACAACGGTGCGGTGTAGCAGGCGTCTATGTCCGTCATATCCGCCTTGAGCGCTGTGCAGCACGCAACGATTATCCCACATGGTCAACATGTCTTCCCGCCAGGCATGGCGATAAACGAATTGCTCCTGCGTCATATGTTTGTAGAGGTAGCCTAGGAGCGCTTCGCTCTCCGCCGCATGCATGCCGTCGACGGCAACGGTGTAGACCGGATTGACGAACAGACAGGCACGGCCGCTATCGCCGTGCCGGCGGATCAGGGGATGGATATGCGTTTTCTCCGCCTCCGCCGTGCTGACGATTTCCATGGCGCGAGGCGACTTATCCTTGGCGAAGAAGCCTTCCCGTCCATAAGGCAGCGCGGCGCTATGGATCGCGCGCAGCCCATCCAACATATCCTTCATGACGTCCGACAAGGCGTCATAGGCGCGGTAACAATCGGCATACCAGGTGTCGCCACCCACCGGCGGAATCACCTTGGCGTGCAAGATCGTGGCCGAAGGCGGGGTCGGCTGAAAGCTCCAATCCGAATGCCAACCGGCGCCGAAATTACGCGCGGTCTCCGTCGCTTCCCGCTTCACCTCCAATATATGGGGGTGACCGTCCATCGGCTTGACATATGGGTCCTCGCCATAGGGGCCCATCTGTTCGGTAAACCGCTCCAATTCCTCGGGCGCCATAGGTTGATCGGGGAAATAGATCACGGAATGGGCCGTCCAGGCCCGCTTGATTTCCGCCACCGCCGTCTCGCTTAGCGCCTCGCGCAATGATAGGCCTCGAATGGCGGCACCGAAGCCGTGGGCTTCCGGTGTCACCTGTATTTCCCGATACTGTTCGCTCATCGCCGTTCTCAAATCACCTTGCCGTCAATCGCCCCAACATAGGCGAATTCGCGGCGAAGAACAGCCCCATGGGGTGCCGCTTGCCCGCTTACGCCGCCAACGTCCATAATCGGTCCAACGAAAAGAGAGGAGGTGGCGTATGGCCGATCTGTTTCAAACGCTGTCGGAGGCGCCGGATCACGTGGTGGAACGGGTGGCCGACGGTTTGGAAATCCGGGCGAAGGACCCGGCCCAATTGGAGATCCTCGAACGCTATATCCGCGACCTGGAGATCCCCGATGGCGCGCAGGTATTGGAAATGGGGTGTGGTACCGGCCCGGTCTGCCGCCGTTTCGCGGAGATCGCCGAGGTCGAACAGGTTTTCGGTATCGACCCAGCCCGCAAACTGATCGAGCGGGCCCGGGTTCTGGCCGACGGCAACGCCAAATTGCAGTTCGACGTGGCACGTGCGGAAAGCACCGGCTTCGACGACGATACGCTGGATCTGGTCATTCTCCACACGCTGCTCAGTCACGTTCCCGACCAAGGCGCGGTGTTGGACGAAGCGCGCCGGATTTTGAAACCGGGCGGTTGGCTCGCGGTCTGCGACGCCGATTTTTCGAAAACCAGCGTGGCCATCGGCGACGCCGACCCGTTGCAGGCCTGCGCCGATGTCTGGGTCGCCGGCAATGTCACCGACCTCTGGCTGATCCCGAAACTGCCAGGGCTGTTGCGGCAGAAAGGCTTCGAGATCAAAGCGTTTCGCGGGCACAATCGTCTCGATACCGCCGGCATCGGCACCGGACCGGTGTGGATCAATATCGGCATCGACACCCTTCTGAAGGAGGGCCGGATCAGCGAAGAAACCGCCGTGGCCTTGCGCCAGGAATGTCAGGACCGGATCGACCAAGGCCGCTTCTTCGCCTCCCTCCCCTTCGCCAGCGCCGTTGCGGTGAAAGCCTGAAAGGAAACGCCATGAGCAAAATCACCTTCGGTTTCACCGCCGCCGCCGCGGCCACCGGTCCGGATAAGAGCAGCGACGCAGACCGCTACGCCCAAATGATAACCGACTGCCGGGTCGGTGAGGAACAGGGCTACAAGACCGCATGGTTGCTGGAGCATCACTTCACGGACTACTTCCCGACCCCGAGCCCCCTGCTCGCCGCCGCCCATATCTCGGCCGCTTGTCCGAAGCTGTCGATCGGCACCTGCGTCATCGTCGCGCCCTGGTACAATCCGCTGCGCCTGGCCGAGGAAATCGCCATGATGAGCCATTTCTGCGCCAATGAGCTGCATCTTTCCTTCGGCCGCGGCACCGCCAAGTTGGAATACGACGCCTATGACATCGACATGGCGGACGGGAAGGAACGCTACGCCGAAAGCATGGAAATCCTGAACAAGGCACTGTCCGGCGACGCCTTCACCCATGAGGGCAAGCATTTCAAGGTCGGCCGCGAGGTCCCGTTACGCCCGACGCCGAACCGAGACCGCATCCATTTCTACGGCGCCGTCGGCAGCGTGCAAAGCGCGCCCAACAATGCCGACATGGGCATGCCCGTACTCTGCAACAGTCAGTTCCCGCCCTATATGTTGGAGAAGATCCTGGCCGCCTGGCGCGACCGGGCTGACGAACTCGGGCTCCAGACCAACGGCGTTCTACCGATCTCCGCCAATTGCCTGGTCGCCGACAGCGACGACGAAGCGCGCGACCTGGCACGCGGTTATATGGCCAGATTTTTTGGTCTGCAGGCGGACCATTACGAGGCGGATGCCAACCATTGGAAGGACATCGCCGGTTACGAGCAGTTTTCCAAGACCTTCGGAAATCTGCGTAAGCTGGCGAACCCGGACAATCTAGATGGCTTCCTGGATTATCAACTGGTCGGCACGCCGGCCACCGTGGCGGAGCGACTGGATGCGCTGCATCGGATTGGCTTCAACCATCTGATCGTCAATATCGCCAAGGAAGGCGTGCCCGCCGACGTTCGCCATACCACGATGCGCCGCATGATGACGGAAATCGCACCGCAATTCTCCGCGTAACCGTAACGTTATTCGTTCGACTTGAAGGATACGCAGCGAGGCCGTCACATTTTGGTACGGTTATGACGGCGGCACGTCGCCGGTGCGGGGATCGATGGGCACATGGGCAGTCATCCCGCTCGCCTGCTCGAACAGCGCTCCAGCCGCCAGCAGTGCCGCTTCCCCACGCGGCGGTGCGACCAATTGCAAGCCGACGGGACGGCCGTATTGATCGAAGCCGCAAGGCAGCGACAGGGCCGGCGACGCCGACAAGGTAACCGCCGCCGTCAACAGCGAGGCGCCCAAATAATGTTTCAGCTCGACGCCGTCGATCCGCGCGGGATGCCGCAGATTGACGTCGAAGGCCGGCGTGTTCGCGCCCGGTGTCACCAGCAGGTCGTAAGTTTCGAACAAGGCTGCGAATTGGCCGTAGAGCGCCGCCCGCACCCGTTCCGCCGCCGCCAGATCGCTCACCGACTGCTGCAATCCCAGTTCGGTGTTCCAAATAATGTCCGGTTTGATTTGGTCGCGGTGGCTTTGCAGTTGCAGCTCCCGGTCGATGACGAATTGCTGCGATCGCAGCGCCAGAAAGGCGGGCTCCAGATCGTCGATGTCGACCGAAATCTCCTCGACCTCGGCGCCGATTTCCTCGAACCTGTCCATCGCGCCGCGGCAGATTTCCCGTGTCTCCCGATCGACGGGCGAACCGGCGACGGTTTCGGCAAAGGCAACGCGGCGCGGCGGCGCCGGCGCGGCAACCGCGTCACTGAACGACTGTGCCGGCGCGTCGAAGGTTTGCGGATCCGCTGGGCAAAATCCGGCCATCGTGTCCAGAAACAATGCCACATCCGGCACGTCCCGGGCCATAGGCCCTTGTACCGACAGGGGCGAGAACATTGTATTGACGGTACCGCGGGTCACTCGTCCCGGCGACGGCCGCAAACCCACGACGGAGCAATAGGTCGCCGGCCGCCGTAAACTGCCGGCATGATCGCTGCCATGGGCCAGCCAGATCTCGCCCGCCGCCAGCGCCGCGGCGCCGCCGCCCGTCGACCCCGCCGGCGTCAGACTGGTATTCCAGGGGTTTCGCGTGCGGCCGAACACTTCGTTGAACGTCGACCCGCCGGCGCCGAATTCCGGCGTGTTGGACTTTGCAATGACGATACCGCCCTTGCGCTCAATCCGTTCGACCAACGGGTGAGACCGGTCCGGCACATGATCGGCGAATATCGGCGAACCATAAGTAGTGCGCACCCCCGCCACGTCGGTTAGGTCTTTGATCGCCACCGGCAAACCGGCCAGCCAACCCGGCTCGTTCTCAACCACCCGCGTTTCGCCGGCCATCAAGCGTTCGGCATGGTCCCGCGCCCGCTCGAGACAGAGCGTCGGCAGGGCATTGATCGCCGGCTCCACCGCCTCGATCCGCGCCGCCGCCGCGTCGATCAGCTCCACCGGCGTCACCTCACCCGCCCGCAGCAACGCCACCGCTTCCCGGGCGCTGAGTTTTACGAACTCGTCCAAAATCCTCTCCCAAACCACCACGGTTGCAAGTCATCTCAGCTTGCCGTAAGTCATCACCTTACCCAAGGCGCGCCCGTGGTGAAATTGGTAAACACAAGGGACTTAAAATCCCTCGGCTTCGGCCTTGTCGGTTCAAGTCCGACCGGGCGCACCAAAGCGCTTTGCAAAGCAAAGCGCGAAACACACTTCAGCATCGAATACGGCGACAGCTGTTTGCGCAGCAAACCGCGAGAGCCGGCATCAGCCTGAGCCCACCAACATCCGCTTAAAGCGCTTTGCAAAGCAAAGCGCGAAACAAACTCCAACATCGAATTCGGCGGCAGCTGTTTACGCAGCAAACCGCGAGAGCCGGCATCAGCCTGAGCCCACCAACATCCGCTTAAAGCGCTTTGCAAAGCAAAGCGCGAAACAAACTCCAACATCGAATTCGGCGGCAGCTGTTTACGCAGCAAACCGCGAGAATCAAGGCTCGACGCCTCCCCTTCGATGCGCTTCAAATGTCCGAAGCTGCGACGAAAGCGGACCTGGTGGAGGTTCGGGTGAATGTCTTCGTTTGAGCCGAAGCGGACATTCAAGGTCCAAGATTTGCACTTACTGTTGTAGTTTCGCTGGTGCAGGATATTTCTTACCGGCCAATACCGTTCCCCATACACCTATGTCACGGATGGTCTCAGAAGCCACCTTCAAAGGGTCATCCTCTAAAACGGTGAAGTCTGCGTGTTTTCCGGGTTCAATACTGCCGATGCGGTCGTCCATTTCGAGGATATAGGCGGCGTCGATTGTCACCATGCGTAAGGCCTGCTCCGCCGTCACCCGCTCTTCTGGGCCGAGAACTTTTCCGGATTGGCCCTGCCGGTTCACAGCCATCCACATCAGCAGCAATGGATCGGCAGGTGCAACGGGAAGGTCGGAGTGAATTGCTGTAGGAACGCGGTATCGTGTCAAGGTACCCAAGCGCGCTGCCAAGGCTGCACGATTTGCCCCAATAAAATCGGCATTGATCTCCCCGCGAAGATAAACATAACTTGGGTTCACGCTGGCTGTTGCGCCCAGTGCCTTCAACTTACGAATCTGATCCGGACTCGATAAACCGAAATGCTCAAGTACGAAACGATGGTCGAATCGTGGATGATCGGCCTGTAATTTCGCGAGGGCGTTCAAAACAGCATCTTGCGACCTGTCACCATTGCTATGCACATGAATTCGAAAGCCAGCTTTCCACCAGGGCTTCATTTTCTCAAACAGTTTCTCGGGTCTCGTATTCCAAATGGCGTGTAGATTCGGATCGATATAACCAGGTTCCCGTAAAGCCATGGCGAGACCAAGAAATGCGTCGTCGGCAAATATCTTGATGCCCGAAAAGATCACCTTGTCTGTGTTGAGTTCCGTCAGCTTGGCGACCTCAGCGATGGCTTCGCTGCCATGCAACCTAGTGAAGGTATCCGCGTCGGGTACGATGACGATCCGCAAAGGATTTTCTGGGGCGTTGAAATACGTGCTAAAGAATTGCTTTTCGAACTCCGGGTTAAGAGCCCCAAAGATAAGTTCGGTCGTGGTGGTTATGCCCGCCTGCCTATTCAGTGCCGCCACCATATCGACGGCCGGATTGATATCCGCCAAAGCCTTTTCGATCTCAGGAAGCAGCGCGAAAGCAGCAGCTTCAGTCGCGAGAAATTGACCGTTTGGTTTTCCGTCGGACCCCAATTCGATACCGGGAATTTTAGCAGCATCTTCCGCTGTGACCCCGATCTGTGTCAGATAAGGAGAATTCGCATACGCGAAATGAATGGACGCGTCCCAAATGACAATCGGGCGGGTGCTAGAGATAGCATCAAGATCCTCACGGGTCAGATGTCCGCCCATGGCAATCACGTCATATCCCCATGAAGAAAGTGTCTCAGTTGAATCCGGATTTTTCTCGACGGCCTCGCGAAGGCGTTCAAAAGCTTGCTCTTTGGTGGACACGCCGCTGATGTCGGCCCCGAAGGGATTTGGGGTTGGATAAAACGCCACGAGCGGGCGCCGGGTAATCGTATTAGCAGCAACCAGTGGATGCTCGTGGGCGGCAATGAAGCCAGGAACGAGTATCTTGTCTTCGAATGTCTTGTCTATTGTGTACGGAAAACTCCTAGTCCACGCCTCCAAATCGCCTAAGTCACCCACCGCGGCAATTCGGCCGTCACGCATAGCCACAGCTGTCGCTTCGGGGAAACCGGGATCCATTGTGATAATTTTTTTGGCGACGAATATCTTGATTGAATTGTCGGCTGCTGAAGCCGGAAGAGCAAACAAAAGTATTGCGAAAAAAGTTGCTACAAGCTTCATTGACGGGAACCAATTGAGCATACCTTCTCCATGTCGCAATGATTGCCGAGGTCACAGCCTCGAATACATAAACACGTGGTTTGCTGTTTGAGAAAGTAAATTTTGCCATCGTCTCCACGACTGCAATTGGCACTACCCGGAAGTCGACGTACCGGCCAGCCATGGCCGCTAACGCGGGTTAAGCCGACATCCCGTTGCCATCGCCGAGTGAAAACGGAGTTAAAGCGCGTTCGTTCGCCGTGAGATTGAACCGGGTGCAGGACAAATTGCTCTGAATCTTACACAGCTTGTGAGATTCTCGGTTTTTCTTGTGTATTTTCAATAAGGTACCCTTACATTCCTGACACTTAAAATCCCTCGGCTTCGGCCTTGTCGGTTCAAGTCCGACCGGGCGCACCATTACGATCTTTCAACAAATGTTGTCCGAGCCGTAAGGCGGACACGCGACGATAAGCCAACTCGGTTGCCTATAAACAACGAGGGTCGAAGGCCCCAAGTTCAGCACGCACGGAATAATTTGAGGGCAGCGGCGGCGGTTTGGTTGTGGATGGCCTGCCGGTCAACACCAGGGGCGTCTCGAGCAACCTCGGGCCCTACATCAGGAGCCATATCTTTTGCTTCGGGCAGAAAAACGTAATGCCCGGCGTTAGCCGATAGGATGTCCAGATCGCTCGAGCGCAAACGTTCGTGCAGCCAAACGCTGCACTCTTCTGGCGGTGCGACCGCGTCGGCCGCGCCGACCAGAATATGTACCGGCGCCTCGATACGCCGCAGACTGGTTTCGTCGAAGCCGCGCACAGACCGACCTGGCGCGCAGAGCAACGCCGCTTTAATTCGATCGTCGCGATAGTCGTCGAACCGGCGCGACCAGGAAGCGCGAAAGGTCTCGCAATGCCGCAACAGGTCCGGCAAGTGATCCACCAGATCAGGAAATTCTCGAGGGCCCCGACCAGCCCCGGCGATTGGACTTGACGGTTCGAACTGGCTGTATTGCACCCGAGCGCCTAATGTCTGCAAAGCTGTATAGGCACCCGCGGAGAAACCAGCGACGAAAATCCGATGCTGATCGATACGGCTTCCACAATCTCGGCTGGATAGCAAATGATCCAATAGGACGGTAAGATCACGGGCCCGCTCCCACAGGCAGATAAATCCTTCCGGATGATAGGGTTCGACATAGCTGTTGCCGTGATGATTGACGGCCACCGAGACGAACCCCGCCGCGGACATCCGCCGACCCAACCAAGCCAGCCCCATGGCGCCGCCGCCGGTACCGTGGGACAGCACCAACAAGGGTGACAAGCCGTCTCCAACCGGATACCAGGCGATCCAGGTCAATGGCCGCGCGCCATTGCCTCGCCAGTTCGGTCGATCCGAGTCCTCGAATGCGCCTCTGTGACAGCCGACCTTTATCACCATTTGCCGTATTGCACTTTCGTCGCACCGCCTCCACGCCATGCTACCACGGCAAGTCGATTATCATAGCGCATGGTCAATACAGCTTCATAGCATGGTAGATGGTTCCGTTAACACCTTCCCTCTTCCGCCCGGCGCGGGATTGCGTCATGTTGGCGGTAGATTGTTTTGCGCTTTTTTAAGGAGTGATGGATGAGCATTGTCGCGCCCATACCGGTGGCCGATTTGTGCCGGCGTTACGCGCCGGACGACTTCGACTTCGAGGATACGAGCACGATCGAAGAGCTTCAGGAGCCGTTGGGCCAGGATCGCGCCGTCGAGGCGATCCGCTTCGGCATCGGCATTCGGCATCAGGGTTTCAACTTGTTCGCCTATGGTGCGCCCGGTGCCGGCAAAACCGAGACTGTGCGCCTCTATCTCGAGCCGGAAGCGGCGGCCCAACCGGTGCCGGACGATTGGTGTTACGTCAATAATTTCACCGACCCGGATCAACCGAAAGCCCTGCGTTTACCCCCGGGGCGGGGACCGCAGCTGGCCAAACAGATGGAAAGCTTGTCCGAAGAATTGCGGGCGGTGATTTCCGCCGCCTTCGAAAGCGAGGACTACCGCACCCGCCTAGACGTGATCGTCGAGCAATACAAGCTGCGGCAAGAGCAGGTCTTCGAGTCTTTGCAGGAAAAAGCGGCGGAAAAGAGCATCACCCTGGTACGGACTCCGGTCGGCCTGGCACTGGCGCCGGTGCGCGAAGGCAAGGTGGTGGAGCCGGAGGCCTTCGGCCAGTTGCCGGTCGAGGATCAGGAACGGATCAAGGAAGACATCGGTCTTCTGGAAGGCGATTTGCAGGCCGCCGTCCGGCAGCTACCGGAACTGGAACGGGGCCAACGGCGTGAAATGCGCGATCTGAACCGGGAAGTCACCAGTTTCGCCGTCGGACATCTGGTCGACGAAATCCGCGGCAAATGGCGGGATCTGCCACAGGTCGGCGCCTTTCTGGACGAAGTTCAGACCTACATCATCGACAATGGCGACGTTTTCCGGATCAGCCAGGATCAGGCCAGTCAGGCACTGCCGCCGGGTGCCGCCGCCGGCCTGGAACAGCAGCGCGATCGGGTAGTGGGCAATTGTCAGGTCAATGTCCTCGTCTGCTCCGACGGCAACGGCGGCGCGCCGGTGGTGTACGAGAACAATCCCACGGTCGAGAACCTGCTCGGCCGGATCGAGCATCGGGCCGAATTCGGCAATCTGTTGACCGATTTCCGGCTGATCAAGCCGGGGGCATTGCACCGGGCCAATGGCGGCTATCTGCTGCTTGGCGCGCGCCGCTTGGTCACGCAGCCGCTGGCATGGGAAACCCTGAAACGGGAGTTGCGCAGCCGCGAAATCCGCATCGAATCCCTGAGCAAGATGATGTCCATGGGCGGTGCGGCCAGCCTGCAACCGGAAACCATCCCCCTCGATGTCAAAGTCGTGCTGATCGGCGATCCCATGCTGTATTACCTCTTGAGCCAGCAGGACCCGGAATTCCGCGAACTCTTCAAAGTCCCGGTCGACTTCGACGATCGGATGCCGGTGACTGAAGAATCGATCGCGCTGTACGTCCGCTTCATCGCCACCCAGGCGCGGCAGAAGAACCTACGGCCGCTGGACCGCGGCGCGGTCTGCCGGGTTTTGCAGCGCATGGGCCGTTTGGCGGGCGATGCGGAGCGGTTGTCGAACCATACCCTGTCCCTGGTCGACTTGTTGTTGGAGGCGGATCACTGGGCTTCCATCCGTGGCGGCGAGCTAATTACCGCCGGCGACGTCAAGCAGGCGATCGCCGCCCATGAACGGCGCGCCGACCGGGTTAAGGAACGCACGCAAGAACAGATCGAACGCGGCACCGTGCATATCGATACGGATGGCGCCCGGGTGGGTCAGATCAACGCATTGTCGGTCCTGCAAATGGGCGATTTCGCGTTTGGCCGGCCGAGCCGAGTGACGGCCCGCGTGCGCCTCGGCCGCGGCCGTGTCGTCGATATCGAACGAGAAGTCGAACTGGGCGGGCCGCTGCATACCAAAGGCGTCCTCATCCTCTCCAATTTCCTGGCCGCCCGCTATACCCAAAACCAACCGCTGTCCTTAAACGCAAGCCTGGTGTTCGAGCAATCCTATGGCGGTGTCGACGGCGACAGCGCCTCGTCGACGGAGCTTTATGCCCTGCTCTCCGCCCTCTCCGAAGTCCCGATCAAGCAATCCCTGGCGGTGACGGGATCGGTCAATCAGTTTGGCGAGGTGCAAGCCATCGGCGGCGCCAACGAGAAGATCGAGGGGTTCTTCGATCTTTGCAAACATCGCGGCCTGACCGGCGATCAGGGCGTGCTGATCCCGGCGTCGAACGTGCAACATCTGATGCTGCGCGACGATGTGGTGGAAGCCGCCGAAGCCGGCCAATTCCATATCTATCCGATCCGCACCATCGACGAAGGCATCAGCCTGCTGACCGGCGTCGACGCGGGCGACGCGGATGACGACGGTTACTATCCGCCCGACAGCATCAACGGCAAGGTCCGCGCGCGCCTCGAAGCCTTCACCGAAGCGGCCAAGAGTTTCGCCAGTAAGGATAGCGAGAAAGGAGACGACGATGTCTAGCCAGACGCCCGCATACCGGCGGGTGTTGATCCAGATCGATGCATGCAGTCATTGCCGCGAAACCCTAGAGGCGGCGATCGATCTCGCCGCTGCCATGGAGGCGGACGTGACCGGCATTTTCGTCGAGGATGACGATGTTCTGTCCGTCGGCGGTCTGGATTTCGTCCGCGAATACAGCCTCTCCTCCCCGGACGCGCACGAGGTCGATCGGCCAATGATGGAGGCGCAATTGAAAGCCTTGGCCAACAGCGCGCGGCGACAACTCGAGCAAGCGGCCCAACGCCGGCAACTCAATATCGCCTTCGAAACCGTGCGGGGCGACCTAGGCGATGCGATGGCCACGGCGACCGCGGAAAACGACCTGGTCGTCGCCGAGGGCACCAGCCGCATGCGTAGCCGCCATTTCGGTGCCCGATTGGCCGGGCGCGCGGCCCTGCGGCGTCTGTCCCGACCGACCCTGTTGTTGAAGGGCGGCCGCTCGCTTTCGAAACAGATTTATATCGTCGCCGAGGACATGACCAGAGTTAAGTCATGCCTGGCCGCCGTGCAGGCATTACCGCTCGTCGAGGATCGGGCCATCGTGCTGTTGCCTTGTCCAACGGCGGAGGATGATGGCGCTGCCTTACATGGCGCGCTGATTGATTTGGCGGACAATCTAGGCGCCGACGTCAGCACGGGAGCGCCCATCGATCGGGCGGCGGACGACCTGCTGCAAGCCGTCGGGCCCCGCGACAGCCTGATCGTGATCGCGGAAGACGGCGCATTAATGGCTGACGATACCGCAGCCCGGAAGTTGGCGGAAAGCGCCCATCCGC
>CBDCGJ010000010.1:0-103765 GCA_965216645.1 Alphaproteobacteria bacterium | reverse complement strand
ACCCAGGCCCAGGAATGACAAATTTGGTCCCATCGTAAATAATGTCCGATAGGGCAGCGGGCGTGCCACTGTCGTAACTGTTCCATACAACTCCATCCGATGATGCCACCAGCTCGCCGTTAGTACCAATCGCAGCAAAATAGCCCGCGCCATAAGCAACCGCGTTCAGCTGCTTGGTCGTTCCACTTTCCGCGGCCGACCAGAAAAGGCCGTCCGTTGAGGTAACAATCGTGCCTGCACTCCCCACTGCCACGTAGCGCCCTTCCCCATAGGTCATATCATAGAGCCAATTGGTAGTTGGTGCCGTAACCTCCACCCAATTCTCCCAATCGGTTGTGCGAGAGATACTGCCACGCACTCCGACCGTGTAATAGGTTCCATCCCGATGAAACAACGCCTTTCCAGCACCTTCGCTGTAGATTGACCAGTCAACACCATTCCAGGAACTCAAGACATAGCCACCACTCGCAAGAGCGAGATACTTTTCGCCGTCGTGAATGACATCATCAAATCTTCCACCGGACACCCATTCCCAGTCCCACTCTCTGGCTTCCGCCAAACCGATGCCCAGAATGATCACTCCGGCCACCACTCTTCCTATTTTGTTCAATCTGCAATTCATAATCTTTCCTTATATTTCCTCCTACCAAGTCGAATTCGCGACGAAACCCGGCTTCTTACACGAAAAGTCAGATTTTTCTCACCAGCCTCTCCAAACCGCTCAATTAGCCCGATGCAGCATTGAATTTAGCCCCTTCACGTGTGATATGGTTACCCACACGGCCGCTGCGCCAGGATTCCCATGATAAAATCACTCATTCCGTTTCTCACCCTGCTGCTGATTCTCCAAAGCCAGCTTCTGGCTGATCCACCGGGAGTTCAGACCAATCGAAAAGACGCAAAGGTCCTCCCACTCCCCAAGGGTGACGACGTTTTCCATTTCATTGTCTACGGTGACCGAACCGGCGGTCCTGCAGAGGGGATCAAAGTTCTGGCACAGGCCGTTGAGGACACCAATCTTCTCGATCCAGACCTCGTACTAACAGTTGGTGATTTGATCAATGGCTACAATCATACCGCCGCATGGATGGAGCAGATGAAGGAGTTCCACGCCACGATGGACAATCTCAAGATGCCCTGGTTCCCAGTTGCAGGAAACCATGACATTTACTGGCGGGCCGACAAGAATAGCGGTGAGACAAAAAAGCCAGTCAACGAGCACCAGGAGCGCTACGAGAAGCACTTTGGCCCGCTGTGGTACTGGTTCGAGCACAAGAAAACGGGCTTCCTCGTTCTCTTCACTGATGAAGGTCATACTGACAAACGCCCACGCAGCTTCAGCGATCCCGAGCAGCAGAAAATCAGCCCCGAGCAACTCGCCTGGGTGAAGGATGCCCTGGGAAAAATGAAGAAGTTGGACCACGTCTTTGTGTTTCTGCATCACCCTTTTTGGCGGGAGAACTACACCGGCAGCAACTGGGGTGAAGTTCACAATCTCCTCGCAGCAAATGGCAATGTTCGAGCCGTTCTGGCAGGGCACATTCACAAGATGACCTTTGACGGGAAGAAAGACGATATTGATTACTTTTCGCTCGCGACAACGGGAGGCCAACTGCCGGAAGGCGGTCTTGAATCAGAGTATTTCGGATGGCTACATCACTTCAATGTCATCACAGTCCGCAAAGAGGGATACGAGATGGCTTCGATTCCAGTGGGAGCGACCATCGATCCTCGGGAATTCGACAAAGCGCGGCAAAAGGACGTGCACTTGGTCCGGAGCCTTCGACCGAAGGTCCTCTCAGGCCCCCTCCGCCTGCGCCTCGATGGCAGTGCGAACTCGATTTACAAAATATCAGTGAACAATCCTTCGAGCCTTCCTCTGGAGGTAACAATGGTAGGAAACGTGAATGATCCAGCCTGGATCATTGCTCCCGACCACTCACACGTTAAGGTTGGTCCAGGTGAAGAAAAGATCTTCGACTTCGCCTGTATTCGAAAAGCAACCGGTTCGGTAGAGGGGTTTGCGGCTCCGGTTTTCGAACTCAAGTGTGATGTCCTGGCTCCTGAGGCACGGATCACGATGCCGACCAGAAAAGTTCAGGCGGAAACCGCCCTGAGCAGGCCCAGCGGAGGATGGCCCAAGCCAACCACCAATCAACAGATCGCCATGCCGGCAAAAGGCGACGCGCTTCGAATCCCTAATGCAGGAGTCCCGCTGCCGCACGGGGCGTTTACCGTGGAAGCGTGGATGAATTCAGTCGTTGGAAAAGACGGGGCAATCGTATCTAAGAGATCCGACAGCGAATACGGCCTTGCCATCAAAGGAGGAACCCCACGCTTTTCTGTTCATCTTGAAACCGGGCTCGTTGTGGTCGATTCATCGATCAAAGTGGAAAACAATGCCTGGACCCACTTGGCCGGAGTCTACGACGGCAAAGAGGTTCGAATTTACGTCAACGGGAAGAAAGCCGGCTCCAAGGCGGCCGAAGGTCAGCGCAAGACCAACAGTCAACCGCTCTTCGTCGGCGCACGGCCGGACAATCGCGGCCGTGCTTCACACCACTGGCAGGGCGTCGTTGACGAAGTTCGAATCTCCTCCAAGGCACTCTACGGTGATGATTTCACCGCACCTCCAGTGATGCATTCCAACTCAGACACCGTCATGATAATTGGAATGGACAAGCAGTACTCCCGATTCGTCCCCATCAACAACAACAGCTCGGTCCAGGCCCTGATCGAAGGCCGCGCCCGCGTAGTCAACTGCCCACGGCCTACTCTGCCCTAGGCAGCCAACGGTGCGTCTCAAGACTTTTGAGGCGGAAAGCGAAGATGTTTGGGTTGTCGAAGGCATCCAGATTGCGGATTCACGACCTCCGATCCGGATCTCCGTGAACAAGGATGGTTCCCCTCCTTCGGTCGATGAAGCCGCGAAGATCATGAGGATCATATCAGATATTGAGCCTCTTATCCTACGGTCGGCGGAAATGATTCTCGCTAACTACTCCTATGAGCACTTCAAGGGCCTGGGAGTAGACGATTCCAAGCTAGCAGCCTGCTAGTGGAGGAAAAACCCGAAGCAGTCGCAGCAGCCGTTACACTCAAGGAACTGTCTTTCTTCGACGTTGATGCCGGTGAGTTCGAGGCTTCTTTCACTGCCCCATGGGATCCTTACCATAGTTTTGATGTCGAACACGAACAGAAGGAGCCAACCAACTGCGCCGTTAATGGTTAACGTCGAGTATGCCAAGCGATGACGAAGAGCGGAATGCTCAGCAACACCAATTAAAGGGTTGGTTGAGCCTGAAGTCCCGCTCCTAGGGAGAGCTGACCGAGGCGGAACCAGCAGCGGGAGATCCCACGGCCGCACCTGCGGGAATCTGAACTCCCGGCACGAGCATTGTGGAATCATAGGCAATGAGTTCGTCACCAGGAACAATCTTAACTCCGGCGGGAATAGTGCCCGGAAGCGGAACAACGACTGACTCGACCGGATCGATGAGATTTCCCACAGTCACCTGACCGACGATATAGCGGTCACGGCGGATGGCGAACTCCATCCCCTGTTGAAGATTTTTATCACTACCCGCGTCAATTGTAGCGAAACCATGTTGCTCGTTTACCGCTGTTACTTTCGCGATGGCATCCGCAGCCATGATCTTTTGTTCAGCCTTGGTAAGTTTGACAGGATTGTTTTGCTCCATTTCCAGAAGTTTTGATTCAATCTCCTTGTCCTTGGCTTCTTCGGCAGCCAATTCCGCCTTGATGGCGTTAAAGTCTTCCTCAGTTGCCGTGAGCGAGTCGGACGGCTTGGGAAAGAGCTTTTTTTCGATTCGTTTCAGATCATCCGGCAATTCAGTCTCCTCGGGATCGGGGGCGACCGTTCTCGCCGGAGCCGGTTGTGGTGGATACTGTTGAACGGGAACCCTACGAGCCTCGTCGAGTTGGCTCTGCAAACTCTCACTCTTGTATTTCTCAAAGAGATACATTTGTCGGTTTTGGATCGCCAGATAACCGCTGACAGCGAGCAGCAGCACGGTGATTCCCAGGAACAAGTGGGCCAACTTCATAATTAGGTGCTTGGGATTGAGGTTAGGACCGGGAGAGTTACTTCCCGGACTGAGAGGTTCAATCATTAAATGCCCTAAATTACTAAAAATCAAAGGGAATCTCCCCTAGTGAAGGGCCTCAATCCCCTCGTTGACCCCCGATAACGGCGGTGATAGCTTCCGCCTGATTTCTCAGGGAAAAGAAATCGAATCCGAATGAGCGCTGAGCCCAAAAACAACTACAAAGACACTCTCAACCTGCCCAAGACCGAGTTCCCCATGCGGGGCGACCTCGTGAAACGGGAACCTAAAAGGCTCGAAACCTGGGAATCGGAGGGAATCTATTTCAAAATTCAGGAGAAACGGAAGAAGGAAAACGCACCCCGTTTTATTCTTCATGATGGCCCTCCATTTGCCAACGGCGATGTCCACATGGGGACCGCCCTGAACAAGATCCTGAAGGATCTGGTGCTGAAATCAAAGACCATGGCAGGTTTTGAGACTCCATACGTTCCAGGTTGGGACTGCCACGGATTGCCAATTGAGTTCAAAGTTGTTCAGGATGCCAGAGGGCTCTCGCCGGCTGAAGTCCGAACCAGGTCAGAGGCCTATGCTCGTAAGTTCATCGATATCCAGCGCGAATCCTTTCGCAGGCTGGGCGTTTTTGGAGATTGGGAGAACCCATACCTCACCCTCAGTCCGGGCTATGAAGCAGACATTGTCCGGACTTTCGGAAAATTCATCGAAAAGGACTTGGTCTATTCGAGCATGAAGCCGGTCCAGTGGAGCTACGGTGCCCAGACAGCGCTCGCTGAAGCAGAAGTCGAATACGAAGACGTCACCGATACGGCGATCTTTGTGAAGTTTGAAATCAGCGAAGGGAAGCTGGCAGGCGAGTCCTCATTAGTCATCTGGACTACGACCCCTTGGACCTTGCCTGCAAACCTCGGCATCGCGCTCCATGAAGACTTTGAATATGTGCGTGGGCTGTTCTCTAATGAAGCCGGTGACTCGCACGATCTCATCATTGCAAAAGATCTGGTTTCTGCCTTTGAGGAGAAAACCGGGCTCTCGCTTGCGAACGAACATAGTATTCTAAAAGGTAAGGAACTGGAAGGCGCTGTCGCTCAACACCCTTTCCTCCCCCGCAAGTCAAAGGTGATTTTCGGAAAATTTGTCACAACTGAAACCGGAACAGGTGCCGTCCACATTGCGCCTGGTCACGGTGCCGATGACTACATTGCGGGAAGAGAGAACGGCCTCGAGATCCTTTCTCCGGTGGATGACAATGGAAACTACACCGATGAAGTCGGATTGCCTAACCTGGTCGGCAAGCATGTTTTCAAATGCAATGAACCGATCATCGAGCTCCTGGAGGCGAGTGGTCACCTCTTGGGCAAAGAGGATTACCTGCACTCCTATCCACACTGCTGGCGCTCGAAAACCCCCATCATTTTTCGGGCAGTTCCTCAGTTCTTCATCAAGATTGATGCCATCCGCGATTCCGCGATGAAGGAAATTGATCAGGTTGAGTGGCTCCCTCACTGGGGCCGCAACCGGATCTACGGAACGGTCGAATCCAGGCCAGACTGGTGCATTTCCCGCCAGCGCACCTGGGGAGTTCCCCTTCCGGTCTTTTACGATTCAGATGAGAACGAGATCATCAAGGCAGACCTCACCGAGAAAGTTGCTGATCTCATCGAAGAAGGCGGCACCAATCTTTGGTTTGAAAAAGACGACAGCTGGTGGTGCCAGCAGCTGGGATTGCCCGCTGGAACAACACGCTGTCAGGACACTCTGGACGTCTGGATTGACTCCGGGAGCAGTCACGTCGCCGTTCTCGACCGCCACCCCGAGCTTTCTACACCAGCGGACCTCTATCTGGAGGCGACCGACCAGCATCGAGGATGGTTTCAAAGCTCCCTCATGGTCAGCATCGCAGTTAGAGATGCCGCGCCCTACAAGTCCGTCCTGACCCACGGTTTCGTCATTGACCAAGACAAAAAACGCAAACTTTCCAAGTCCGAAGCCGAGAAAGCCGGAAAGCCGATTGATGCCGCCCACTTCTACAACAAATTCGGAGCGGATATCGTCAGACTTTGGGTGAGCAGTGTTGATTGGCAGAACGAGGTTCCCTTTGGAGAGGGTCTCTTCAAGCAGACTACCGATACTTATCGTCGCATCCGCAACACGCTTCGTATTCTCCTGGCGAACCTCTACGACTTCAATTTGGCCGAGGACCGCGTGTCAGGAGAGGAGCTCACTCTGATCGACCGGTGGATTCTGGAACGCCTGCATGCACTGACTACCGAATGTCGTGAAGCCTACGGAAACTACGAATTCCGACGCGTTTACAATGCGCTCAATCAGTTCTGTGCGGTGGACCTCAGCAGCCTCTACGTGGACATCACGAAGGATCGCATGTATTGCGATGCCAAATCATCGCCCCGACGCCGTTCCACGCAGACTGCCATGCACCAGGTATTCAGCGCACTCACGCGCCTCCTGGCTCCTATCCTCGCTTATACTGCGGACGAAGCCTGGGATTACTTCGAAAGCGACGGTTCGGTCCACCTTGAAGATTTCCCGTCACCGGATTCAAACTTCAGCGATGGGAAGGCCTCCACGCAGATTGATGAACTGCAGAAACTCAGAGGCATCATACAAATCGAAATCGAGAAGGCCCGGCAGGCGAAAGAGATCGGTTCGAACCTTGAAGCTGCCGTTAACCTGAGCATCCCGACCTCGAGTTCTGCTGCCGACCTCGATTCCGAAGTGCTGGGTGAGTTTCTCATTATCAGCGATCTCAAAATCACCAAACTCGATGAGGGGGAGCCCACCTGCCAGGTCAGCCCCACTTCCCATGCCAAGTGTCAGCGCTGCTGGAGATTCCTGGAAGAAGTCGGTTCCCACGAATCCTACAGCGACCTGTGTGCTCGCTGTATCACTGCGGTTCAATCATCATAACAGTCTCGTTCGCTCATGCCTGACCAAAGCAAACTGGCTGCCGGATTCATGAAGAAACTCCTTCTTTTCATGACCCTGCCGCTGTACGCGCTCGATCAGTGGACCAAGTGGCTGATCGAACAGAACTTTGCCGAGCCAACACCGCATGCCATTGAATCAAAGACCATCATCCCCGGATTCTTTGATTTGGTCAGGTTGCACAACCGAGGGATCGCATTCGGGAAGTTTGATGACCTTACGCACGCGAACATCATCTTCTTCCTCGTAGCGGTCTTCGCCCTGGGCTTCATTTTCTATCTCTGGAAGAAAAATGCGTTTCCGACGAAGCTCAGCCAGGTTGCAGTCGCGCTGCTCGTATCTGGCGTACTGGGAAATGTAACCGACCGCATAGTCCGCGGCTACGTGGTGGACTTTTTGTCCTTTGATCTGCAGTTCATGGTGTGGCCATCGTTTAATGTGGCCGATTCCTGCATCTGCGTGGCGGCGTTTTTCCTCTTTCTGAGTGCATTCCAGGCGGATCCCTCTAACGCTGAAACAGAAAGAGCTTCGGCAAGCTAAATCCGCGGTTTTTATTTGGCTAAGAAAGCTGGATTAATCGGTAGTCCTAACCAGTTCTGGACCTTAGATTCTAAGCGAAAAATGACCCATCTTTGACGCAAAAAGGTCCGAAAGGTTTGTCACCTTCCGGACCTTCTGCTTTACTAAAAAGAAGAGAGGTTGCTCGGTCGCGACCGACAATCCTCGAGTTACTTCTTCTTCTTCTTAGCGGCTTTCTTTTTCTTAGGAGCTGCTTTCTTCTTGGCAGCTTTCTTTTTGGGAGCTGCCTTTTTCTTTTTGGCTGCTTTCTTCTTCTTAGGAGCAGCTTTCTTCTTCTTTGCTGCTTTCTTCTTAGGAGCAGCTTTCTTCTTAGGAGCTGCTTTCTTTTTCTTAGGAGCAGCTTTCTTTTTCTTTGCTGCTTTCTTTTTAGGAGCAGCTTTCTTCTTAGGAGCTGCTTTCTTTTTCTTAGGAGCAGCCTTCCGCTTGGGAGCTGCCTTCTTCTTTGCGGCTTTTTTCTTCTTGGCCATGTTTTTTACGGCGTTGTTTTGGTTTGCTAATGCTGTGTTCGATTTTCCGGAGCGCTTAATGCTCTTTAGAAGTCCGGCGACAGCGTTTAGTTCTTCTGAAGTCAACTTAACTTCAGAAAAAGTGGTTTCGATTAGTTCGAGCGCAGATCCGTCAAAAATGTTCGAGACAAATTCGCGAAGGATAGGGCCGAGTATCTGGTTTCTTGATCGAGTTGATTTGTATTGGTGAGCTTTCGCACTACGAGTCCTGCTGACGAGTCCCTTGCGATCCATGTGCTGAAGGACGGAAAGGATTGTAGTGTATGCTCGTGATTTACCATCTGGGAGGGAATCTCTTACTTCGCGAACTGTTGTTGCGTTACCTAACCATAAAACGCCGAGTATCTGTAACTCGAGTTTGGACGGTGGAACGATCGGCATTTCGCATAAAGTTTTGAGGCAATTATCTTAACGCGGGGATTGTTACTATCAAACGCTACTAACTGTCAAGCGCTTAACGATGGGAGGGCATTTCGATAATTTTATAAAAAGACATCGGAACGATGTTTGTTCACGCGGCAACTGTAACTCTTTTTAGACTTTTTTCAAATCACACGTTTTCGCGCATGCTTGAGTGAGCAACTTGGAAGCAACGATTGGTTGCTCTTGAACTCTCAACTAGAGATGACGATCGAAAGGCAACTTCCGCGCTTCAACTCGATCACTGCGATGATGAACGTGCACCCCATCAAGTATGGTTCAACGTTACAAACTCGAACTTCATTCTCGAAAACAGATCAAGCCCGATGTCCTTGCCTGAAAAGAACGAACGCGCGCCCTCCTCTATCCCACTCAAATAAAACCTTTTGTTGCAGAGTGAGTTACAAGGGAGCAATTAATCTTCAAGCGCACTTACCAATTGCGCTTTATCAATCCCCCGAAGCTCAAACACGCGAACAATCGTCTCTTCAATGAGGTTGTTGGGGCAAGAAGCACCAGCCGTCACACCAATAGTTACTTCTTCATCCCTCTTTAGAATTGAGGAGTTGGTTTTCTCTTCTGCTTTCGACTCCAGATCGTAGTGAAGGATCTCTTCAATCGTCTTCAAGCACTCTGAATTTCGAATAAAAAAAGATGGAACGTGTTTTATTCCAATTTCTACCAAGTGACCTGTGTTTGAACTGTTGTACCCGCCAACGACGAATAACACATCCATCGTGTGGTTCAACATATCGAAGAGCGCATCTTGTCGTTCCTGCGTTGCCCCACAAATGGTGTCAAAGAACCTGAAGTTTGGATTTGTTTCACCTTCTTTTACGTCCGGGCCGTCGGCGACCTGGCAGAAGCGGGCGGTCATGAAGATCTTCTGGATCGGCGTATCCTGGGTGAAGCCCATACCGCCGAAGGCCTGGATCGCCCGGTTCGCAACCTTGAAACACATTTCCGGCGCGACGATCTTGACCATGGAGATATGGTCGCGGGCTTCCTTCGGACCCATTCTGTCCATGGTTTCGGCTGCCGCCATCACCAATAGGCGGCATTGCTCGATCTCGCAGCGGGAGCGGGCGATGTCATGTTGGATGCTGGTCTTATCCGCCAGCTTTTCGCCGAAGGCGACGCGCTCCTCCACCCGTTTGCACATCAGCTCGAGGCAGCGCGATGCCATGCCGACGAACATCATGGCGTACTGAAAACGACCGGGGCCGAGGCGGCCCTGCGCGATCTCGAACCCCCGGCCTTCACCCAGGATCAGGTTTTCCGCCGGCACCCGGACATTGTCATAGTGAACCTGCGCGTGGCCGCCCGGCGAATGAACGGAGCCGAAGACCCGGAGCGGCCGCTCGATAATCACGCCCGGCGTGTCCTTGGGCACCAGGATCATGGAAAACTGCTGATGCCTCGGCGCTTCCGGATCGGTTTTGCCCATCACCACGAATATCTTGCAGAGTGGGTTGAAGGCGTTCGAGGTGAACCATTTACGGCCGTTGATCACATATTCGTCGCCGTCCCGCTGTATCGTGGTTTCCAGATTGCCGGCGTCGGAGGAGGCGACGGCCGGCTCCGTCATCGAGAAGGCCGAACGCATTTTGCCCGCCAATAAAGGTTCGAGCCATGTCCGCTGCTGATACTCGGAGCCGAAGCGGGCCAGCACTTCCATATTGCCGCGGTCGGGCGCGCTGCAATTGAAGACCTCTTGCGCCCAGGGCACGCGGGCCATCCGCTCCATGATCGGCGCGAACTCGGCGTTGCTGAGGCCGGGGCTGAACTCCTCGTAATCTTTGGGCAGGAACCAATTCCAGATATCGGCCTCCCGCGCCTTGGCTTTCAGATCCTCGAACCAAGGCGGATATTGCCAGAGATTGTTTTCGTCTTCGACGAACTCCCAATGCTCGGTCTCATAGGGAAAGATATGTTCGTCCATGAAACGGTCGACCCGCGCGATCAGTTCGCCGACCTTGTCGCTATTCGCCACGTCCATGCTGCCCTCCATTTCGTCCGTAATCCAGTTCAAGCCTAGCGCGCCTGTGGATCGGGGCTCAAGTCTTGCGGGACTTGAAGGCGGAGGGCGGCCGTCCGTAGAGCGCCTTGAAGACTTCGTTGAAGCGGCGCAGGCTCCGGAAGCCGGCGGCGAACGCGATCTCCGAAATCGGCAACCCGCTTTCGTTCAGCAGACGTTTGGCGCGCTGGACTCGGACCGTCGCGGCGACCTGGCTTGGACTGGCGCTGACATGCCGGGCGAATAACCGGCTCAGATGCCGCTCGCCGATGCCCAGTTTGTCGGCAAGCGCGACCACGGAGTTCTCGTCCAGAAATCCTTCGTCGATCATCCGCATGGCCCGGCCCACGGTCGAGGCCGTGCCGCGCCAGGCCGGGCTGCCGGGCGCGGTCTCCGGCCGGCAGCGCAGGCAGGGCCGGAAGCCGGCCCGCTCCGCCGCGGCCGCGGTCGGGAAATACATCACATTGACGGACTTCGCCGGGCGCACCGGGCAAATTGGGCGGCAATAGATGCGCGTCGTTCGCACTCCCGTGAAGAAGATGCCGTCATAGCGGCAGTCCCGCGCGAGCCGGGCACGGTCGCAAGTTTCCCAATCCGGCATAGCGCCGATCACATCGTCTTTCATCGCTCCATTATTTCTCACCAGGTGGAGGTCGACTAGCCGAAATCGGACGCGGTCCCGGCATGACAGCCGAATTCGGCCAGCGCCGCGACAGGCGTGATGCGACCAAGCGGGGAAGAAATTTATTGCGAGGTTATGTCATGCGGCGCGGCACGTCCGATTGGATCATCGAGGGGGGATTGTTGATCGTCCTGTCGTTTTTGTGGGGATCGTCGTTTACCCTTGTCGACATCGCCGTTGAGACTATTCCGCCGGCGACCGTGGTCTTCGGACGTCTGCTAATCGGCGCGGCCTGTTTATTCGCGGCGGTGATGTGGATGCGGATTTCAATCCCCCGCACGCGAACGCAATGGGTCGCGCTGACGGTCCAGGGACTGCTTCAGAGTGCGCTACCGTTCACGCTGATCACCTGGGGACAGCAATATATCGACAGCGGTCTGGCCGGCTTGCTGAACACGACGCCGCCGCTGTTCGTTTTCCTCATCGGATTTTTCTGGCTTCGTAAACGTGCCGCCGCGGTGCGCAAGTTCGCCGGCATCATCGTCGGTTTCTTCGGCGTTTCAGTCGTCCTCGGTCCGGCTGCATTGGCTGGTGACGGCAATACTTTGATCGGCGGACTGGCGATTACCGGCGCCAGCATCTGCTATGCCTTGGCGCCGCTCTACGCCGCGCGCTTTGCCGGACAGCCGCCGGTGCTGACCGCCGCCTGCTCCATGGGCATGGCGGCGCTACTGTTGGCACCGGTCTCGCTCATCATCGAACGCCCGGAGATCTCGGCCATGGCCTGGACCGGGCTCGCGGCGGTGGCCGCATTGGGGCTGTTGTCAACCGCGCTCGCCATGGCGATCTACTTTCGCCTGGTCCAGTCGCTGGGACCGTTGGAAGTGACCATGGGCAGTTACCTGCGGGCGGGTTTCAGCGTCTTGCTCGGGGCCTTGATTTTGGGCGAAGAGGTGACGACCGCGATGGTCGGCGGCTTGGTGCTGATTTTTCTCGGGGTTGCCGTGGTCGCGCTGCCGTCGCGGTCGACCGAGGTTAAGCGTTCCTGAGGCGCGCTTCATAGCGCCAGGTGACCCGGTCGCGGGTGATTTCGTCCAGGTTGCGAAAGCCGCTCAAGGCCATGGCGCGTTCGGTTTCGTCTTTCAGGATGGTCAGCGCGCGGGTGACACCGGCTTCGCCGCCGGCGGCCATGCCGTAGAGATAGGGGCGGCCGACCATGCAGGCCTTGGCGCCGAGGCCGAGGGCCTTCACCACATGCTGGCCGCGGCGCACGCCGCCGTCGAGGATTACCTCCAGATCGTCGCCGACCGCGTCGACCACGGTGCTTAGCCGATCGATCGCGGCCGGCGCGCCGTCCAACTGCCGGCCGCCATGATTGGAAACGATGACCGCCGTGGCGCCGACGTCGCGGGCCCGATGGGCATCGGCGGCGGTTATCACGCCCTTGATCGCGGTGGGCCCGCCCCATTCGGCGATCAGCGCTTCCGCGTCCCGCCAGGTTGCCGATGGATCGAATTGGCTCGACACCAGCTTGACGACAGAGGAGAGATCTTCCGTGCCCGTCATGTAGGGCTCGAGATTGCCGAAGCGGAATTTGGGTCCGCGCAGATACTGCAGCACCCAACCGGGCCGAACGGCAAACTGGCTTAAGGCCTTCCAAGTCAATTTTGGCGGTGTGGTCAGGCCATAGCGCAAGTCCCGCTCCCGCATCCCCGGTACCGGCACATCGTAGGTGAGACAGAGAGCTTGAAAACCGGCGGCCTTGATACGGGCCACGAAGTCGCGGGTGATGGCTCGATCGCGCAGGGTATAGGCCTGAAACATCTTCGGTCCCTTGGCGCCCGCGGCGATCTCCTCCAGCGAGGCGTTGGACATGCAGGATTGACTATAGATGGTACCGGATTTGCCGACGGCGCGGGCCGCCGCCACCTCGCCACCGGCGCGCAGCAGGCCGACTGTACCCGTGGGCGCGGTGATAACCGGCCAGGCGATCTTCTGACCCAGCACTGTGGTCGACAGATCGATCTGGCTGACGTCGATGGCGTATTCGGTCTCAATCTCATAGTCGTCGAAAGCTGAGGTGTTGCGCCGCAGGGTTACCTCTTCTTCCGCGCCGCCATCGACGAAATGAAACAACGGCGCCGGCAGCCGCCGCTTCGCCAGGCGACGCATGTCGGCGATGGTGATGCATTTGTCGATGGCGTGGTTGGACGTCATGACGAGACTTTAGTGCCGATCAGTCGTCCGGCACAAACTCGAACATGTGAATCTCACCAAATGCCCCCGGCCCGCTGTCGAATTGCTGGAAGCCGAGTTTGCGGAGAATGGAGGTGGAGGCGACGTTGGGCGCGTCGGCATCGGCGAGTACTTTTTCGAAGCCGCGCTCATCGATCGCATAGTCGATTACCGTGCGCGCGATCTCCGTGCCGAGACCGCGGCCGGCATACTCTTCGTAGAGCGCATAGATCAGCTGAGGCTCGTCGGTAAAGCTGTTGGCGACCACATGGAAACCGCCCAGACCGACCAGTTTCTGCGTCCCCCGCGTGCGGGCAAGCCACAGGCCGACGCCGCGCCGCGCGAATAGATCGAGGCTGCTGTGGATGGCCTGAAGCACCCAAGACTTTTCGACCACGTCACCGTCCATCAGGTAGCGGCGAACATAACCGTCGGTAAGGAGGCGGTATACGTCCCCCAAATCCGCCGGATCGATCGGCCGGTAGACCATGCGCTGCGACTGTAGATTCATGGCCGGCGTTATATCAGAACGACCAAATGTAAACAAATCCCAAGCCCGCCGGCCGCGGCGAGCAAGACCGCAATCCCGATCTTGAACCGGAAAACGGCGGCCAACGCCGCCAGTACCAAAATCAACGCGATCGGGTCCAGGCTGTTGAGCCGAGGAACGGCGACCTTCAATCCGAATTTGGCGTAGCTGCCGACATCCTCGAACAGAACGTGCAAAGCGAACCAAACCGCCAGATTGCCGATCACGCCGACCACCGCCGCGGTGATTGCGCTTAGCGCGCCGGCGAGGGCGCGGTTGCCGCGCAGCCGCTCGACGAAGGGCGCACCGAGAAATATCCAGAGGAAGCAGGGCGCGAAGGTCACCCAAACCGTCAGCAGCCCACCAATGATCCCGGCGGTCAGCGGGGACAAGCCGGCGGGATCGCGGAAGGCGCCCATGAAGCCGACAAACTGCGTCACCATGATCAGAGGACCGGGGGTGGTTTCCGCCATGCCAAGGCCGTCGAGCATCTCGCCTGGCGCCAGCCAACCGTACTCGCCGACCGCCGCTTGCGCCACATAGGCGAGCACAGCATAGGCGCCGCCGAAGGTGACCACGGCCATTTTGCTGAAGAATAGCGCGATCTGGCTGAACGGATGTTCAGCGCCGAAATACAGAAGCAGCGCTGCGACGGGTGCGAGCCAAAGGATAAGAAACGAGACCGCCACGGCAAGCGTGCCGTTGAAGGTTGCGGCGGTTTCGTGGTCATCATCGCCGAGCAGGCTGGCCGCGTCCGGCCCACCCGTTGCTTTATGACCACTATCGGCAAAGGCGGCATGACCAGTCCGGCCGGCGACATAGCCGATCACGCCAGCTCCGAAGACAATCACCGGGAACGGTACGGCGAAGAAAAAGATAGCCACGAATGCGCCGATCGCCAGGGCCAGTCGTATCGAGTGGCTCAACGTGCGGGAGCCGAGCCGGATCAGGGCTTGTAGAACGATGGCAAGCACCGCCGCCTTCAATCCGAAGAAGACGGCGGCGACAATGCCAACCTGTCCATACAGGGCATAAATGATACTCAGCGCCATGATCGCCAGCATGCCCGGCAACACGAACAGCAAGCCGGCGACGATGCCGCCCCAAACCCGGTGCAGCAGCCAGCCGGCATAGACCGTGAGTTGCTGCGCTTCCGGCCCCGGCAGAAGCATGCAGAAATTCAGCGCATGCAGAAACCGGCTTTCGCTGAGCCAGCGTTTCTCTTCCACCAGGATGCGATGCATGACCGCGATCTGTCCGGCCGGCCCGCCGAAACTCAGCAGCGCGATCCGCGTCCAAACCTTCACGCCTTCGGCGAAACTGGGCCAAGGCCGGCCGTCGGCGCCTTTGTCAGGAAACGACCCCATCTCAAGCCCCTGCCGCCTGGGCGGGCCAATTGTGAGTTTCCTCCGCGACGTCCCGGGCCCAGCGATAAAACGCGTCGTAGAGCCTCATACTTTGCTCCAGCAGGACGAGGTCGTCCGGATAGGTTCGCGCTAAACCCGACGAAACGGCGAGCAGGCCCGCCGCTTCAGATGCCAGTTCCGGTCGAGCCGTTTCGGCACCGCGCACAATCTTGGCCAGGCGGCGCATTGCGTCGGTCTTCAAGCCGAATTCGCCTACCATCCGGTCGAAGGTGCAATGCTCGCCGTCATGACTCCAAAATGCGCTCTCGACGTCGAAGGGTGTGGCATCGAAGCGCTCGGCGGCCGGCGTCACTTGATCCGGCTCGACAAATAGGAAGACGGCGCGGGGGTCGACGAAGCGGCGGATCAGCCAGGAGCAGGCGATACGGTCGATTTTCGGCCGCTCGCCGGTGATCCAAACCGTCCGTCCGGAAGCGTCCCTTTGCGACAACCGCACGATTGGTACGAGCGGCAAGCCCCGGCCATGCCATTCGACAAATCCGCCAGTCAACGCCTTGGCCTGAGCGCCGGCCTGGCGCAACCAAGCCGCCGCGCCTTGGCTGATTTTCAAACCTTTGTGGCAATAGACGACGAGGTCTTGCCCGGAAAACCGATCCGCCCATTTCGCGGCGTCAAGGCCCGGCATCCGCAGGGCGGTGGGAATCAAACTTGGGTTCGCGTCGAAGTCTTCGTCCGTTCTGGCATCGATCACAATTGGGCAATCGGGGGTGCCGGTCAGATGCCAGAGGTCTTCGGGGGAGATCATTTGGGTCATGCGGGCGTTCCTCCATAAGGCTTGGGAACGCGATACTTGGGCATGACGCCTGACGGGGAGATCGCTCCGTCCCCGTGGCGTTTGTCTATCGCGTCTCCCGTCCGTTCGTCAAGGACAGGCGGGACAATAGGCCGGCCAAGCCCTGTGGCATCAGGTAGATCATCAGGATCAGCATCAGCCCATAGGCAATGCCGGGGAAGAAGCGGTTGCCACTCAGGCCGGCGGAAATATCGGGAAGAAACTCGATCAATAGACCGCCGAGCAGGGCGGTCCAGATCCCCGCCAGTCCGCTGACCACAGCCCCGACGAGAAGGAGCATGGCGAAGAAGATGTCGTAGGTCCCGGGGCCGACGAAGTCGCTCAGCAGTCCCGCCAAGCCGCCGGCAACGCCGGCATAGAGCGCGCTGACGCCAAAGATCCCCGCCTTGTAGAGCGGCACGTTGATCCCCATAGCGGCCGCGGCTTGCGGATTGTCCCGGATCGAGCGTAGGGCGCGGCCGATGCGGCCATCGACCAACCCGCGCGCCGCCGGCAACATGATGATGAGGGCGGCTAGCGTCACATAATGCCACCATTGATCGTCGCTCAACGGCAGGCCGAAAGGGGCACCCGGTTTCTCCAGATAGATGCCGCTGACCCCGCCGGTCCAGGGTTCGAGGTAACTGGATTTCAGCAATTGAGGCAACGCCAACGCCAATCCCCAGGTCGCCAGCAGCAAATGCATATTGCTCAAACGCAGCGCCGGCAGGCCAAACAGAAAGCCCACGACGAAACAACCGAGCCCGGCCAGCGGCAAGGCGAGATAGACGAATTGGCCGTCGTTGCCGCCAGCGAGCGCGGTAATGTAAGCGCCGAGCGCGAAAAAAGCGGAATGGCCGATCGACAATTGACCGCTTTGTCCGACGAGCAAATTCAATCCGACGATCGCCAGCGCGTAGACCCCGGCTTGGGAGACCCGGTAGAGCGAATAGTCGACCAGGACGACGGGCAGCAGCAACCAGATCGCCACAAGCAAAATGACGGCATGCCGCGGCCGTAAACCCAATCCGCTCAAGACAGCAAGCCGCGCTTTTCGCTAAGCCAGGCCAGCATGTCCGTCGGTTGCAGGATGGCCGATCGGATCAGGCTGTCGAAACGCTCCACCAGCGCCTGTATGTGGTCGGTGGTGTTGAAGACGAAATACATGCCGCCAATATAGGTGATCGCCCGTTCCGGTCCGAATATGGTGATCGGGGGACAAAACTGATCCCGACCGTCGAACAGAAACCAGCGAAAGGTGGGGTAGAGTTCGTCGACCAGGGCAATCATGCGATCGATCTGGGCCAAACGAACCTTCGGCGGTAAATCCGACCAGATGCCTTCGCCGGCAATGAAGCCTTCCAAGTCTTGGATTGGGCTGCAAACCTCGACATCCGTTTCCGGCGCTCGGGCATAGGCAAGTTGCCGGGCGGAGCGTTCACGAACCTGCGCGGCCCGCGCTTCCGGCGTCAAGGCATGTTCATAGTCGATTACCTCCGCGATCTTCATGTGATCGGGCAGGGAACTCGGGACGTAGCGAATCTTGAAGCCGGCGGCTTGGCGATGCCAGTCGGCAAGCAGTACCTCGGCGGAATAGGGATCGCCCCGCGCGATTTCCATGGATTGCTCGACGATGTCGGCGCTTTGGGCCGCGCTCGGTTGTTGGCTCAGCCCCATCAGCCAATCGAGGCTGACATGCAGCTCCGACGCCATGGCCGCGGCGGTGTCCGCGCGGGGCAGCCGACCGCCCTCCCGACCAAGGATTTGCGACAGGGTCGAGCGGTCGATGCCGACCCGCCGCGCCAACTGGCTGCGGTTCATGCCGGCTTCGTCGAGCGCTTGCAGCAGACGCTCGCGAAACGTATCGCGCAGGCTATGACGATCAAACATGTTGGCTTATAGAAATTCTGCTTACTAAAATCAACAAATTTGGAAAAATGTTCCAGATAATGAATTTACGTGAATATATAAGATATTGCGCAAACATCACGAACTCGTGAAAAGTTGGTGGTCCGTTATTCCCGACGGTCCATTGCGCATGGCCGCTTCGACATATGAACAAATCTAGTTCCACAGCGCAGGTCGAATTGCGGATCGACACCGAAGACGGTTGGCCGTTGGAGTGGCCGACATGGTTGTTGTTGATCGTGATTTACGCCGGCTTCGGTTCGATCACCTGGTTTTACCACAATCTGCCGATATGGCTGGTGCCGTTTCTAGGTGGATGGTTTGTTTGTTGGCACAGCCAACTTCAACATGAATGTCTACACGGCCATCCGACGCGATGGGACTGGCTCAACGGGGCGCTGGTTCTGCCGTCTTTATGGCTTGTGGCTGCCGTATGGCCTTTACCGGGACAGCCACCTCCAGCATCACCGCACCGACAGTTTGACCGATCCGGCCCATGATCCGGAGTCTTTCTATTGGGCCGCGGAGGATTGGCGGCGATTGCCGATGTGGCACAAAAGGCTTGTCACGGCGATGCAAACCCTGGCCGGCCGCTTGCTGCTGGGCCCGCCCTATGTCGCGATACGGTTTCTCGTCGGCGAGTTGGCGCGAATAGGTCGGGGGGATTTTGCGCATGCCGGACCCTGGCTGTTGCACCTGCTGACTATGACCGGCTTGCTCTACTGGGTGATGGGCGTCTGCAACATACCGTTTTGGCACTATGTCGGTCTGTTTGCCTATCCGGGTCTCGCCTTGGCGCTGCTGCGTAGCTTCAATGAGCATCGCCCGGCGCCGCGGCAGGCCGATCGCACCGCGATCGTCGAAGGCAATGGCCCGTTCGCGTGGCTGTTTTTATACAATAGCCTGCATGTGCTTCATCACCAGCGCCCCGATCTCGCCTGGTATCGTTTGCCCGGGGTTTATGCGGAAAACCGGGCGCGGTTTGCGCCAACTGCACGGTGACTTCCTGTTTACCGGCTATGTCCCGTTGTTTCGCGCCTATTTGCTCCAGCCGAAGGATTCGCCGGTTCGCGCCGAGACCTGAATTCGGACCGATAACCGCCGAGATTGGACAAATCGTGCCGTACCCGTCTATGATTGGCTTATGACAGGATCGTGGCGGTGATAGGGCCAACAAGCGCCGGTGGCAAGCGGGCGCTCTTGAATTTGACAATGCTATTATCGATCATTCCGTGTTGTGCGACGCCACGTAATTGATGGCGAAAGCGCGCAATGGAGACAAAAAAGCCTACAGGGAGACGGCAAATATGAGGAAAAATCCTTCTCAACAAATGAGCGAAAGCGAGCTCGCAGCGCAACACCCAGAATTGCCGAACCTGCTGCGGGAAGTGCAGGCCGGCAAGGTCGATCGTCGCGAATTCATCCGTACGGTGACTCTGCTGGGGGTGTCGGCGGCGACGGCCTACAGCATGGCCGGCCTGATCGAAGGCGACCACCTGATGAAACCGGCCGAAGGCGGCCAAGAAAGGCGGCGTGCTGAAAATGGCCATGGCCGTACAGGAGATGACGGACCCGGCGAAATTCAGTTGGACGGAAATGGTCCAATGTCGGCCGGCAAATGGCCCGAATATCTGACCATCACTGGCCCGGACAATGTGACCCGGCCGATGCTGGCGGAAAGCTGGAAAACCGTCCGACGATTTGAAGACCTGGACCTTCAACCTGCGCAAGGGTGTGAAGTTCGGTAACGGCGACGATTTCGACGCTGACGACGTGGTCTTCAATGTTACCCGTTGGCTCGATCCGAAAACCGGTTCCTCTATGCTGGGTCTGTTGGATTCCATGGTTACGACCAAGGACGGCAAGGATAAGGACGGCAAGGACATCAAGCTGAAAAGCATGACGCCCGGCGCGATCGAGAAGGTCGATTCTCACACCGTTCGCTTCAACCTGAACTCGCCCGACCTGGCGTTGCCGGAGAAGCTCTATCACTATCCGGGCCAGATCATGCATCGCAGTTTCGACGAGAAGGGCTCGAACCTGGCGAAGAACCCCGATCTCGGGACCGGCCCCTATACCCTCGACCAATACCGTGTCGGGGAGATCGCGACCTTGAAGCGGCGCTCGACGCCCTATTGGGGGGATGAGCCCTATCTGGACGAGATCCACTATATCGATACCGGTCCGGAACCGTCGGCGGCGCTAGGCGCTTTGGCGTCCGGTCAAGTGGACGCGCTCTATGTGCTCGACCTGTCGACCATTGAGGGCAGCGGAAGCGATCCCCGAACATGGTCGTGCACAAGGCGACGACGGCCCAAACCGGCGTCATTCGTATGCAGACGGACTCGGCACCCTTCGACGATATCCGCGTGCGTCAGGCCATTCAGTTGGGGTCCGACAATGAGCAGAACCTGAAGTCCGCGCATCGCGGCCTCGGTTCCGTCGGCGAAAACCATCATGTCTGCGATTGTCAGCCGGACTATGCCGCGATCGACAAGGTCCCGCGCGATGTCGCCAAGGCCAAGGCATTGCTGAAAGAAGCCGACAAGGAAGGTCTGGAAGTGACCTGTAACGTGGGCAACACCAACGGCACCTGGGAACAGGATTCCGTGGTCGTGCTGAAGCAGAATCTGGCCGAGGTTGGCATCAACTTGAAAGTCAACGTGATGCCGACGGCACAGTATTGGGAAGTCTGGGATAAGGCCCCCTTCAGCCTGACCAGTTGGACCCATCGTCCCCTCGGCACCATGCTGCTGGGTTTGGCCTATCGCAGCGGCGTGCCCTGGAACGAGAGCCACTATTCCAGCAAGGAATTCGACGATCTTTTGAGCCAGGCGGAATCCACCGTCGACATCAAGGAGCGTCGGAAGATCATGGCCAAGGTGGAGAAGCGGATCCAGGACGACGCCGTCATGGTGCAACCGTTCTTCCGCTCAGTGATGTTCGCGGCCCACAGCAAGGTCAAGGACATCCAGATGCATCCCACCAATTACCATCAATGGAACAAGGTGTGGATCGACGCCTAGGGAAACCAGGACGGGCGGCCTCGGAACCGAGCGTCGCCCGTTCCGCTTTCGTCTGACGCGGCAGAACGAACACAACCTCCGCTTCGGGCGATATCCGGTCCTTGGGCCAATAACAAGCCAATAACGATTGGGCAAAGGGGGATCGCCCATGCTGGTTCTTATCGGCAAACGTATCGGCGTCATGGTGCTGACCATGATCGCCGTGTCGATCATTCTGTTTCTGGTTCTCGAAATCTCGCCCGGCAGCGTCGCGACGAAGGTGCTGGGCCAGTTTGCGTCGGAGGAGCAGAAGCAGCTTTGGATGGAAGAGCACGGCTACAACCGGCCGCTGGTCGTGCGCTACTTTTCCTGGCTCGGCAATTTCATGACCGGCGATATGGGCGAGTCCCATCGCTTCAAAGTACCGGTGTCCGAACTGCTTTGGCCGCGCTTGTGGAATACGGCGATCCTGGGTTTTTGGACCTTCGCCTTGATGATCCCGGTCTCGCTGGTCCTCGGCATGCTGGCCGGCATGCGCGAAGGCTCGAAGCTCGACCGCAGCATTTCGGTGATCAGCATCCTGACCACGTCGGTGCCGGAATTCGCCAGCGCCGTGATCTTCGCGGCGATCTTCGTCTTCGGTCTGAAATGGCTGCCCGGCACGTCGGGCATGGTCGGCGGCTTCGACTTCAAGCAGTTGATCCTGCCGGTGCTGGTGCTGTTCGTCTACGATTTCGGCTATGTCGCGCGCATGACCCGCGCCTCCATGGCGGAGGTCATGACCACGCATTACATACGCACCGCCGTGTTGAAGGGATTGCCGTACCGGCAGGTGATCGTCAAACACGCCATGCGCAATGCGCTGATCGCCCCGTTCACGGTGATCATGCTGCAGATCAATTGGCTGCTGTCGGGCGTCATCGTGGTGGAGTTTTTCTTCGCCTATAAGGGTTTCGGCGCGCTGCTGCTGGAGGCGTCGCTGAACCAGGACATCTTCGTTATCGAGGCCTGTTCCATGGTCGCGGTCTTCGTCGCCGTGGCCACCCAAACGCTTGCGGATATCGGGTACACCTACCTCAATCCGCGGATCAGGTTCAGTTAGGAGGGGATGGTCATGACGGATATTTCCAAATCCATCTCGCCGGCCGGCAGCAAGGGCGCGGCCCTGGTTCGAGCGCTGAAATCCTTCACCCTTCTGAAGGAAAGCTGGATCGGCATGATCGGTGCCTTCCTGGTGCTGTTCTGGGTCTTTGTTGCGATCTTCGCGCCGCTGCTTGCGCCGCACGACCCGCTGGCGATCCTGCAACCCTTCGCCAAACCGATGACGGAGCATGCCAAGACCGGTACCACGCTCTGGCTTGGCACCGACAATATCGGCCGCGATATCCTATCGCGGATCATCTGGGGCTCGCGCACGGTGCTGATCTATGCGCCGTTGGCGACCTTCTGCGCCTATGTGGTGGGTATCCTGATGGGCGTCGCCGCCGGCTATCACCGCGGTTGGTGGGACACCATTCTATCCCGCATCGGCGACATCATCCTGTCGTTTCCGGTGTTGGTGCTCTACATCATCGTCATCGCGACCTTCGGCGCTTCCGGCCTGAATATCGTCATCGCCATCACCTTCGCCAGCGCGCCGGGAATCATGCGTATCGTTCGCGGCCTGGTGCTGGACCTGCGCAATCGCGACTATGTCGCTGCGGCGCAGACCCGGGGGGAATCGCCGTTCTATATCATGCTGATCGAGATCCTGCCGAACGCGCGCGGGCCGCTGATCGTCGATGCCTGCGTGCGCCTCGGTTACGTGATCATCACCATCGGCGTGCTGGGTTTCCTCGGCCTCGGCCTGCCGCCACCAGATCCGGATTGGGGCGGCATGGTCAATGAGGGCCGCAAGCTGGCTATGGTATTCCCGCATATGGCTCTGTTCCCCTGCGTCGCGATTTCCTCGCTGGTGCTCGGCTTCAATCTGCTGGCCGACGGCCTGCGCGAAATCTCGCTCCGGGATTAGGGAGACGTTCAATGAGCGAACAACAAGACAGCTATGACGGCCCGGTTCTGGAGATCGATGGCCTCTGCATCTCCTACTTCGTCCGCGCCGGCGAGATCCCGGCGGTGGTCGATTTCTCCTTGACCCTGGCACCGGGGGAGAGTGTCGGCCTGGTCGGCGAATCCGGCTGCGGCAAATCCACGGTGGCCATGGCGATCATGCGTTATATGGGTCACAATGGCGGCATCGTCGGCGGCTCCATCAAGTTCAAGGGCCGCGACATGGGGGAGATGAGCGAGGAGGAGCTGCGTAAGCTCCGCGGCTCTCAGATCGCCATGATCTATCAGGAGCCGATGGCGGCCCTGAACCCCTCCATGACCATCGGCAAGCAACTGATGGAAGTGCCGATCATCCATGAAGACGCCAGCCAGAGCGAGGCCTACGACCTGGCGCTCGAAATGCTGCGGGATGTGCATCTGCCCGATCCGGAACGTGTCATGGAAGCCTATCCGCATCAGATTTCCGGCGGCCAGCAGCAGCGTGTGGTCATTGCCATGGCGCTGCTTGGGAAGCCGTCATTGCTCTTGCTGGACGAGCCGACGACCGCGTTGGACGTGACGGTGGAAGCGGGTATCGTCGAGCTGATCGCGGAGCTGAGCCGGCGTTATAACACGGCGCTGCTCTACATCTCCCACAATCTCGGACTGATGCTGGAGGTGTGCGACCGCATCGGCGTGATGTATTCCGGCGAAGTGGTCGAATCCGGCCATATCGATTCGATCTTCTCCTGGCCCAAACATCCCTACACCCACGGCCTGTTCGGCTGCATTCCACTGCCCCATGCGGACAAGAACGCGCGGCCGCTGGTGGCGATCCGCGGTCAACTGCCGCTGCCGCACGAGCGCCCGCCCGGCTGCAACTTCGGGCCGCGCTGCGACTTCTTCGAGGAGGGCGTATGTAACAAGGACGCTATCGCCATGACGGACGTTCACACGGACGACGATCCGGCCCACCGGGTGCGCTGCGTCCGTTGGAACGAGATTTCCCAGGAAGACGCTATCCCGACGGCGGAAGGACACGCGCCCGTGGAGCCGGGCGACTATGTCCTGGAGATCGACTCCATGCAGAAATACTACGAGGTGCGGGACACTTCGCTGGCGGCCATGATCAAAGGACAGCAGATCCGCTACGTGAAGGCGAATGAGGAGCTGAACTTCCGCGCGCGCGAGGGCGAGACCGTCGCCATCGTCGGCGAGTCCGGCTGCGGCAAGTCCACCTTCGCCAAGGTGCTCATGGGATTGGAGACCGCGACTGACGGCGAGGTCCGCTTCGGCGGCGAGAATATCGGCGAACTACCGGTGCAGCAGCGCTCGCCGCAGCAGCTCGGCTCCCTGCAGATGGTGTTCCAGAATCCGAACGATACGCTAAACCCGTCTTTGACCATCGGCGCGCAGATCGCCCGCGTGATCCGCAAATTCGGCGTCGAAAGCGATCCCGCGAAAATCAGGGAACGGGTGTTGACCTTGCTCGACACGGTGAAGCTGCCGCGCGAATTTGAATGGCGCAAGCCGCGGCAGCTGTCCGGCGGTCAGAAGCAGCGGGTCGGCATCGCCCGCGCCTTTGCCGGCAACCCGGCCACGGTGATCGCCGACGAACCGATTTCGGCCCTGGATGTGTCCGTCGCCGCCGCGGTGACGGAGCTGCTGATGGAAATACAGCGGGAGAACAAGACCACTTTGCTGTTCATCAGTCACGATCTGAGCGCGGTGCGCTATCTCTCCGACCGGGTGGTGGTGATGTATCTCGGCCAGATCATGGAGCGGGGGACGACCGACGAAGTCTTCGCACCGCCCTATCATCCCTATACGGAGGCGCTCCTGTCCGCGGTACCGATTGCCGATCCGCAGGTGGAGAAGCGGCGCATCGTGCTGGAAGGCAACTTGCCCAGCGTGTTGAACCCACCCAAGGGCTGCCCGTTCTCCACCCGCTGTCCCCGGCGCATCGGCGAGATCTGCGACAATGAGCCGCCGCCGGTGATGTTCGCCGCCGACCGCCACGCCATCGCCTGTCATATTCCCATCGACGAGCTGCGCGAGGTGGCGCCGGTGATCAAGCTGAAAGACGAAGACGGCGAGGCGGCTTAATCGGCGCCATACTTAATTGACGGCACCCGACGGTTGCTCCTCGATTTTCGGTTGGCCGCTGGTCGGACCCGATTGGTGGTGAACCAGGCGCCAGACATGGCCGCGCCCGATCGACTGGCGGACGAATGTGTTGGTGGCGATCAGAAACTGGCCCTCGATCTCCTCGTAACAGATCACATAAGCGCAGTCGCCGTAGAGATGGGCACCGGCGTCGTGGCAGCGGATCGGCGGGGCGTCCGGATTGGCCAGGATCGACAGCCAACTTTGCATCACTTGATCCCGGCCATCGAGGGGCGGCCAACCAGGATGCAGGCAGGCGACAGGGACGTCGCGGGCCCAGATCTCATCCATCGCCTCCACATCCCGATCGGCGAAGGCACGGTAAAAGGCTTCGTTGGCGAACAGCACGGCGTCTATTTCGGACATCCAGCACCCCTTTTTGGATTTCGCCCGCTATTCAATCACCCCAGCCCGGATAGGTATAGAGCAGTTCCGCCAAAAGGCCGCGATTGCGTTTGTCCATCGCCATCACGACATGTTGCAATGCCGCGAATTCCTCGCCGAACAAAGCCTGCGCGCGGGCCGGTTGCCACAAGGTCACAAGCACCAGCAACATGCGGCGCTGCGCATGCGATCCCTTGATCCCACCCGGACTCTTTATATCGGCGGCAATGGCGTCGAGGTCGGGTTGAATATCGTAGTGGCTGTCGGCCGCGTTTATATCTCCGGTCGACGATTTGAAGTATCGGCTCAGCTCGCAAATTTCGATCGCGTCTTTCAAGGTCTCCAAGAACGCCCGCTCGTCCATGTTAGTTTCCCGTCAGAAGGGCAATGACAAATGTCACCGAAAACACTGCCAGGCCGGTCGATAGAAATGTCGCGCTGGCCGATCTGGCGACATAGATGTCGTATTTTTGCGCCAATACATAGACATTGATCCCCAAGGGCATGGCCGCGATGATGGTGGCGATGGCCACATGCATGGGGCTCAAGCCGAAGATATGCTCCGCCAGTACCCACATGATCAGCGGCAGGACAACCAGTTTGATTGCGATGATGGCGGCGCTTTCCCGCGCGTCGCCGCCGAGTTTATACTCGCTCAACGCCGCACCCATGGTGAATAGGGCGCAGGCTGGCGCGGCGCCCGCCAGCAAATCGATGAAGCGCCCGGCCATGGTTGGAATCGGAATGGCGAAATATCCCCAAACCGCACCGAACGTGACGGACAGAATCACCGGATTGCGGATCAACCCGTTTGCCGCGCCCGTAAGAATGCCGACCGCGCCACCGCCGTGTTGGCGGCCGATCTCGACCAGAATCGTCGTCAGCGTAATGAAAATGGCGGAGTGGAAGGCGATCAATAGCGTCAGCACCACCAATCCGTCATTGCCGAACATCATATAGATGACCGGGATGCCGATCATCACAGTATTGGAGTAGACCGCGCACATGGCGAAGATCGCCTGCTCGACGAGCGGTCGTCCGAACCAAATCCGCGCCAAAATCATGCAGAGCGCGAATAGGACCAGGCATGTGCCGAAGTATAGGAATACGATGCCAAGCCCGATCTTCTCCAGGCTGATGCCTTGGGCCATGGCGCGGAACAGCAGACAGGGAATGGCAACGAAAAACACGAAGTTGTTCAAACCGTCAACGCCGCGTCGATCGATCAAAGGCGTTTTTGCCAGCAGGTAGCCACAGAAAATGAGGCCGAAGACGGGCGCTATGATATTGATGGTTGCTTCCACGCGGGTGTTCGTTTCGTGTAAGATGGTTTGCGAAATGCGACCGGACGGTCGCGCAAGTTCTACATTCTGTCCGCGGGCCGCACAATCCTCGTCGCGTGCCTTCCGCCCGGTAAATTTGGAGTCAAGGAATCAATGTCATACGAGCAAATACTGTACGACCTCAGCGATGGTGTCGCCACGATTACGCTAAATCGACCCGAAAAGCTGAATGCCTGGACCAATGTCATGGCGAAAGAGGTGCGAGACGCCATGATTGCGGCCAACGACCGGGCTGACGTGCGGGTGATCGTACTGACGGGTGCCGGCCGTGGTTTTTGCGCCGGGGCGGATATGGACAATCTCGCCAGCATCTCCGACGGCGAGGGCAGTTCCTCGGCGAGCGAACCGGCGCCTGCCGGCGCGATCGATGGCGGCCTGAATTTGCCGCAGGACTTCAAGCAGCGTGTCAGCTACTTCCCGCAAGTCGGCAAGCCGGTGATCGCCGCCATTAACGGCCCGGCCGCCGGTCTAGGTCTAGTGATGGCGCTTTACGCCGATATCCGCTTCGCTAGCGACAGCGCCCGTTTCACAACAGCGTTTTCGCGCCGTGGCTTGATCGCCGAACATGGCATTTCCTGGATGCTGCCGCGGTTGGTTGGGCTGTCGAATGCGTTGGATCTACTGTTTTCCTCTCGTTTGATCGGCGCCGAGGAGGCGTTGCGCATGGGTTTGGTCACCGCGGTCTATTCGTCGGACACCTTCCAGGAACAGGTTCGGGACTATGCCAAGGAAATCGCGCGTATGGTATCGCCGCGGTCGACTAAAATCATGAAGCAGCAGGTCTACAATGCCTTGTTCCAAAATCTGGAGGAAGCGATCTATATCGGAAACGAGGAGATGGTGAAGAGTTTCGACACCGAGGACTTCAAGGAAGGTGTCGCCCACTTTATGGAACAGCGTCATCCGAAATTCACCGGCAACTGATCGTTTGGCATTGCCCAAATCTCCATGACGCATTCATTCGGACGCGGGATGCGGTCGCTTTGGCCGCTAGAGCCAGAAGTTACCTATCTCAATCACGGAACGGTCGGCGTCATGCCGACCGCAGTGGTCGAGGCGCAGCACACGATCCGCTGGGACATCGAACGGCATCCTGCGCGCCACCTGTTGCACGAACTGCGGCCGAAACTGGCGGGCGTATTGGAGCGTGTGGCGGTGGAATTCGGCGGCCGGGGGCAGGATTATGCCTTTGTCGGGAATGCGAGCGAAGGCATCAACGCGGTACTGAGCAGCTTGCGGTTTCAGCCGGGTGACGAAATCCTTCTCCTCGACCATGCCTATGGCGCGGTGAAAAACGCGGCGGCCTATGTCGCCAAGCGCTGGGGGGCGACACCGGTTTCGGTGGATATTCCTTTTCCACCGGCATGTGACGAAGATATCCTCGATCCGATTGCCGCGGCTCTAAGCGGGCGCTGCAAGTTGGCGGTGCTCGACCATGTGACCTCGGACACCGCATTGAAGCTGCCGATCGTCGAGATGATCGCCCTTTGCAATCGAGCTGGCGTGCCGGTTCTGGTCGATGGCGCCCATGCGCCGGGTATGCTCAATCTCGACATCCCGTCGCTTGGCGCCGATTGGTATGTCGGCAATCTGCACAAATGGGCATTTGCGCCTCGCGCTTGCGGTATTCTTTGGACAGACCCGGCCCATCAGGCGGCGACCCATCCGCCGGTCATGTCCTGGGGCTATGGGGAAAGCTTTTTCGAGGAGTTTGTCTGGACCGGCACGCACGACTATTCCCGTTATCTCGCGGTTCCCGCGGCGTTCGATTTCATGCTTGAACTCGGCGCCGGGAAGATCCGGTCGTACAACCATGCACTCGTTCGCGAGGGTGCGGCCTTGTTGGCGGAGACTTTCGGTCTCCCTTACGATATGCCGGCCGATATGACCGGGGCGATGACCTTGGCGCCGCTGCCCGCGCAAATGGGTGTGAATGGAGATGATGCGCTGACGCTGCAAGCGCGATTGCGCGACGAATTCGATGTCGAGCTGAAAGTCGTGGCGCGGGACGGCCGTCTCTGGCTCCGGGTTTCGGCCCAGGTCTATAACGATCTGACGGATTTCGAGCGGGCGGCGGCGGCACTAAAAACCATACATGGTCGACATAACGACGATCGGGCGAAGGCGAGGGAATAACCATGGCTCATTGGGTGTACAGCGGTGACCGTCAATATGAACTTGACGCGATCCGGCAACGGGCGCTTCGGGCCGCGACCGGTCTCGCCGAGCTCGGCGTCGGCGAAAACGATTCCGTTGCCCTGCTGCTGCGCAACGATTTCGCCTATTTGGAGGCCAGTTTGGCGACTATGCCGATCGGCGCCTATGCGGTGCCGATCAACTGGCATTACGGCAATGAGGAGGTGCGTTATGTGCTGGAAAACTCCGATGCCAAGGTTGTGGTGGCCCACGCCGACTTGATCAATCGGTTGAACGATTGGTGTCCCGATAGCGTGACCGTGCTGGCCGTCGAGACGCCACCGGAAATCGCCGCCGCTTACGGGATCGATCCCGAACAATGCGCCACGGGCGGACATACGAATTGGGACGAGTGGTTGTCGTCCTATCCCCCATATGACAAGCCGGTGGTGGAAACGCGGGCGTCGATGATCTACACCTCCGGCACGACCGGCAAGCCGAAGGGGGTCCGACGTGTGCCCATGACCGAAGCGCAGCAAGTCCGGTCGAGCCTGATTGGTGCCCGGGGATTTGGTTTGCGGCCGGACATGGTCTGCGCCATGACTGGGCCGATGTATCATTCGGCGCCGAACGGCTATGCCCGCGGCGCCATGAATTTGGGCGCGGATATCGTGCTGTTGCCCCGCTTCGATCCGGAAGCGCTGTTGGCGGCGATCGAACGCTACCGCATCAGCCATATGCATATGGTGCCGACCATGTTCGTGCGGCTGCTGCAACTGCCGGCGGAGGTTCGAGACAAGTACGATGTCTCGTCCCTCGAATTCGTGGTGCATGGTGCGGCACCCTGTCCGGTCGAGGTCAAAATGAAGATGCTCGATTGGTGGGGACCGGCGATTTTCGAATATTACGGCTCGACGGAAGCGGGTTTGGTCACCTTGGGGACGCCGGCGCAATATCGCGCCAAGCCCGGAACGGTCGGCCAACCCCATGAAGGCGTTGAGGTTCGCATTTACGACGATCACGGGAGCCTGCTGCCGACCGGCGAAATCGGCGAAATCTATATGAGCATCGAAAATCTATCCGATTTCACCTATCACAAAGCGGACGAGAAAAGAGCGGAGATCGGCCGCGAAAATTTCGTCACCAATGGCGATGTCGGTTATTTGGACGAAGAAGGGTACCTATATCTCTGCGATCGTAAGCGGGACATGATCATTTCCGGCGGCGTCAACATTTACCCCGCGGAAATCGAAGGCGTGTTGGTCGAGATGCCGGGCGTCGCCGATTGCGCTGTCTTCGGTATTCCGCATGAAGAATTCGGCGAAGCCATCGCCGCCGTTGTGCAGCCGCAAAGCGGCCACAGGCTTGAGCCGGAAGCCGTCCGCGAATACCTGGCCGGCCGTATCGCGCGCTACAAGCTGCCGAGCGTTGTCGAGTTTCAGGCCGAATTGCCGCGGGAGGACACAGGCAAAATCTTTAAACGAAAGTTGCGCGATCCCTATTGGGCCGAGGCCGGCCGGCGGATTTAGAGCCGATCGGATCTACAACTTGGCCGTGGCCGACGCGAGATCCCGGATCGAAGACCAATCTTCCGCGGCGATCGCGGACTTGGGCGCAACCCAGCTGCCGCCGACGCAGAGGACGTTGGGCAGAGCCAGGAACTCGCCGGCATTTTCCACGCCGATGCCGCCCGTCGGGCAAAACTGAAGGTCGGGGAAGGGGCCGCTGAATGCCCGCAATGTCGCAATGCCGCCCATCGCTGTGGCGGGAAAAAACTTGACCTGCTTGAGACGGTGACGCCGCGCCGCCATGGCTTCGGAGGCCGTCGCGATCCCGGCCAATAGGGGAAAATCGGCGGCGGCCTCGACCAGTGCATCGTCGAATCCGGGGCTGACGGCAAATCGGGCGCCGGCGGCTCTGACGGCATTCAGTTGCTCGGCTGAGGTCACGGTCCCGGCGCCCACAATCGCGCCCGGCACCGTCGACATGCGTTCGATCGCGGTCAACGCCGCCTCGGTACGGAGCGTGACTTCGAGCACGGGGAGACCGCCATCGACAAGCGCTTCCGCCAGGCGCGGTGCCGTCTCGGGGTTTTCGACGGTAAGAACCGGGATAACCGGCGCCAGTGTCAATAACGCCGGAAGCTCCATGAGATCAGGCGTGACCGGCGTCGGCGGCTAGGAAGGTTGGGTCGATGCCGAGCTTCTCGATCGCACGCTTCCATTTGGTATCGAGCTGACCGTCGAAAACCAATTCCTCGTCCGCTTCCACGCTAAGCCAGCCGTTAGCTTGGATTTCCTGATCGAGCTGTCCCGCGCCCCAGCCCGCATAGCCGAGCGCCAATAGGGAATGGCGCGGCCCATCGCCGTCGGCAATCGATTTCAGGATATCGACGGTCGCGGTCAGGCCGAAGGTATCGCCGATCGGCATGGTGGTGTTCTGAAGATAATCCCGGGAATGAAGGACAAAGCCGCGGCCGGTATCCACCGGGCCGCCGGCCAGTACCCGAATTTGATCCGACGGCGGGACGGAATCGATTTCCAGTTGGTCCAGCAGATCGTCGAAGGTAATCTCATCCGCGAGTTTGTTGACGATGATCCCCATGGCCCCTTCTTCCGTGTGAGCGCAAACGAAGATCACCGTGCGTTCGAAACGAGGATCGCCAATATTGGGCATGGCGATTAACAATTGTCCTTCCAAATAGTTGGACATGGACTCAATTTCCTTGTTGTTGCGCCGTCGTCGATTGGCGCGCGTCGACTAACAAATTAGACTCACAAGATTGTCAGCCCAAAATCTTAACATAGCCTCTATATTTTAAACGAAATGACCGTCGGATGTTAGGTCGCATAGAGGTTTAAGCGGGTCGTTATGTTCACATTGTCGAAATTTGTAGCGTTATCGGTGTCGTTGTCGATCTCCGCATTCGTCTTTTCGACTGCCGCCCTTGGGCAGAGCGTGCCACCGGTTGACGAGGTCAGTCAGGTGCGCTTGATTGCTGTCGAAGGAGCCGTCGGCGGCGCCGATACACTCCACCTGGGTTTGCACATGCGGCTCGCCAAGGGGTGGAAAACATACTGGCGCGATCCAGGTGATGCGGGTGCGCCGCCGGAATTCGATTGGAGTCAGTCCCATAATTTGTTGGATATTACGCCCCTTTGGCCGGCGCCGAAGCGCTTTACCGCCTTCGGTTATGATAGCTTCGGCTATGAGTCGGAAATTGTTTTTCCATTTCGTGTTAAAGTAGCTGATCCGTCCCAACCGGTATCCGCGCGATTAAATGTTCAATATCTCCTGTGTAAAGACGTTTGCATCCCGAATTCGGCCCAAGTCGAGCTTAACCTTGCGGCGGCCTCCGCTCCCGTTTCCGTGGATGCCTCCCTAATCGACGCATATATCGCCAAAGTGCCGCAATCGGGCGAAAACTCGTCCATCCGTGTTTCTCACGTTTTGTTAACGGGGAAAGCCGGGCAACAGCAATTGGTACTGCAAATAACCTCAAGCCTTGGCTTTCGCACGCCGGATGTCATGGTGGAGGCCGGCACGGACGTTCGCTTCAGCCGACCGACCTTCGATATATCGGAAGATGGCAAATCGGCCGTTGCCCGTTTATCGATCCATACGGAGGAGGATGCGCCCACCGATTTGACCGGCCGTTCCCTGGTGGTCACCCTGGTCGATTCGGACCAAGCCAGCGAATTTCGGACCCAATTGCGCCGAGCGCCCTAGCTCTCTAGATCGCATCCTCTATTGGTTCTGCGTGCAAGTTTGGTGGAACCCATTGAGATAGTTTACCGAATAAGTATACTTACCTTATCTGCTTAAAGGCCAGTTGAGGGACGGGTCAGCGAGCGCGATAGTGACGTCTATTTCGGCGGAAGATGGCTCTCGAGTGATCGTTTATGGTTCTCCAGTCCGAAAGAAAAAAAGATAGCTTGATCGTACGATCGTCCCCGCATGTGATGTGGACGGTTGTGGCGGTGGCTATTTTCGCTGGCGGTGTCTACAAGATTTATCAGGAAATAGAGCTCTTCGATTTCGATCTGACCCAACCGACGGATCTGGCATATGCCGGAATCTGTGGCGGCGGATTGCTACTTGTTTTGTTCTTGCAGGTTTTGCAGCCGGAGCGGGTAACCCAATACGATATGAGGCTACGTCGATTGACACGCGCCGTCCGGACCAATATCGGCGGTTGGCATGTTGACGTGCCCATGGCCGATATCGTCGATTCCGAGGCGTATGAAATCAATGCCGGTCCCAATCGCGGCTTTGCGGTCGGATTGGTCACCCATCGAGGTCGGGTGATCCCGGTCGCCACCGAGCTTTCTTGGGTCCAGGCCGAGGAGTTGGATCGCCGTGTCCGGGCCAGCTTGTTGTCCAAAAAACGGAAGCGGTAAGCCTGAGAGTGCCTTGGCTCAAGGGATAACCGGTGCGTCATGCATACTGAGATGCAGGTCTTGCCCCGTATAGGGGTGTGCCTCCGCCACAGACTCATCCAACTCGACGCCGATCCCCGGTTCGGTCGGCGGAATGATATAGCCATCCTGCCACTGGATTGGCGATTTCAGTATTTCGGCGTGAAAGCCGCCCCAGGTTTCGATGCTCTCCTGGATCAGGAAGTTTGGGCTGCAGGTGCTGAGCTGGATGTTCGCTGCGCCTTCGATCGGGCCGCAATAGAGATGCGGTGCGATCTGGACATAGAAAGCCTCCGCCATGCCCGCGATTTTCTTCGCCTCCAAAATCCCACCGACCCGGCCCAGCGCCATCTGCAGGATCGCCGCGGATTGATTCTGTAGTACCCGCGCGAACTCGTATTTCGTAGTCAACCGCTCGCCGGTCGCGATGGGGATGCGGGTTTGCCGGGCCACGCGGGCCATTTCCTCCGGCACTTCCGGCGGCGTCGGCTCCTCGAACCATAGCGGATCGTAGGGTTCAAGCCGCCGGGCGAGACGGATCGCGCCCGCCGCGGTCATTTGGCCATGGGTACCGAATAGAATATCCGCCTTGTCGCCGACGGCCTCTCTTATCTTTTTGACGAAGCGTTCCGACAAACTCAATAGCTCCAACGACAGTTGACGTGGGTCGAAAGCGGAGTAGGGGCGGGCGGGATCGAATTTCACGGCGGTAAAGCCCTGCGCCACCACCTCGGCCGCCCGTTCCGCCGCCATATCGGGATCGTCATAGACCGAGGCCCGATCGCCTTCTTGCGGGTAGAGATAGGTGTAGGAGCGGAGCTTCTCATGAACTTGGCCGCCCAGGAGTTCGTAGACCGGTTTGTCGACCGCTTTTCCGACGATGTCCCAGCATGCGGTCTCGATGCCGCTCAGGACACCGCCCATGGAGATGTCGGGGCGCTGGGTATATCCCGCTGCATAGATCTGCCGCCAGAGCCGTTCGATTTTGAACGGGTCGCGCCCGATAACCTGGCGCTCGCAAACATCCTCGACCATCTTGGCGACGACATGCGGATGAAAGGGGACGGAATAAACCTCACCATAGCCGTGAATACCGTTGTCCGTGGTCAGCCGGACGAATATCCAATAAAGCCCGCCGAAATGGGGCGGCGGATTGCCGACCACATAGGTTTTCACGTCCACGATCTTCATGAGCCGGTCGCCTCCGCCCAGGCCGGATCCAGGAAGCACTGGAATTCCAGCAAATAGCCGTTGGGATCTTTGGCGAAGAAGCAATAGACATTGAAATCGCCATGCGCCTCGGGCGCCCCTTCGGTTTCGTAACCCCGCTCGCGCAGGCGTGCGTACCAGGCATCGACACCGGCCCGTTCGCGGCTAACCATCGTGATGACCGCGCCTTTCGGTTCGACGTGTCGGCCGGGCCTGGCGACGCAAACACCGAGGAAACTGGATGGCGACATTCGCAAAATACGGCACAGGCCTTGATCGAAAACCTGCTTTAGTCCCAACACATCGGCATAGAATTTTGCCGTCCCCGGTAGGTCGTCCGTATAGATCCAGGTCACCTGTTGGTCGATTTTCGGGTGTTCGCTCATCTTGGCCTCTTGACATTTGTATCTAAATGCATATGTTTGTGTACAGTTGTAGTTATTTGTATTCACAACAGTTTGTGATCGCTCGGCAGCGGGTTCGAATCTGGCGCCGCCCCCTCGCGCTAAGTTTAGCCCGCGCCGGCGCGATCACGCTAGGCATCGCATTTGCGTTGGATTATAGTCATTCTAAACAGGGTTAAGCGGTTCGGTTCACCGTGCCTGTCATGATCCATATCTTGAGCCGGTTCAACAGAGGGAACGATAGAATGACGATTAGCGTAGGCGATGCCATGCCCGAGGGCGTGATGGTAACGATGGGGCCGGATGGGCCAGCCCCAGTAAATAGCAAGGAACTGTTCGGCGGCAAGAAAGTGGTGTTGTTCGGCCTGCCGGGAGCGTTTACCCCGACCTGTTCGGCCAATCACTTGCCGAGCTACATCGAAAACGCCGGCGCTCTGAAGGCTAAAGGCGTCGACGCGATTGCCTGCATGTCGGTCAATGACCCTTTCGTCATGGCGGCGTGGGGCAAGGATCAGCAGGTGGGCGATTCGGTCATGATGCTCGCCGACGGCAGCGCCGACTATACGAAAGCGCTGGGCTTGGAGCTTGATTTATCGGCGCGTGGCATGGGTATGCGGGCCACCCGCTTCTCCCTCGTTGTCGACGATGGTAAGGTTACCGCGGTCAATATCGAGGAAAATCCGGGCGTGATGGAAGTCAGCGGTGCCGAGACGGTGTTGACGCAAGTTTAAAGGTCCCGATACGGACTTTGTAAAAAGGGGGCCTGGCGCCCCCTTTTGTTTTGTCCGAAATCAGGGTCTCGGACAAGATTGTACTATTAATAACAATAATGAGGTGTTGAAATGGAATTTATCAGTGGCCCCGCCATCACCGCCGTTGTGGTGGTCATCTTCGCCTTGGCGATCGTTTTCGCCGGGGTCAAAGTCGTGCCGCAGGGCTGGGAATATACCATCGAACGGTTCGGTCGTTATACCAAGTCGCTGCGCCCGGGTTTGCATCTGATCCTGCCGGTGATCGACCAGATCGGCTCCAAGGTGAATATGATGGAGCAGGTGTTGGACGTGCCGACGCAGGAGATCATCACCAAGGACAACGCCATGGTCTCGGTCGACGGTGTCGTCTTCTATCAGGTTCTGGATGCCGCCATGGCGTCTTATGAGGTGCGCAATCTGGAGCTGGCCACGCTCAACCTGACCATGACCAATATTCGTACGGTCATGGGCTCCATGGATCTCGACGAATTGCTGTCGAAGCGGGATGAGATCAACGGCCGCCTGCTGACCGTGGTGGATGAAGCCACCAGCCCTTGGGGCGTTAAGGTAACCCGGATCGAGATCAAGGACATCCGGCCGCCGAGCGACTTGGTTGATGCCATGGCCAGGCAGATGAAGGCGGAACGTGACAAGCGCGCTCAGATATTGGAAGCCGAAGGCGAGCGGCAGTCGGAAATCCTGCGTGCCGAAGGCGAGAAGCAGGCCGCTATTCTAGAAGCCGAGGGCCGGCGCGAAGCCGCCTTCCGCGACGCCGAAGCCCGCGAACGGGAAGCCGAAGCGGAAGCCAAAGCAACCCAAGTGGTCTCCGAGTCTATCGCCTCGGGCGATGTCAACGCGATCAACTACTTTGTCGCCTTGAAGTATGTCGAGGCATTGGGCGGGTTTGCCGAGTCGCGCAATCAGAAGATTATTCTGATGCCGCTGGAGGCCTCGAGCGTGATTGGTGCCATCGGCGGTATTTCCGAGATCGCCAAAGAAGCTTTCGGCAAAGACAATGGCGATAACGGCGGCCGTGGCGGCTCGGTGCCGAGCAGCAGCCGCTAAGCCGGACAGGAGCGAGTTTATGGAAGTCTTTGAGTTCATTGCCGCGTTGGGCCCCTGGGTCTGGCTGATCATCGGCATACTCCTCGTCATCCTGGAAGTCTTCGCGCCGGGCGCGGTCTTCCTCTGGCTTGGCGTTGCCGCGGGTGCCGTCTTCATTCTGGTCTTCCTGATGCCCGATTTGGATTGGCGGCTGCAGCTCGTCCTGTTTTCCGTATTCTCCATCGCTAGCGTGTTTCTTTCCCGCAAATATCTGAAAAAGAAACCGATCGAGACGGAGAATCCCTCCCTTAACCGGCGGGCGGAACAATATCTCGGTCGGGAGGTCACATTGGACCGGCCGATCGAGGGCGGCACCGGTCGGGTTCGCATCGACGACAGCTCCTGGCGCGTCAAAGGCCCCGATCTCGCGAGCGGCGTCAAAGTGCGGGTCGCGGGCGTCGAAGGTTCGACCTTGGTGGTGGAGCTGATCGGCCAGGAGGATTAGTTCGAAGACGCCGGATGGAACAATTTCTTACCGTTGACGCGGAACTCGCCGATCGCCGTTTGTCCCGCTTCCGACATCATCCAAGCAACAAATTTTTGCGCCGCCGCCGCCTTCACATGGGGGTGGCGGCGCGGCGACACTTGGATCAAGCCGTAAACGTTCCTAAGCGTGGCATCGCCTTGATATAGAACCGTAAGGTTGCCGCGGTTTTTGAAACTCAGCCATGTGCCCCGATCGCTCAAGCTATAGGCCCCCAACGCTGCGGTCATGTTTAACGTCGCGCCCATGCCGGCGCCGATTTCGCGATACCAATCGCCGGCCGGCTGCGGAAAGGCCGAGTGGCGCCAGAGCTCCCGTTCCCGCTTATGGGTGCCGCTATCGTCGCCGCGCGAGACGAACGGCGTCCGTGCCCGGGCGATGGCCTCGAGAGCGGCGGGAGCGCTTGACGCTTTGGCCACACCGGCCGGATCCGCTCTGTCACCGACGATGACATAGTCGTTGAACATCACGACATGACGTTTCAGGCCATATCCGTCTTCCACGAACTTGGTTTCCGATGCTTTGTGATGAACCAGCAATAGGTCTGCGTCGCCATTCCGGGCGATGTTTAAAGCCGCGCCGGTACCGACGGCGACCACCCGGACGCCGATACCCGTCGCCGCCTTGAATTTCGGCAGCAGGTAATCGAACAAGCCGGAGTTCTGCGTCGAGGTGGTCGAGGCGAGGGTGACGAATTCAGCGTTTGCCGCTTGTGCCGGTACCGATAGGACCAACGCCAGCGCCGCGAGTACGTCGCGACATCGTCGCGCAATCTTGATCTTCGCCACCTTGAATTGCCCTACGGATAACCATAGTTATGACATGTCGATGCCGCGCTAGGGAGCGCACTGCGTCGCCTATATAACGAAATCACCAACAAACCAAGGGGGCACATCGCATGTCATTGAGAATCAATTCAGAAGCGCCGAACTTCTCCGCCGATACCACGGATGGAACCATCGACTTCCATGACTGGATCGGCGACGGCTGGGCCGTGCTGTTTTCCCATCCGAAGGATTTCACCCCCGTTTGCACGACGGAACTTGGATATATGGCCGGATTGCAGGGCGAGTTCGAGAAGCGCAATTGCAAGATTATCGGTCTCAGCGTCGATCCGGTCAGCGATCACGAAAAATGGGTCGGCGACATCGAGGAAACCCAGGGCAACAAGGTGACCTATCCGTTGATCGGCGATCCGGAGCTGAAGGTTGCCAAGCTGTACGACATGTTGCCGGCGGACGAGGGCGACAGCTCGGAAGGCCGGACCGCTGTCGACAATGCGACTGTCCGCTCCGTCTTCATGGTGGGGCCGGATAAGAAGATCAAATTGATGCTGACCTATCCCATGAGCACCGGTCGAAACTTCGACGAGGTCTTGCGGGCATTGGACTCCTGTCAGCTGACGGCGGAACATCAGGTGGCGACGCCGGTGAATTGGAAGCAGGGCGAGGATGTGATCATCGTCCCGGCGGTGTCCGACGAAGAAGCCAAGAAACGATATCCGGACGGTTGGACGGCGCCAAAGCCCTACTTACGTATCGTGCCGCAGCCGAAATAGCTCGTTTCGCCGCCATGCCGATGCAAAGACGGCATGGCGATTCGATCTAGCTTAAACACTCTAAACCTGCGTCTTCGCATGGCTGCCATGTGCGGCTTTCGCTTGAACGACATGCCCCATGTGATTAAGTTCACTTTTAGTGCATTCTTGGGTACGAGGATCAGTGCATGTCCGCTGCGGCGAAGTCGGCCGCGCCCCTGATCGAGAACAAACACCAGCTGGTCGAATATCTCGAAGGCGGCGTCTCCCCCCGGTCCGACTGGCGGATCGGTACCGAGCATGAGAAATTTCCCTTCCGTTTGAGCGACCATGGACCGCTGGCCTACGACGATCCGGACGGTATCGGTGAAATCCTGTCGCGGCTGCAACGTTTCGGATGGCAGCCGATCTATGAAGGCGAAAACATCATCGCGTTGGAAGCGCCTGGCGCCGGCAACATAACCTTGGAGCCGGGCGGCCAATTCGAGCTTTCCGGTGCGCCGCTGGAAAATCTCCATCAGACCTGCGACGAGGTGCATACCCATCTCGCTCAAGTGAAGGAGATTGGCGAGGAGCTGAAAATCGGTTTCCTCGGCCTCGGCTTCTCGCCGAAATGGAGTCGGGATCAGACGCCGGTGATGCCGAAGGGACGCTACGACATCATGCGCCGCTACATGCCTACCAGAGGTAATCTGGGTCTCGATATGATGTTGCGGAGCTGCACGGTGCAAGTCAATCTCGACTTCGACAGCGAAGCCGACATGGTGCAGAAGTTTCGAATTTCCTTGGCGCTGCAGCCGATCGCCACGGCGCTGTTCGCCAATTCCCCATTCACGGAGGGCAAGCCGAACGGGTTCAAATCCTTCCGCAGTCATGTCTGGACCGACACCGATCCGGACCGCTGCGGCATGCTGCCCTTCGTTTTTGAGGATGGCATGGGCTTCGAGCGCTGGGCCGACTACATTCTCGACGTGCCGATGTATTTCGCTTACCGCGATGGCGTTTATCAAGACGTTGCCGGGCAATCGTTCCGCGACTTCATGGCCGGCAAGCTGCCGGGCCTGCCGGGAGAAATCCCTTCCATGAAGGATTGGGAAGACCATCTGACAACTGCCTTTCCCGAAGTGCGGCTGAAGAAGTTCCTCGAAATGCGTGGCGCCGACGGCGGCCCTTGGGCGCGCCTTTGCGCCCTGCCGGCGTTGTGGGTTGGTTTGCTCTATGACGGAACCGCGCAGGATGCGGCCTGGGACTTGGTAAAGGATTGGAGCCTCGAGGAAATGGACGGCCTGCGCCGCGACGTGCCGAAGTCGGCGCTGGAGGCACGGTTTCGCCAAGGCACAGTCCGCGACGTCGCCAAGCGGGTTTTGGATATCGCGGAAACCGGCCTGCGCAATCGTGCCCGTCCTGGCAAGGTATCAAGCGACGAGACCGAATATCTCGAAACCCTGCAGCGCACTGTCGACAGCGGCATGACGCCGGCCGATGAGATGTTGGTTCTCTATCACGGTAAGTGGGACGGCAGCGTCGAGGACGTATTCGAGGCTTACGCCTATTGACCGGGCTCCGGCCCGCGGCCTTCGCGGCGCCAGAAAATCATGAAGATAACCGCCAGTGCGGCGGCCAAGCCAAACCACGTTATCGCATATTGCAGATGATTGTTCGGCAGATTGACCCGGCTTTGACCCGGCCATGGCGGCACGTTGGGATGGGGACTGTCAATCGCCTCGACCACGACCGGTAACAGATCCAGCTTGAAATATCGCCGCATGGTCGGGATATCATACCAATTGATGAGGCCGTCGCGGTCGATCCCATCTTCCGCCCAAAAATGTCGGGTCAATTCCGTACGCATCACGCCGAGCACGCTGCCGTCGCCTGCTTTCAACGGGTCCTGCCAATCGACGTCGGGCCCGCGTCCGTCCGTGGCGACGAAACCCCGATCGATAATGAGGATGCGTCCGTCCTGAAGTTTGAATGGCGTCAGGACATGCACGCCGGCGACATTCTTGCGGCTGCGCGGATAGAGGAAAAGCGGCGCCGCCGAAAGATACGCGCCGGTGAGTTGAACGCGGCGAAACTCCAAGGCGGCGTCGAATTCGGCGGGTAATGCAATCGGTGGCGCGGTCAGGCCGGCTTGCCGCATGGCGATCAACTCCCGCTTCCAATCCAGCCGCTGCAACTGCCAATAGCCGAGGCCAAGCAAGACGCAAAGGGCCGGCAGGGTGAAGATCAATGCCCAGAGGCGTGGCTTGCTCATTCCTCGAATCCCGCTGTGCGGTTGCGATATTGCAGCGCGATCAACAGGGCCTTGAACGGCCTTAACAATAGGATGGAAGCCGCCAGGACGAAGGGAATTTGGTAGACCAGATGAACCCAGGTCGGCGGCCCGAACGTCAATTCGACGACCATGGCAAGAGTGACAGCCAGTGCGCCGACGATCAAGATGACGAATATTGCGGGACCGTCGCCGGAATCCTGTGCTGTCAAATCCAGATCGCAGAAGGCGCAATTGGCGCGCACGGCCAATAATCCCTCAAACAGGCGTCCCTGTCCGCATCGCGGACAGCGGCAACGAAGTCCGGCGGCGAAAGGCGAGACGTCCGGTCGGTTCCATTCGGACATTATCTCGCCGCCGCCCGCGCGTCGCGCCTTAGCCGGCGGTGATCTCCGATGCGCCCCAGATGTAGATGCAGGAGAACAGGAACAGCCAGACCACGTCAACGAAATGCCAGTACCAGGCCGCCGCTTCCAACCCGAAATGATGATCCGGTTTGAAATGTCCTCTCATCGCCCGAACCAGGCAGACCAGCAGGAATATGGAGCCGATGATGACATGGGCGCCGTGGAAACCGGTGGCCATGAAGAAGGTCGCGCCGTAAATGCTGCCGGAGAAGGCGAAAGGCGCGGTCGCATATTCGATCCCCTGCACGCAGGTGAACAGGAAGCCCAACAAGACGGTCACTGCCAAGCCTTGGACGGCGCCTTTGTTATTGCCTTCGACGACCGCATGGTGCGCCCAGGTCACTGTGCAGGAAGACAGCAGTAGGATAAGCGTATTCATCAACGGCAGGTGCCAGGGGTTGAAGGTTTGAATGCCTTCCGGTGGCCATTGGCTGCCGATGGACTCCGGTGGGAACAGGGCGCCGTTGAAATAGGCCCAGAACCAGGCGACGAAGAACATCACTTCCGACGCGATGAACAGGATCATGCCGTAGCGCAGATGCAGCTGGACCACCGGCGTATGGTGGCCTTCGTCCTTGGCTTCCCGGATCACGTCCCGCCACCAGACGGCCATAGTGTAGAGCACGGCGGCGAAGCCGAGCAGCATCAGGGACCAATGGCCGTCATGCATCCACCAGATCAGCCCGATGGCGAGCACGAAGGCCCCGCCGGCGCCGACGATGGGCCAGGGGCTGGGCTCTACCAGATGGTAGTCGTGAGAGGGGGCATGCGAGTCAGCCATGGGGGATACTCCTCAAAGACGTCAATTCTGCGTCCGGACAGCCGCGCGGGCTTCCTTCCGGACCGGATAAAAAGTGTACGACAAGGTGATTTCGGTGACATCGTCCAGGTTCGGATCCTTGGCGATGTCCGGGTCGATAAAGAAGGACACGGGCATTTCGATCGATTGGCCGGGCGCCAGCGTTTGCTCCGTAAAGCAGAAGCAATCGACCTTGGCGAAATAGGCGCCGGCTTTCGGCGGCGTCACGTTGAATGTGGCTGTACCGGTAGCTGGCGCCGCGCTGTCGTTGACGGCGCGGTAGAATGCCAACTTTTGCTCTCCGACTTTCAGATCCAGTTTGCGTTCCACTGGGCCGAAGCGCCAGGGCAGCTTACTGGACACATCCGACGTGAAGCGTACGGTAATGGTACGATCCAGTACTTGCGTCGGTGCCTCGGCCGCTTGTTGAGGCGTGCCACCGAAACCGGTGACCTGACAGAACAAGCGATAAAGCGGGACCGACGCGAAGGCCAGTCCGATCATCGCGGCGACCAAGCCGCCGGCCAGCATTCCGGTGAGCCGGTTGCGACGCGCCACGTTCACAGGCCGCCCTCCTGCTGCATCTTCACGATTGAGGCGATGAAGAAGATGACGACCAGGGCGAACAGAATTCCCGCGACGGCCCAGTTGCGGCCGCGCCGTTCGCGATGGCGTTCGCTCAGCGGCATCTCAGAGCACTCCCGCAAACAGCGGCAGGGCGAACAGTCGTTCGACCAGCAACAGGGCGAAGAGCAGGAATAGATATAGAATGGAGAACAGGAAGGTGCGCTTCGCCAGCTTGTGATCGTCGCCGGCCCGCAGGATCCGCCAGGCGAAGTAAAGGAACGCGCCGCTTAGGCCGACCGCGCCCGCCAGATAGAGCCAGCCGGCGATCCCGACCAGCGCCGGCGTCACGCTCGTCACGGCCAGGCCGACGGTATAGATCATGATTTGGCGCCGCGTCTCCGCCTTGCCTTCGACCACCGGCAGCATCGGTACGCCGGCATCCCGGTAATCGTCGGCACGGTAGAGCGAGAGCGCCCAGAAATGGGGCGGCGTCCACATGAAGATCAAGGCGAACAGCGACAAACTGCCGAGGCCGACATCGCCCGTCGCGACAGCCCAGCCGATCATCGGGGGGAAAGCGCCGGCCGCGCCGCCGATGACGATGTTTTGCGCGGTCCGCCGTTTCAGCCACATGGTGTAGACGAAGACATAGAAGGCGATGGTCAGCGCCAGCAGCGCCGCCGCGGCCAGGTTGACCAGCAGGCCCATCATCAAAACCGAGGCGACCGCCAAGATCACGCCGAGGGTCAGCGCCTCCTCTGGCGCGACCCGGCCGGCCGGGATCGGCCGGTTCTTGGTGCGCTGCATGCGGGCGTCGATGTCGGCGTCGTACCACATATTGATCGCGCCCGACGCCCCGGCGCCGACGGCGATGCAAAGTAGTCCGATGACCGCGAGCACCGGATGGGTCGTGCCACCGGGTGCCAGGATCAAGCCGACAAAGGCCGTGAACAGCACCAAGCTCATCACCCGAGGTTTGAGCAGGGCGAAATAGTCGCCGACGGATGCCGGCGCTATCTGTTCGAGGGCTGTGTCCTGCTGGCTCACGATTTACGCGCGTCCTTGGTCCGTTACTTGATCTGCGGCAGATCGTTGTATTGGTGGAACGGCGGCGGCGACGGCAGGGTCCATTCCAAGGTCGTCGCACCTTCGCCCCACGGGTTCTCCGCGCATTTCGCGCCGGATTTGAAGGTCTTCCAGACGATATACACGAACAGGATCACGCCGGCATAGGAGATGTACGCCCCAATCGACGAGATCATGTTGAAACCGGCAAAGGCGTCCGGATAGTCCGGAATACGCCGCGGCATGCCGGCCAGGCCGAGGAAATGCTGCGGGAAGAAGATCATGTTCACGCCAATGAAGCTGATCCAGAAATGCAGTTTGCCCAACGTCTCCGGATATTGCCGACCGCACATCTTGCCGATCCAGTAATAGAAGCCGGCGAAGATGCCGAAGGTCGCGCCCAGGGACATGGTGTAGTGGAAATGCGCCACGACATAGTATGTGTCGTGCATGGGGATATCCATGCCCGCATTGGCCAGCACCACGCCAGTGACACCGCCGACGGTGAATAGGAAGATCATACCGATCGACCACAGCATCGGTGTGTCGAACTTGATGGAGCCGCCCCACATGGTGGCCACCCAACTGAAGATCTTCACCCCGGTGGGCACGGCGATCACCATGGTCGCGGCGGTGAAATAGGCTCGCACGTCCGTCGGCATGCCGACCGTGTACATGTGATGCGCCCAGACGATGAAGCCGACACCGCCGATCGCCACCATGGCATAGGCCATGCCGAGATAGCCGAAGACCGGCTTGTTGGAGAATGTCGAGACGATTTGGCTGATGATGCCGAAGGCCGGCAGGATCAGGATATACACTTCCGGATGACCGAAGAACCAAAACAGATGCTGGAACAGGATCGGGTCGCCGCCGCCTTCGGGGGAGAAGAAGGTGGTGCCGAAATTCCGGTCGGTCAGCAACATGGTGATGGCGCCCGCCAAGACCGGCAGGGACAACAGCAGCAGGAAGGCCGTTACCAAGACCGACCAGACGAACAAGGGCATTTTGTGGATGGTCATGCCCGGCGCCCGCATATTAAAGATCGTGGTGATGAAGTTGACCGCGCCCAGGATCGAAGAGGCGCCGGCCAAGTGCAGGCTGAGGATCGCCATATCCATTGACGGTCCCGGATGTCCGGACGTCGACAGGGGCGGGTAGACCGTCCAGCCGCCGCCGACACCGCCGAAAAACGGCGAGGCGAGCAGCAGAATGAACGACGGCGGCAGCAGCCAGAAACTGATGTTGTTCATCCGCGGGAAGGCCATGTCCGGCGCGCCGATCATCAACGGTACGAACCAATTGCCGAAGCCGCCGATCAACGCGGGCATCACCATGAAGAACACCATGATCAGACCGTGCGCGGTCACCAGCGTGTTGAACAGATGATAGTCGCCACCCAAGATGCCGTCGCCCGGCGCCGCCAATTCCATCCGCATCAGTACCGACATGAAGCCGCCGATGATACCGGCGATGACGGCGAAGATCAGATAAAGCGTGCCGATATCCTTATGGTTGGTGGAATACATCCACCGGCGCCAGCCGGTCGGCGTATGTTCGTCATGTTCCGCGCTGTGTTCAGAACCGTAGCTCATCGTCTATCTCTCGCTATTTCCGGCCCAGGCGCTTACTGCCGCGCGGCCACGTTTACCTTGTCGTCGCTGTCGATCTTGGCTTCTTCGGCCTTGTCGAATTTGGCGTTGGCTTCCTTCACCCATTGCTCGAATTCGTCCTTCGAGACGACCCGTACCTTGATCGGCATGAAGCCGTGACGGGCGCCGCAAAGTTCGGAGCATTGGCCGTAATAGGTGCCTTCTTCCGTCGCCTTGAACCAGGTCTCGTTAATCTGGCCGGGCACCGCGTCCATCTTCACGAACAGGGAAGGAACGGCCCAGGCGTGCAATACGCCATCGGCGCGCGCCGTGACCAGAACCTTGACTGTGGTGTCGACCGGAACGACGATCTCCTCATCCGTATCGAGCAGACGCAGGCTCTTGTCCTTCAGATCCTCCTCCTCGACCATATTGGCGGCGAATTCGAAGTTGCCGTGATCCGGATATTGATAGGTCCAGAACCACTGCTCCCCGATCGCCTTGATCGTCATATCCGACTTCGGCACGACGTCCTGAAAATAGAGCAGTTTGAACGACGGCACCGCCACAACCACCAGAATAATTATCGGAACGACAGTCCAAACCACTTCCAACAACGCGTTATGCGTGGTCTTCGACGGCGTTGGATTGGCCTTAGCGTTGAATTTGACCATCACGTAGATCAGCAGGATCAGCACGAAAGTCGCGATCAGCGTGATCAGGATCAGGAGAAAATCGTGAAACGCCACCATGTCCTCGCCGACCGGTGTGACGGGGCGTTGAAAATTCATCTGCCAAGGGACGGGACGGCCCGCTTCGGCCGCCGCGGCCGCGCCTGAAAACAGAGAAATACCGCCCAGCCCGACCGTCATGGCGGCAAGTAAATTCGAAACCTTCATCGGAACCCCTTCGGCCCTGAATAGATGAGACTTACCCTCAACAGGCGGCAGATAACCGCCCATTTCCAAGGCCTATCTATACAGAGCGCCATGTCATGGGACAAGGGATTTGCGGGGGAAAAACCGGCGGTGGCTGTCGGGCTCGGCGAATTTCGAAGTTTCCGCAGAAAATCCTTTAAATTTCGCCGAAAAACCCTCAAATTCAATATGGGAACAATTAAAACGCCAACGACAAACGAACTCTGCGACCAAATGTCGCAACGCGGCCGAAATCGGCCGGTTGGCGGACAATCCGAATCGAACGAACGACCGTATTTAAGGCATAGGACCTAGCATGACCGAAAAAGCTCACATACTCGAACGCGCCGGGCTGGACGAAAGCCAAGTCGCCGGCATTGTCGAAGACGCGCTACACGGCGCCGATGACGGCGAGCTTTTCGTGGAATATCGGCAAAGCGAAAGCTTGGTCTTCGACGACGGTCGGCTGAAGGGCGCCAATTACAACACATCCCAAGGTTTCGGCCTCCGCGCCGTGTCCGGCGAGCAGACCGGCTATGCCCATGCCTCCGAATTGTCCGAACCGGCGTTGCGCCGGGCGGCGGACACGGTGAAAGCCGTGCGCAGCGGCCAGGGCGGCGTCATGGCCGCCGCCCCGGAAGGCACGAATCGGGCCCTCTACACCGACGGCAATCCGTTGGGCGATGTCGATTTTTCCGCCAAGGTCAAACTATTGGAGGAGATCGACGCCTATGCCCGCGCGAAGGATGAGCGGGTGCGGCAGGTCTCGGTCTCGCTGGCGGGCGAATGGCAGGTCGTCGAAGTGATGCGTCAGGACGGTCGCCGTCTGCGCGACATCCGACCTTTGGTGAGGCTCAATGTCTCCGTCATTGCCGGCGAGGGCGAGCGGCAGGAAAGCGGCAGCTATGGCGCCGGCGGGCGGGCTCTGATGCATGACTGGCTGCAGCCCGAAAACTGGCAGGCCCAGGTGGATGAGGCCTATCGTCAGGCCCTCGTCAATCTCGAATCGGTGGATGCGCCGGCCGGCGAGATGTCGGTGGTGCTGGGCCCGGGCTGGCCAGGCATTTTGTTGCATGAAGCCATCGGTCATGGCTTGGAAGGCGACTTCAATCGCAAGAAGACCTCCGCCTTTTCCGGCCTGCTAGGTGAGCGCGTGGCCAGTCCCGGTGTTACCGTCGTTGACGACGGCACCATTGCAGACCGCCGCGGGTCGCTGACCATAGACGACGAAGGCACGCCGACCTCGGAAACCGTGTTGATCGAAGACGGTATCTTGAAGGGTTATATGCAGGACCGCATGAATGCCCGGCTGATGGGTATGTCCGCCACCGGTAACGGCCGGCGCGAATCTTATGCTCACATGCCGCTGCCGCGGATGACCAATACCTTCATGCGCAATGGCAAGGACGACCCGGAAGAGATCATCGCCCGCGTCGACAAAGGCCTATACGCGGTCAATTTTGGTGGCGGTCAGGTCGACATCACTTCCGGCAAGTTCGTCTTTAGTTGCACCGAGGCCTATCGGATCGAAAACGGCAAAGTCGGCGCGCCGGTCAAGGGCGCGACGCTGATCGGCGACGGGCCGAGCGCCCTGACCAAGGTCCAGGCGGTGGGCAACGATCTGACGCTCGATCCGGGCATCGGCACCTGCGGCAAGGCTGGTCAGGGCGTGCCGGTGGGGGTCGGCCAGCCGACCTTGCTGCTCGACGGATTGACCGTCGGCGGTACCGGCGTTTGAGCGGTTTAAGTGAATGGAGACGACGCGATGAACGAAGCATTTGTCCTGGACAAACGGCCGAGCCGCGAGGAAGCGGAGGATGCGGTTCGCGTACTCCTACGGTGGGCCGGCGACAATCCAGACCGGGAAGGTTTGAAAGGGACGCCGGAACGGGTGGTGCGCGCCTATGAAGAGCATTTCGCCGGTTATGGTGAAGACGCGGAACAGCATCTGCGCCGCACCTTCGAGGAGATCGACGGTTACGACGAGATGGTGGTTCTGAAGGACATCACTTTCGAAAGCCATTGCGAACACCATTTGGAGCCGATCATCGGCCGCGCCCATGTCGCCTATCTGCCGAAACATCGCGTGGTCGGCATTTCGAAACTGGCCCGCACCGTCGAGATGTATGCCAAGCGTCTCCAGATCCAGGAGAAGATGACGGCGCAGATCGCCAATACCATCGACGATGTGCTGGAACCGTTCGGCACCGCGGTGGTTATCGAAGCGGTACATCAATGTATGACCACCCGCGGTATCCACAAGGAAGGCGTGTCCATGGTCACCAGCCGCATGCTCGGCGCTTTCCGCGACGATCCGGCAACGCGGAGGGAATTCCTGCACATGATCGGCGGCGGCGGGCGCTGATCCGATCTTATCCAGTCATCATTTCCGTTCGTATAGTAACGTTTCTCGTCATACCGGAATCCGCGCCAGCGGATATCCGGTATTCACAGCGCTGACATCTGCACCACCAATGTCGGGTCAAAGTTGGTTGGAATGGGTCCCGGCGCTCCGCTTCGCTATGGTCGGGACGACGGGAATATAGAGCGTCATCCAAAACCCGCATTTTCGGATCGGAACAACGATTCCAAAGTTCAGGCCAAAACCAAGAGGAGCGGCCGAAGCCGCTCCTCTCGCGAACGATGTCTATCGTTGGCTTACCACATGGCTACCGGATTGATGATCATCTGCACCGTGCCTTTGATGCGGGCTTGGCCGAGTACGAACATGAACTCGTTCACGCCTTCCTTGGCCAGGCGGCCGGTGTTCATGGTCTCCAGGATATAAATGCCATTTTCCTTCAGGAAATGGATGTGACCGTAGAACACCTTGTCGCCCTTGGCCGGCGGCACCACGTCAACGCCCCAGGTGTCCGCGCCCACCGCCATCGGGTTTTGCTTCGATAGCCATAGAGCGCCTTCGTTGCTGATGCCCGGCTCGCCGGAGACCCAGGCTTTGGGATCGGACGCCAGCTTGCCGTCGGTCCAGCCGGTGTGGAACAGCACCACGTCACCTTGTTTCAAAGTCACGCCTTGCGCTTTCATGGCCGCTTGGATTTCGGCCGAACCGAAAGCCTGACCGGCTTCCATGGTCTCGACGCCGAAATGCTTCGCCATATCGATCAACACGCCGCGGCCGATCATCGGCGGAATCTTGTCGACGCTCAGCTTCTTGACGCCGCTGATATTGATGAAGTCTTTGGCCGAATTGCAATTGTAGTACATGCCGTCTTCGCCGAGATGGGACAGGCCGTCCAATTGCGGGCCGATGCCGAACCAAAGTTGGGCGATATCATCGTTGTAGGAGACTTCCCAACCGAAGTCCTGCGCCGTCTGCCGGCCGTTTTGCTGGCCCGGTTGCACGATCTGAACCATCATGCCGCGCGGTGGAAACGCCGGCATATTCGGATCGACGACGATACCGAGGGGATGGCTTTCCCCCTTCTTGACCAATTTGGCCGCCATCAGGACTTGTTCCGGCGTGACATAATTCGCCGCGCCGATCTCGTCATCCTTCCCCCACTTGGAAGGTTTGCATTCCTGCGCCACGGCCGCGGTGGAGGCAAAGACCAGCCCACCCGCGATCGCGCAAGCCGCTGTGAATTTCGCTAAATGGCTCACAATAGAATCTCCCTGTTTCGGTTCATTGTTAATGTTTCGATGCCGAATATACGCCGCCTACCTGAACATTATTCTTCGTTTCGGCACCCCCAACCCCTACGACGTGCGGGAAGCTTAGCCCATTGCAATTTATGCCGTAAAGGGAGTTACCAATCGTTCGTTTCGTTAGCGCGCGGAAAATAGGCGGTCAGGCAAACAGATGCAGGCGCAGGAAATCGCAAATGGCGCGGTATTCGGCTGCCGCCGCGGCGCCGGTAAAACGCGCGCGCATGAAGCCGTGGATCATGGCCTTGGCTTCCCGGTAGCTGACCTGACAACCCGCTTGGGCCAGCTTGGCGGCGTAGACCCGGCCGTCGTCGCGGATCGGATCGATCTCCGCCGAATGAACATGGGCCGGCGGTAGGTTGCCGTGGTCGCGGGCCATCACCGGGCGGGCATAGGGATTCTCTGTCTCCGGATCGTCGGGCAGATACATGTCGCGATACGCGCGCGTGCTGGCGGTCGTCAGGCCCGGCCCCTCGGCATGCTCGACATAGGACGGCGCATCTTGATTGAGGCCGGTGCCCGGATAGATCAGCGCCTGGGCCAGGATCTTCGGCCCACTGCGGTCGCGCGCCGCCAGGGAGACGGCGGCGGCCAAACTGCCGCCGGCACTATCGCCGGCGACCGCCAACCGATTGCCGTCGACGTCGATGTCCTGGCCGTGACCGGCCAACCACGTCAAGATGCCGTAACAGTCGTCGAAGGCGGCGGGAAAGGGATGCTCCGGCGTCAGGCGGTAATCGACGCTGACCACGCTGGCCCCAGTCGCCTCGGCGAAGCCCCAGGCGATGCTGTCGGAGCTATCCAGATCGCCTTTCATGAAGCCGCCGCCATGCATGTATTGTATGACCGGCCCCGGTGCCGTGCCGCTGGCCGGGTGGTAGACCCGCACCGGCACCGCCCGGCCGTCGACCGGGACATCGCGGTCGAACACCGTCATGTTGGCGGGCGGCGGCTGGGCGAGCTTGCTGCTATAGGCGGTCCAGGCGGCGCGGGCCTGATCGATAGTTTGATCCGCCGGCGCCGGATCGCGGGCTGCCAGCAGCACCTGCATGTCAGGGTGAAGCGGCGGGCTCATGACGCTTGGGCGGCCGTTTTGGGGCCGGCGCCGGTCGTCTGCTGTTCTTCTTCCGCCGCGATTGCCGCCGCGGCTGCGTTGCCTAGAGCCTTGCCTTGTTCCGACTCCGGGTCGATCCCGTCCGGCAAATCGATGGCCACACGGCGATGGGCGAAATGGATATCGTTTTCGGCGAAGGCTTTCTGCACCCGATTGTAAATCTCCTTACGGATCATGAATTGCTGCCCGGGTTTGGCCTTGAACTTGCTGCCCAGGATCATGGCGCTGTCCTCCATGCGTTTGACGCCTTGGGATTTGAAAGGTTCGATGAAGCCTTCGCCCAAAGTCGGATGCTCCAGCATTTCGGCGCCGATCACCTTGAACAGTTTTTTCACCTTGTTGACGTCGGTGTCGTAGGTCAGGCGGAATTCCATCTTCATGATTACCCAGTCGCGGCTGAAATTGGTCAGATGACGGATCTCGCCGAACGGGATGGTGTGCAACAGGCCGCGATGATGGCGCAGGCGGAGAGAGCGGATCGAAATTTTCTCAACCGATCCCTTGACGTCGCCGACATCGATATATTCGCCGACCCGGAAGGCATCGTCGATCAGGAAGAAAACGCCGGAGACAATGTCTCTGACCAACGCCTGGGCGCCGAAACCGATGGCCAATCCGACGACACCGGCACCGGCCAGCAGTGGGCCAATATCGACGCCAATGCCGGAAAGAATGACGAGCGTCGCAATCACGGCGATGGTGATCTGCAGACTGGTGCGGATGAGAGGCAGGAGGGTGCTGAGCCGGGTGCCGCCCTGGCCGCCTTCGTCGCCATCGCCGTCGACGACACCGCTTTCCTCCCTGTCCTTGGCCAGCGCACGATCGATCCAAATGCGCGCCATCTGCCACAGAATGTAGGCGATCAGCGCGGTCGCGCCGATGTCCAGCAGAGCGCCGGCGACGCGGCCGCCGACGCTTTGCCGGGCGACCTCGCCGATATTGACCCCCCAGAGTTGGACCAGGAGGAAAAGTGCGAAAACATTGACGAAGATACGCAGCGCTTTGAAGATTACCAACTGGTACTCGTCGGTGCCACCGTCGGCGCGGAAGCGGGCGGTGCGGTCGATGGCCGAATCCAGATGCGGTAGAACGATCAGGATCCCCAACGTACCCAAGCCAACCGTGTAAGGCAGCTGCAGACCGACCATGAACAGAACAATGGCGCTGATCAATATCAGGATCACGCAGATCGATGTGACATACGGCCAGGCATCGGCGATCGCGCCGCGCACCCGACCGATATCTGCGTTGCCCCGGATATCCGCGCTAATGCTTTTCTTGGCACCGAGCAGCGCGTTGATCATGGCGGCGCAGATGATAATGCCGGCACCCAACGACAACAGGAAACGCACCTCTTCCGAGATTCCGAAATAACCGAGCAATCCGGTCGTGCTGGTGACCAGGCCGGCGGTCCAGGCCACCACCAGACAACGCCGATAGACGAAACGGGCATCGCTGTCCGGGAAATTCACAAGCCGCAAGTTCGGTGTATTCGGCGCCAGTATGAATTGGAAGCCATAGGTAAAGGCACGGACCGCGCAGATCATGCCGAGATAGGTCATGATGACGATGCGGGTGTCTTCATGGCCCTCGTAAAGCACGAAGAAGGCGATGACCGCGCCGATCAGAAACGCCAACACGCCGGTCAGATTGATGATTAGCCGGGCGAACGGGAACAGGCATTTGGCGACGGGGTGAACCGGGTTGGCGGATAGGATACGGGCCCGCAAGTTTCGGGTTGCCCAGGTGAACAGCCACTCGAAAATCAGGCCGGTGATGACGATAACGACGCAGCCGACAAGGACCCAGGTCAAGGTGCTCATCGGCCGGCCGTCGAGGAACTTGCGCACCGCGGCGCCGATCTCCGCCGGCACATCGTCGACGGCATGGGCCAGCTTGACCAAACGTTCGCGCACCTCGCCCGCTTTGAAATGTATGCCCGACATGGCGAATTGCTGCTGTCGCTTTTCCTCCACCGCCAGGTCGAAACGTTCCAGCAGCAGCTGACGCACTTCCTCGTCGCTCAATCGCGCGATCAGATCGCGCAGCAATTGGCCGCTGACTTCCGGATCGCCGGAGCGGAGAATTTTCGCGGCCTCGCTGGCCGGTGTCGGCGCGGCTGTCTCGGTTGACGTTTGGGCCTGCGCGGCGACGCATAGGCCGAAAAAAAGAAGCGCGGCGACGAGGAGGGGACGGCCAAACATATTCAACACCTGCAATGGTTTAGCGGTTCCAGATGGTTGATGATACCAAGACCCATGGATATTGGTAAGAGCGCGACTAGGCGAGGACATCCGGATTGACCACATTGATCGGGGCGCCCGCCGCATAAGCGACGATCTGATCGAAGATGTCGGTGAACTGGATTTCGTACTCTTGCCTCGTGACATAGCCGATATGCGGCGTCGCAACCACGTTCGGCAGTTGCAGCAGCGGGTCGTTTGGATCACGAAGCGGTTCGTTCTCGTAAACGTCGACAGCGGCCATGCCGGGCCTGCCTGCCTTCAAGGCCGTGACCAGCGCTCCCGGTTCGATCAGCGGGGCGCGGCTGGTATTGACCAACAGCGCGTCCGGTTTCATCGCCGCCAGATCGTCGGCCGTGACGATACCGCGGGTGCTGTCGTAAAGCCGCAAATGCAAAGACAACACGTCCGACGCGGCGAAGAAGGCCCGCTTGGTGTCGGCCACGGCGTAGCCGTCCGCAGCCGCGCGGGCGCGCGATTCCGCGCTGGCCCAGACAAGCACATTCATCCCGAAAGCCCGGCCGTAGCCGGCAACGGCGCTACCGATGCGGCCATAGCCGAAGATCCCGAGCGTACGCCCGCGCAACGTATCGCCGACGCCGATCTGCCAATCGCCGCGCCGTAAGGCGGCCATCTGCTGCGGGATTTGCCTGGCTGCCGCCAGGACCAGGCCCCAGGTCATCTCCGCCGCCGCATAGCTGGGCGTGCCGGGATGCTGGCTCGACGAAACGATAACGCCATGCGCCGTACAGGCATCGATGTCGATATGGGGATAGACGCTGCGCTGGCTGATCAGTTTCAGATTCGGTAGTCGTTCGATCAATGGGCGGCGGATCTGGGTCCGCTCGCGAATGAGAACCAGCGCTTCGGTGTCGCTCAACCGCGCGGCTAATCCATCGACGTCCTGCAAATGATCGTTCCAAATCGTGACATCGTGGCCGGCCAGTTTGGCGAAGCAAGGTAATCCACGCAGGGTATAGAAATAGTCGTCGAGAATACTGATCTTCACGTCTTCCGCCTCCCAACCTTTAACGTAGCAAATACCATAGCGTCCCTATCCTGAATTTTGCTATTTTGCCAATTGGAGGGTGTATGACGGAAACGCTTCGGGACTGGCTGGTTTCGCTCGACCTGGCGCATCTGACGGGATTGTTCGAAGAACATCAAGTTACTTTGCGTGATCTGCCGTTGTTGCAGGACGACGATTTGAAGGAGTTGGGGGTCGCTCTCGGGCCACGCCGGCGGATTCTACACGCTATCGCCAAGTCGGTGGCGTTGGAGGAATTTGCCCGCCCCGATATGCTGTCCGACGAACCGTCTTTCGACGAGGCGGAGCGGCGGCAACTGACGGTGATGTTTTGCGACCTGGTCGGCTCCACCGAAATGTCCTTGCGCATGGATCCCGAAGACTTGCGCGATTTGATGCGTCGGTACCAAGATGTCGTGGCCGGCTCCGTGGTTCGTTATGGCGGTCATGTCGCCAACTTTCTGGGCGATGGGGTTTTGGCTTATTTCGGCTGGCCCCACGCTCATGAGGATCAGGCGGAACGAGCCGTATGGGCCGGCCTGGACGCGACCGATGCGGTTGCCCTGGTTCGCTATACGGACGAGGAAACATTGCATGCCCGGGTCGGCATCGCTACCGGTCAAGTCGTTGTCGGACATATCACCAGCGCCGCCGCGGCCGAAACAGAGGCGGTGACCGGTCAAACGCCAAATCTAGCGGCCCGTCTGCAGGGCGTGGCGCTGCCCAATCAAGTGATAATCGACACCACAACCCGCCAATTGGTCGGCGGCACTTTTGAGTTTAGAGATCTCGGACGCCGGCATTTGAAGGGTTTTGCCGAACGCCAACCGATTTGGCGGGTCATTGGCACGGCCGACGCGGCCACCCGCTACGAGGCCGGGCATCAAAGCGGGATTTCACCGATCGTCGGTCGAGTGGCCGAGCGCGAGGTTTTGGAGGATTGCTGGGATCGTGCCCGCGCCGGTGCCGGACAGGCGGTGGTCATCGGCGGCGAGGCCGGGATCGGGAAATCGAGACTGGTCCAAGCCTTGCGCGATCAAGTGGCGTCGCAGGATCATTATCGCCTTCGTTACCAATGCGTCGCGCGCCTGACCGACCGCGCGTTCCATCCGATCATTCAAACGCTGGAACACGCCAGCGGAATTGCGGCCAAGGACAGCAGCAACGAGAAACTCGAGAAGTTAGAGGCGATGCTCGAATATGCCGGGGACGATGTCGCCACGGTCGCTCCATTATTCGCATCGCTGCTGTCTATTCCCGGCGAGGCTCGTTATGGCCCGCTCGATCTAACGCCGGAACGTTTGCGGGATCGGATCATGGATGCCTTGGTTCGGCAACTGATCCTGCTGAGCCGCCAACGGCCGGTGCTGGTGATTATGGAAGATGTCCACTGGATCGATCCGACAACGGAGACGCTGATCGGTCGCGTGCTCGACGGGATCGCTGACCGGCCAGTGATGATTGTGATCACACATCGATTGACCTATCGGCCCCCTTGGCTGAAGCGGGACAATATCCGTACGCTTCTGATCGACCGCCTGGATCGGCGGGAAAGCGAGGCATTGGTGGCGTCGATTGGTGCGGAGCTGCCACAGGAGACGATCGAACGGATCGCCGCCCGCGCAGAAGGCGTTCCATTATATCTGGAAGAAGTAACGAAAAACATTATCGAAGCAGGTTTGGGGCAGGAGATGGAGGTCGAGTCCAGCGCGATCCCCGATTCCTTGCAAGCTTCACTGATGGCGCGGCTCGACAATCTGAACTCGACCAAGCAGTTGTTGCAAATCGGCGCCGTAATCGGCCGCACATTTTCCCACGAGCTGATCTCGAAGGTCGCGGGGCGTTCGGACGATGAGTTGCATCGGGATCTTGAACGAAGCGCCAACGCCGGGCTGATCAGATCCCGGGACGAAGGCGGCTCGACAGTCTATATGTTCCGCCACGCCTTGTTTCAAGATGCGGCATACGCGACGCTGCTGCGTAGCCGGCGCAGATACCTGCATAGCCAAATCGCCGACGTCCTGCGCCGCGACTTCCCCCGGCAGGCGGAAGCGGAGCCGGAAGTCATGGCCAATCATTTCGCTCTGGCCGATCGGGCGGGGGAGGCGGCCGAATACTGGTTGGCGGCGGGTCGGCGCGCGGGCCAGCGCTCCGCGCATTTGGAGGCGATCAGCAGTTTGAACAAGGCGCTGGCGCAACTGGAATTGCTGGATCCGACAGATGATCGCGATGGCCGCGAATTCGAGACTCGATTGACCCTCGGCGCGTCACTGATCGCTGCCGAAGGATGGGCCGCGCCGGACGTACAAGACAATTACGAACGCGCCATGGTTCTAAGTCAGTCCGTCGGCGACATTCATCAGAAGGTCAATGCGCTACGGGGTCTAACCAATGTCGCTTTTCTGAAGGGACAGATTTCCGTCGCCCGGACTTCGGCGGACAGGGAGCTGGAGATCGGTCGCGAGGAAGATGACCTGACCCTCATGATGGGCGGTCATCGCGCCGTTGGGATGTGCGCCTTTTTCGCGGGCGATTTCCGGACGGCGCGCGAACATCTCCGGCACAACAACGCAATCTACGATCGCGATCAGCATGGCGCGCAGAAATTCCTGCAGGGCACAGATCCGGCGGTGATCGGGATGAGTGTCCTGTCCTGGACCGATTGGTTTCTCGGCGACGGCGAAGCCGCGCGAAACGGTATTGAAGCGGCGCTGCGACATGCTCAAGACCTGGACCATCCCTTCAGCCTAGCCTATGGCGAAAGTTTGGCGGCATCGGTTTACCAAGTATTGGCGGAACCGGCGACCGTACTCGCTCACGCGGAAAAGGGAATCGCGCTGGCAGAGGAAAACGACTATCCGTATTGGCTGGCTTGGTCGACCATTATGCGCGGTTGGGCCGTGGCGGCACTGGGCGAGGCGGATCGCGGCATAGATATTTTGAACGACGGTCTCGCCGCTTATGAGGCAACCGGCGCTCGGCAAATCAAGCCATATGTCCTGACCTTGTTGGCGGAGATGTACGGTTGGGCGAAGCGGCCGGCCGACGGGCTTGCTTGTCTTGACCATGCCTGTGGCTCGGGCAACGAAACCGACGTTCGCTTCTACGAGGCGGAGGCGTTCCGGCAAAGAGGAGAGTTTCACAGACTTGCCGCTCGAAGCGACGGCGTTGCGGATTATCGGGAGGCGCTATCGGTTTCGGAGCGTCAACAATCACCGACGCTGATACTGCGCGCCGCGGTTGGCTTGGCCAAGGCTGAATTGTCCATCGGTCGCATCGACGAGGCGCGGGCGGCTTTGTCGGCCGGTATGGAAAGCGCCGGGCTTGCGGACGAAAACCCGGACATGAAGAATGCCCGCACGCTTTTCGCGGAGCTTCGCGATTAGCGGACATTATGAGAATATCCAACCAACCGCTTGGTTGTGGAAACTCTCGGGGAGGAGAGGGTATGAGCGAGTTCTATGGCGACAGCCATCGCGACTTTCAGGATCGATTCGACACGCGGCGTCTGGCGGACGGGCTTGAAAGCCGGATAATCCGGGACACGTTGTCGAAGACGGACAAGCAATACATCGCCGCCAGCGATATGTTCTTCCTCTCGACAATGGACCATAATGGTTGGCCGACCGTGTCCTACAAAGGCGGCGCCAAAGGATTCGTTCGCATCGTCGATGATCGTACGCTGGCGTTTCCCTGCTATGATGGCAACGGCATGTTCTATTCCATGGGGAATATCTCCGCCAACGGCAAGGTCGGACTGCTGTTTATCGATTTCGTCACGCCGCGCCGGTTGAGACTGCACGGCATCGCCAGCATCGACGACAAGGATCCGATGCTGGCCGACTATATGGAGGCTTGTCTGATCGTGCGGGTCCGGTTGGAAAACATCTTCACCAATTGCGCCCGTTATATCCATCGCCACGAGCGCGTGGAGGATTCGCCCCATGTCCCGCAGGCCGGCCGGGCCACACCAACGGCGGATTGGAAACGTGTCGAGGAATTCCAGTCTTTCCTGCCGGACAAGGACAAAGCGGCGGTGTCCGAGGAAACCTTGATTTCCGAACGGGAGTATCGCCGCGATTTTTGGCGTGGTCTCTCACCGGAGCCGGAAGCAGAGGATTGAATTCGAATATGAACCCTTCGCCCACCTTACCTATCGAACCGGTGCCCGTGACAGATAACCTGATCTATTTCTATTGGGGTCGGGACCTCAATCACGAGATCGGCGACATGCGTGCGGGCGGCGGCAATCACGTCCTGTTCGCGGCGGGCGAAGCGATGGTGATCGACACCATGGGCACGCCGGAACAGGCGCTCTGGATACGCGACTATATGGTCCGCGAACATGGTATCGAACGCTTCTCGGTGATCAATACGCATTTTCACAATGACCATACCGGCGGTAACGCGGCCTTCGAGGATTGCCCCATTGTTGGCCACAGATTGACGCGGGAAAAGATGTTGGAACGTGCGGTGTCTGACGATTCCCGCATCTACGTTCCGCCGACCGTGACATTCGAAGACCGGATCGATCTCTATTTGCGGGATCGGAGGGTCGAGCTGCATACCTTCGAAATTCACGTGCCTGGCCATATCGTGGTTTATCTACCGGACGAGAAGCTGATGGTCGCGGGCGATCTGGTTGAGGATCCGCTGCCTGTCTTGCGCTTCGAAGACATCGGTCCGGACGTCCAGCTCGCCGAATTCGAACGCGTGCTGGCCATGCCGATCGATCGGATCGTCGCTACCCATTGTCATCTCGACAGCATTCGCGCCGGCGGCTACGACAAGAAATTTATCGTACACATGCGACAGTATATCCAGCGTATGCTGGCCGATGCCGGGCAACAGTCGGACCGTCTGCCGGGGACCGGCGAGGACTATATCGCCGAGGCGCTAAGTCGCGGCGAACTCAGTTGGTGGCCGGTTTATAAGAACGTCCATGCCAGGAATTACGACGCCATTCGCGCGCATCTGGACCAGCGCGCCTAAGCGGGGATTGGACCCGCTTTGCCGCAACTATGGGCTCATTGATTTTTAAGAGGTTGTCATGTCGAAAGATGCAAGGGGTTGGCGCTGCAAATTCGCCGTTGTGGCCCCATCGACCAATACCATCGTGCAGCCGGACATGGATGACCTTCGCGTCCCGGGCGTAACCAATCACTTCGGCCGCATCTTCATCCCCAATATGGCGATTGGCGGCGACGAGGATTTTTTGGCTCTGGTCGAAGCCATTGAGGGCGAGCTGTACAATGCCGTCGATCGGCTGAAGACAATGGCGCCGGACTATCTGATCATGGGAATGTCGGCGCTGATGTTCTGGGACGGCCGGGAGGCCTCCGCCAAGCGCATGGCGGCGTTGGCGGAGCATGCCGGCGTGCCGGTGTCGGCCGGTTCGTTCGCGTGCGAGTCGGCGCTCAATATTTACGGCGCAGAGCGCATCGCGGTGATCTCGCCCTACCAACCTATATCAGACATAAATGTAACTCGGTTCTTCGAGGATTGCGGTTTTTCCGTCGTACGTTTCCGCGGCTTGCGTTGCGCCAGCCCCATCGGCATCGCGGAAGTACAAGCGGACGATTTGCGTCGGGAACTTCTGGAGCTCGACGGCGACGATGTCGACGCTCTCGTGCAAGTCGGTACCAATCTTTCGATGACGGCGCTGGCCGTCGAGATGCAGGAACGCATCGCCAAGCCGGTGATCGCCATCAATGCCGCCACCTACTGGTATGCCTTACGCGCGGTCGGGATCGACGATCAATTCGCCGGCCACGGCCCTCTGTTCGAGCAATTCTGACCGCTACAGCCAGTACTGGATGACGTAGTCGAATGGACCTTCGCGGTTGACGATCTCGACCCTCTGCTGACGGATGCGGTAGCCGTCATCGGTCTTCGCCAAGTCGTGGCGGTAGGTGCCGGCGAAGTAGCGCATCTCGTCCATGCGGTATTCGGCGACATAGAATTTGGAGCGCACGACCACGTCGCCGCTGGCCGCGTCCTCGCTTTCGATGATGGCGTTGGAGACCACATGCGCGGTCCGGTTCGGCGGGTTCTGGGACCAGGCGCGGGGATTGGTGATGCGCTTGCTGCGCACCGTCATCAGGTCCAGGTCTTCGTAAAAGATATTTGCCTGACCTTCCGCTTCCTCCTGATTTTCGTAGGCCGGCATCCAGTAAACGCCGTCTTCGGTAAACAGGTTCAGCCAGGCTTCCCAATCGCGGTTGTCAAGAATCTCCGCCTGACGCGACAAGAAATGCTCGACCGCCCGCTGCGTTTCCAGCGAGCCCACGAGCGCGCTCATGCCACATTCTCCCCGGCCATCAGTTTGGTCCAGGCGCGGAACATGTTGCGCATGGGCTGTTCGCTCATCCCGGTGACGGAGGTATAGACGCCGTCCTCCAGCGGATCCTGACCCGCATTTCGATGGAAGCTGACCCAGTCGCCGCCGTCGCTGGTCAGACCTTCCTGACACATGCGGAAGTTATGCAGATCGTCGGCATTGATCATGGTGGAGGGAGCATTGACCAAATAGTAATAGTCGAGGGAACGGCGGTAGATCGCTTCCGGCGCGCCCCTTCAGACGGAAATGCCAGATCTCCGTCAAGGTTTTGTCGGGCCCGAGCGGCCGCACCGCGCGCAATTGCTGCAACGGCGATTGTACGGAGAGGCAGGGATAGACCAGCACGTGATGCAGGTTGACGCCGAGGATCTCCTCCATGCGCTCTTCGCCATAGGCCTCCTTCATCACCGCTTCGTATTCGAGGGTGTCCGGGTCCGTGGGGCGCAGGCCCATATAGCCCTGCAGCATGCAATGGCCCTGGGGATGGCCCACGGTCTCCAGGCTATCCCATTTCGGGAATGGCATGGTGAAAGCGGAGATATAGTGATAGCTCAGCGGCGGCGGCTTGCCAGTGCGTTTCTCGATATCCCGCTCTACGATCGCCGCGGCGCGTCCGGCGGAGGCATGGGTCACCGAGGGATGCAGGGCGTCAAGCTGGTTCTCCAAAAAGATCTTCCAGTTCGATTTCTGAATGATGCGGAAACAGTTCGGTACCACCTCCACCTCGCCCGCCGGCGCGCGGTCGCACATATCGTCGAAGGCGGCGAGCGCCGGTCCCATGGCGGCGTCGAAATCCGGTCCGTCCTCGGTTAGGCTGGCGAAGACGAAACCGCGATAGTTATGCGTCCGCGCCACCCGCTTTACGGAGGCGTCCGGATTGTCGGTGGAGAAACGCGTGCCGTCATAGCCTTCCGGCATCGGGATCGAATGCACCTTGCCGTTCAGATGGAACTGCCAGGCGTGATAAGTGCAGTAAAACAAACTGCCCGCATTGCCTTTGTTGGCGGCGCAAAGCTTGGCCCCGCGATGGGGACAGCGGTTGTAGAGCACGTGGATATTGCCATCCTCGTCCCGCACCATGATCACCGGCTGCTTGCCGATGATGGTGGTCGCGAAGTCCCCGGCTTTCGGCACCTGACTTTCGTGGCCGACATAGATCCAGATCTTGTGGTGGATATTATCCATCTCCGCATCGAAGATGCCCTGGTCCACATAACAGGACCGATGCACCCGATCTTCCTCGACCAGATGTCCGACGTCGATGCCGCCATTCGCGCTCATATTTGGCCTCCCGAATTATGGTTGGCATTAGACTAGCGAATTTATCGGCAAGAGAAAATCCGCCGATCTATCAAGAAGCCGGTAGTCCGGCGGCCAACAAGCCTTCGCGGTATCGCCGACGGAAGTCGTCATTCCGGAAAGGTATGGCGTTCAGGATTTTATCGGTTGTCAGGTCCGGATATTCGATGAGCAGTCGTTTGACGCAGGCCTGCGCCTTATCGAGTTGGCCGTTTTGCGCATAGGCCGCGCAGAGCAGACGATTAGCCCATATCGCCTCCGGATGCTCGCGTAATCCGCGTTCGATCAGCACGACCGCGGCCTCGTAGTTCCCGCGCAGGACTTCGATACCGCCGAGGCCGAAATAGTTGTTGAAGTTCATCGGATCGTAGGGACTGATCCGCAGCGCGCGTTCGAAGGCGTCGGCGGCGGCTTGATCTTCGCCAAGATAATAGAGCAGCCAACCATAGCGTGCCCACGCCCAGGCGGAATCCTGGTCGAGCGAGAGGGCGCGTTCGAGATTGTCGCGGGCCTCGTCCAAAGAACCCGCAAAAGTCTGCGCGCTGGCCAATCCGGCCAACACGATCGGATCGTTCGGATCCAGTTTGTAAGCTTGCCGCGCAAGTTCCAGGCTTCGGGCACTTGCATCTGACGTGTCGGATGTCCATTGATAGACGACTTGTTGCCCTTCGCACCAAGACAGCAGCGCATAGGCGAGCGCATATTCGGGATCGTCGGCGATCGCCGACTGCAGGAGCTCGACGGCCTTGCGGTTTTCCCGCCGATCGAGTGACCATGCATAGGGAAACGCCCGCATCGTCAAGTCGTAAGCATGCAGATTACTCGGCGGTTTGCGCTTGGCCAGCCGAATTTCTTCGTCCCGGATCGTCGGTTGCAGTTGTCCCACGATCGCTCGGGTTATCGTATCTTGGAGCTCGAATACGTCCTCCAAATCTCCGTCAAAATTCTGCGCCCAAATCTGCTGACCGTCCGAACCGTTTGCCAATTGGACGGAGACGCGGAGTTTGCTGCCGCCCCGGCGGACGCTGCCTTCGAGGACGTAGCGGACACCTAAGTCACGGGCGATTGCCCGAATATCCTTCGGCTGGTTTTTGAACGTGAACGCGGTATTGCGCGCGATGACGAACAAATTTCGTATGCGCGAAAACGCCGAAGTCAGCTCTTCGACAATACCGTCCGCGATGTATTCTTGCTCTGGATCGTTCGATAGATTGTCAAATGGCAAGACTACCAATGATGGGCGGTCCAGTTCGGCGGGATCCGTTGCTGTGTCTGACAATCCGTTCGCCGACCCGCCCCAACGCCAGACCTCGATTGGACGGGCGATATTCTTCAGCTGGTGGGTACCGTGAGGCGCGAAGTCGGCTGCAGCTTTGCCGTCGAGGCCGTTATGGGCGCTGTCCGAAATCAGGATGGCGCCAGGTTCGGCCATCGCTTCCAGGCGGGCGGCGACGTTGACGCCGTCGCCGAAGATATCTTCCTCATCGAAGGTGATGTCGCCGGTATGAATGCCGATCCTGAGCCGGATGAGTTCGTGATCGACGAGACCCTGCTGAATAGCCAAAGCGCAATTGACGGCGGCGCCGATACTGGAGAACTCCACCAGCCAGCCGTCGCCCATGCGTTTGACCACTTGTCCACCCGCCGCGGTCACCGCCGGCTCCAACAATTCGGCTCGCAGACTTTTCAGCGCCGCGATCATGCGCGCCTCGTCCTCGCCCATCAGACGGGAGTAGTCGACGATGTCGGCGGCGAGGATGGCGGCTAACCGGCGTTCCAAAACAGCTCTCTCATGCGACCGCAACTTCAAACGATGCTGCGGGCAACATAAGCTTTAGACCATGAAAGCGGAAGTCATCCGGGGATTTTTGCCGTCCCTGCCATAATCATTGCGTTCGTCAAACAGCGTCGTGAAGACCGTGTCTCCATGGTCGTTAAACGTCACCACGCGAGACTGCGGTCGCCTGGCCGCCCAGCCTAATTCGTAGAACCGCTGCAGAAAGGCGGCGGCGAGCGGGCCGGCGAGATGGCTGTGCCGGACGCTCCAATCCAAGCATGGTTTGCACAAGGCCGTTCGCGCACCGGCGCCTTCGGGGATATCGATGCCGAACCAGTTGAGGAACGTCCTGCCCCTGGCGGTCAATCGAACGTCGCCGGGTCCGCCAAAGATATATCGACGGTCAGACAGGGCATCGAACAGCATCACGCCGTAGTCTCCGGCCAGGTGGTCGTAGCAGACGCGGGCTTTGCGGAGGGCGTCGTCTCGTGGTCCCGGTCTGGTCCGCAGGAGGCCGCGGTTCGCCGCAAGACCCATCATGCTTTCGAGTAGGCCGGCGACGTCGGCGTCGCGGATCTGGAAATAGCGGTGACGTCCCTGTTCACGGGGGCGAACCAGTCCGGTCTCTCGAAGTTTTTTCAGATGCGAACTGGCGGTCTGCCGGGTGACGCCGGCCTCGCGCGCCAACTCCGTCGCCGTCAGAGCTTCGCCGCCCATCAAGGCTGTCAGAATATTCGCCCGCGCCGGGTCGCCAATGAGCGCCGCGATCCGGGCGATCTCGGGGCCTTCCTTCATACTTCGATATTAATCGAAGTATAATTGTACAGCAATGCCCTATTCTCTGGCGATCCTCGTCAATGGGAGTTGGACATGATCACCTGTTTCATCCGCTATCACATCGATCCCACCAAAAGGTCTCAGTACGAACGATATGCCCGCAACTGGGGCGAAGCCATTCCGCGTTGCGGGGCCGATTTGGTGGGATATTTCTCACCCCACGAAGGATCCGCGACGCTTGCTTACGGCGTCTATCACGTGGCGGACTTGGCCGCCTATGAAGCCTATCGCATGCGCCTGTCCGCCGATCCTTTGGGGCAGGAGAATTACGCGTTCGCCCAGCGGGAACGTTTTATCCTGCGTGAAGACCGCACATTCCTGAAAATGGCGTCGGCACCGCACGGCGAACTGATCGAGCCATGAACCGCCCGCCTGACCCGGTGCCGGGTCCACCGCCCAATAAATCCAGCGGCGCTTGGCCGCATAGCAATGTTGTCGACTTTGCAATGTTGGGATTACTGGCCCTGTTATGGGGCTCTTCCTACACGCTCATCGCGGTGGCGGTGAGGGATATCCCACCTTTGACTCTCATCGCGGCACGGGTCTCGATTGCCGCCGGTTTGTTGTTGGCGGTTCTCCACTGGCGGCGAGAGCGCTTACCGAGGGACGCGCGCACGTGGCGGATGCTGCTGCTGCAGGCATTCTTCAACAGCATCGGCGCTTGGACGATCCTGGCCTGGGGACAGCAGCATGTCGACAGCGGCCTCGCCAGCGTCCTGAACTCGACCTCGCCGATCTTCGTCTTTCTGTTCGTGGCCGTATTGAGCCGCGACGGGAAACCCAATGGCATAAAGGCGATCGGTGCGTTTCTGGGTTTTGCCGGTGTGGTCATGATCGTTGGCGTCGACGCGCTTGCCGGGCTGGGCGCGCAGGTCGCTGGTCAGCTCGCCGTTCTCGCCGGCGCCGTTCTCTACGCGCGCGCCGCGATCTATGGCAGGAAACTCAACCGCATCTCCGCCTTGGCCGCGGCGGCCGGTACCATGCTGTGGGCGACGGTGTTTCTGGTGCCGGCGAGCCTGATCCTCGAACAACCGTGGACGCTCCGGCCGACGCCGATCGCGCTCGCCGCCACATTGGCGTTGGCCGTCTTCTGCACGGGACTGGCCCTGCTTCTCTATTTCAGATTGGTACGAACGCTCGGGTCCCTGGGCGTGGCGAGCCAATCCTATCTCCGCGCCGGCGTCGGCGTGGTATTGGGCACGCTGGTTCTCGGCGAACGGATTGGCACTGTCATGGGGATCGGCCTCGCCTGCATTTTGCTCGGCGTCGTCGCCATGAACTTGAATATCGGCAGCGGTCCTAGACCACGAAATCGAACGTCGTCTGCTTGCCCTCGATCTTGTCGGTCAGCCGCATCGGCCGCAGGTCCATCTGCAATTGGTCTTTGTTGCGGAACAGGAGAGCGGCGAAGATGCCGTCGTCGCCGTTCCTGGGATGGCCCTTGATATAGAGTTGGGTGGTCAGCAGCTCCTTACCGTCGCGGCGCAGCTTGACGTGGATATGCGGTGGCCGGCCGGGATAGACGGCTGGCACCAGGGTCAGAAACTTGTAGCCGCCGTCAGCGTCCGTCTCGGTCCGGCCGTAGCCTTGGAACCGTTCGTCGAAGCGGCCGCGTCCGCCGGCGTCGGGATGATTGTAGATACCCTTGCCGTCGACTTGCCAGATCTCCACGGTGATGCCGGGCAGGGGACGGCCGCTGGGATCGATAACCCGGCCGGACAGAGCCAGCGCTTCGCCGTCCGGGATGTCCGTCCCGCTACCGACTTTCAACAGATTCCAATCGGCGTCGGCCGGAAATTCGCGCGGATAGAAGGGGCCCTCCGTTTGCGACGGTGTCCGCTCCCGCAGATCGGTGGCCGCTTGGGCAAGTTTCGCGAACAAGGTGGAAAGACTGACAAATACGATTGACTGAGACAGAAATTTGCGTCGTTGCATGGCGTGTCTCCTTCTGGTTAGGCCTTGGCGGGCTCCGGCGGTTGTGCCGCACCCACGGCGTCGGCCGCCGCCGCGGCGACGGTATGCTGCTGCTCTTCTGTAAGACTGTTGCGCTCGTCCCCTTCCAGCTTCACGCGCACCTCGCGGCGGGCGAATTCGATGCCGTTGGCGTCGAAGGCCTTCTGCACCCGGTTGTAGATTTCCTTACGCAGCGTGAATTGCTTGCCCGGCTTGGCCATGAACTTGCCGCGCACGACGATACCGACATCATCGACCTCGAGCACGCCTTGGCTTTTGAAGGGCTGCATCAGATCCTCGGCATATTCCGGCACCTCCATCATTTCGGCACCGATCTGCTTGAACAGTTTCTTCACCTTGTTCAAGTCCGTGTCGAACGGCACGGTGAAGCGCATCTTCATGATCACCCAATCGCGGGAATAGTTGGTGATCTTGGGGATCTCGCCGAAGGGGATGGTGTGCACCGGGCCGCGGTGATGGCGCAATTGCAGGGAGCGGATGGAGATCCGCTCCACCGTGCCCAGGGTGCCATCGATCTCCACATATTCGCCGGTGCGGAAGGCGTCGTCGACCAGAAAGAAGATGCCGGAGACCACGTCGGACACCAGCTTCTGCGCGCCGAAGCCGATGGCCAAGCCGACGATACCCGCGCCGGCCAATAGCGGCGTGATATCGAAGCCGATATTGCCGAGCACCAACAGAACGGTGATGACGATGATCGCCGATTGCAACATCCAGCGCACCAACGGCAGGACCGTCGACAGGCGAGAGCCGCCGGCGCCGCCGCCTTCGCCGCCGCCCGGTTCATCGTCGTTCAGGTCGAAGCCCAAGGCCGTTTGCTCGTCCGCCAGCTTGCGGTTGATCTTCAAGGTCACCAGCTCGAAAATGAGAAAGCCGACGCCGAGAATGATCATCACTTCGATCAACGCCGCCGCGGCGCGGGCCCCGAAACCGGCGCCGGCCAGATTGTGAAAGTCGATTTGCCAGATCTTCGCGATGGTCAGGATGACCAGGGCGAAGACGACGACGCGGCCGATCCGGATATAACTGCGCTTGCTCGCTTCATGCGCTTCCTCGGCGATCTGTCCTTCGCCCTTCATCGGCGGCGCCAGATGCCGCACCAATCCCCGTACCATAGTATCGAGGGCGGGCGACATGCCGATCAGCAGCAGGGTCCAATAGGGTTGCCCGAACGCCACCAAGTGGAACATCTTCTGCGAGACCAGCACTTCGATCACCAGCCATGTCACGGCGCAGAGCCCGATCATGACGTAGGGATAAGCGCGGGCGACCCGTTCTTCCACCGGGCTAAGCTCGCTGTCCCGGCCACGTAGCATCAGGCTAAGCCCATCGCGGGCGCGATAAACGATGACCGCGAGATAGACCAGGATCGCCAAATTCAACCAGAACCCCAAGCGTAGTTCGCCGATCGGCAGGCCGTGCCGTGGGTTGAAATCCAACAGGAAGACGAGAAGACCAATCAGCATCACCATGAGGATCTGGTGACGATGTAGGAATCTGGCGGTGTTGTCGTCCGTATGCACGAGCCGAAGTTCCGGCCGGCTGGGTGCCATCAAGAAACGGGACATGGCTGCCATCGACATCGGCAACGCGATCAATGCGAAAATGAAAACACGGGCGATGGGTAGATCGTCGGCGCCCATGGTGAATTGCAAGACGGCGATCGAGACGACGAGGAAGCTCAGCAGGTCAGAAACATCCAATCCCAAACGCAAGGCGAGAACGGCAAGCGTTTGCTTTAGGCTCTCTTTCCCCGTTGCCGCCGCGACCTGCCGACGCCAGGGGCCTGTCAGTCGGCGAACGACATAGGCGCCGGCGACACCCGCGGCGATCGCCGCCAAGAGCAAGCCGAGAAAACTCAAGGTGCCGCCCGCACCACGCTGTCCCACGAAAGTAGCGAATGCGCTGGCTTGTCCGGTCAGGAGACTGGGCAGCCTGACCACCGCTTGGAGCACCGCGTCGCCGACGCCGCGGGCTGAGGCGGCCAGAAAAGCGCCCAATCCCGACGGGCCGGCCTTGGCGGTATCTCCGTTCGCCTGCGCGTCGAGGCGTTTCAACAACAACTCCCGCACCTGCTCGTCGGACAGGCGGGAAACGAGGTCGCGGTAAAATTCCGGTCCGGCGCCCGCGGGAATCTCCAATGATGGTGCCGGGACCGTTTCGACCGCCGTACCGGGGACTTGCGCCGGCACGGAAATGGGCAGGATCAGAAAAAAAAGCAGCAGGCAGACGGTCTGACGCAGACGCATGAAATCACCTTTTGATTCGAATGGTGCAATGTTACCCGCCAATAAGGTTGAAGACGAGCCGTTTGCCTTCACAACGCGATGAGGTTAGCGGCGCTCAATTGCCACTGGACCATCCAGGTTCGGGTCGCCAAAATAGCGGCGAAGTAATGGGAGATAGGTTTATGGATTTCACGCAGGAACCCGACGCGCCTGTCGGGTATATGGAGCGGACTCGCCAGTATTATCGCGCGCTCGGTTACGAGAACGACTACAAATGGTCGCATTACGGCGATGTGCCCTTCGCACCGCTTCGCAAGCCGTTGTCGGAAAGCCGCGCGGTTTTGCTCACCACCTCGAGCCCGCCCGGCGGACCGCCCGAGGGCAATCCGCGGCTGAAAACGGTGTGGAGCGCACCGGTGGAAACGGCGCCCGAAGATTTGCACACGGAATATCTGGCGTGGGACAAGGAAAGCACCCATACGCGCGACCGCGAAAGCTATCTGCCGATCCATGCGATGCGGAAACTGGTGGAGACGGGACGCCTCGGCGGTTTGACGGAAAACTTTCACGGCGTACCGACCACCTATAGCCAGCGCCAGACGATCGAAGAAGACGGACCCGAAATTCTGCGCCGCTGCCGCGCCGATGGCGCCGAGATGGCGTTCCTGCTGCCGCTTTGACCGGTGTGTCACCAGACCGTGAGTCTGGTCGCACGACAGCTCGAAGCGGAGGGCATCGCCACGTTGATCATCGGCTCGGCGAAGGATATCGTCGAGCATTGCGGCGTGCCGCGGTTTCTTTTCGTCGACTTTCCACTCGGCAATCCGGCGGGTCCGCCTTACGACCGGGCGGCACAGGCGGAGATCGCCGCCTGGGCCTGCGATTTGATGGAACGGGCGGATGGTCCCCGCAGTACCGTGAGAGCGCCGATCGAGTGGCCGGACGGTCATGACTGGCGCGCTCGATATAACCGGATCAGCGAAGAGAAACGCAAAGCGTTGCAGGCGGAAGGCGAGGCCCGCCGGGCCCAGCAGGCGCGCGACAAAGCGGCGCAGCAAGGCCTAAGCGGTTAGAATCTGACCCGAAACTACGCTATTAGTTTCAATGCCTTATATGGGCGAAGTCGAAACAAACACCGTCATTCCCGCGCGCACGAAGTGGGGCGGGAATGACGATGTATATGTATTCGCCATTTGCTAAGCCTTTGACTTTAGGCAGTTAGTTTCAAGTCAGAGTCTTAGGGTGCCGGCCCCGAGGATCCAACCTTCTTCCCGCTCGATCATTCGGCGTTCGCTTGCCGAGAGTTGGGCGGGGCCGGCGAAATCCGCCGCCAACATTCCATCCTGATCCCGCCGGGCCAGGGCCCTTGCAGTGCCAGCAACTTGTTGGGCGTCTTTGATGGTTCCAGCGGTTTGGTCGAGCGGAAAGAGCGACGGATAGACTTCCGCCAAAACGATCGGCTTGGCTCTTGTGTCGGGCGTCGATAGGCCGGTTTCGAACGGCCACACCTGCAGCTGTCGGGCAAATTGACGGCGTAGCGTGTCTTGGCGGGGGATGCCCATCAAGCTTTGACTGCCGACGGAGCCCGTGGTGTAAAGCTTCCAAACAGGTTGCGCCCGCGGCACCCAACGTTCGCAGAGCCGGCGTTCGGGCAGGATGTCGTAACGGGTCGGTTTGGTCGGTTTCAGGTTACGGTAGCTTCGGCCGTTCGGGCATCCCCAAAACGGACCCTCCGAAGCATCGATGCGTCGGTTCAGGCGATCGGCGATCGCGAAACGATTGTTCGCATTGCGGTCATCGTCCTCGATCAGGGTAGACAAACCCTGCCATAAGGCAAGCCAGGGTTTGAGGCGGGTTCTCGTCAACCCGGCGGCTTGTACGAAACCGACCGGATAGCCGTTCGGAAAATCGAAGCCCAACAGCACCCGCCGATCGCTCGTCAGCAGCGGCGCAACCGCGTGAATGGCCGCTTCCCGGGTTGCCGGGTTCGCGACTCTCGTCAGGCGCGGCCGGCCGAGGCGATCGCGGCGGACCAGCGCGAACCAAATGCTATCGGCTCCGGTCTTGGGACTGGCATTGGCGCTCCAGTCGACAACCAGATAGTCGTCGAACAGCGGCAAGCCTCAGAACGCCGCTATATTGCGGAAACTGTCGCCGGAGCGCGCCATGCGGCGGTCGGCCAGGCGGGTGCCGCGTTTGACCACCATTCGGTGGTTTTCGATGCGGGACGCCATCTTGATATCGCTCACCGGGTTACCTTCGACGATCAGGAAGTCGGCCGCGCCACCCTCGCGAATGCGACCTTCGTCGGCTAGATCGACCAGGTCGGCGGCGTTGGCGGTGCTGATGATCAGCGCGTCCAGCGGGCTGATCCCTTCCTCGACCATATATTCGAGCTCCATGGCATTGGCGCCATGGGCATTGAAGGGCGTGCCGGCATCCGTTCCCATGGCGATCTTGCCGCCGGCGCCGTAGAACATCTTGATCGACGCGCGGTGGAACTCGGCTACCCGTTCCGCCTTCTCCACCGCATAGTCGGGAATGCCCTTGCCGCGCATGGCGATGATGTTGCGGATTGCCGCCAGGGTCGGCACCAGATAGGTACCCCGCTCGACCATTTCGCGCACGCATTCGTCATTCATGAAAATGCCGTGTTCGATGCTGTCGATGCCGCCGCGGACGGCGTTCAGAATTCCTTCGGTGCCTTGCGCGTGGGAGGCGCTGCGCTTGTGGAAGCGCTTGCCTTCCTGAATGCCGGCGGCGATTTCTTCCGCCGTGTAGTGGGCGTCCTCCGGATTGACGCCCGGCGTCATGACGCCGCCGGTGGCCATGATCTTGATCAGGTCGGCGCCGGCGTGAATCTGTTCCCGTGCCGCGCGGATGACATCGTCGATGCCGTCGGCGACCCGGCCCATTTTGTTGCCATGACCGCCGGTCATGCAGATCACTCGGCCGGAGGCGCGGATGGTAGGCCCTAATTGCCGTCCGTCATTGCAGGCGTCGCGCACGGCGAATTCCAGATAGTCCTTACCGCCGCAGTCGCGGATCGCAGTCACGCCGCCGGTCAGGGTCGCCTGCGCCCGCTCCAGGGCTTTCATCGTCAACTGCCCTGGCAGTAGCTTGTCCTGCGCCGTGCCGGGGTCGGCCTCCGCGCCCAGGCAAAGATGGACATGACAGTCGATCAGACCCGGCAGCAGTGTGCCGCCTGTCGTGTCGATGACATTGCCGTCGAAACCGGCGAACTCGTCGACCGGCGCAATGCGGGTAATCGCGCCATCTTCCGCCAAGACGCCCAATCCTTCGTCCTTAAGCGCCGCGCCGTCGAAAATCTTGCCGCCTTTGTAGAGCGTACGCATGGGTCAGTTGTCCTTCTTGTCTGTTGCCGGTCGCGCCGACCAGGCCAAGCCGTCGAATAAATCGAAACAACGCCGGCGCCAGGCGTCGACCGGATCGTCATCCGCCAGAATTTCATAGTCGCTGACGCCGTGCGCCCAGGCGAAGCCGGCCACCGCGATATAGTCCGCATACATCGGCTGTTCGCCGCAAATGAAAGGCTGGCCGCTTACGGTTTGCCGAAGCGGTTGCAAGCCGCGGCGAAAACCATCCAGCTTGCCGTCGCGTTGGGCGTGCCAATCTTCCAAGCTCATGCCGATACGGGCTTCCCGGGACTGCCGGAAATAGGCCTGATTGGCGTCGTCCAGGACGTCGTAAATGTCTTTCAGGATCAACTGAAACAATCCACCATAGATCGCCGCGCCCACCCAATTGTCGATGAACATGGTTTGCGCGCGGCCGGCCGGGCCGGCATTCAGGGGCGGCCGATCCGGATATTGCTCTTCCAGATAGTCGGCAATGCGCCAGCTATCGCTGATCACGCGGTCTTCGTCGACCAACACCGGCACCGACTTGTGGCCGCCGCCCAGAATTTCCGGGATATCCAGAAAGCGGGTCGCGACGGCGTCGAAGTCCAGTCCCTTATGGGCAAGCGCCAGTTTGGTTCGCCAACAATAGGGTGAAAAACGCCGGTCCGCGTCGGCGCCGGCGAGATCATAGACGGTCATGCTCATGGCGCGAAGCATAGGCGGGATCGGCGCGGGCTTCAACGATTCACAAAGGAGTTTCTATCGGGTATGAATGATTACTTACACAAGAATGGCGGCGGCAATGGCACCACGAGGTCCGGACACGAAATCGCGCATATCAAGGGAGGCGCTGGCCTTGTTCGTGCGTCAGGGCGTCGACGGAACGTCGATCAAAGACATCGCCCGTGCCTGCGATCTCTCCGAGGGCGCGCTTTATCGGCATTACGAGAGTAAGGATCAACTCGCCTGGGAGATTTTTCGTCACCATTATACGGAACTGGCAAGGGCATTATTGAACGCGCATCAACCGCATCCTGACATCGCCGACAAGATCGAGCCGATCGTCCGGTGTTTTTGTCTTTATGCGGACCGCGAACCGGACGGTTTCGCCTATTGCATGTTGTCCCAACACGGTTTCTTGGAACGCTTCGGACCCGACGCGTCGAACCCGGTGCAGGTGATCTGCGACGTGGTGCAAGCGGCTATGGACAAGGGCGAAATTCCGCAAGGCGAAGCGACTGTCGTGGCGGCCATGGCCATGGGCGTGGTGCTGCAGCCGGCGACGTTCAAGCTCTATGACCGTATCGATGGGCCGCTTGTCGAGCGGATTGAGGTGTTTACCCGCGCGATCCGGGCTATTTTGTTCCAATCAGTCTAAGCCGCTGGCTTGGGCCATGTACCGGCGAACGGCGTCTCAAGCGCGCGTTCGAGCATCTCCAAACGGTCCTGCCCATAGAACATGTCGCCGTCCAGGAAATAAGTTGGCGAGCCGAAAACCGAGCGTTCGATCGCTTCCTGCGTATAGACCCGATAGAGGCTTTGGATCGCTTCGCTGCGGGCGCCGTCAAGCAATGGTGCCGGATCGTAGCCATTGGCGCTTGCGATCTCGCCAATAACATCGGGATTTGCCAGGTCCGCGTCTTCGCACCAATGGGCGGTCAGCAGGGCATCGGCCAAACGGTCGATATTCTCGCCCCGCCGATCGCCGGCGATCAGGAAGCAGTTGACCAGCGTAATGTCATGATGGTGGGTGCTGGGAACGTCGTCGAGAATATCCATACCACGAAATTCCGCCCAACGTTCGATCTCTCGTCCGAAATAGTAAGCGCGGTGCGCCGCCGAACGCTCGGCAAACGAGACACTGGCGGCGCGCTCGACTACCTTGCGCAGATCGATCGGTCTATGTTGGATGCGCCGGCCGGCTCGATCGGCGATTTCCTGAAAACGCCGCGAGCCTATATAGGCGAACGCCGAATGAGCGGAGTAAAAATATTCGATCACCGGCCTATCCGTAGGTGGTGTCACCCGCTATTTCGATTTACGGCCTAGGCCGAACTGCTTCGCCAGTTCCGAGCGATGTTGCGCGTAATTCGGCGCCACCATCGGATAGTCCGGCTTCAATCCCCATTTCTCGCGATATTCCGACACAGTCATACCATGCGCTGTCTTCAGGTGCCGCTTCAGCATCTTGTGTTCGGTGCCGCACTCAAGACAGATGATGCTGTCCGGACGGATTGAACGGCGGATAGAAACGGCGGGTGTCAAATTCGTCACGCTGACAGCTTCGCTTTCATCAAGCGTTTTGAAGGTTTTGTGCACGGATTGAATCACGTCAGGGAGTTGCGATGCCGGTATGGAATTGTTTCCAGCATACGCGCTTACAACTTCTGCGGTTAACTCAAGCAGCGTATTATCTAAATCGCTCATAATTCCAATGCCTTCTCCCTCGGATATGCAAATTTGCATCCAATTTCGACCGAGTATCTAGAATATGCTGACGTTGTATCGCCAATGCATTTTATGATAATCGATAATACGACCGTCGCCGAAATTGGTTAACATTGACGACTGTAATAATTTACAGGAAGAATACGGATCAGCACAATACAGAAATTAGCTAAATTTTATTAGAAATATCCAAGCCGAATATTCAGTTTTTCTAATCAGCTCTGAAAAAGGTTGAAAAAAATAGCGTCGTTTCGACGCCTATCCGGTGCAATGCCGGTACGCCAGGTCACTTTTTGGGTCGAATTTTCGGAAATGGGTTTGGTGCCCCCGGTCCGAGTCGAACGGACACTCCCTTGCAGGAACCAGATTTTGAGTCTGGCGCGTCTACCAATTCCGCCACAGGGGCAGCGAAGCGAAGGGCATCATAGGTGTTATCCGTGCGGCGTCAACCAGGATTTCCGTTCTTCACGGGTCACGGTGCCTATCGATATGCGCCAGCACGATCGCCGCCAGCTTGCCGCCGAGCGCCGGCGGAATGTCGTGTCCCATTCCCGGCACTTCGACATACTCGGCGTCCGGAATATTTTCAGCCGTATCCCGCCCGGCCTGCGGCAGAATTAGAACGTCATCGCGGCCGTGAACCACCAGGGCGGGGCGGGTGATCCGCTGTAGTCGGCGGCGGCGGTCGCCTTGGCTGCGTGCCGCCGCCATCTGCCGCTTGACGCCGGCGGGATGGTAGCAACGGTCATAGGCCCGGGTTGCGAGATCCCGTGCTTCCGCCGCGCTTAGGGGATAGCCGGGGCTGCCGGTCATCCGCATGCTTTTCACCTCGTCCTCTATCTTTCCGTCTCGATCCGCCGCGTCGTCAGGTGGAGAGAACAAGGTTGCCATGATCTCCGGCGACGGCTTGGGCAAGTTCGGATTGCCGCTCGACGACATGATCGAGGTCATGGAAATGACCCGGTCCGGATGCGTTTCGGCGATTGTCTGCGTAATCATACCGCCCAGCGATATGCCGACGATATGGGCGCGCTCGATGTTCAAGGCATCTAATAGTCCGGCAATATCGTCCGCCATGTCGTCCAGGGTGTAGGGCACGTCGACGGCGTCGCCCGCGCCAACTTGTTTGATCACGGCGGCAGGATCGACATCGCCGAGATGATCCATCTTGCTGGATAAGCCGCAGTCCCGATTGTCGAAGCGGATTACCCGGTAACCGGCGGCGGCCATTGGCGCGTAGAAAGTCTCCGGCCAATAGATCAGCTGCGTGCCCAGGCCGCGCACGAGAACGATGACGGGGCCGTCCGCGGGGCCGCTTTCCTCATACTCGATGGTAATTCCGTTGGCTCGAATAGCAGTCATCGTGGTGTCCTTAGAGGGAGATTGGGGCGAGCCTCGGCGCATTGAGTCGCCTCGTTTCAGTTGCTATACGCGATATCAAGACTGTTTGTTAGAGGGAAACCATAATGCTGCGCCGACTATATGATTGGACGATGGGGTTGGCGGCCAAGCGTTATGCGGCCTGGGCATTGGCGGCGGTTTCCTTCGCCGAGAGCTCGTTCTTTCCCGTACCGCCGGACGTCTTGTTGATTCCCATGGTGCTGGCAAAGCGGGCGCAGGCTTGGTGGCTGGCCTTGAACTGTACGGTCTCATCCGTGCTGGGCGGCGTCGCGGGGTACGCGATCGGGGTATTTCTCTTCACCTCAGTCGGCCAGCCGATGATCGAGTTTTACGGCTATGGCGACAAGTATGAGGAGTTCCAAGCGCTGTACAACGAATACGGTATCTGGATCGTATTCGCCGCGGGCCTGACGCCGATTCCCTACAAGATCTTCACCATCGCCAGCGGGGTCGCCGCGCTCAACCTGCCGGTTTTTATCGTCGCGTCGTTGGTCGCCCGCGGCGCCCGGTTCTTTGCCGTGGCCGGTATCCTATGGAAGTTTGGCGAACCTATTCGCGGCTTCATCGAGAAATATCTCGGCCCCCTTTTCATCCTTTTCGTCGTCGGTTTGTTCGGCGGCTTCCTGTTGATTAGGTATTTGGGATGACCACAACGACGTTGGATTATTGGTTGAACAGGCGACCGGCCATGGCCTTGGTCGTCACGGTCAGCGTTCTGGCGCTGCTCTTCGCATTTGTCTCGCAATACGGATTCGGTCTTCATCCGTGCGAGTTATGCATCTATCAGCGTTGGCCCTACGGGATCGCCATCGTCCTGGCGGTAGCGGCGCTTGTTTGCCATGAGCGCGACAAGGCATTCTTGCCGCTGGCCGTGCTGTTGGCGCTGACCTTCGCCGTCAATACGGGGATCGCCGTGTTTCATGTCGGTGTCGAGCAGGGCTGGTGGCAGGGGCTTAGCGGTTGCACGAGCGATTTTGGTGGCGTCAAGGATTTCGACGAATGGCGACGCCGGTTGAAGGAAGCGCCGGTCGCGCGGTGCGACGAGGTTGCCTGGTCGCTGTTCGGCATATCCATGGCCGGCTATAATGTCCTGCTATGTCTCTTCCTCGCGCTCTACAGCGCGGCGCAATTGTTCAGAAAGGCCAAGACATGACAGGTCGCGAGCGTCCAAGCCTGCCGGGCGACAGGGCACGAGATAAGGCTTTGGCCGATATGATTCGGGTGAACCAAGCCGGTGAGTTCGGGGCCAAGCAAATCTATGCCGGCCAATTGGCGATTCTGGGCAAGACCGACGTCGGCGACACGCTGCGCGACATGCAGGCGCAGGAGCAGGAGCATCTGGATACCTTCAACGACATGATCGTCGAAAAGGGTGTACGGCCGACCGCGTTGACCCCGGTCTGGCGGGCAGCAGGATTTGCTCTGGGCGCCGGCACGGCGCTGCTCGGAAAAGAAGCCGCCATGGCCTGCACCGTCGCGGTCGAGGAAGTAATCGACGAACATTACCGCAAACAGGCCGACCGGCTAGATGACGAGCCGGCGCTGAAGGCCATCGTCGAACAATATCGTGAAGATGAGTTGGAACACCGCGAAACCGCTCTCGCGCATGGCGCCGAAAATGCGCCGGGCTACAGATTGCTCAGCCGCGCTGTCCGCGGTGCCACCCGGTTCGCGATCGGTCTATCGACGCGTATTTAATGAAATAAGGTCAGTCCGCCGTTCCCAAGACCGCCTGCCGAAAACGGGTCTTCGCCGCTGCCGCGTCGAAAGATCTTTTGTTAGCCGGCGGCGGCGCATCGGAAACCCGCAAATTCACGAACGCGGTGGTATTGCTGGTGCGGAGCAGGTTAGATGCCTCGGCGATCTGATCCTCCCGCTCCACCGTTCGCGTCGCCAGAATTCCCGCCCCGGCGGCGACGCCGGCAAGGTCGGTGCCGAGATCGGTATGGCTCGCCTGATAACCGGTTTCGCCGTAGCGGGCATTGTCGACGCAGACGATGGAAAGGTTGTTCAATTCCATGGCGGCGATCGTCGCCAGTGAACCGAGCCCCATCAGCAATTCGCCGTCGCCGGTGACGACGAGGATTCGCCGGTCCGGCTGCGCCAGCGCCAGGCCGGCGCCGATCATCGTCGCCGCGCCCATGACGCCGGCCAATAGGTAGGCATGATCGGCATTGTTGGTATGGGCGCCGAGATCTTTCGCCGGTCCGGCCAGTCCGCCGACGATGAGAAAATCGTCCGGGTCGCCGATCAGGGCGGGAACGGCGATCTTACGATCCATGCGATCCTTCAGTTCCATCTTCAGACTCCCGCTAAAATGCTTTCGCGCCGATCAGTTTTTGAGTCAGCAATAGCGCCACAGACTGCTGCGACTTGTAGACCATATTGATCGCGGCTTCCGCCGTGGGTACGACTTCTTCGGGTGTCTCAGCTGTCAGACAATGTCCGGCCATGGCTTCGAACACCGGCTTGACGGCGCGTCCCATAGGCACCTGCCATGGATTGCCCTCGCCAAACTCCCCGCGCATGCTGATCAGCGTGAGGAACGGGAAGCGGCCACCTTGGATAATGGAGAGGTAGTTGACGCAATTGCCGAGGCCGCTCGATTGCATCAACAGCACGCCGCGCTTGCCACCCAAATGCAAGCCGACGGAGAGGGCCACGCCTTCCTGTTCCGTCGTCAACGGGACCGCTGCCGCGTCCGCGTCGGCCAAGGCCCGCTCGATCAGGATCTTGTGTCCGGCGTCCGGCACGTAAGCGAAGGTTTCGACGTCCGCCGCCCGCAGACAATCGTACAAAGCGTGTTGCCAACCCGGATCGCTCAAGACATTTTCTCCCATTGTCACTGTGATCTTGCATCAAGATCTCGCATCGAGATGAAAACTTTATCGTTTCTTTCGGGGCCCGCATGCAAGATAATATTGTGCGGGAGTGGAGACGAACGGAGGCCGGCGACGCCGGCCCGTGGGGCGGAACATGTTGGAAATGAAGGAAATCGGCGAGGGGCGCCCGGTGTTGCTGTTGCATGGCTCGCCTGGTGACGCGTCCTCTTGGAATGCCGTCATAGACGAGTTGCAGGGCAGCTACAGACTGTTGATTCCAACCCTTCCGGGTCACGAACGCGGTGATCGTCGGCCCGTCGACCTCGAAATGAAGGACGTGGCGGCGCAAGTGGCGGAAAGCGTCGGTCGGTTGGAGCAGCCGGCGGTCCTGGTCGGCCATTCCTTCGGTGCCAATGTCGCATTGGAAATCGCCATGCGGGGCGGCCGGGGGATCCATCGCATGATCCTGTTCGAGCCGGTATTGTTTCAGGTGCTGGATACCGCCGGCCGAAGCGAGTTGCACCGGGAAACCAGTCGGTTTTTTCATGCATATGTGGAGGATTACGAAGACGGCAACGACCGGGTGATCGGCCGCATGGTGGATTTCTGGTTCGGACGCGGCGCGTTCGATCGCTTGCCGGACCGGATGCGCGACTTCTTGCGTGGGCAGACGGAAACGAATGTTCGCGATGTGAAGGCGACACTGCGCCGGCATTACAGCCGTCTGGAATTGTTCGGCGTCACCGCGCCGACATTGGTGGCCTATGGCGGCAGCAGCCCGCCTGTGGTCTGGCATATCGCGCAAGCGGTGGCACACACCGTCGCGGAGGGAGACACCACCATAGTGGAAGGTGCGAATCACGGCATGTTGGCCACTCACCCGGGCGACGTGGCACGCTTAATCGACGAATTCATCGCCGCCGGGGCGCGGCCGTCCGATTGAGCTGTCCGAACATTATCGTTTGCTGCCGGAGGACGTATGGCCGTCGGTCGGTCCCGTAAGAAGGCGGTTGCGCGACGAAGATAGTCCGGATCGCGTATCGCGCTCTCTATGTCCAAGTCGCCCTTGATCATGACATTGCCCAACCGTTTCATGTTCGTTCTTACTAGACATAGCCATCCGGTGCGGCGGCGATGGGGCCAGTTGAGGACAATTTTATGGCAAGGCTGGCTTGACGCTTGCGCTGAAGGCGGATGCGGGCATAATCGGCGCCGATTATGAGTGTATTTTTCGCCAAACGATTTCTAACCTTCGTTCTCACCATGTTGGGCACGTCCATCCTGGTCTTCATGGTCCTGGAGGTGTTGCCGGGCGATCCCGCCCTGACCATCCTCGGTGTCGACGCACCGGAAAGCGCCTATGAAGCCTTGCGGGAGAAATTGGGCCTCAACCGTCCGGCTTTCGAACGCTATCTGGAATGGTTCGCCGGCTTCGTCACCTTCGATTTGGGGGTGAGCTACACCTACAGCGTGCCGGTGCGGGAACTGATCGGCGCGGCGCTCTTTATCACCGTGCCGCTGGCTCTGTTTTCCATGCTGTTCACCATTGTCATCGCCGTTGTCATGGGCGTTTACGCGGCGGCGCGTCACGGCAAGGTCGGCGACTACGGCGTGATGGGCGTTAGCCAGCTTGGCATCGCGGTGCCGAACTTCTGGTTCGGTATTATTCTGATCCTAATCTTTGCCGTCGACCTGAAATGGTTTCGCTCTGGCGGATTCCCCGGCTGGGACAAGGACGTGCTCGGTTCTTTGAAGGCCTTGGTGCTGCCAGCCGTCGCGCTGGCCACCGTGCAGGCGGCGATCTTGACCCGGGTTACGCGGTCCGCCGTGCTGGAAGTCTCCCGGGAAGATTTCGTGCGCACCGCCCGCGCCAAAGGGTTGAGCCGACGTTCCACGCTCTGGGGTCACGTGCTGCGCAACGCGCTGATCCCCATGGTGACCATTATGGGCGTGCAGTTCGCCAATCTGCTAGCCGGCACCATCGTGATCGAAAACGTGTTCTCCCTACCGGGGATCGGTCGACTGATCTTCCAATCGATCTCGAACCGGGATCTGATCGTGGTGATGTCGCTGACTATGATGCTGGCGGCCATGGTGATCACCGTGAACTTCATCGTCGACCTGCTTTATGCGGCGATCGATCCACGAATCCGGGTGCACGATTGAGGCGGCGATGGCGGTAAGCGAGACGACAGCGACCGAGGACACTTTGCCGGCACCGCCCGGCTTCTGGCATCGCGCGTTGCGGCATAAGAGCTTCATGATCGGCGCTGTGCTGACCGGACTGATGTGCCTGATGGCGGCGGTATCGCTGTTTTGGACACCCCATTCGGCGACCGCGACCAATCTGAAGGCTAAGCTGAAGACACCGGGACTGGAGCATTTGCTGGGCACCGATTTCCTGGGTCGCGACATCTTTTCCATGATCATGGTGGGGGCGCAGAACTCGATCCTGGTCGGCGTCGTTGCCGTCAGCATCGGCGTGGTCGGCGGCATTCTGGTCGGTCTAACGGCCTCGGCCTACCGCGGTTGGTTGGAGGAGGTGCTGATGCGGCTCACCGACCTGACCTTCGGGATCCCGCCGATCCTGATCGCCATTCTGATCACGGCAGGCTATGGCCCGGGTATCGTCAATTCGATCCTGGCCATCGGCATTTACAATATCGCGCTCTTCTCCCGCGTCAGCCGGGGGGCGGCGAACGCGATCTGGGCGCGGGAATTCGTGCTTGCGGCCCGTGCCGCCGGCAAGGGCAAGCTGAGCATTTCCATTGAGCATATCCTGCCCAACATCCTATCCATCATCGTGGTGCAGATCACCATCCAGTTCGCCATCGCCATTTTGGCGGAGGCGGCGCTGAGCTATCTCGGCCTCGGTACCCAGCCGCCGACGCCCAGTTGGGGCAAGATGCTGTCGGACAATCAGACTTTCGCGCTGCTGATGCCGCGTTTGGCGATCTTCCCGGGGCTGGCGATCATGCTGGCGGTATTGGGTCTCAACATGTTGGGCGACGGCTTGCGCGATTTGCTCGACCCGCGCCTGGCTCGGAAGCGTTGAGCCATGACCCTGCTGAACGTCGAAAATCTGGATGTCACACTGACCACCTCGCGCGGCAAGGCGCGGGCGGTGCGCAATGTCAGCTTCGCCCTTGATCGTGGCGACACCTTGGGCATTGTCGGCGAATCCGGTTGCGGCAAGTCGATCACGGCCCTTTCGGTCATCGGCCTGTTGCCGGACGGGGCGGGGACCAGCGGTCGGGTCGATCTCGACGGCACCGATCTGCTGCAGCTGAACGAAAGACAGATGTGCGAGATCCGCGGCAACCGTATCGCCATGGTGTTTCAGGAGCCGATGACGTCGCTCAATCCGGTTCATACCATCGGCCGGCAGTTGGCCGAACCCTTGGTGCTGCATCGGGGCTTGAGCAAGGCCGCGGCGCGGGACGAAGCTATTCGTCTGCTCGACCGGGTCGGCATACCGGACCCGGCCGCCCGTCTCGACACCTTTCCCCATCAGATATCCGGCGGACAGCGTCAAAGGGTGATGATCGCCATGGCCTTGAGCTGCGATCCCGATATCCTGATCGCCGACGAGCCGACGACGGCGCTCGACGTAACCATCCAGGGTCAGATCCTGGATCTGATCAACGAATTGGTCGACGACACCGGCATGGCACTGATCCTGATCAGCCACGATCTCGGCGTGATCGGGGAGACTGTTGACCGGGTTATGGTGATGTATGGCGGCACGGTGGTGGAGACCGGTCGGACCGACAGCCTGTTCAAGCGCTTGGCCCATCCCTATAGTCAGGGCCTGTTCGCGGCTATCCCCCGCCTCGGCGCCGGGCAGAGCGGGCGCCTCAACACCATCGCCGGCACTGTACCCGATCTGATCGAATTGCCGCCGGGTTGCGGCTTTGCCGGGCGTTGCGGCCTATCGGATGAGACCTGCTTCGCCACCGCACCGCCGATGAGCGAAGTCGAAGCCGGCCACAGCGCCGCCTGCCTGAAGTTGGGCGAGGCGCTGAAAACCGCGGAGACCGGGTTGTGAGCGCGCCGGTTCTGAAAATCGAAAACCTCTCGCGCCGCTACGTTTTACCGCGCGACAGTCTATTTCGCCCGCCCGGTGCCGTCTACGCGTTGAACGGCGTCTCCTTGACCATCGAGAAGGGGCGTAGCTTCGGCATTGTCGGCGAATCGGGCTGCGGCAAGTCGACTTTGGCCCGATTGGTAATGGCTCTGGAACCGCCGACCGGCGGCTGTATCGAGATGATCGGCAAGGATCTGAACACGCTGCCGGCGGATGAGCTGCGGCAGATGCGCCGTCATTTCCAAATGGTTTTTCAGGACCCCTTCGGTTCCCTCGACCCGCGCCGCACGGTGGCTTGGATCGTCAGCGAACCGCTGGTCGCGTTGGAAACCGGCGTGTCGGCTGAGGAGCAACGGCAGCGTGTGGCCGAAGTATTGGGCGCGGTTGGCTTACGCCCAGCCGACATGGACAAGTATCCGCATGAGTTTTCCGGCGGCCAGCGCCAGCGCATCGCCATCGCCCGCGCGCTGATCACCCGACCCGCTCTGATCGTCGCCGACGAGCCGGTCTCCGCCCTCGATGTTTCCGTCCAAGCTCAGGTGTTGAATCTGCTGAAGGATCTGCAGGACGAGTTCCAGGTTACCTATATGCTGATCAGCCATGATTTGGGTGTGGTCGAATATGTCTGCGACGAAGTCGCGGTGATGTATCTCGGCAAGGTGGTGGAGCAGGCGGCAACCAAAGATCTGTTTGCCGAGCCGCGGCATCCCTACACCAAGGCGCTTTTGGAAGCCGCACCCCGGATCGGCGCCGGCCGCCGGCGCGATCGCGGTGGCCTGTCCGGCACGGTGATGAGCCAGACCGATCAGGTCAAAGGCTGCGTCTTCGCCGCCCGTTGCCCGGTTGCCGAGCCGCGTTGCCATGACGAAGTGCCGCCCGAGGTCGATCTCGGCAACGGTCACCGATCCGCCTGTCATTTGCTCCGATAGCCGCCGAAAGCGTTTGCCAGAACCGCCGTAAGTGTGGAAGAATTATCGCAATTCCATTCTGAGGAGGCGTCGTTTTTTGCTATGAGCGAGGTAGTCAGTCTAGAGCCCAGCCGCTCCCGGGTATTGCGGCCAATCGCGCGATTTCGGATCACCGGCAATGCCCATAAACAACCAAATCCCAGCAAAGGTTTTTTCAGTCGCGCCGAACTGGACGCGATCCTACAAATTTATAGCCGCCAGGTAATGGCCGGCGAATGGCGCGATTATTCGATCGATCACGACGATCGCGGCGCCGTCTTCAATATCTACGGTCAGGTCTCCGCCACCCCGCTTTTCCGTATCACCAAACGGGCGAAGATCAACAAACGTCAAGACCGCTACCAGGTCGCCGACCGTCACCGACCGCTGAAATCGGCGAAATCCTTGGCGGCGGTATTGAAGGTAATCGACATCCGTAAACCGAAGTTGGTGCTGGGATAGGCGTTACGGCACACACACCATTATTCCCGCAAGCCTTGCGCGGCCGAATGGCTGAGGACGGGGTGACGGATCGTTACGACTTGTTGCCGGTGGCTGTGCGTCGGATGCACGATTTTTCTGACACGCTTGAGGCTGTAGGAACGGTCGATGTGGCGCGGCTGGATGAGGGGTTAGCCGGATGGTTGGTGCGACGATTGGGACTTCCCGCCAGCCAAGCCGGCGTGCCTGCGCGGGTTCGGTTTCGCCGCGGGCCGGACTATGTGCATCTGCATCGCGACTATGGCGGCGATGTATTGGAGACGACGTTCTTCCAGACGAAGACACCCGGATTTCTATTGGAACGGTTTGGACCGTTTTGGTTGTTGGTCGAAGGCGTGTGTTCCGTGGCGGGCCTGACCTTCTTCGTTCGGAAGTTTTGGCTATGGCGGCGGATCAGGCTGCCGCTCTGGATCGCGCCGCGGATCGATGCCCGCGAATTCGAGCGGGATGGGGTCTATGCCTTCGAGGTCGAGATCGGTCTGCCGCCGTTCGGTCGATTGATCCGCTACGAAGGGGAATTGCGGCCGATCGCCCGGTCGGAAGATTCTTCTCAGCCAAGAGATTTTCCACTTGAATAAGGCTGGCGATTTTGGCATCACAGCGCGCCATTCCACACGCACACAGGGAGCCGGAATTTCGATGGAGCAGGATCAGCGGTCGCAATCGGCGGATATCGTCGACCTGAACGATGCGCGCGGCAACGCGGCGCCGGCGGAGCCGGGCGGTTACTTCGTCGAGCGGGACGGTCTGACCTTCGCCGGCAGCCATTTGTTGATCGACATCAAGGGCGGCCATCGGCTCGACGATATCGCTCATGTGGAAGCGACCCTGCGTTGCGCCGTCGATGCGGTCGGCGCCACGCTTCTGCGTATTGACCTGCATCATTTCGAGGAGAATGGCGGCATTTCGGGTGTCGCGGTGCTCGCGGAGAGCCATATCAGCATCCACACCTGGCCGGAGGTCGGCTACGCCGCCCTCGACGTTTTCGTCTGCGGCAAATGCGACGCAGCGGCGGCGGTCCCCGTCTTCAAGGACGCGTTCGCGCCGGACGCGATCCAAGTCAGCGAACACAAACGCGGCATCGTTCTCTAATCATTTCCCAAAAAGGGGTCGGAGGGATTTTCTACGGTTAAAATCCCTCCGACCCCTTTTTTGACCCCTTTTTTGTGCGTTTATTTTCAATGTATTAACTGGTGTCAGCTCGCGAAAATCCCTCCGACCCCTTTTTTCAGATCGGTGATATCGGCCTGACGCGCGGCGGGTTCTTGTTGGGCTTGCGGGGCGGGCAGGCGTTGAAGGTGTCGATCAGGCGGAGGCGGGTGTCGCGTGGGTCGATGACCTCATCGATACCAAAGTCGCGGGCCGCTTCGATGGGTCCGGTTTCGTTTTTGATCCGGTCGATGAGCCGCTGACGCGCGACGGTCGGGTCGTCGGCGGCCTGATAGTCGCGCTTGAAAGCGACGTCGACGGCGCCTTCGATAGACATGGCGCAGATCTCCGCGGTTGGCCAGGCGAAGGTGGCGTCCGCGTCGAGGGCCTGACCGCCGGCCATGGCGTAATAGCCGCCGCCATAGCCTTTACGTAGGACGATGGAGACGCGCGGCACGGTGGCGATCCCGATCTCGAAGAACAGGCGGCCGCTGCGCCGGCCGAGGCCCGTTTCCTCCGCCGCCGTGCCGATGGCGAAGCCAGGAACGTCGATCAGGAATACCAGCGGCAATCCATAGGCATCGCAGAGGGCGATGAAATGGGACGCCTTCTCGCAGGCCGGCGTGTCCAGCACGCCGCCCTTACGCAAGGGTTGGTTGGCGACGACGCCGACCGGCCGGCCGTTCAAGCGGATGAAGGCGGTGACGATGTTGCGGGCGAAGGCCGGTTTGATCTCGAAGACGCTGTCCCGGTCGGCCAGGGCCGCGACAACCTTGCGCATATCGTAGGTCTTGCGGCTTTCCGCCGGCACCAGATCGAAAAGCTTGTCGTCGCGCCGGTCAGGCGGATTGTCGCCCGCATTTATCGGGAGCGGTTGGCCGGCATTGTCGGGCAGATAGGAAAGGAAGCGGCGAGCGGCGGCGAGGGCGCTGGCCTCATCCGGCGCGGCCAGATCGGCGATGCCCTGGCGCTTCACCTGCCGCTCGATTCCGCCCAGGTCTTCCTTGGCGATATCTTCCCCGGTACCGGCCTTGACGAGGGCGGGGCCGGCCATACCCATGGTCGCCAGCCCTTCGACCATGACCACGAAATCGCAAAGCGAGGCATAATTGGTCGGGCCGGCGAAGCCTTGGCCCATCATCACGGCGACCAACGGCACCCAACCGGACAGCCGGGCCATGTTCTGGAAGACCGGCGAGGCGCCGGCGAAGTGGCCGGCATTCATGCCGTCCTGGATGCGATGGCCGCCGCCTTCCAATAGGAATACCACCGGATGGCCGCGATCCTGCGCCTGGCCCAGCAGTCGGACGAGCTTGGCGCTGCCCGTCTTGCCGCTGGAGCCGCCATGGACCGTATAGTCCTGGGCCGCGACGCAGACCACGCGGCCGTCGATTTTGCCGGTGCCGGCGACGATGCCGTCGGCAGGCGCTTGAATGTCGCGGTTGAAGTCGTTGTCCCGGTGCGGCTCGATCAGACTGCCGATCTCCCGGAAGCTATCCGGATCGAGCAGGGCGTCGATCCGCTGCCGTGCGGTCATGGCGCCGAGGCGCGCGCGTTTCTCGAGCGCCTCGGGCCGGCCCTCGTCCAGCACCGCGCGGCGCGCCGCCTCGACCGCGGCCAGTCTGTCTCTCGATGTTTCTTCCGCCATCGCCGGTCACCTGGGCTCGTTGATCTGATCCAGCGGATAGATCGGTCGTCGGACATAGCGGTAGTCGAGCAGGTTATTATCCGACGTGGTCACGCCGGCGCCGTCCAAGGTCAGGGTGTGCTTGGCGATCGGCGCGAAACCGGCGCGGTAGTGGATGCGGCTTTTCAGCAAGAGGTACTTCTTCCAGGTCGGATCGATGCCGACGGAGGTGAAAACGCCCTGGTCCCAAGGCTCGTGATGCTTCGAGGTGATGACAATCTCCATCCGTCCGGTGTCGAGCACGGCGGTCGGCCCCATGGAGACCTTGAGGCCGTGATACATCGGCCCGCGTACGGTCCACTCGCCATCGGTCAGCACTTTGACTTTGCCGGTTACGGTCAGCGGTTCGCCGCCAAGTCCGACCGACGGCATGTCGGTTTTGCCGCCGAGTTGCAGCGTGACCGTGGCGCCGACGCCCGCGGCTTGCATGTCGCGGACCGCTGCCGGATCCCAGACCGCGCCGACGGCGACATCGTCGAGGTCCTGGCGCATCACCTCGGCGATCGCCGCCATGACGTCCTGGGTGCCGCCGGACCCGGTATTGTCCGCGTGATCGAGCAGGATCACCGGGCCGTCGTCCAATTCCTTGGCGCGGGCCACCGCCTGCTCGATGGGTTCGTGGCGATAAAGATGGTCGTCCCGTTGCCGCCACATCTCATCGCAGAGGCGGGCGACCACGGCCTCGGCCGCCGTCTTATCGCCATCGGCGATGACGACACAGGAAATGCCGGCGTCGGGAATGTCGGCGAGGGCGAAGCCGCCGAACACGGTGGCGGCGAGGACTTCGCCACTTTCCTCCGCCGCGCGGCAGGCGGCGATCAGGCTCTTCATCGGTTCATCGTCCGTGCCCTGGCGCAAGGTCTGTGAGAGCAGCGGCACCCGACCCCAAGCCATCACCGGCGCGATATCTTTCTTGATGCCGCCGGCAAGAATATCGCCGACCTGGCTGCCGACCTCATACATGTCCACATGGGGATAGGTCTTGTATCCGATCAGGGCATCGCAGTTCTCGACCATCTCCGCTGTCAGGTTGCAATGCAAATCGCAGGTGACGCAGATCGGCACCTCCGGTGCTACGGCGCGTATCCGCTTCAGCAATTCGCCCTCACCGTCGAAACTGACTTCCGACACCATGGCGCCGTGCAGGTCCAGCATGACCGCGTCGCAGCCGTCCTTCACGGCATCGACGATCGCGTCCGCCATCTTGTTGTAGGCGTCGGCTTCGACGATGCCGGAGGGCATCGCTTCCGCCGCGATAGGGGTGACCACGTCCCACCCTTCGCGCCGGGCGATTTTCAGATAGGCGCTTAAGGTCATATTGGTCTGTTCGTAGGCGTCGATAACGTCGTCGCCGAAATAGGCGCCCCAGTCCTCGAAGCGGGACCAGGGCGTTGGGATCGGCGAAAACGTGTTGGTCTCGTGCTTCATCATCGCCAGGACGACGCGCATGGGTGACCTCCGGATATTCTATGGTGCCCGTGATATTAGAGCATAAGAAAAGCGCCCGAGGTAACCCCCGGGCGCTTCCCTTTTCTTGTTCCGTCGGCGGCTACTCGCGGCTGCCGAACAGATGCATCAGCATGATGAACAGGTTGATGAAGTCGAGATAGAGGCGGAGCGCGCCCATAATCGCCTTCTTGCCCATCGTGGCGGTCCCATCGCCTTGGAAATACATTTCCTTGATCTGCTGGGTGTCATAGGCGGTCAAGCCGGAGAACACCAAGACACCGACCACCGAGATGATCCACATCATCATCGAGGAGCCGACGAAGATGTTGACGATGCTGGCGATGATGATTCCGATCAACCCCATGATCAGGAAACTGCCCCAACCGGACAGATCGCGCTTCGTCGTGTAGCCGAACAGGCTAAGCCCGCCGAAAGCCACCGCCGTGATCAGGAAGACCCGGGTGATGCTTTCCTGGGTGTAAACCAGCAACAGCGATGACAGGGAAAGGCCCATCAACACGGCAAATACCCAGAAAGCGGCCTGCGAGGCAAACAAACTTAGCCGATTGATTGCCGCACTCAGGAAGAACACCATGACCAATGGCGCGAATGCAACGACCCAGCGAAGCGGCGAGCCGTAGACCATTTGCGCCGCTTCCGGCGAGTTGATCATCCAGGTCGCGAAGGCATAGGCCGTAATGCCGCTGACCAGCAGCGCGGACCCCATATAATTGTAGACCCGCAGCATATAGCTGCGCAGGCCCTCATCGATTGCGACGTCTTGTCCAGCGCGGGTTCCCACACCGGCGCGGTCGAAGCCGGACCTATTCGGTTGCAAAGCCATTTAATGTGTTCCCTTTGTTATGGCGCACGATTTCTCCCCAAATATTGGGTTTTTTCGAACAAATTGCAAGTCTTCGCGGGACATAGTCGTATCGTGCTCGGCGTTTAGAACTCGTCTTCCACACCGATCAGCCGTAACAGGAACCACATCACGTTCGTCAGGTTGATATAGAGATGCAGGGCGCCGAATACAGCCTTGCGTTCCAACAATTCTTCACCGTCGCCGGCATCGAACTCGTTTTTGATCCATTGCACGTCATAGGCGGTAAAACATGTGAAAACCAGCGCGCCGACCACGGAAAACACCCAGTTTATCATGCTGGATTGCAGGAAAATATTCGTGAACAGGGCCAGAATGACGGCGATCATGCCGATAAAAAGGAAGCTACCCCAAGAGGATAGGTCCATTTTCGTCGTATAGCCGAAGATTGCCATGACGCCGAATGAAATAGCCGCAATCAAGAACGCGCGGGCTAGGCTCGCCTCGGTGAAATGCATGACCGCAAGGGAAAAACAGGCACCGACCAATGTGGCGAAAATCCAGAAACAGATTTGCGCGGCGCCCGATGACATGCGCAGCATATTGCCGTTCCATGTCAGGGCCAGCGACATCAGGAAAGGCCCGAAGGCAACCACCCAGGCCATCGGTGTGTTCCAAACCAACTCGCGCAAGCTGTCAGACAGAGCGACCGCATAGGCGACGCCGCCGCCCCATAACAAGGCCAGGAACATGTAATTGAAAACTTTTAACAGATAACTACGAAGCGCCTCGTCCGACGACAGTTTGCGAGGCATTGTTACGTTGTCGACCCGCCGGCGGCCAAATTCGCCAGGTTTCGGTCGCTGTACCATTACTAATACTCCCAAAATCAATTTTACAGAATATTGAATCGGAAGATAATATAGTTTTTTGAATCCTACACAAAGTAGTATCGTATAAAATTATTCATTACGCAGTAATGGCGCCGGTTTTTGGCTTAACGCCGCGAATGTTGCGATCAGGCCGGCGGCGATCGTGATCGCCATGCAGATGGCCATGGTGGTCAGGATGGTGGCGGGAGGGAAATGCCATCTGCCGCCCATGAATTCCGTGACCACGAAATAGGCAGCGGCGGTGCCGATGATCGCCGCCAAGATGGCCACAATCAGGCCCAGGATCCCATATTCAAGCAGATAAGCGGCGATGATGTTGCCGCGGGTCGCGCCCAGAACTTTCAAGATGACGGCGTCGTAAACCCGTCGGCGGTGTCCTGCGGCGATGGCACCCGCCAGAACCAACGTGCCGGCCAGAAGACTGACCGACGCGGTGGCGCGGACAGCGACGGCGATATTGTCGAGAATCTGATTAACCGTTTCCAACGCATCGCGGATGCGGATCGCGGTAATGTTAGGGAACTTGGCGCTCACTGCGCGTTCGAGCTTTAGCTCCGCTTCGGGATCGGCGGTGGCCGTGGCGATGAAGGTGTGCGGTGCCGCTTCCAACGCGCCCGGCGAAAACAGCAATACGAAATTGATGTTGAACGTCGACCAGTCGATACGGCGCAAGTTGGCGATCTTCGCGGTGATCTCGCGGCCCAATACGTTGATGGTGATGTCGTCGCCAATCCCGACGCCAAGCCCTTGGGCGGCGCGGAAATCCATGGATAGAAGAGGCGGCCCCTTGTAATCCGCCGGCCACCATGCGCCCGCAATCACGGTCGCGCCGGCCGGCTTCCGCGCGGCATAGGTCAGTCCCCGGTCGCCACGCAAAACCCAGGCGACGTCCGGCGCCGGTGTGACCTGTTCCGCCGGGGTTTCCTTGATCTTGACGATACGGCCGCGCAGGCTCGGCGCCCGCTCGACTTTATGGACGCCGTCGATGCCGCGGGCCAGGGTCTCGAATTCGGCCGCCTGATCCGGCAGGATATCGAGGAAGAAATAGGCCGGCGCTTGCTCCGGCACCTGCTCCGCCACCAGATATTCGATATTGGCGCGGATCGCCATGACGGTAACCAAAACGCTTAGACCCAGACCGAAGGACAAGGCAACGCTGACCGTCGCCGCGCCGGGCCGGTGCAGATTGGCGATCGCCAGCCGCAGGCCCGGCCGCCGTAGACGTGGCAGCATCCGGGTCAGTGCGACAATCGCTCGGCCGGCCAGATAAAAGGCGAAAAAGGCGATCGCCGCCCCGGCCACGAAGATCATGGCGAACCTCTGTTCCTCGGCGGCCAGGACAGCCGTGCCCGCTAATGCAGCGACGGCGACGACCGTCGCCAGGATGTAGGGCAAACGCGGCCGCGCCGTCATCGCGTTGGTCAGATTTCGGAATAGGCTGCCGGGCGGCGTCTCCCGTGCCTGCGCCAATGGCCACAGGGCGAAGGTCAGTGTAGTCAATACCCCATAGATGCTGGCCAGAACCAGCGGCGCGGGGAATATACCCAAGCGTGCCTCGAAGGGCAGGTAGCGCGATGCCAGATCGGACAGCAGCACCGGCAATGCCGCCCCGACCGCCAAACCGATCGCGATGCCGAAGGCGGCGGTGATCAACACCTGCCAGAGATAGGTGAGGAACACGAGATTGGCGGGCGCGCCGACGCATTTGTAAATGGCAATGCTGGCGATCTTGCCGTCCAGATAGCTTTTCACCCCGTTGGCAATGCCGAGGCCGCCGACCAGCAAGGCGGTCAGGCCGACCAGAGTCAGGAACAGACGCATGCGGTTGATGAAGCGCTTGAGGCCGGGCGTGCCGTTACGCACATCCCGAATACGCCAACCGGCCTTCGGAAAAGCAGTGTTCAGTTCGTCGATCCAGGTTTCGACATTGCTGCCCGCCGGCAGGCGAAGGCGGTAGAGATAGCGGACCAGACTGCCTTCCTGGATCAGGCCGGTATCCCGCATCGCCGCCAGCGCCACCATGACCCTTGGGCCGAGGGTGAAGCCGTTGGTGCTGCGGTCCGGCTCCCGCGCCATTTCGGCCGCGATCCGGAATTGAAGATCGCCGACTTTCAGAAAGTCGCCGACCTTAAGGTTCAATCTGCGTAGCAAAGTGGGTTCGACGACCGCGCCCCACGCGCCCTCCCGCTTTTCGAGGGCGGTCTTGAGTTCGCCCTCGTCCGCCAGCTCAATGCGGCCATAGAGCGGGTAGGCGGAATCCACGCCCTTCAGTTCGACCAAAGACTGCTCGGCGCCGTCGGGCCGCCGGGCCATTGTGCGAAGCTCGATCAGTTCGGCGACGGTGCTCCGTTGCTTGACCCAAGCCGCTTGTTCGGGGGCCCAGGGCCGGTGGGTCCGCCGCAATTCCACATCGCCGCCAAGCAATCGGCTGGCGTCGGCCGTCAAGCCTTCGATCAACGCTTGGCTGAGATTGCCCACTGTGGCGATGGCGGCCACGCCGAGAATCAAACAGAGCAAAAAGATCCGAAATCCCCGGATGCCGGCGCGCAGTTCCCGTCGGGCAAGACGCAGGCTGAGCGGCATCGACAATGCTCTACTCCGCCGCCTGGCTTGTATTGCCGCTTACGCGGCCGTCCGCCATGGCGACGATCCGGTCGCAACGGGCCGCCAGAGATTGATCGTGAGTGATCAGCAGCAATGTCGTTTGCCGGTCCCGATGCAAAGTGAACATCAGATCGATGATCTGCGCGCCGGTGGCGCCGTCGAGATTGCCGGTCGGCTCGTCCGCCAATAGCAGTTTCGGCTGCCGCGCCACCGCGCGCGCCAGGGCGACGCGCTGCTGCTCGCCGCCGGACAGTTGGCCGGGATAATGATGTAGGCGATGTTCGAGCCCAACCGCCGACAAGCCGGCTTCTGCCGCGTCGAACGCGTCGGTTACGCCGGCGAATTCAAGTGGCATGGCGACGTTTTCCAACGCCGTCATGGTTGGGATCAGATGAAATGCCTGGAAGACGATACCCACATTGTCGCGGCGGAAGAGGGCGAGTTGATCCTCGTTTTGGCCATTCAATAGGGTGCCCGCTACCGTCACTTGACCGCGGCTCGGTCGTTCCAACCCGGCGATTATAGCCATCATTGTCGACTTCCCGGACCCGGAGGGGCCGACCAGGCCGACCGCTTCCCCTTGATCTATGGCCAAGTCGATGCCACGTAGAATATCGACAGGTCCGGCTTCGCTTGGCAAAGTGAGATGCACGTCGTCGAGAACGATCATGGCCGTCATGGCGGTGATTACCCTTTGACTTCGGGGCCGACTGAAAACGAATACGGTTATGACGCAATGTCGGATGTTAGGCCATATGGCCGCTTACACGAATATGTCAACGTTTTGGCGGCATTTTGTTGCCTCCTGTGGTTTTTTGCCGGGACCGCGGCAGCCGGACAACAGGCGCGCACGATCGTCGCGTTCGGCGATAGCCTGACAGCCGGCTACGGCTTGGCACAGAAAGACGCGTTTCCGAATCAGCTGGAACGCGCGCTGAACGCTAACGGGCACAAGGTAACGATCCGGAATGCCGGCGTGTCCGGCGACACGTCCTCCGGCGGCTTGGCCCGGTTCGATTGGGCGATCGGTGGCGACGTCGATCTGGTGATCCTGGAATTGGGTGCGAATGACGCGCTGCGCGGGGTAAATCCGGACGTGACGCGAAGCAACTTGCTGGAAATTCTCAACCGTCTGAAAGCCAAAAACATACCCGTCTTGTTCACCGGCATGCGGGCGCCGCCCAATTACGGCTCCGACTATCAGGATGAATTCGACGGCTTGTATCCGGACTTGGCGAAGCGGCTCGACGTGGCGTTCTACCCGTTCTTCCTCGATGGCGTGGCGGCACAAGCGGCGCTTAATCAATCGGATGGGATACACCCGAATGCGGATGGCGTGGCGGTGATCGTCGAGCGCATCTTGCCCCATGTCGAATCGCTCCTGAAATCCATCGATTGAGGCCAAGCGATGCCGCGCCTGTTTGTCGGCATCGAATTGCCGGACGACGTCAAGGATTGGTTGCTGGATCTGCAAGACATGGATTTGGCCGGCGTTCGTTGGTCGCACTATGACCAATTTCACCTGACGCTTCGATTTATCGGCGATGTCCACGACGGTGTGGCTCGCGAGATCTTGCCGGCATTGGCGGAGATCGAGGCGCCCGGCTTCGAACTTGGTCTATGCGGTTGCGATGCGTTCGGTTCCAAAAAGCAGACCCGCGTGCTTTGGGCCGGCGTGACGGAATCGCAACCGCTCCGCCAATTGCAGCGGAAAATCGAGCGGCGTTTGGTCGATATCGGTCTCGAGCCCGAAACGCGGAAATATCGGCCTCATGTGACGTTGGCCCGCGGCAAGTCTTTGACGGCGGCCGACGCGGCACCCTATCTCGCACGGCATGCCGGTCTGGTCGGCCCCCGGTTTAGCGTGTCTGAATTCACCCTCTTTTCCAGTCAATTGGGAAGACATGGCGCCCATTACGAGATCGAAGCGCGGTATCCGTTAGACGAGAATTAGCGACTGGCCCGTCGATGCAAGCGCTGCCTGGTACGCAGATCGAAGATATCCGCGAGCTGGAGTAGAAGGCGCTCCGGGCTGCTCATCTCGGCGCGGTCCGAGAGCACTTGTCGGGCCAAGGCCGGGTCGTCGGTGATCAGACCGGCGGCGCCGCGGGAGATCGCCTGCGACATGGAGAGCGCATCGTTCACGGTCCAAACGTAAACCGGCCGGCCAGCGCGGCGGATAAAATCAATGCCGGCCAGGCCGTTATTGACTGCCAGGAAATCCGCCTGCAATTGACCATGGTCGCCAAGCGCCGTGGCAATCAACAGACCGGCCGGCCAATTGGGGCGCAGGGCTTTCAACGCTGCCACCCCACCGGTATTCAAGCTCATCACCGCGATGTCACCGGCCATGCCGGTGTCATCGACAATGGCGGCGACACGCGCTTCCAGGTTTTTGTCGTGACCGTAATATTTCAGCTCGATCAGCACGTTGGCACGCCCTTTCGCGGCCTCCAGCACTTGGCGTAACGTCGGTGCGGGTTCGCCGCCGACGTCGATTTGGGCCAGCGCCGCCGCGGTCAATTCCGAGACCTTGCGGGGATCGCCGCCGACCCGCATCAGGTCGCTGTCGTGCAGGACCACTACTTCGCCGTCGGCTGTTTCCTGCACGTCGATCTCCAGCCAATTGGCACCGTCTTCGATGGCCTTGCGTGCCGCCGCCAAGGTATTCTCTGGCCGCGCCGCGGCGCCGGCCCGGTGCGCGATCACGGCGACTTGGTCGACGGTCCGAATGTCGTCCAACAGAAGCGGTCCGCTGACCACGCCGGCGACAGCGGTAAAGCCGGCGGTCAAGGCGAGTGCCAGTCGATGTCCGCCTTCGGATGCTTCCCGCCGCAGCCGTCCATCGACCCTTCGCGAGGCGCCGCCGAGCCTTTCGAATTGGAGATTTAGAAGTGCCGCGAGACTGCCGCCGGCCAGTGCCGAAATCATCGCGTTGACCGCCGACCAGAGGATGAACATACAGATCAGCAGGGCGAAGATGGATTGAAGGCTATCTCCGATGATGCTCAATGCCATGTCGGAGATTAGCCAGATCGCGAACAGTGCCATGCTTGAAAAGAAGAGGACCGCCGCGGCCCAAATCGAGAGGCGTATGAACAAGGCGGCGCGATGGCCCTGGCTAAGCCGGCCGCTCTCCGAAAAGCTGAGAGCCGGCGCGGTGCCGGCCAACAATAAACAGGGTAGGGCAAGGCTCCACGCGGCCAGCCGGTTCGCCAACAGCATGGCGAGAGCCAGGAGCAGCAACCCGAAGAAGACAAGGGCCACAACGAACTCAGGCGGTCGAGCCGCCAGAAAGTAGTTGATATCGTGACCGGTCAGTAGCAGCCAAGCCGCCAAACCCGCGGCACCGAGAAAGGGCGCGGCCATCAACAGCACACGACCGGTCAAAAGAACCGCGAAAACGAGTAGGGACGGCAACCGCTTGATGAGGCCGAGAAAAGGCAGAGAAAAACGCAGCGAACGCCCTTCCCGTGCGGCATCCTCCAACAATATCATTGCCGCCAGTTCCAGCAATATCACGACAATGACAACACTGACCGCCAGCATTGCCCCTACGGCCCCGACCGGCGACAGTGCGAAGTCGAGGATGTCGAAATCGGTCAATGCCGGTTTGCCCGACAGCTCGACCGCCAACTGACCGAAAAATCCGATCAAAGGCGAGACCAGCGCCGCCACCAGCATCGCCATGAAGATATGCAATCCGACAAGCCGCCAACGCAATGCCCAGGCCCGGCGGTAGCTGTCGCAAATGTCCTTCAATGTGGTTTGCATGTTGGCCGAACGGGATTATTTCTCTGCCTCTGTTTCCGCCTCTTCTTCCTGTTCCTCCTCCCAGTCCGCCAGCGGGTTCATTTCGCTGACCACGACGGGGGAGGTGCGGGGCAGGGCCATGAACGGGCCTTGATCGTCGACGGCAACGGTGTCCCGAAGCTTCATGCGTAGCAGGCCGAAGACCGCCAGGCCGCCTGTGACAGCGGCGATGTAGAAATAGAGACCGCTGGGCCCGACCAGGGCAGTGGTGGCGGAGGCGGCGAAGGGGCCGATCAGGGCGCCGGTGCCATAGGCCAGCAGCAGGCCGGCGGTCAGGGGCACGATATCCTCTGCATCCGCATAGTCGTTGGCATGCGAGACGGCGAGGGGATAGATGGCATAGACGAAAGCGCCGTAGCCGCAGATCAGGGCCAGCAGCAGACTGTCGTCGATGACGCCGTCGCGCGCATTGAAGGCGATGGCGGCGGCCATGGCGCAGGTCGCCACGGCGACCAGGATCAAGATACTGCGCCGGTCGAAACGGTCGGATAGCTTGCCGAGCGGCCATTGCATGACCAGGCCGCTCAAGATCGTACCGGCGAGCAATGTGCTGACCGTTGCGGTATCGAAACCCAGCCGCGTCGCGAAGATCGGCGTCAGCACGTAGAAAGCGCCATTGGTCAGGCCGATCACGAGGCAGCCGATGACGCCAAGCGGCGAGATGGCGAATAGACGGCGAACGCCAAAACTGCGCCGCTCATAGGGGGCCGGTACCGTCGCTTGGCTGAAAGCCATCGGCGTCAATGACAGCGCGAACAAGGTGCCGATCAGAAGAAACAATTGCGGTCCCGCCGGATCGGCGGCGTTGATCAGAAATTGGCCACCACCGAGGGCGACATAGTTGATCACCAGATAGCCGGAAAAGATGCTGCCCCGGTTGCTCTGGTCGGCCCGCTCGTTCAGCCAGCTTTCCACCACCATGAATAGGCCCGAGGACACCACCCCGGCAATGAAGCGCAGGAGCGCCCAATAGACCGGCTCGATCAACCAGCTATGGCTCATTACCGCGGCGCAGGCGAAGGCGCCGAAACCGAGATAGGAACGGACATGGCCGACCTTATGGATATAACGGTCGCAATAAAGCGCGCCGATCACGAAGCCGCCGAAATAGGCCGAACCGACGGCACCGATGGCCGGATCGGAGAAACCTTCCAAATCCATGCGCAGGCTGAGAAACGTGAGATAGAGCCCGGTGCCGAGCTGCAGCAAGGCGACGGAAATCATCAGGGAGGCGACGGAATAGAGGGCAGCGATCATCTCAACGATCTCCACGGCAAGCGCGTAAAATACGTGCGGTCCCAGCATCCCATGAGACCATTTCACCCACATGAACCCCGTCCTATCGGCCGGGGCCGGTTGCCGGGCCGCATGGCTTATGCTGTCATGCCCCTTTATGAGGAGCGACGGCGGCCATGGCCCATCATCGATATCATCGCATCGTCATCCTGACCGGTGCCGGTATCTCTGCCGAATCCGGCATCGCGACCTTTCGCGACAAGGGCGGCATTTGGGACCGGGTCAACCTGGAAGACGTCGCTACGCCCGACGCTTTCGCGCGAAATCCGGATTTTGTCAATCGCTTTCATAACGACTTCCGTCGCGATCTGGCGAGCAAGCAACCGAACCCGGCCCATCGGGCTTTGGCGCGGTTGGAAGCCGAGCATGGCGGTGAGGTGTTCGTCGTTACGCAGAATGTGGACGACCTGCATGAAAAAGCGGGCACGACCAATCTCAGCCATATGCATGGCGAACTTTACAAGGCGCGCTGCGAAGCCTGCCAAGCGATCCACGCCTGGCATGACGACCTAAGCACAGCCAGCGACTGCCCGGCCTGCGGCAGCCCGGGCCGGATGCGCCCGCACGTGGTCTGGTTCTACGAAATGCCCTTCGAGATGCCGCGTATTCAGGTGGCGTTGGCTGCCTGCGACCTGTTCGTCTCCATCGGCACCTCCGGCAATGTCTATCCCGCCGCCGGTTTCGTCGAGGATGTGCGCCGGGCCGGCCGGGCGCGGCGGGTTGAACTCAACCTCGAACCTTCCGACGGGGCGGATTTGTTCGACGAATGCCGCCACGGGCCCGCCAGCGACGTGGTGCCGGCCTATGTGGAACATCTTCTGGGTGGAGGCGCGTGAGATGCGTGACAGACTAAGCGATAGCGAACGCGCGGACGCGTTGACCCGGATTCCGGATTGGCGAATGGTCGATGGCCGCGACGCGATCGAGCGGGAGTTTCAGTTTCCCGATTTCGCCGCCGCCTTCGATATCATGACGGCGATCGCCGCCGAGGCCGAGCGTATGGACCATCACCCAGACTGGTTCAACAGCTATGGCCGCCTCCACATCACTCTCACCAGCCACGACGTCGACGGCCTCAGCGGCCGCGACATCGCGCTGGCAGGGTTTATCGACGATTTGGTAGCGGGTGGTGAGTAGTCAAGTTCCGATAACCAATCGTCGTCATCCTGGATATCGCTGAAGCGATTCCGGGATGACGTCTTCACAATATCTGTCAAACTAACGCGGCTGCATGCGGATGGCGCCGTCGAGGCGGATGGTTTCGCCGTTCAGCATGGCGTTTTCGCAGATATGGCGCGCCAGTTGGGCGTATTCGGCGGGTTCGCCCAGTCGGCTCGGGAACGGCACGCTGGCGCCAAGGGCGGCCTTCACGTCGTCCGGCAGTCCGTGCAGCAGCGGCGTCGAAAACAAGCCCGGCGCGATGGTGTTGACCCGAATGCCCTTGTCCGCCAAATCGCGGGCGATCGGCAGGGTCATGCCGACGATGCCGCCCTTGGACGCGGAATAGGCGGCTTGACCGATCTGTCCGTCGAAGGCGGCGACGGAGGCTGTGTTGATGCAGACCCCGCGTTCGCCGCCGTCCATGGGATCTTCCGTGATCATGTCCGTGGCGGCGAGCCGGATGCAGTTGAAGCTACCGATCAGATTGATTTGGATGATCTTTGAAAACGGGCCAAGGGGGTGCGGTTCGCCTTTGGAGGAGGTCTTGATGGCAATGCCGGTGCCGGCGCAGTTGACCAGGACCTTGGCGACGCCGTGCGCTTCTTTGGCCTTGGCAAACGCGGCGACGGCGCTGTCTTCGCCCGTGACATCACAGTTGCAATAGACGCCGCCGATATCGGCGGCGACCGCCTCGCCCTTCTCGTCCTGAATATCGAAGATCGCGACTTTGGCGCCAGCGGCGGCCAGCTCACGCGCTGTGGCCTCGCCCAGGCCCGAGGCGCCCCCTGTGACAATGGCGGCAATGCCTTGTAATTCCATGACTTTCTCCCTCATATCGAAATTTCGTGGCACTGGTGATAGCAGGGCGGACTGGTCGACGCTATTGAAAATCGCCGTCAATGACCCCATATTTCAAGCGATGACGGCAGATTTTTCCAACGGCCGCGATCTCACGCTTTCGGAAAAAAAGAAACTCGACCGCGACGAACAGCGGGTGAAGCGGGGCTTCTGGGGCAAATTCAGGCGGGTGCTGAAGAGAATACCCTTCGCGCCCGAACTGTTGGCCGCCTATTACGCGGCCCGAGATCCGCAGACGCCGGCTTATGTCCGGGCGGTTTTGATGGGAGCGTTGGCTTACTTCGTGCTTCCCGTGGACATGATCCCCGACTTCCTGCTCGGCTTCGGCTTTGTCGACGACGCTTCGGTTCTGACGGCCGCCGTTGCGGCGGTTCAGACCCACATTACCCAGGCCCATCGGGACATGGCCAGCGACTGGTTCGAGTCTAATCCCGATTCGGAACCACCGGCGGATTGACGCTGGGCTCCGTCGGCTCCGCCTTCTTGCCCAATTGCGCTTCACGCACGGCGATGTAAAGCGTTGACGCGACGATGATCATGGCGCCGACCACGGTCCAGACGCTCAGCGCCTCGCCGAACAGAAAGATGCCGATCAAGCTGGCGAAGAGCAGACGGGTGTAGTCGAACGGCGCGAGCGCCGTGGCCTCGCCGATCCTGTAAGCGCGGATCATGCAGTATTGGCCGGCCGCGGCGAAGCCACCGACGGCGACCAACAAGGCGATATCCGCCAAGCCTATCGATTGCCAGACCAGTAGCGCCGGTCCCAACGCCACCGTGGTGGAGATCACGCTGGCGTAGAAGATGATGACCTCAGGCTGCTCGGTTTCGGACAACTTCTTCACCAGCACAGTCATCAGTCCGGTGCAGAAGGCGCCGAAGATGGCCACGATCATCGCGAGCTCGATGGCGCCGCCTGGGCGCAACATGACCAGCACGCCGACAAATCCGCAAAGGGTTGCGGTCCAACGCCGCCGCCGCACCACTTCGCCCAGAAACAAGACCGCCAACGGAATTAGAAACAGGCCACGGGCATACGAGAAGGAAACGGCGTCCGCGTAACTGAGATTGGTCAGGGCGTAAAACCCGCTCAACATGCCGGCGCTGCCGACCAAACCGCGAAACAGATGCAACGGCAGCCGCTGGGTCTTCAAGTTGACAAGACCCACCCGCCACACGAAAGGCAGGATGGCGCATAGACCGAACAGTGCCCGGAAGAAGGCGATTTGAAAACTGTCGAAGGAGGCGCCGAGATACTTCACCAACGTGCCCATGATGGTGAAGAAAAAGGCCGAACCCAAAATCCAAAGTGCGCCGCGGACATTCGGCGACAAGGCGGCCAGTCGTTCCCGCGCCTCGTCCGTGTACTGACTCATGGTTTTCCTACTCGATACGCGCCGAATGCCGTCCGAGCGGCGAACAGACGAAAGTTCGGGACAATGTGGCTAATTCGCTCGTACTATAACCGGGTGGATGTAAAAAACCAGCTAACGCGGATTATTTGACATAACCTGCTTGACTCGCGCCCCATCCGGGCGCAAACTATACTTGTCGTGGGAATAGTGATTGAAGTTGATTTCAGTCGTATTTCCCAATCTCTGACAGGAGGGTGAGTAAAAATCATGACTCCACCGGACCAGCGCTCGATTTCCGACAACTAAACTTTGCGTATTCAACGCGAATACTAGACCCGACTGCCTGTCGGGCGCGATTGACTTCGAGAAATCGCAGTGAAGCCCTGCCGTGACGTCACGATACTATGCGTGAATCTAAAAAGCGGCACGGGCTTCTTGCGTTTACGGTTTTCGCCAAGCGAAAACGACAAACCCCGAAAGAACGGCGCAGTTCGATAGAATTGTTACGCCGAAAAGGGTCTTTGAGGATGAAAGGTGAAATCGCTGTCCGGCGGATTCACCATCGGTTGGAATTCCTCCCGGCCGAGCGTCTCGACATAATAGTTCAAGGCCCAGGTCACCGTTGGAAAGGCCAACTCGGACCATGGGATCCGGTCCCACGCTACCAGATCGACGTCCAGCGATTCCTCTCCGACTGAGACGTTTTCGTCCAGCAGGTTTGCACGATACATCATTTGGACCTGGCTGATCCGCGCGATGGTGTAGATGCCGAGCAGGGCGTCGATCTCGATATGTGCGTTCGCCTCCTCCATGGCCTCCCGAACCGCGCCCTCGTCTGGCGATTCATGCTCTTCCAGGAAGCCGGCCGGAATGGTCCAGTAGCCGGCCCGCGGCTCAATCGCCCGCTTGCAGATTAGAAAACGGTCGCCAAAAGTAACGACCGCGCCCGAAACGATTTTCGGGTTCAGATAGTGAATCCAACCGCAATCGCCGCAAACATGGCGTTCGCGGCTGTCGCCCTCTGGGATTTCACGGGTGAAAGGATAGTCGGTGAGCGGCCCGTTGTTCATGGCCGCAGCTTGGCATCATCCGGCAAGCCCGTCCAGCCGATGATGCATCAAGAAATTGCCGGCCGTGGCCATCGCCGCGGCGGGCTAACTGGTTTTAGCTTCACAGCGCCGCCAGATCTCGCGGCGGATTTCGTGCTTGCCGTCCGCTCCCTGCAACTTCAAGTCCAACGTGTAGTGGTCGCGCAGGATCATTACCACTTCCGCGCCGGCATCGGGTTCGGCCGCCGGCACCACATAGAAGAAGCCGTGGCGATCATAGTTGCCCCGCATATCGGTCCCGCCAGGTGTTGTGATCTCGGGACCTTGGATATGAAAGCTGCGTCCGTCCTTATGGCACCAGTCGCCGTCGATCGCGTCGGCAAAGGCCGGATGTGCGACGCTCCAGAGGCCGATGGCGAGGATCATGGCCAATCTACGCATCGCTCACGACCTCCTTTAGAAATATTGCTCTATCGACGCCAAGACAAACGCGATGTCATGCAAGGATCATAACAAGCCCTCTGGACAATCGCCAATCGCGCGGCCAGTATGGCCGCCTATAAAAGCGAGGGAACAAGACCTAATGGCAATGTTAGACGAAGGCGCCGTGGCGCCGGACTTTACGGTCGCGAACCAGGACGGCGCTTCGGTAAGCCTGTCGCAGTTTCGCGGCCAGAACGTGGTACTCTGGTGGTACCCGAAGGCCGACACACCCGGTTGAACCGTCGAAGGCAAAGGGTTCCGTGATCGAATCCAAGACTTTCAGGCGAAAAACGCGGTGATTTTAGGCATCAGTTGCGACAGCCCGGCGGAGAACAAGGCGTTTCAGGAGAAGTTCGACTTCCCCTACGATCTGCTCTGCGACGAAGATCGTAGTATCTCCATGGCGTGGGGCGCGGCGGATAGCGCCGATGCGCCCT
>CBDCGJ010000009.1:0-31104 GCA_965216645.1 Alphaproteobacteria bacterium | reverse complement strand
ACGGCGGCTTGATGTTCACGCTCAGCGAACTGGCCACCGCGGTCGAGCAGAATCTACCCATCGCCATCCTACTTTGGGACAACGAAGCCCTCGGCGAAATCCGCGACGGCATGCGCGCGCGCCAAGCCCCGGAGATCTCGGTCACGCCGCACAATCCGGATTTCAAAACGCTGATCAAGAGCTTCGGCGCCAACTATGTCTCGCCATCAAATCTCTCGGACGTCGCCCCCGCCTTTGCCCGCGCATTCGAAGCTGACGGACCGACGGTAGTTCATATCCGCGAGAATGAGTTGTTCGATTGAAGCGTCACCCCCCTACCCCGCCATGGACATCGGCAAGACCAAAACCAACCAGGGAACGAACATGATCAAGGCCAGACGGACGATGTCGACGGCCCAAAATGGCGTAACACCCCGGAATATGGTGCCGGTCGATACGTCGCCGACCACGCCTTTCAGAACGAAGACGTTCAACCCGACAGGCGGCGTGATCAGCGAGATTTCGGTGACGACGACGACCACGATACCGAACCACACCGGATCGAAGCCGAGACTGATGACAAGCGGAAAGAATATCGGCACAGTCAACAACAGCATCGACAAGCTTTCAAACACGCAGCCGAGCACGATATAGACGGCAACGATCATCAGCATGATCGCCATGGGCGGTAGGCCCCACTGAGTCACCATAGCCAGCAACCCTTCCGGAAGGCCGGCCAGATTCACGAAGTTCGAAAACATCCAGGCACCGATCAAAACGGAAAACAGCGTTGCCGTCGTATGCGCCGTCTCGACCAACACTTCCCGCACGTCGCGGAACGACAGATTGCGGCGCGATAGGGCGATGATGAAGGCGCCAGTGGCCCCCATGCCGGCGGCTTCGGTCGGCGAAAATGTCAAATTGAGGGGATGGAAGTCGAATAGACCGTAAAGCCCGCCGATGACCAGCACGAAAAGCGCGGAAACCGCCCAAATATCCTTGAAAGCCAAAGCCCGCTCGCGCCAGGAGGACCGGGCACCCGCCGGCCCCGACTCGGGCTTGCGCATGACCGTGAAGCGGACTGCGAACAAATAGAAAACAATGCCGATGATGCCCGGAATAATCCCGGCAATGAACAGTTTACCGATCGAAGTTTCCGTCAGCAGGCCATAGATGACCAGAATGACACTGGGCGGAATAAGGATCCCGAGCGTGCCGCCGGCCGCGATCGACGCCGTCGAAAGTTCGTCGGCATAGCCGTATTTACGCATTTCCGGCATCGCGACTTTCGACATCGTCGCCGCGGTGGCCAACGACGAACCGCAGATCGCCGAAAAGCCGCCGCAGGCGACAATCGTTGCCATCGCCAATCCGCCTCTCAGATGTCCGAGAAAGACATATGAGACGCGATAGAGCTCCCGCGACAATCCGCCTTTGTTGACGAACAAGCCCATAAGAATGAATAGAGGCACGACAGAAAGGCCGTAGTCCTGCGCCGTGTCGATGATCAGGCGTCCGGCCATGGAAACGGCCGCCTTCACGGAGGTTTCCATGGCATAGCCGGCAATACCGACAAAACCCATGGCAAACGCGATCGGCACGCGCAACAAAACCAACACGAGCACCAGAAAAAAGCCGCCGAAGGCAAAAGTCATAAAACGATGCCTTCCTCTAGGATCCGCCCGGCGGATCGCTTTCCCGCCCATATGCTGGGTTGAACCAGCCCGTTACCGCGCGCAAGATCAAAACGATTGCCGTGATCATCGTCGCGGCCGCGATGAAGTAAGCGACATAGAACTGCGGAATTTCCAGATACTCGGTGGTATCGCCGTAGGATCGCGCGCGTCCGGCCAATTCGAACACGCGGTAACCGGGCCAAAGCAGTAACAGTCCACAAAGCCCATCCACCACGACATTTCGAATACGGGCGAAGAAGCTGTTGTAAAAACTGTCGAGCAGATCGACGACGATATGTTCGCGGCGCCACGATACGATCGGTAGCGAAGCGAAAACGATAATTGCCATCAGCAGTCGAGTCAGTTCGGTCGCGCTTTCGATGGGATCGTTCAAGACACTGCGCAGTACGACGTCGAAAAAAGTCATGACCATCAGGCAAAACAATGCGATGGCCGCCAAAAGGCTGGGCACAAGGGTCAGCACGCGCACAAAAGGCGACGTGCCGAGCCTTGCGCTGTTCAATGGGGACATCCGAGTGTTTACTGCATGGCCATTTCTTGGGCGATATACGCCCGAGCGGCTTTCGCGTCGACACCTTTGGCGGCGACTTCCTTCAGTACGTTCTCCGATATCTTGGTTGCCATAGCTGCAAATGCGGCTTGATCGTTCGCGCTGGCCTGGACGACCGAATTATCCTTTGCACCCTTGGTCGCGGCTCTTCCGGCGGTATCGATTTGGTCCCAAACCTCGCCCGCCATCGTCGAGGCCGCCAGACCGAAAACCTTTTCCAACGCGGTTCGGTCTTGGTCGGACAGGCCTTCGAATTTGTCCAGATTCATGATGATGGCGAAGGAACCGCGATAGAATCCGCCCGGCATTTCATAGACGTTCTGCGCCACTTCCGTCAGCTTAAAGCCCTTTCGCGCTTCATAAGGCATCATGACGCCGTCAGCCGCCTTCGAGGCCAGCGTCTCGTATACTTTCGGCGCGGGAACCCGGATGCCGGTGGCGCCGAGGGCCTTGCCGACATCGCCGGAAACGCCACCGCCGAGGCGGAGTTTCATACCGCTGATCTGCGACAGTGTGGTGATTTTCTTCGCCGAATGGAGCTGTCCCGGCCCGTGGGTCATCAAAGCGACCAGCTTGACGCCTCTATGCTCCTTGGCGCTCTTCAAATATTTCTCATACGCCTTCCAATATGCGGCGCTGGCCGATTTGGCACTGCCCTTGTAACCTGGCAGTTCGACGATCTTCGTGGTGACGAAGCGGCCCGGATTGTATCCGTGAAAAATCCAAGACATGTCTGCTACACCGTCTTGAATCAAATCGAATTGAGCCGGGGGCGAACCGAGTTTGTACTTGATACGTCCTGACACGCGTCCGTCGGTCGCCTCTTCCATCATCTTGATCAGTTTTGGCCACATGACCGCGTTGATACCGTGACTGGGCGGCGCCCAGCTTGAAATCGTCAACGTCACATCGGCTGCGATCGCGGAACTGACGGCCCCTACCGTAACCAGGCCGCTCGCAATTAGAGTCAAAAGCTTTCTTTGAAATATCATTGTTCCCTCCCGTTAGAATGGCGGATTCTATATCGATAATTAATTTCATATGCAACCAATTAATTTCATATGCAACTAACTCGACAGCGCTCTCGCGAGCCTTTGATGAATTGCGTCATCGGTTTAAAGCTCTGAAAAACGTTCGTTATTGGGTAGCCGAAACTCGACCGGTCAGCCTCCGGCCTTCTTTACGGGAAACGCAAAGTATCGGAGACCGAGAAACGAAAGAGCGGTATACGGCACGATCCCAAGCGCCTGCGAGACATAACTGTTGACGGACAGGCCCTCGATCAGCAGCAACACGGTGCCTAAGTTGGCCAGATAGGCGATGGCGATAACGAGCAGGAATTTGACAAGCGCCGGGCCGGACTCCCCTTGGTGGCGAAACGACCATTGCTTGTTGACGACAAAGCTGAAAGTTAGCGCGATCGCATAACCGATCAGATTGGAAAGCGTGTCGCCAATCTCCAGCAGCCATTTACAGAGATAAATCACCGACAAACCGATCAGCGTGTTCAACACACCGACGGTCAGGAATCTGGTTAGAGCTCCCGCCAACTCCTTCACACTTCTGCCATCCGGTTTCGCTTCGTCATCCGACACCACGTAGATCGGTCGATGATTCTGTTCAAGACATTTTCCGAAATGGGTGAGCTGCGCGCCAGCCCTTACCGGTCGCAAGTCATGTTTTGTCCGGACCGGTTCGAAACGAGAGAACGGCGGCCATCCGGCGTCTCGGCGACGATGCACAATGCCAGTTTCGTATCGCCCAGCGGCTGTGGTTCGCGCAGGTTCAGATCGATCAATACAGTGTCATATGGCATCTCGATCGAACCGGGCGCGTAACGGTCTTGACTGTCGTAGGCCATGACGTCGCCGATCGACGCGATGCCGTTCGATATTAGAGACAATTTGACGTCGCTTTTCCGCCCGTCGAACTTGCCGGAGATCCACAGGCGCGGCTTTGTCGTCGCCAACCATTCAACGCGGCTAAGCCGCCAATACTCATCCGAGTTGTCAATCGTGACCATTGGATCTGTTGAGCCCATCTCAACAACCGGAGTCCTGTAAAACCGTCCGACCGGTACGACGAGACCATCTCCACCCACCGGAACCGGCATCAGCAAGGGATCCCGCCATAGGGGCGGCCGCTTCCATCCCGGGCGAATGATTGCAATACGGTTGAAGGACAACCGAAATTGCTCTTTGCTCAAATAACCAAAATGTCTTTTCAGAAAGCCGAAATAATTGGCGCTCGGAACCGTCACGACATGCGCCAAAGCGTTGAATCCAATTCCGTTCAGCACAGCACCATGGGTCCCCGGTCCGGCCGGCAATAGCAGGCCGTCAGGATGCGCGGCTTGCTTGATGTGCAGTATTTTGGTTTTTGCCATATCTGGCGTTTGAAAAATAGCGGTCGCGCTGTGAAGCGGATTGAAGGGCCCGAACATGGCTATGTTGCCGACCATCGCCGCAAACAACAGGACGCAGGCCTGCGATGCGTGGTTCAATCGAAACCTCCGCACTGCCCACCACCCGATAAAGATCGCGGGAACAATTGTTAACTCGGTTAAATCGCTGAAACTCGGTTCATCCGGAAAGACGCCTTTGCTGGCTAACCACATCACGATGCTTAAGGCCGTGAAGACCGCCAGTCTTTGCCATGTGAACACCACGGCGGACATTCGCAACATGATCAACGCGGCGACCAACACCATGCCGCTCCCGACGACCGACAGGCGCCAGAACGGAATCTTGTGCCACAGGAGCGGGAAACCGAACCAGGCCGGGATATCGGCGAATTGCCATACCGCGACGGCCACAAAAGGAATGAGGGGGAACATCAGCTTGATCGCCATACCCGCCGACGCCTCGCGCCAAGCCATCCCCAGTTTCCCGTAATCAATGAAACAAACGGTCAGCAAAAAGACGTAACTCGAAAGACTGCCGGCTTCGCAGATATTCGGTGCCTGAAACGAATCAAATCTGGATATGTCGAAATAGGGTAAGATCTGGCCAAACCAGGTTTGAAACGGCATCCCGCCACCGGCGTAACTGCGGTCGCCATGGCTCACGGTTCCGGCCAGGAAATGAATGGGTTCCCAATAGTAGAAGGTTACAATAGCCGATCCGACAGCGGTACCCAGCACGAGGCTACATACTCTCGGCAGGGTGACCGATCGCGCCTTGAACACCAGGACAAATACGGCGCCGATCAGACATATGTTGAGCACCAGCGGCGGATAGAACTGAACGCTCATCATCCACATTGCCGTCACATATGACGCCGCGACCGCACGCGGCCAGAACGCTTCGAGCTTCAGGAAGATCAATCCGTACCAAGGCAGTATCGCGAAGTGGAGCCCGAGATTGACCCACCAATATTGCACGAATCCGCTGAACAACAGTGTCACCGATAACGGGATCGACCAGCCGCGCGGAAATCCGAGCGCCAGCAAAAACAGATGCCAACCGATCAGGAAAAGAACGATATGAGCGGCATGATAGAATGCGTAGGCGTATTCCGGCGGCGCAAAGAAGAACGGCCAGAACTGCGGTTTGAAGACAAGCCCCCAATCCCATAACGGCAACGCATAGAAATTACGCAAGTCCTCCTTGTAGGGAGAGGACGTGTTGATCCTCTCGAAACCATTGCGAACGAGGATTTGAACCATCGGTGTCCAAAGACCATACTCGTCCGAACGGATCGATCGCGCCTTGCCGACAATCGTGCCGGTTTCCACGAACCCCATGCGTTCGCGAACGAAGCCATAGCTGGAGGGCGATAGGGCGCCGAAGGTGTAGACAGCGCCCAGCAGCAGCACAAAGACAACAAACTTATCAGCGTATAATCGACGGGCGTACGTTCGTAATATGATACCGACATCGGGCGCACGCCACGCCGATTCCGATTTAAATTGAATAACAAATCTCCTTCAATTCCGCATAATCGCGGATGGAAGAAGTTTATTCAAGCACTACGAGTGTGAAGCCTAAACGCTGGCGATGTGCCGACGGGATTCGCTGTAAATCTAGCCGTTCAGCTTTGTCCGAAGCGTTTCGTTCACAACTTTCGGGTTCGCTTTGCCCTGGGTCTTCTGCATGACCTGTCCCATGAACCAACCGAGCAGTTTCTGATTGCCGCCGCGATAGTCTTCGACCTTGTCGGCGTTGGCGGCGATTACTTCGTCGACCAGGGCGTCGATGGCGCCGGTGTCGGAGACTTGTTTCAGCCCCTTCTCCGCCACCAAAGTCTCGGCGTCCTTATCTTCGTCGAACATGGCCTCGAGCACATCCTTGGCGATGCGGTTGGAGATGGTGCCGTCGGCCAGCAAATCCAAAAGACCGCCTAGCCGTTCGGCGCTGACGCCGGGGGCGGCAAAATCCTGCTCACGCCGGCTCAGCTGACCAAGGAAATCGCCCATCACCCAATTGGCGGCGGTTTTGGCGTCGCGGCCGTCGGCCACCGCTTCGAAGAACCACGCCATATCCCGATCGGCCACCAGCACGCCCGCGTCATAGGCGGTCAGGCCAAGCTCGCCCATATAGCGATCCTTCTTGTCGTCCGGCAGCTCCGGCAAATCGGCGCGAAGGCGGTCGACGAAGGCGTCGTCGAATTGCAACGGCAACAGGTCCGGGCACGGGAAGTAGCGGTAGTCGTGCGCCTCTTCCTTGCTGCGCATGGGCCGGGTGGTGCCGCTATTGGCATCGAAATCCAGGGTCTGCTGATCGATGCTCCCCCCCTCCTCCAGAACATCGATCTGCCGGCGCGCCTCATGCTCGATCACCTGCTGGGCGAAGCGGATCGAGTTCACGTTCTTGGTCTCCGTCCGTGTGCCCAATTCTTCGCCGGGCCGACGCACGGAAACGTTCACGTCGGCGCGCATGGAGCCCTGCTCCATATTGCCGTCACAGGTACCGAGATAGCGTAGGATGGCCCTGAGCTTACGCAGGAAAGCGCCAGCCTCCGCCGCGGACCGCATGTCTGGCTTGGAGACGATTTCCATCAGCGCCACACCGGAACGGTTGAGATCGACATAGGAGCGGCTCGGACGCCGGTCGTGGACGGACTTGCCCGCATCCTGCTCCAGATGCAGACGCTCGATGCCGATGTCGCGGGTTTCGCCGTCTTCGAGATCGACGGTCACCACCCCTTCCCCGACGATCGGCTGCTTGAATTGGCTGATCTGATAGCCTTGCGGCAGATCGGGATAGAAATAGTTCTTTCGGTCGAAGACGGAATATTTGTTGATCTGCGCCTTCAGGCCCAAGCCGGTCCTAACCGCTTGCTCGACGCAAACCCGGTTGATCACCGGCAACATGCCGGGCATGGCGGCGTCGACCAGACTGACCTGCGTGTTCGGTTCGGCGCCGAAGGCAGTGGCGGCGCCGGAAAACAGCTTGGCGTCGGAGACCACCTGGGCATGAACTTCCATACCGATAACAACTTCCCAAGGGCCCGTGGCGCCTTCGATATAATCCTTGCTCATGCCGCGTCGCTCCACCAATCGGCCGGCACATGGTCGAAGCCGGCCGCCGTTTCCAGCGCCTGGGCCACCCGCAGCACGGTTTCCTCATCGAAGGCCGGTCCCAGAATCTGCAAGCCAAGCGGCAAGCCGTCGTCGGTCAGGGCCGCCGGTACAGAGATGCCGGGTATGCCCGCCAGATTGCCCGGCACGGTGAATACGTCGTTCAGATACATGGCGATCGGGTCGTCGGTCTTAGCGCCCAAGGCAAATGCGCTTTCCGGCGCCGTCGGGGTCAGGATCGCGTCGACCTTCTCGTAAGCTTGGCGGAAATCGTCATAGATCAGGCTGCGGATTTTCTGCGCCTTGATGTAATAGGCGTCGTAGTAGCCGGCGGACAGCACATAGGTCCCGATCAACACACGACGGCGAACTTCGGCGCCGAAGCCTTCGCTGCGGGTGCGCTCGTACATCTCGACGATGTCGTCGTCATTCTCCTCCACCCGCAGGCCGTAACGCACGCCGTCATAGCGGGCGAGATTGGATGAGGCTTCGGCCGGCGCCACGATGTAATAGGCCGGCAGGGCGTATTTGGTATGCGGCAGAGAGATATCGATCACCTCCGCACCGGCGTCGCGCAGCCAGTCGACGCCTTGCCGCCATAAGGCTTCGATCTCGTCCGGCATGTTGTCGACGCGATATTCCTTCGGCACGCCGATTTTCAGCCCTTTCACGCCTTGATCCAGAGCCGCCTCGAAGTTCGGTACCGCCAAATCGGCGGAGGTCGAGTCCTTGGGATCGAAGCCGGCCATGGCGCTCAGCATGATCGCGGCGTCACGAACGGTACGGGTCATCGGACCGGCCTGATCGAGCGACGAGGCGAAAGCGACGATACCCCAGCGGGAGCAGCGGCCGTAGGTCGGCTTCATCCCGACGATGCCGCTCAAGGACGCCGGCTGGCGGATCGAACCGCCGGTGTCCGTGCCGGTTGCGCCCAAGGCCAGGCGCGCCGCCACCGCAGCGGCGGAGCCGCCGGAGGAACCGCCGGGCGACAGATCCTGGTTGCTGCCTTGCCGGCGCCAGGGATTGACCACGTTGCCGTAAAAACTGGTCTCGTTCGACGAGCCCATGGCGAATTCGTCCATATTGGTTTTGCCCAACAGCACGGCGCCCGCGTCCCAGAGATTTTGCGTGACCGTGCTTTCGTAAGTCGGCGTAAAGCCGTCCAGAATATGGCTCGCCGCCGTGGTCAGGACACCATCCGTGCAGAACAAATCCTTGATCGCCAGCGGCACACCGTCCAAAGCGCCCGCGTCCCCCGTGGCCCGGCGGACGTCGGAGGCATCGGCCATGGCCTGCGCCCGCTCCGGCGTTTTACTGACGAAGGCGTTCAGCGCATCGGCTTTGTCGATCGCGTCGAGATGCGCGTCGGTCAATTCCCGCGCCGAGAAATCGCCGGCCGCCAGGCCGTCACGGGCCGCCGCGAGAGTCAAATCGGTCAGGCTCATCCCTCGACCACCTTCGGTACGACAAAGAAGCCGTCGGATTGATCCGGTGCGTTGGCCAGGACCTTGTCACGCATATCGCCGTCATCGACCACATCGTCGCGCCAGCGCAGGCCCTGGTCGTGGACGCTGGTCATTGGCGGCACGTCGTCGGTCGGCACTTCGCCGAGCTGTTCGACCCAGCCCAGGATACTGTTGAGCTCCTCCGCCAGAGCGTCCATTTCTTCCTCCGCCACGCCAATGCGGGCGAGATGGGCGATCCGAGCCACGGTGGCTTTATCGACCGACATATGCGACCTTCCGATCTTCTTGAGACTTGGATTAACGCCCGAAAGCGCGGCGGAAAGTATCACCCGCTATGTTGCTAAGCAAGCCCGAGGACATTGCTGACACGGTGCCAAAAGGCCGCCGGCTGCTGGGCCTGGATGTGGGCTCGAAAACCGTCGGCCTGGCGCTTTCCGACAGCCTTTGGACCGTGGCCAGCCCCCTCGACACCTTGCGTCGCAAGAAATTCGGTCCCGACGCGGCCAAGCTGTTCGCCATCGTCGACGAGAACGACGTCGGCGGCCTGGTCATCGGCCTGCCCCTGAATATGGACGGTAGCGAAGGCCCGCGCTGCCAATCGACCCGTCAGTTCGCCCGCAACCTATTGAACCTGCGCGATCTGCCCATCGCTTTCTGGGACGAACGCCTGTCCACCGCTGCGGTGGAGCGCATGATGGTCGAAGAAATGGACCTCACCCGCAAACGCCGCGCGGAAGTCGTCGACAAACTGGCGGCGAGCTACATTCTGCAAGGATTGTTGGACCGGCTGGCGCGAGATCGATAGCGACCGATCTACCCGTCATGCCGGAAACGGCGCAGCCGTTATCCGGCATCCATGCCGGAGACATCTGCACCACCAATGTTGGCTCGTACTTGGTTGGAATGGGTCCCAGTTCTCCGCTTTGCTGCAACCGGGACGACGCGGAATACAGTCGTTGGCGGACTAAAACCCCGCTTTGCCCAACCGTTGCCGCTTCAGGACGCCCTTGAAGGGGATGGCATCTTCGTCGGGGCGGCTTGCGTCCGGAGTATAGAATGGGGTGTCGCCGATGATGGTCACCCGCTCGACCCGGCGTTTCTCCGGCCAGTAGTCGGACACGGCGTAATGCTGGCAGGACCGATTGTCCCAGAAGACGATGGAATTCGGCTGCCATTGGAAACGGCACTGATATTCCGGGATCGCCGCTTGGGCGTAGAGGATGTTGAGCAGGCGCTCGCTCTCGACCGGGTCCATGCCGATAATCTCGCGGGTGAAGGCGCGGTTGACGTAGATCGCTTTCTTGCCGGTATCCGGATGAGTACGGATCACCGGATGCTCCGGATTGGGATATTCCTCGTCATAAGCCTCGAGTTCCGCTTCGCTGGCGCCGCGCGCCTTCAGCATACGGCGGAAGCCGTCGAAGTCATGTCGGGCCAGCTTGCCCTCGACCGCCTCGCGCACATCCGCCGGCAAGCCGTCATAGGCGGCATACATATCGGAGAATAGCGTATCGCCGCCAATCGGTGGAATTTCGTGGCATCGCAGAACCGAGCCGAGCGACGGTTGCAGCCGCCAGGTCACGTCCGAATGCCAGATATTCTCGCCACCCGGAGCTTTTTCGTTGTGCTTGATGATCAAAACTTCCGGATGTTTCTCGTGCTGTTCGATGAAGGGGTGAACCTCCAATTCGCCGAAATTGCCGGCGAAGGCGATGTGCTGCTCCGTGGTGATATCCTGATCGCGGAAAAACAGCACTTTCCAATCGAGCAACGCCTGATAAAGCGCCTGGCGCAGACCGTCGGCCAATGGTTGAGAAAGATCGACATCGTGAATGTAGGCGCCGATCGTGCGCGCCGCGGGGGTCAAATTCAATTCGGAATGAGGTTCGGCAGCTGGCTGCATGCTCGGCAATTCCTTCTCTTCAATGTATGGGCTACCTTACTGTGCGGGTCTGCGAGGGTCAAAATCCATGATCAAGCGAACGTTCATGCGCTATGAAGGACCGACATTCGTGTTGGGCGCGGCGATCTATACCAGTTGGGCGGCGCTGATCTGGTTTCACGATAGTTTGCCCTGGTGGGTGCTGGCGCCGGCGGCGGCCTATGTGACCGCCTGGCACTTCAACTTCCAGCACGAGGCGATCCATGGCTGGCGCGCGATCCCGGACGGCCTGCGCACGGCTCTGGTCTGGCCGCCGCTCAGTCTCTGGTTCCCCTTCGAAATCTACCGGCGTAGTCACTCGATCCATCACCGCAATCAGCAACTGACTTATCCCAAGCGCGACACCGAGAGTTTTTATCACAGCGCCGACGATTGGGCCGCCTACGCGCCCCTGAAACGGCGCCTGCTGATCGCCAATCAAACCTTGGCGGGGCGCCTGCTGTTGGGGCCTTGGCTGCGTTGGTACCGGCTGATCACGGTCGATATCGGCAAGATGTTTCGTGGCGACCTCACGGATCTCCCGATCTGGCTGCGTCACCTCGTTGGGGTCGCCCTGATCCTGACCTATATCGTCATCGCCGGCATGCCGATTTGGCAATTCCTTTTGTTCTTCACCCTGGGCGGCATGATGCTCGGCATGATGCGGCCGTTCCTCGAACATCGCTGGGGGGAGCGGCCTTACGAACGGGTCGCCTGCATCGAAAGCAACTGGTTCTTCGGCCTGCTGTTCCTCTGGAACAACCTGCATACCGTCCACCATCTGCACCCGACCATGCCCTGGTACGAGATTCCAAGCTATTACCGGCGAAATCGGGAGGAGCTGCTGATCCTGAACGGCCACTACGTCTTCCGCGGATACGCAGAACTGGCGCGCCGATATCTCTTCAAACCGACATTCTTCCCTGTCCACCCGGCCGTCTAAACAGCAAGAAGCCCGGCCCATTGCTGGGTCGGGCTTCCGCCATCGCACCACCCGGACTATACGGTCGTCATTCCCAGGACCGCCATCCGCCCGCATAGCCACAGGACAGTACGAAAACTTGCGATTAATGCCTCACGGAAAACTCAGTAATTGGCCCCCGCTTGATTGAGAATATTTCGGTCCGACTTGGCATCCTCCATGGATCGCAGGACGGTCAGATCCGTGTTTACGGGGACGCCGATCTCCTCGAACTGCGCCGCCGTCCTGTCGGTGATCAGGCCGATGCGATAGAGAGCCGGGATCATCAGATCCTTCAGGCTGTGCACCTGACCCGGCGGCAGGTCGCGGGTAATACCTTCCTCCGCCGCTTCGTCCAGGCCTTGGAAGAAGTCGTCGGCATCGATCTCGGAAACCTCGAGCACCTTAAGGAAACCCGGGTCGACTTTATTGGCTATGGTGCCTTGGCCGCCACCTTCGGCTTGCGAGTCCATCAAAATCTTCACTGCCTGGAAGGCGAACTCGGCCAGATCCTCGCGGTCGTCGTCATGCATCTCCTGCATCAGCGGGCCGAGATAGGCATGGCCGAAGGAAACATGACGCGCCTCGTCCCGCATCACGTTGAAGGTGATCTTCTTCAAGAGCGGACAATTGGTCTGCCGATACATATTGTTGAACGCGCCCAACGCCAGACCCTCAACGATCATGTTCATGCCGATCATAACTTTTTCGTAGCGCCCGCTGGTCAGGGTCGCATCGATCAGCGCCTTCAGCCAAGCCTGCATGGGATAGTCGATGGCGATCTTGCGCACATATTTCGCATAGACCTCCACATGGCGCGCCTCGTCCATGGCCTGGGTCGCGGCATAGAGTTTTGCGCCGCTGTCCGGCACGGAATGGGTGACCAATGACGCGGTCAGCAACGCGCCCTGCTCGCCATGCAGAAACTGGGACAGCATCTGCGCCGTCGAGTGCGCGTTGAAGGTTTCCCGCTGGCTCGGTGATAGCTTCTGAAAAAACGGCATGCGGTGATAGACAGTTCTATCGCTCTCGATCAAAGGCTTCGAGGGATCGACCTCGGTACTCCAGTCGAGTTCCAGGGCCGCGTCCCATTGGTTCTGCTTTGCCCGATCATAGAGTTCCTCGATCTTCTCTTCCGGAAAGTCGTAGCTGAACTTCCAGGCGAAATTCGTCATCGTTTCGAAAACATCGTCCGGCGTCATCGCGACAATGCGCCGGTCGACCAATTCGTCGGATAGGTTGTTGAGGGACATGGCAGGACATCCGTTGCGGGTTCGGGAGCCAACCTACGCCCAATGACGGCCGGAAGAATTGACACAGGTCAATACTGGCGCGCCGGCAGATGCAAAATCAGACCGTCATGAGCGTCTTCCACCTTGATTTGGCAGGAGAGCCGGCTATTCTCCGCCACGTCGAACGCGAAAAACAACATCTCCCGTTCCAATTCGTCCGCCGGTCCGCAGACGGGAAGCCAGTCGTCCGCGACATAGACATGGCACGTCGAGCATGACGCCAAGCCGCCGCAATCGCCCTCGATCCCCTTCACTTTGTGATGCAATGCCCCTTCCATCACCGACAGGCCGACAGGAATGTCGACGGTGCGCGCGCTGCCGTCGTGCGCGACGAATGTAACTTTCGGCATGGCCGGACCTTCTTACCAAACTGCCCGGCCACCCTATGCTGCGCGCTGGCTATGCGGAATGACATGTGTCAAAACCCGCGGATGGCGAAATACGACAACATGGCCGACGTTTACGCCCGCAACCGCCACCCCTCTCCAACGATTCTCGAACATTTACGGACACGCGGCGAGATTCGTCCTAGCAGTTCGGTGCTCGAAGTCGGGTGCGGGACCGGCAACTATATCGGTGCCCTGGCCGACGGCTGTCAGGCCTGCGGCCTCGATGTGTCAAGAGAGATGTTGAAATTCGCAAGGCAACGCGCTGAAAATGTTGATTTTATTTACAGTGACGCCGGCGACCTGAAAGTCGGCGACAGGCGCTTCGATCTGATCTATTCCGTCGACGCGATCCATCATATCGAGCGGCGCGCAGACTATTTCCGCCGTGCGGCGGCGCTTCTGCATCCGGGTGGACGGCTTGCGACCCTAACCCACAACCACGCCATGTGGCGCGAGTCGAATACGCTGACGAGATTCTTCCCCGAAACCTTGGCACCGATGCTGGCGCAATATCCGGACGAAGATGTTTTGCGTGGTCTCCTCGCCGATGCCGGGTTCCGGAACATCGAAACGGAAGTTCTAACCACACCCTATGTGATCGATAGCGTGCAACCTTATGAAGACAAGGCATTTTCGGCGCTACATCTAATCTCCGAAGAGGTTCTGAACGCCGGCATCGAGCGGGCCAGGCAAGCATTGACAAATGGGCCGATCACCGTCGACGGCAAGTATCTCGCGATTTGGGCGCGGCGGTAATCGGACCGCTTGCGTACCCAGAGGTTCCCCCCTATACAGTCCCTTTAATGAACGCCGTCGCCGACATCGATTTCCGCCATCGCCATCTACTGGGAATCGAGGGACTGTCTCCCTCCGAAATCGCCAGCATGCTCGACCTATCGGAAAGCTATGTCGAGCAGAACCGCCAAATCGACAAGAAGAAATCGACCTTGCGCGGTCGGACCCAAATCAACCTGTTTTTCGAAAGCTCGACGCGGACCCGCACCTCGTTCGAGCTCGCCGGCAAGCGCCTCGGCGCCGATGTGCTGAACATGTCAGTGTCCGATTCCGCGATCAAGAAGGGCGAAACCCTGATCGACACGGCGATGACCCTGAACGCCATGCATCCGGACGTTTTGGTGGTCCGTCACGGCCAGTCGGGCGCGGTCGAGCTGTTGAGCCAGAAAGTCGACTGTGCCGTGATCAATGCCGGTGACGGCAATCATGAACATCCGACGCAAGCGCTGCTGGACGCCCTCACCATCCGCCGCCGGCTCGGCAGGCTGGACAATCTGCTGGTGGCCATCTGCGGCGATATTCTGCACAGCCGGGTCGCCCGCTCCAACATCCTGCTGCTCAATACTATGGGGGCCCGCGTCCGGGTGATCGCACCGCCGACCCTGCTGCCCGGCGATATGGACCGCATGGGGGTCGAGGTTTTCCATGACATGCGCGCCGGACTGAAGGATGTGGATATCGTCATGATGCTGCGCCTGCAGACCGAGCGCATGCGGGGGAACTACATTCCTTCCGTACCGGAATATTTCCACTTTTACGGTCTCGACCGCGAAAAACTGGCCTGCGCCAAACCGAACGCCCTGATCATGCATCCGGGCCCGATGAACCGGGGCGTGGAGATCGATACGGAGGTCGCGGACGATATTCACCGCAGCGCGATCCGGGAGCAAGTGGAAATGGGCGTGGCGGTGCGCATGGCGACCCTAGAATTACTGACCCGGCATCTGCCGAACACAACGGGACCCGCCAAGTGAGCGTCGCTTATCTCAATGCCCGGGTCATCGATCCGGCCAATGGCATGGATCAGACCGGTGGCGTGCTGATTCGCGACGGGGTCATTGCCGGCGCCGGGGCCGATGTGACCAGCGCCAGTGTCGGCACCGACACCCAAATCGTCGATTGTGGCGGTCGCGTGTTGGCACCCGGCCTGATCGACATGCGCGTCTTCGTGCCCGAACCGGGCGCCGAACACAAAGGAACGATGGCGAGCGCTAGCCTGGGCGCGGCCGCGGGTGGTGTCACCACCATCGTCACGCAACCGAACACCGAACCGCCGCTCGACGAGGTGGCGTTGGTCGGCTATGTCCGCGAATTGGCGCGGGCCAGCGCGAAGGTTCGCGTACGCTCCATGGCGGCTTTGACCGTCGGCCTCGAAGGCAAGGCAATGGCCGAGCTGGGTCTGCTGTCGGCGGCCGGCGCGGTCGCCTTCACGGACGGCAACCGCTCGGTCATGAACGCCGGCGTCATGCGCCGTATCATGAGCTATGCCAGCGCCCATGATTTGCTGATTTGCCATTTCCCTGAAGATCGAGGGCTGGCCGCGGGCGGCGCGATGACGGAAGGCGAAATCGCCATGCGCCTGGGTCTCGCCGGCATGCCGACCCAAGCGGAAACCATTATGGTGGAGCGCGACCTTCGCCTGCTCGAATTGACCGATGCGCGCTACCACGCGGCCCTGGTCTCCACCAAGGCCGCGATCGAGGCAATCCGCCGTGCGAAAGCGCGCGGGCTCCGCGTCACGGCCGCGGCGGCGGCTCACAATTTCGCCCTCAACGAAACCTCCGTGATCCCCTACCGCACCTTCGCCAAGACCCGGCCGCCGTTGCGGAACGAACAGGACCGGCAGGCGGTGGTCGCCGCCCTCGCCGACGGAACCATCGACGCAATCTGCTCCAGCGATCAGCCTGAGGATCCGGAAAGCAAGCGACAACCTTTCGCGCAGGCCAAATTCGGCGTGATCGGCCTCGAAACCCTGCTGCCGATCTCGCTTGAGCTCTATCACAACGGCCATCTCGGCCTGTCGGATTTGCTGCACCGATTGAGCACGGCGCCGGCAAAGCTGCTGGGACTGGATGGCGGCCAGTTGGCTATCGGCGCACCGGCCGACCTGGTGATTTTCGACCCGGACAAACCCTGGGTCATCGATGCCGAAAGGCTGCATACGAAGTCGAAAAACACGCCCTATGACGGGAAGCCGACCCAGGGACGGGTCTGGCGCACCATCGTCGGCGGCGATACCATATTCGAGAACGAGGACGCTTAATCTAGGATGCCGGATCCCATGGGTGATCTCAGTTATACATGGCCGTTTCTGGCCGGCATTCTTTGCGGCTACTTGCTCGGCTCGATTCCGTTCGGACTGATACTCACCAAGCTGGCCGGTCTCGGCGATGTCCGTCAGATCGGCTCCGGCAATATCGGCGCCACCAATGTCCTGCGGACCGGCAACAAAGGCCTGGCATTGGCGACGCTGATCCTGGATGGAGCCAAGGGCGCCGCGGCGGTTCTGCTCGGTAGCCTCTTCGGCCCGGACATGGCTGTGCTGGCCGGCGGCGCCGCCTTCCTCGGCCATTGCTTCCCGGTCTGGCTGAAATTCAAGGGCGGCAAAGGTATGGCGACGTTTCTTGGCGTGTTGCTTGCGGCCGCTTGGCCGGTCGGGTTGGCCTGCTGTCTGACCTGGCTGGTGGTGTTCCTTTTGTTCCGCATTTCCTCCCTGGCCGCGCTGGTCGCGGCGTTGCTTGCGCCGGTGTTTGCCTATTTCTTGGCGGATTTGCAGCGGGCGGAACTGGCCGCATTTATGACCGTGTTGATTTTCGTCCGCCATCACCAAAACATCCGCCGCCTGCTGAAAGGCGAGGAACCTAAAGTCGGATCGAAGAAAAACGCGTAATCGATATCGGCGTTTCGCGTTTTAATTGACGTCCAACCGACGAGCGACGATAGTGCGTCATGTCCGTTCCGCCGCAAGAGATTTCCGATCAAGAGCGTTTCGACAGGTTGCGGTTAATCCGCTCCGAAAATGTCGGCCCACGTACCTACTATCAATTGATGCGTCGTTTCGACAGCGCTGCCGACGCGCTGACCGCTCTCCCCGACCTAGCCAAACGCGGCGGATTACGCCGGCGCATCAAGATCGCCGGTGTCGACCAGATCAGGAAGGAATTCGACAATGCCGACGCCGTGGAGGCGCGGTTTATCGCCAATGGGGAGCCGGATTATCCGCCGGCCTTGGCCGTTTTAGCGGATGCGCCGCCGCTGATCTGTTTGAAAGGCCATGCCGTCGTGTTCCGGAAACATGCGCTAGCCATCGTCGGTGCCCGCAACGCATCAGCCGCGGGGCGACAGTTCGCACGGGAGATCGCCCACGAACTTGGCGCAGCCGATCTGTTGATCAGTTCCGGCATGGCCCGCGGCATCGATACTGCCGCGCATCAGGGCGCGCTACCGCACGGCACGGTGGCCGTGCTCGCCGGCGGCGTCGACAATGTGTTTCCACCGGAAAATCAGGGACTTTACGAACAAATCGCCGAAACCGGCGCGATCGTCAGCGAAATGCCCGTCGGCACGGTGCCGCGCGGCCGGCATTTTCCTCAGCGCAACCGGATCATTTCCGGTATCGCGCATGGCACATTGGTGGTGGAGGCGGCGCTTCGCTCCGGCTCCCTGATCACTGCCCGCTTTGCCTTGGAACAGGGCCGAGAGGTATTCGCCGTGCCCGGATCGCCGAAAGACCCGCGCTGTACCGGAACCAACAATCTGATTCGCCAGGGTGCGCAATTGACGGAATCAGTTGAGGACATCATGACGATCCTCCGGCCTATGCTCGATTTGCCGTTACGAGAGCCGGAGCAGCCCGATTATCCCGCGCCCGGTCCGGAATTGTCCGAAGATCTGGACGACGCGCGGTCGCGGATAACCGGGCTTTTGGGCCCGACCGCGGTCGAAATCGACGAACTGATCCGCCAGAGCGAGTTGACACCGGCGCTCGTGCTCACCATTTTGCTGGAATTGGATTTAGCCGGGCGGTTGGAACGCCACGCTGGACAAAAAGTCTCGCTCAGATTATAGACCCCGGCTCAATAGGCCCCGGCCGCCACCCGCCGGAGCCCGTGAACAAGAACAAAGAGTTGGTGCATGGAAGTCGTTGTTGTCGAATCGCCGGCCAAAGCGAAAACGATCAATAAATATCTCGGGGACGATTATGTCGTCCTGGCCAGCTACGGCCATGTCCGCGATCTCCCCTCCAAAGATGGATCGGTGCGGCCGGATGAAGATTTTTCCATGGACTATGAGGTAGATGCCAACTCCGCCAAACACTTAAAGGAAATTGCTAAGGCAGCGAAAAACGCCGACACGCTGATCCTCGCGACCGATCCAGACCGCGAGGGCGAAGCGATTTCCTGGCATGTGATGGAAGCGTTGAACAAGGACTACGGCATCAAGGATCTGGCGGTCCAGCGGGTGGTGTTCAACGAGATCACCAAAAACGCGGTCAAAGACGGCATCGCCAATCCGCGGCCGCTGGACATGAACCTGGTGAATGCCCAGCAGGCGCGGCGGGCGCTCGACTATCTGGTCGGTTTCACGCTGTCGCCGGTGCTTTGGCGGAAGCTGCCGGGCGCGCGCTCTGCCGGACGGGTCCAATCGGTCGCCCTGCGCCTGATCTGCGAGCGGGAATTGGAGATCGAGGCCTTCAATCCCCAGGAATATTGGTCGATCACCGTCGACTTCAAAACGCCCTCCGGCGACCTGTTCAACGCCCGGCTGACCCATCTGAACGGCAAGAAACTCGGTAAATTCGATTTGCCGAACGAGGCGACGGCGCAGGCCGGCGTCGATATTCTGAACAGCCGCGATTTCGCCATCGGCAAGGTCGAGACCAAACCGGGGCAACGGCATCCCGCGCCGCCCTTCACCACCTCGACCCTGCAACAGGAAGCCTCCCGCAAGCTGCGTTTCGGCGCCAGGCGCACCATGCAAACGGCGCAGCGGCTCTATGAAGGTGCCAATATCGGCGGCGAAACCGTCGGTCTGATCACCTATATGCGGACCGACGGCGTGCAGATGGCGAATGAGGCGATCAACGCCTGCCGCGCTACCATCGCCAACGAATTCGGCAACGCCTTCGTACCGGACAACCCGCGGGTTTATCGCAGCAAGGCCAAAAACGCCCAGGAAGCCCACGAAGCGATCCGGCCGACGGATTTGAGCCGGCGGCCGGAAGACGTCAAAAGCTTCCTGGAGGAGGATCAGTTCCGCCTTTACGACCTGGTCTGGAAACGCGCCATTGCCAGTCAGATGGCCAGCGCCCGCCTTTCCCGTACCACCGCCGACATCGTCACGCCGGACGGCGCCGCGGTTCTACGCGCCACCGGGACCGTGGTCGACTTTCCCGGCTTCCTGAAGCTGTACGAGGAAGGTCAGGACGACAAGGGCAAGGACGACGATGACAGCCGCCGCTTGCCGGCGCTGAAGGAACAGGACGCCCTTACCCGCGAGCAGGTGAATCCGCAGCAGCATTTCACCGAACCGCCGCCGCGCTACAGCGAGGCGACCTTGGTGAAAAAGTTGGAGGAGCTTGGCATCGGCCGACCCTCCACCTACGCCTCGATCCTGTCGGTGCTTCAAGAACGCAGCTATGTCCGATTGGAGAGCCGCCGCTTCCATCCGGAAGACAAGGGCCTGCTGGTCACCGCCTTCTTGATCAACTACTTCAAACGCTATGTGGAGTATGACTTTACCGCCGATTTGGAGAGCCGGCTGGACGAGATTTCGGATGGCCAGATCGACTGGAAAGCGGTACTGCGCGAGTTTTGGCAGAATTTCTCCGCCGCCGTCGACGACACCAAGGAATTGCGGGTCCGCGACGTCTTCGATGCGGTCAACGACGCCCTGGCGACCCACCTATTCGGCGACGAGGGTGAAGAAGCGCGGGCCTGTCCCAGTTGCGAAGACGGCAAAATCAGCCTGAAGGGCGGGCGTTTCGGCTTCTTCCTCGGCTGCTCCAACTACCCGGATTGCCGCTACACCCGCGCGCTGAAGTCCGGTGACGCGGATTCCCAGGACGAGGCCTTCAGCGACGGGCCGATCGAACTGGGCACTCATCCGGAAAGCGGCCTCGGCGTCACCTTGCGCAAGGGCCCCTATGGCATCTACTTGCAGGTCGGCGAAGCGGACAAGGAAACCAAGACCAAGCCGAAGCGCGCTTCGGTGCCGAAGGATCTGACGGTCAGCGAACTGACTTTCGAATTGGCGCTGGCCATTCTGGCGCTACCCCGCGAAGTGGGCTTGCATCCGGAAACCGGCAAGCCGATCACCGCCGGCATCGGCCGCTATGGTCCCTTCCTGCAGATGGACGGCAAATACGTCAATCTGGCCAGTACGGCGGAAGTTCTCGAGATCGGCCTGAACCTGGCCGTCACCAAAATCGCGGAAGCCAAGGAGAAAGGCCGCGGCCGTGCTTCCTCCCGCGAGATCAAGGCGCTGGGCCCCCATCCCGAGGGCGGCGAGCCGGTGCAGATCATGGATGGCCGCTACGGTCCATATGTGAAATACAAGCGGATCAACGCCACCATCCCCAAGGGCAAGGATCCCGAGCAACTGACCATGGACGAAGCGGTCGAGCTGATCGCCGCCCGGGCCGCCCGCGCCGGCAAGAAAAAAGCTGCCGCGAAGAAACCGGCGGCGAAGAAGCCGGCCGCAAAGAAAAAGGCGGCCCCCAAGAAAAAGGCCCCTGCAAAGAAAACCGCCAGCCGCAAGAAAGCGCCGGCGAAGAAGGCGAGCGCGGATTGAGCGGACCTCTTGGCGGCTAAATCGAAAAAACCGGGCGGCCTGCCGAGCCGGGACGACCTCGCCCGCTTCATCAACGACAGTTCCCGCAAGGTCGGCAAGCGCGAATTGATCCGCGCCTTCAAGATTGCGCCCGAATACAGGGCGGACCTGCGCCGCATGCTGAAAGAGCTGGAAGACGATGGTGCGATCAACCGCGGCCGCGGCAAGAATTTCGCCGCCAAAGGCGCCCTGCCCGCCGTCGCCGTCGTCCGCATTACCGGCATCGACAGCGACGACCGCCTGACGGCGGAGCCCGTGGCCTGGCCCGAAGACGAACCGGCGCCGGCGATCTATTTGTTGCCGGAAGAACAGCGCGATCCGGGCTTGGGCAGCGGCGACCGGGTCCTCGCCCGCCTCAAGAAACAACCCGATGGCTATCAGGGGCAGATGATCCGCAAGCTCGCCGCGGCACCCCGGCGCACCATCGGCGTTTATGCGGAAATCCAGGGCAGCGGCCGCATTCTGCCAACGGACAAGAAGGAAAAGTTCGACTATTTCGTCGCCCCGGAACATCGCGGCAATGCCCGGCCCAACGATCTGGTCGCGGCGGAAATCGTCGGCGGCCGGCACCTCGGTCTGCGCGCCGCCAAGGTGGTCGAACGCCTGGGCGCCGTCGGCGGCGCCCGCTCCGTCAGTTTGATCGCCATTCACCGCAACGACATACCCAACGTTTTTTCGCCCGCCGCGCTGGAAGACGCCGAAGCGGCGAAACCGGTGCGCCTCGGCAAGCGGGAGGATCTGCGCGATTTGCCGCTGGTCACCATCGACGGGGCGGATGCCCGCGATTTCGACGACGCGGTCTGGGCCGGGCCGGACGACAATCCGAAGAATCCGGGCGGTTGGCGGATTGTGGTCGCGATCGCCGACGTCGCCCATTATGTCCGCCCCGGCAGCGCCCTCGACCGCGACGCGCGGGAGCGGGGCAATTCCTGCTATTTCCCGGACCGGGTCGTGCCGATGTTGCCGGAGGCTTTGTCCAACGGTCTCTGCTCCCTCAATCCGAAGGTCAACCGGGCGGCCATGGCCGTCCATATCGTCGTCGACAAAGCCGGCAATAAGCTGAGCCACCGGTTTTCCCCGCGCCCTGATCAGGTCCGCCGCCCGCCTGACCTACCGCCAGGCCCAGACCATGGCCGACGAAGGCGGCGACGAACTTGGCGTGATCGCGCCGCTGTTCGGTGCCTTCCACGCGGTCCGGCAAGCCAGCCTGGCGCGGGAGCCGTTGGATCTCGACCTACCGGAAATGCGCATCGAGTTGGGCGAGGACGGCAAAGTGGCCGATGTCCGGGTGCGGGAGCGCTGGGACAGCCACCGGCTGATCGAAGAATTCATGGTCCTGGCCAATGTCTGCGCCGCCGAGACCCTGGAGGCGCAGAAGCAGCCCTGCATGTACCGCATCCACGAGGCGCCGGATCCGGAGCGGGTGCGCGGCTTGCGCGATTTCTTGCGCGGCATCGGCCTGAACTTCGCGCTTGGCGAGCGGCTGCGGCCGGAATTGTTCAATCGCATCCTGGCCAAGACCCGGGACAGCGAGAACGCGGAAGTGGTCAATCAGTCGATCCTGCGGGCCCAGGCCCAGGCCCGCTACAGCCCCGAAAATCAGGGCCATTTCGGCTTGGCCCTGGCCCGCTACGCGCATTTCACTTCGCCGATCCGGCGTTATTCCGACCTGTTGGTGCATCGGGCGCTGATCCGCGGCGGCAAGTTCGGCGCCGGCGGCTTGAGCGCCGAGGAGGCCGAGCGCTTCCATGAGACCGGCGACCATATTTCGAACACCGAACGGCGTGCCATGACGGCGGAGCGGGAATGCGTCGACCGCTATATCGCCAGTTATCTGGCCGACCGCATCGACGCCGAGTTCGAGGCCCGGATTTCGGGCGTGACCCGCGCCGGCCTGTTCATCCGCACCCCCTCGACACCCATGCCGACGGCCTGATTCCGATCAGCAGTCTCGGCGACGATTATTATCGCCATGACGAGCGGCAGCAGGCCCTGGTGGGCGAACGCGGCGGCGCCCGCTTTCGTCTGGGCGATCAGGTCCGGGTCCGGCTGGTCGAAGCCAATTCGCTGACCGGCGGCCTGATCTTCGCCCTGGCGACCATGCCAGCGGCCGCCAAACCGCGGCGGAACGTGAAGCGGAAGACGAAAGCGAATACAAAAGGGAAGGCGAAAGGGCGGCGGCGTAAAAAGTAGACGCAGGCCTTGTCAGTGGCCTTGTCAATGGCGGAAGCCAACGGCTAGGTTGGGTCCAGATATCCAGTTCCTTTCCGGAGACATTTCATGGCCCTCGAAATCATCGGTTTCCCCCGCTCCAACTTCGTCCCGCACGGGTCCGTATGGCCGCCCATGAGCGCGGCGTCGACTATGACTACAACCCCGCCCTGCCCCCATTCCAACGAAGTCAAGGCGATCCATCCCCTGGGCCAGATCCCGGTGATACGCCATGGCGACGTGGAACTGGCGGAATCCCAGGCCATCGTGCGCTATATGGAGGAGACCTTCGACGGCCCCCGCCTGATCCCCGCCGATGCCGCCGCCGCGGCGCCGGTCAATCAGTGGATGAGCTTGGTGTCCACCTCCGTCGACCGCCTGTTCATGCGCCGCTATGTGGTGCAATACGCCTTCAACAAGGACGACGACGGCAATGTCATCCGCACCGAGATCGATCAGGCGGTGAAGGAAATGCCCCGCATGTTCGGAAAGCTCGACAATGCCGTCGCCCCCGGCCACATCGCCGGCCCCGACTTCACCGCCGCCGACTGCTTCCTCATGCCCATCCTCGCCGCCGTCCAAATGTTTCCCGGAAGGCAAGGAAGGCTTCGAAGCGAGCGATAATTTGAAGGCCTACTACGAAAAAACCGCCGCCCGCCCGAGCTTCGAGGCAACGGCGCAGTAGTCGGCGGTCGAACGCCGACAGCGCGCCGGGCGTCCTGACCCCGCAATTAGGTCAATCTCACTGACCTATGTTTCACGTGGAACATTAGGTCAGCAATGCTGCCCACTTTTCTTGGACGATGGCCAAGTTTGACGGCAAGCGGAAGCGCCTATTATTTTGATTTTATTTAACTTTCCATTTCAGGACTGACATCCTGTCCAAGTATCGTCCAGATCAACAGCGCCTGACTTAGACGAAATAAAAGACACTGTCCCCCGACTTGACTCATCTCGACAAAATCACCCCCCTGCTCAACACACTGCAAAGCACCAGCAAAAGCAACTCGTCGAGCAGGGACAAAACTTTCCGTTGTTGGCGGGAATCGTCTAGAGCCGAAAAACGACCAACAAAACAACCAACAGTATAACCACGCGACATCACATCCTCCAAAAACGATTCAAAGAATATGGGAATCCCGCAACCGCGGCATTCAAGCGATTGCCCTAACCAATGCGGGCGTTGGCTAGAAAATTGTCTTAATTTGATCTACTGTTCGTGATTGGGCTTTTAGCGGTCATCATATATTTACGGAAATAAGGAAAGGGAAATGAACGATTTTGCAATAAGTTCGCGGGTCTACGGCGCCAATGCAAGAAGAACCCCGTCATTCGGAGACAACATCGCAGGCTTTCTTGTCGAGGCCACACCGGTCACTGCCACCGGTCCGCAGCAAGGGGATCGTTGGATCCCCTGTACTGCCGAAATCAACGGGACGGTCGAGAACGTTTTTATCTCGAAGAATGTGCTTCGGAGACGTATGTCCGATGCCTGTGAGCGACTGGTTCGGACAGCAGTCGGCGAATGGGTGCGTGGCGATCGTGGTAAGCGCAAGGAACACCACGAAGACAAGGACAAATATGGTACGGATTACTCCGCAATTGTTGGGGAGTACTGGCAAAACATCGGTCTCGACCTGGACGGCAATGATCGCGGTTGGCCTTGGTCTGCCGCATTCATCTCCTGGTGTATTGAGAAGGCAGGCGGCTACGATGATTTTAAGCAAGCGGCGGCCCATGCTCGCTATGTCCATCAAGCGATCGATCGCCGCGAGAATGGAAGGAATGGCTCGTTCTGGGGGTTCCGCCTAAACGAACACAAGCCGGAAATCGGCGACATCGTGTGCATGGCACGCGGAGATTTTTCTGTCACCTACGATCACGCTAAGGTGCACGATAGATACCAATCCCACTGCGACATCGTTATCGCAGTCCGCGACGATCACGTCTCGACCTTAGGCGGGAACATCTCCCACAATGTCGACCGGAAGACATTTCGCACGAACTCCAGCGGCTTCCTCAGATCCGAGAAGCGCCTCTACGCGATCATGCGCAACAATCTATGAACTGGGCACGGAACGTGGTGGTGGTGTTGATCGGATGCACCGCACTAAGCACGCTTTATGCTTGGGGCGTCCCGAAGACGGTTGAGCCTCATGTCGCCTTGGGAGAAGAGCTGTGCCGGGCAGTCTATCAAGTGCGCGAAGCGGCGAGTGTCCATGTCCGCCCCTTGTCTTGGAGCCGTAGAGCGAAGGTCGCGGGCTCTAAGTTCTATGTCGCGTCCTGCGTGCAGAAAGGTCCCTGGCATGGTGTACGAAAGGTCGAAGACGGTTGCCTTTCAGAAAAGGCAGACGCCGCCTGTACAATTGGGTGGGTACATGAGAATAACTTGGAACTCTTGGCAGGATAGTATCTGCCACGCTTGTCCGATGCAGACGGCAAAGAATTTGAATGCCAAATCCACAGACCGTCAATTTGAGTTAGTCCGCATGGAGGGAAAGGTCGTCCGCATCGAGATCGACCAGGTGGTGAAGGAAATGCCGCGCCTGTTCGCCAAGCTCGACAAAGCCATCGCCCCTGGCCACCTCGCCGGCCCCGACTTCAGCGCCGCCGACTGCTTCCTCCTGCCCATGCTCGCCGCCGTGCAAATGTTCCCGGAAGGCAAGGAGGGCTTCGAGGCGAGCGATAAATTGATGGCCTACTTCAACAAAGTCGCCGCTCGCCCGAGCTTCGAGGCAACGGCACAGTAGTCGGCGGTCGAACGCCGACAGTGCGCCGGGCGGCCTGATCCCGCTGTTAGGTCAATCTCACTGACCTATGTTTCACGTGAAACATAGGTCAACTAAGCTGCCTACTTTTCTTGGACGATGTCTAGGTTCGGTGTGGGCGAAAAATCCTATGGCACAGTGTATAAAACAGTTTTTTGTCAAAGCTACCGACGCTGTCAGTATATCATCTAATTCTATCAAAGATAGTTTTTAGAGAATTGATTACGATCTAAAAGCAACATCGAAATACCGCGAACTAAATTTTCGGTACATTTCTGAAAAACAGGTACAGTCCTATTATTTATCGTTGAATTAAAAAGCGCGAAATCTATTACGAAAGAAGTGTTCGGACAGTATGTTGGACAGATTTGTGACCAATCACCGCATGTCCAACGTGTACAACTTGGTTTTGCTCCGTTTTTTCGCCGTTATGATCTTTGTATACTAACTTCTCTCCATGACTTCTAAGTCCATCGAATGATTCAGAAATAACATAGTACGAACCATCGCCCTTTACTTCGAGACTCACGTCGGTTCGGGATTTAGTTGTCTCATCAGAGCAGTAAAAAATAATTGCAAATTCGATGTATAATCTGTCTGAACTTTCGGTTGCGAAAATCTTAACCTCTTTTGAAGGGTTGCCTTGCATAGAGAAGCCATTTCGGTCAAGCATTCGATGAATATCGGAGCCGTATTCAATAAGCACGGCATCTACTAGTGCTTGCTCATCAATCAATACTTCTTGGCGCAGGTCTTTCAATAATTCTGATATAGACGGCATTATTGTTAGCTGAAATTCAAAATTTTTTGTTTCTTCGTGCAGATTTTTTGCTAGACCTTTTTCGTATTTATTATCTGCATAAAAATCCTTGTCACTGGTAACTAAATACACGTCTGTCTTATTCAGCAAGTCAAGACAATGCGACCAAATAACACCATCTTTGAACTGTTGGTTATTTTTGGATGGGAGGCATTCGATCTATCATTTTTAATAGTGATGATCTCGCGGATTCTAATGTAAATGGTATTTCTTCGGTTTTCACATCAATTTTCCCCAGAATTTTCCTTTTGCCTTCTGTTTAATTTCCTCTTCGGTGGGAAGAACCACTTCTTTTAAGGTTCCAAACACTGTTAGCAACTTTCTGTGATTATTGGATATATCCTTGGTCATATCTACAAGCCATTGCGTGAGATTCCGCTCAACTTCAAGACGAATTACTTCAGGAATAGCTACAGTAGCTTGGTGTTTGTTGACGTAAAAACGGACTGCAGCACCGCTATGGGAATTCAAAGCAAGTTCGGATAGCCAAATGTTAGTGTCAAAAACAATGTTACATCCGCTTCTCGATATGGTTTGAATGACATTCAGCTTTGGCCTCCGCCGAACTACATACAATATATACTTATTACAACCAACATACTATCGCATAACGGGAATGTTAAGGACGCATCATCTGAAAATCTCAATAATCGGACTTTACTGCTGAATTTGGGTGACGGTTAGTCGGGTTGTTTGTAGCCGCAACTTGGAGTGATGACTCGCGGTAATCGGTTTTGTCGACGCCATGTGGCAGCATACAATACGCTTTCGGGGATTTCAGCTATCTTAGGCACAATTCGGCCCTTGTACCGATGAACGCTGGAAGTAATGAATTGAGTTCGCCAACCGAGTCCCGGTCTTAACGCGGGAAATACTGATCAAGTGGATCGAGAGCGGCGTCAGCCATTTCGACCTGGTGAAGGAATATTCGCACACTGCATGGATATTCTAATGCTCGCCAATTGAGTTGCCCACTACTCATCGCCATTCATGATAGCTTTTCGGTGTAATCGATATAGTGAAAGCTGCCTATCACCAGCCGGGCCCTGTATTCCTTCGATCGCCCCGCCTTACCCGCCCGACGCCGAATTCGATATTCTTTCGGTCCAGCTGGCGGCCGGTAAAAATCTAGAGGTGGTCAGTTTTCTGCCCGGACACACCCTCACCCCCCGCTCTTGTCCCCCAATTTCAGCGTCACCTGGCCCTCTTTCTTCAGCCGCTCCACCAGTTGTTCGTAGCGGCGGCTGTATTGGGCTTGGCGGATCATGTTTTTGTAGACCCGGGGGTGGACGAATTGGTAGAAGCCGGACGTCGCGTCGATGAGGCCGGGTTTGGCGAGCAGCATCATGTTCTGCTTCAGCCACCAGGAAATCTCCTCGTCATGGAGCAGTGCGAGCTTGAAGACGTCGTAGGCCCGGTAATCCCGCGCGCCGAATTTTCGATCCAGTAGGCGCCCTATGAGATCGGGATCAAGGTCTCGCTTACCACCACCAACAAGACCTGCAAGGGTGGCCCGTTCATCTTTCCCGCCAAAGCCCTGCCGGGCAATCCTTATGACGGCCACACATTGAAAGAGGTGCTCGAGAAGACCGAGGCCCTGACCGGGCGGGAGATCGAGCGCGCCTATGTCGACAAGGGGTATCAAGGCCACGACGCGCCGCGACCGCTCCGGGTCTTCAAATCCGGCCAGAAACGCGGCGTGCATGGTCAGATCAGGGAAGGAACTCAGGCGGCGTAGCGCCATCGAGGCGGTGATCGGTCACTGCAAGACTGACAGCCACCTGGGCCGCAACTATCTGAAGGGCCGCCAAGGCGACCAGATCAACGCCATCATGAGCGCCGTCGGTTACAACTTCCGCCTCATCCTGAGATGGCTGCGCCATCTCTTGCGCCAAATCATCACCGCCATCCTGGTCGGAAGGATCCCAAATTCAACCCTAAAAACCGCTTCTTAACACTGAACTAGCGATGAAGCGGCAAACAAGCGTCAGCGGGGGTGCGGCCATAACGCATAATGTAATCGGCTTCACCCTCGCTGCCAACGCCAACCAGATAATCTTCAACGAAAACGGTAACGCAGATCTACGTTTTGGACGCGCTCAATCGCCGATCTTTCGCCGCCACGGGAGCCGGCGGTCTGCAGCCAGTCGTGTCGCTGACCCACGGCTATAACGCCGTGCATGACCGCGTCCAGACCGTCGACAGCGCCGGCACCGGCGGCACTACGCTCTATCAATACGATCCGCTGGCCCGCCTGACCCAGTTGACCACGCCGGCGGCCCAGGTCGTGACCTTGAGCCATGACGCGGCCGGCCGGATCACCGGCATCGTCAACCCAAATGGTGTCAACGCCACACTGGGCTACGACATCGCCGGCCGCCTGGCCAGCCTGAGCCACGGCCCGAGCGGCAGCGAGATTATCTCGAAGGCCTACGGCTACGACGCGGTCGGCAACATCAACGCCATCACCGGCCTGACCCGGTCTCGCGGCTTCGCCTATGACGAACTCTACCGCCTGACCTCGGCCACCGACACGCTCGGCAACGAGAGCTACAGCCTCGACCCGGAAGGCAACCGCACCGCCTCCCACATCAGCGCCGCGCATGTGACGGACGGCGTCAACCGTCTATTGGAAGACGATCATTACACCTACACCTATGACGGCAACGGCAACCTCTCAACGAAAACCGACAAAGCGACGACGGATGTCACCACTTACAACTACGACGAACTGAACCGCCTAGTTTCGATCACCTTCCCGGATACATCGACGGCAACCTACGCCTACGACGCCCTCGGCCGCCGCATCGAGAAGAACGTCGCCGGCACGGTCACCCGCTACGTCTATGACGGCGACGACATCTGCCTCGAATACGACGGCACCAACACTCTCCTGGCCCGCTACAGCCACGGCGACCGCGTCGACCAACCGCTGGTGCAAGAACGCGGCGGCCAGAGCTACTTCTACACGCCGATCACTTGGGCAGTATTCTGTCCCTGACCGACACCGCCGGCGCGGTCGTCAACAGCTACGAGTATGACAGCTATGGCAGGATTCGAACGAGTACGGTCAGCGTTTCCAATCCGTTTGCATATACTGGACGCGAATGGGATCAAGAAAGCGACCTATACTTCTATCGAACACGCATTTATGATTCGACTATTGGACGCTTTTTGCAAGAAGATCCCATACATTTTGCCGGGGAAGATCTAAATCTATATAGATACGTAAGTAATAACCCATTAAACCGTGTAGATCCTGAAGGTAATAAGCAGGAATGTAAAAACATTTGGTTGGATAGTGCGTAGATGATAAAACTTCTACAAAATCTGTTGGCAAATATACTAATACCTATTTGGAAGACGTGTATACTAGGCGATGGTTCCCGCGCGTGCAAAGGAAATGGGTGGAGTGGCAATCACAATTACTCACATGATTTTTGTGAAAGAGTTTTGGGAGAAATTTCGAAAGTCAGGTGTGATTGTGACATGGTGGAAGTGGATTAAGAAGTGTACAGACACTTGTTCTGGCAAATCCACTTACAGCGACCCAAAGTATGGAAATTCCACTGAATCGATAGATGAACAGTGGGACGAACTTGTGGATTTAGTTAGATGGGAAGTGCTGATTCCGGGACCTTCGACACCTGCGAATAAACCTAAATGGCCCTGGCCGAAACGATGAAAAGTAACAACCCCCACAGATATACCAGTATTATAGCGAATGTATTTCTTCGTGTTTGTTCTTTCTTATTTGCTGTGTTTTTTGGTGTTAATATTGTTCTGGCGAGTCAAATTAACAACTGTAACAACGTAGAACAGTTGTTAAATAATGCGAAAAATGTAATTTCTAAAAGCTCCGAATCAAACTCAATTGGCAACAACAGTTTACAAATTCAACAG
>CBDCGJ010000008.1:0-89211 GCA_965216645.1 Alphaproteobacteria bacterium | reverse complement strand
GGATCAATTGTTCGTTTTCGAGAAAAACCTCGAAACGATAGAAGCCGCCGCCGCCGAGATGGCCGGGAAGCTCCGCACTGAACTCGAAACGATCGGGCCGTCCGAGGACCAAAGGCGGCGCGTTTCGAGGCCGACCGAAACGCGGCCGCAAGATCGCCGCGTTGATTTGGCGTCGCAGGAAATCTTGCACCGATCGGGTGCGGTCCAAGTCTTCGGAAACCTCCGCCCCGACACGCCAAGCCTGCGCGCCGAATTTTAGAGAGCCGGACAGGACCAGCGCGAGTAACGCGGTGACCGCGAGTGCGACCAGAACCTCAATCAAGGTGAAACCGCGCGCGTATTTCATAACGTCACGCATGGTTTAGCGGGGTATGCTCAGCCGGCTGGTATCCAGCCGAACCGGATTGGTGTCGAGATTGCGGCCGACCGACACCATGATCGAATACAGACGCGCCGCTGGTAGCCCTTCGTTCTCGGGAATAACCGACACCCGCCAACGAAAGCCATCATCGTAACTGCCCTGCCATTGACCCGCGGACAGGTCGGACCAGGCCATCACCTCATCCATCTTCGATTTGGCATAGAGCAGCGCCAAGGTTTGCTCCTGTCCCCGATCGACCAGGCGTAAATCCGTCGAAACCCCCCGCAGCAGCGCCGCGAAGCTCAAGGCCAGAATAGCCATCGCCACGACGGTTTCCAACAGGGTGAAGCCGGACCGGCCGGAGGGTCGCGGACTAACGGTCGACATGAATGATCCCCGTCAACCACTCCACCGATAGACGCTGCTCGTTACCGGCCCGCGTCAAAATCAATCGCAACCCGGAATTCGTTCCGTCCGGGAAGAACCGCAGTCGCGCCCGTCCGTTCGCCCCGACATTGCGGGCAAGGCCGCGCAGGGCGATCTCGACATCGGCGGGTATGACGATCGGCTCGGCACTGACCGAGGCGCCGTATCCGGCGATCCGGCGGGCGTTCAGATCGATATCCAGTCCGGCTTCCCGACCGCTATAGACGGCGGCGGATTTGGCGCGCTTGGCGCGGGCGGCGATTTCATCCATCAATGTCGCGAATTTCGCGCCCGGAAGCGACGATAGAACGGCCGGCGGCACAAGCGCCAACAGCATCGCCACCAAGCCCAGCGCGACAATGGTTTCGAGCAGGCTAAATCCGTTTTTTTCGGACGGCGTTCCGATCAATTCGTAATGTCCTTTTCCGCGCCTTCTCCGCCGACTTTTCCGTCCGCCCCAAGGGAAACGATCTGGTACGGGCCGGCCGGTCCAGGCTGGCTATAGACATAAGGGTTGCCCCATGGATCGACCAGGGACGCTTCGTTTTTGACGTAGGGTCCGTTCCAGCGGGCGACGTCGGCCGGCTTCTGGATCAGCGCCCGCAGTCCTTCTTCCGTCGACGGATAGCGCCCGGTGTCCAGCAGATAGAGGTCGAGGACGGAGCTTAACCGTTCGATCTGTATCTTGGCGGCATCCTCTTTCGCGCCGCCCAAAATATTGAAGACATTGCTGGCCGCGAAGGTGGCGATCAGCGCGAGGATCGCCAGCACGACAAGTAGCTCCACCATGGTGAAACCGGATTGTCGGTGCGTCGGCGAGTTTTTGGCGCGCCGTTTTGAAAGATATTTTCCGAACATCGAAAATCTCCGCATGTTTATAGCGGTAAGCTATAGCTGGTCATGATCGCGCCCAGGATGGCGACGATAGCCCCGGCCACGAGGAGGCCCAGCACAATGGTCAAAACCGGGCCCAGCAGCGCCAAAGCGCGGTCCAGGTCGCGGCGCAAATCGCCGGCGAACAGATTGGCGCAGCGCTTCAACATATCGGGCAGCCGGCCGCCTTCCTCGCCCAATCGGACGAGCTGGACGGCCCGCGCCGGCATATGGGCCGACGCCTCCAACCCGACGGCTAGGCTCTTGCCGCTTTTCAAGGTTGCCGGCAGTTGGTTCAATTCCGCTTTGTAGGCACTGTTTTGAATAACCTGCAGGGTTACGGTCACCGCCTCCAGGATATTGACGCCGCTGTCGAGCAGCATCGCCAACGCCCCTGTCGTGCGGGCGGTTTCCCGCTGCACGATCAGTTTGCCGACGATCGGTAGATTGAGCAGCTGGCGATCGATGGCGTCGCGGTATCTCGGACTTCGATGCATGCGGATCGCGCCGAGAAACCCCAACAGCAAGACGACCGGCAGAATCCAGCCAAACTCGCGCAGCCATGTCGAGGTCGAAAAAACGAGCTGTGTCATCGCCGGCAGCGTATCCAATCGCCCGTCGAACAAGCGCTGAAACTCCGGCACCACATAGACGAAAACCAGCATGACGGTCAGCAGGGCGAGGCACAGCACGAACAGGGGATAACGCAGCGCCGAGACGATTGCCTGGCGAAGCGCGACATCTTCCAGAAGCTCGTCGGCCAGGCTTTTCAGCACCGGCCCCACATTGCCGGACGCTTCGCCGGCCCTGAGCATCGGCACATAATATGTCGGCGTTGGCGTGTCGCTTGCCGCCATCGCGTCGGCCAAACTGACGCCACCCCGCACCTGATCCTCCAATTCCCGGGCAAGGTTGGAGGCGGCCAGTGCCGAATCCCCCGTCTGCATAACGGATAAAGCCCGATCGACTGGGACCCGCGCTTGTATCAGGGCTGCCAGGTCCGCGGTGAAGGCGCCCAGTTCGGCGCTTGTCATGGGTCGCCGGCGACCTTGCCGCTGCCGCCGCTGCCGGGTCGGGCCGGAGGATTCGACGCTCGTCACCTCGATCGGGACATAGCCCCGGTCGCGCAGGAACTCGATGACCTGCTCGCGGTTGCCCTGTTCCAGTTCGCCGGTCGTGGTCTCGCCGGTACTGGTCGCGGCCAAATACTTGTAGAGCGCCATTTAGGATCGGCTCCGGGTTACGCGCATGATCTCATCCACGGTGGTCTCGCCCGCTATCGCCTTGGTTAGCCCGTCCTGAAGGATGGTCCGCATGCCGGCCGCGACGGCGGCGTCGCCGATTTGCGAGGCATCGTCGCCACGAATAGTCAGGCGCTGAATTTCCTCCGTGATCGGTAGATACTCGAAAACCGACAACCGTCCGCGATATCCGCTGCCGCCGCAGGTCGGGCAACCGACCGCGCGGTACAACTGCTTCGGTCGGTTGTCGGCGCCCGCCGGCAAGTGCAACTCGGCGGCCAGTTCGTCGTCCACCGGATAGGCGGCGCGGCAGTCGAAGCAGAGCCGTCGGACCAAGCGCTGGGCCAGCACGCCGCGCAACGTCGCCGCAATCAAATAGCCCTCGATCCCCATATCCAAGAGGCGGGAAATGCTGCTGGCCGCGTCATTGGTATGTAGCGTCGACAGCACCAAATGTCCCGTCAACGCCGCCTGGATGGCGATTTCGGCGGTCTCGCCGTCGCGGATTTCGCCGATCATGATGATGTCCGGATCGTGCCGTAGCATCGACCGCAAGACCGGGGCGAAGCTTAGGCCGATATCGGACTTGACCTGAATTTGATTGACGCCGTCGAGGCGGTATTCCACCGGATCCTCGACCGTCAGCAAGTTGCGGTCTTCCCGGTTGAGTTGCGTCAACGCGGTATAAAGCGTCGTCGTCTTACCACTGCCGGTCGGTCCGGTGACGAGAACGATGCCGTTCGAGACGTCGAGATCGCGCCGGAACCGCTCAAAATCCGAGCCGGCAAAACCGAGCGCGGCGAAATCCAATTGCACGCCACCGCTATCGAGCAGGCGCATGACCACGCTTTCGCCGTCCACCGTCGGCATGGTCGAGACCCGGATATCGATCGGCGTGCCCTTGATCGCCAACATGACGCGGCCGTCTTGCGGCAGCCGGCGTTCGGCGATGTCCAGTTTGGCCATGATCTTGATCCGCGACAGGACGGCGGCTGCGGAGCTGACGTCGATCGGCGGCATTTCCCGAAGCAGGCCGTCGACCCGATAGCGCACGCGCAGTTCGTTGTTTTCGGGCTCCAGGTGAATGTCCGACGCGCGCAGTTCCGCCGCTTTGACGACCATCTGGTTGACCGCCCGAATAATCGGCGCCTCGCTGGCGAGATCCCGCAGCCGCTCGATATCCTCGTCCGTGACATGCGCGACTTCGGGATGGGCGTCGTCGTCGACATCGCCGGGCGACCGTAAACCGGAGACCGCGGACTGTACCAGGCTTGGCGGTGCGACCAGACGGACGACATTCTTCCCGGTTATCAGACTGACGGCCTGGACGGCATAATCGTCCAAGGGATCGGCCATGGCGAGGCGAACCTGTCGATCGTCTTCGCCTACGACGACCACATTGTGGTCGTCGTAGAACCGCAGACTGATATTTGCTTCGGTTTGCGTTGCTCCCGTCATGTCTTCACTGTTCAGAAGCGGTAGCTTGAGATATTCGGCGACCACTTGAGCCAATTCGGTTTCCGGCAGGAGTCCCAATTTGGTCAGAACCCGGTCTAAGCGTTCGCCATGGTCTCGCGCGACCCGGGACGCCCGCTGCAGCGCACGCTGATCCAGCATGCCGCCGCTAACCAACCGTTGGCCCAACTCTTCCGCGAACATCTTAGGACTGAAATGCACCTGTCGCCCTACTGTGCCATTTGTTACGACTGTCGAAACAAGCGCCTTTAGTTTAACATGCGGTCGGAGAGATGCGCTAGCATGACGGTGGCGGAGCTATATCTGTACGCACTAACTCTTTAACACGCCATGAAGGCGGCGAACGCCGGCAGCGCGGCATCGCGATCCTGCTCGTGCTCTGGGCGACGGTATTGTTTGCCGTCGTCGCGGGCGCGCTGTCCTGGCATGCCCGGCCTCTGGCGCGGAACAGCCAGGCCCACGCCGAATTGGCCCGGTTCGATCTGCGGGCCGAGGCGGAAGTTCACCGGACGCTTTACCGAATGGTGCAGCCCGCAATCGATCAGCGCCCTTTGTTGGACGGCACGCCGGAACAACGCCAGGTCGGCGATCTGTCGATTACCGTTCGCATTTGGGACGAGCGCGGGAAGATCGATTTGAATGCCGGTAAGCCGGAGGCGTTTACCGCCTTGCTGTTATGGTCCGGCGCCACGGATGAGCAGGCTGCGGAGTTCTTGGACAGGTTGATCGACTTCCGCGACACCGATCAAACGGTGCGGTTCAATGGCGCGGAAGATGCCGACTATCGGGATCAGGATTGGCTGTTCCAGGCCAAGGACGGGCCCTTCGAATCTCTTTCCGAGCTGCGTCAGATCCTGCCGACGCCGGGATTGAATCTGGTTCAATTAGAGGACTTTTTTACGGTCGAATCCAGAAGCGGGCGGGTCGATCCGTTCACGGCGTCGCCGGAGCTGAAGCAAGCTTTGGATTTGCAGTTGCCGTCGGTGCGTACGAATCCGGCCGCCGCTTTGGTCGGCATATACACGATTGAGGTCACCGTCGAGCGCGGCAGCGGCCCCGCGGTACGGCAACGGAGCGTAGTGCAACTCAGCAAGTCGCGCGGCCGGCCATACCGGATTGTGAACCGCGGCAGCGGATTGACCGTGCGCCCGGCCCCCCAAGCGGTGGATTAGTTCGACTTCGGCTTGGCCGGCGGTTTGGTCTTGTCGTTGGCCGGCGCTTTATCGCCGGTGGTCTTCTGGACCGGCCTCGGCGCGGGTTTCCGCGGCGGCGGCGTCAAACGGTTGAAATCCATTTCCAGCACGGCTTGTTTGCCGTTCGCTTCGAACGTGACCCGGCCTCGTTCGATTTTGACGAGTTTCCAACCCTCGTAGGTGTCTCCCTCGGCCAAACGCATGACGTCGGAATTCCGCCTGGATTGGCGGAAAATCGCGTAGCGATTGCCGTCGGCTGTGACCACCCCGGAGAGAACGATCGGCGGTAGGTTGACCGTTGCCACCACCGGCTTGGCTTCCACTTCAGACTCCGGCGGTCGACGGTCCGGGGAGAACAGCGGACGGCGGGTCGTTTCGGACAGGTCGGCCAAATCGACGCCACGCCCTCTTGGATTTGGTACGCCCGACCCCGATCCCGCGTCTTTTACGGTTGGGGTTGTTTGGCTACGCCCGCCTGGAACCGCGGCGCGATCTGAAGCCAGGGTTCTGTCCAGCCACTCCAGCAGGTGAGTTTCGCCGTTGACCTGCCGGAATAGATTAACGCCGAGCACGGCCACGAGGGCAAGCAAGATCAGGCTGTTGGTCCAGTTCAACATCACTCGAAACTACGAACGTCCGACATTTCCGCCACCCTAATCGAGTCGCCGCCCGCCGTCACGCCGCAATTTAAAACGCGCGCGAGCCGTCGACCGACCAAATCCTTTGGACGTCTATCATGCCGGATCATTCGTGAATATTTTGGTGCCCAGGAGACGCACCTAACTTTCCGACCATTTTAGAACATACCTGCACATTCTCCAGTAAAATTAATTGCTTAGAATCAATGGGTTTGATACACCTTGGAACATAGATATCCACCGCTTCACACTGTCCGGGGTGGACTAAACGGGGGACTAAAAAGGGTGGACTAGTGATATATAACAGCCTAAATCAAATGAAGGCAAAATCCCTCGACGCAGGGAAATACTCTGACGGACAAGGATTATGGCTGATCAAACGAAGCAAAGCAGCTGGAAAATGGGTGCTGCGTCTTTCGGTTGGCGGCAAACGACGGGAAATGGGTTTGGGCCGCTGGCCTGACGTTTCGATTGCCGAAGCGCGCGAGCGAGCCCATGATGCCCGCCGCAAACTCCGTGACGGCATCGACCCTATCTCAGAACGCCAACTGAAACGAAAACAAGCCCGCAAGCTTACCGTCGGTGAAGCCATTGAGCGTTGCTTCGAAGCTCGCAAAGCTGAATTGAAAGAAGAAGGTGCCGCCGGTCGCTGGCTCTCCCCTCTCAAGACACACATACTCCCTAAATTGCGCGGCTATCCAATAGAAGATTTGGATCAGCATGTCCTAAAACAGACCTTGGACCCAATCTGGCACAATAAGCCAGAGGCCGCAAAAAAGGCGCTCAATCGAATGAATCTAACACTGAAACATGCCGCAGCGTTGGGGCTGGATGTTGATCTACAAGCTGTGATGAAAACGCGCGCACTTCTCGGCAAGCAACGTCATAAAGTAATCCATATACCTTCCATGTCTTACTCCGATGCGCCCGGATTTTACAAATGGCTTAAAACAAGATCAGGAGTATCCGCACTCGCACTCCGTTTCCTCATGCTTACCTTAGCACGAACCACGGAGGTTCGGTTGGCACGCTTCGAAGAAGTCGAAGACGATATTTGGAACTTGTCAGAAGAACGTACAAAAACCGGCCAAGCGCACCGGGTTCCTCTCACAAATGAAGCTTTGGCCGTCATTAGTGATGCGAGAATACGTACAGATACTGACCATTTATTTCCGGCGCATCGTGGCAATCCGATATCTGATGCCGCTATGGCAACATTTATGAAACGCGAGGGATATCACGCAAGACCCCACGGTTTTCGCGCGACTTTCCGCACTTGGGTTGAAGAGAAGACGGACACGCCATTCGAAATCAAAGAGGCCGTGCTTGGTCACAGCGTCGACAACACTATCGTTCGCGCCTATCAAAGATCAGATCGTTTAGACAAACGGCGGGCGCTGCTGGAGCAATGGACAAAATTTATTGCGAACTGAAAATCCGCGTGTCGGTGGTTCGGTTCCGTCCCTGGGAAATAAACTAGTCCCTGGGCACCATTTTCCTAAGGTAAATCGATGAGGGGGCTGTCCCAGATAACCAGGAATTGGGTTATCATGGGACTTATCCGCCATTGATCGTTGCATCCGAAGGGTCTAGATCGCACCGCTCAACCACAGAGGCTGCTCCTGTGAGTTTTGGGTCAATGCCATTATTTTGGGCATCCCTACCAAGCATAAGCAGATTGGCCTTGACCCGCAATAACACATCCAGCAGGCTTTGCCGTTCTTCTGTAGACACTCCGTCCATAGCATCGTCGGTCAATTCGGCGCCGATCTTCAGCATGACATCCATGATCGGCTGAACTTTCGCTGTGCAATAGACATGCTTTGCCCGTCGGTCCAAAGGAGTTGCCTGGCGCACGATCCAGCCCTTTTGCTCCAGTGTATCGAGCATTTTACCCAGGCTGGGAGCGCCGATTTCCAGAGCTTCCGCCAGTTCACTTTGGGTCGGACCGTCCAGTCTTTGCAGATGGACCAGGACGCGCCACTGCGCCCGTGTCAGGCCGACGCTCGAAACTCGCTGATCAAAGACATACCGTAGCAGGCGCGAAACGTCGCCGATGATGAAACCTAAATTCTGCCCGGTGGTATAATCTTCCATGGAAAACATTAATGTCATTACATATTGTATGTAAACACATTTTATGTATGGTTATAAAATATTATTTCCTTCGAATACATTCACGGAGCCTAATTCTATGCAGCCTCAGTCCAAGAGATTTCCGATGAAAGACGGTATTGAACTGGTCGCGGACGTATGGGGTGATGCGCGTGACCGGCCGATTATTCTACTGCATGGCGGCGGGCAAACCCGGCATGCCTGGAAAGGAACCGCGCGGGAGCTGGCGTCTCGTGGTTGGTATGCGGTAGCCGTGGATCAACGCGGCCATGGCGATAGTGGTTGGTCACATGACGGTAACTATTTGATGGAAAAGTTTGTCGAAGATTTAGTCGAAATTACAGGGCAAATGAGTATCCCACCCGTCATTGTCGGGGCGTCCCTGGGTGGGGTTGCCGCAATGATGGCGGCAGGTGAAGTAGCGTTCCCGATATTCGCTGCGGTCATTTTGGTTGATATAGCTCCGAAAGTAGAACCTTCCGGGGTTGCTGAGATTATTGGTTTTATGGGCGAGCATATTAATGACGGTTTTGAAACGCCCGAAGATGCTGCCGATGTCATCGCCGCTTATCTACCGCATCGCAGCCGGCCGAAAAACCTGTCTGGTTTAACCAAAAATTTGAGAAAAGGCGTTGATGGCCGCTATCGCTGGCATTGGGATCCGGCTTTTATCGCCGGCGAAAAATGTGCGGCGGCCAGCCGAGACAAAGACCCGGGCCGGCTGGAAAGGGCGGCGCGGAAAATACGCATCCCGAACCTTCTAATCCGCGGTAAGTTGAGCTCTCTGGTCAGTCAGGAATCGGTCGATCACTTCCTGAAGATAGTCCCAAATGCCAAATTCGTCGATGTTTCCAATGCCGGCCATATGGTGGCAGGAGATGTGAATGATGTATTCACAGGCGCTGTTGTAAAATTCCTCGATGAGGAAATTGTGAACTCCCAGCGCCAGTAGCCTGCCTACCTAAAAGTTACAAATTCTCGCGACTGCGGTAAAATCATGATAGTTCCATAGACTGAACCTTTTACGCTCTTTGGTTCAGAATTTCCCGTCCAAACGAAACAACGCCCTGATTCCCCTTGCTCGTCTGCTGTTTGTTAACAACAGTCGTGGCGATTTCGATGGTATCGCCATGTTTCACCGGCAAGTGTATGCGCTATTTATCCAGTCCCAACATCGCAACAATAGTGCCATCGTTAATGCCGCTCTGACAAACTAGGCCGCTGGCAACCGCAAGTATCAAAGGCCCGTGAGCGATTGGCTCCTTGTAAGACTGTTCCGCACAAAACACCCAATCCACGTGTGGGGCATTGAAATCGCCGGAAAGACTGGCGAAATTGACAATAGACAAAGTGCCAGGTGCAGTTCTCCGGATATTATCTTCGGCAGGAATTCCCGCTTCATTTCATCACTGCCGTGAAGGGCGATATGCATGCCGGCGTAAATCACTGTGATACTCCAGGCCTGGGCAATGCCGCCCTAGTGATAGCCGAGCGCTTCGCCCAACACCGCAAGATCGGTAAAGGAGCCACCAAGACCACCATATTCCTTTGGGCAGACAATTCCATTGATGCCGGTATCGGCCAACACCTGGCAGGCTTCGAACGGATATTAGCCAGCCTTGTCGAGGATCCGATTTTTTTCCGGCGGCAAAATCCGTTCAAGGACACCAAGAACACTGTCCCGCATTAGTTTTTGCTCTTCCGTAAAATCAAAAGTAAGATTGGCGTCGTCTATCATAACTAATGTACTCTATAACGCATTAGCGCCCTGTCATGGTTCTGATCAGTGGCATTACTTCCGTGGCAAAACGCTCGATCTGCTGATCACGTTCTTCGTATGGTCCAAGAAAGTCCATCACCACGTGGCGAACGCCGGCGTCAAAAAATTCCTGTAGCCGGGCGGCCACATCTGTTGGCCGGCCCAACGCACAATAGCGTTTTGCCGCCTTGCGAAAATCCATTGCGTAACGCACGCTTAAAGTCTCGCTGGCCAGGTCCAGTGCGGTCTCGTAACTGTCCTCGATACGGGTAAACAACAGATGACCGGTTCCGAAACTATCTAATTGGCGCTCCGCTTTATCTGCCGCAATGGTAATCTTCTCCAAAGAATCCCGGTACATGTCCGGGCTAACTACGTAAGAGATATAACCATCGGCCAACTGCCCGGCGCGCCGGAGTGCGGCAGGTGAACGTCCGCCACACCAGACAGGCGGACCCTTTTCCTGCAGCGGGGTCGGCAACATTTCTAGTTCGCTAAAGGGGTAATGTGGACCATCATGGGCGACAGTTTCACCACTCCATAATTTACGCAGCACCTCAATCGCTTCGCTAAGCCTCGCACCACGTTCTTTGCGAGGCACGCCCGCTACCTGGAAATCGGTCTCGAATTCTCCGCCAACACCGACGCCAAAGATGAAACGTCCTCCGCAAAGCAAGTCGAGGGTGGCAATTTGCTTCGCCACCGGCCCTGGATGGCGCAGCGGTAACAAGTAAACACCCGTGCCAAGCATCAGGCGCGGGCTGATGACGGACGCCTGGGCCAGTTGAATCAAAGGATCTAGAAAGGGAATGGCAAAGGAAAGATGATCACCCACCCATAGGGAATCATAGCCCAATCGATCAACCAACTCGACCAAAGCGCGGCCTTTGTCCAATGTCGGTCGGTAGGGTCCTGTAGCGGGTTCGGTGCGCCGTTGTATCGTCTGAATCCCTACGTGAAGCCGCTCCTGCAGAGGAAGTGACATTGTAATTTTCCTTCAATTCCGTGATGGTAATCTCAAATTCGCGGCGAACGGTTTTAATAAACTTTCGTCCATTCCGGCTTTTCATAGGGCCAAACGTCGCCCCACAACTGTTGGCCGCCGTCGATTGTGATCACTTCGCCGTTTATAAACTTACCGGCCGGTGCGGCTAGATAAATTACCGCTTCGGCGATATCCAGAACATCGCCTGAATGCAAAAGCGGGTTGGACAATTCATAAGCCTGAACCACGTCTTGGGAATAATTATTGAAACCATCGGATTCACAACACCCGGGCGCAACACAATTAGTACGAATGCCATATTGTGCCCATTCGACGGCAACCGTCTTAGAAGCATAAATGACTCCGGCGCGGGAAGCACATGTATGCACCATATCCCAGTTGCCGCGCCAGATATCGGCCACGATATTAATGATATTTCCGGGCTGTTCACTGTCACGCCAGTGCTTCGCGGCGGCCTGCATCATGTACCAGGTCCCATTTAAATTGGTGTCAATTACCGCATTCCAACCCTTAACAGGAATGTCCATTGCCGGCTGCGCAAACTGGCCGCCGGCATTGTTGACCAGGACATCCAATGAACCATTCCGGAAAACATCTTCCATCATCGATTCGACTTTATCTGGATCACGAATTGTCATGACATAAGGGTCAACTTTGACGCCCTGATTCTCGAACAACGCGGCCGCTGTTTTTAGTTTTTCTTCATTGCGGCCGCAAATCACCAAGTCCGCTCCGAGCCGAGCGAACAGCATCGCAATGGCCTTGCCGAAACCACTGCCAGCGCCGGAGACCAGGGCGCGTTTGCCAACAAACAGGTCGGGACGGAAACTGATCGGAATCTCCGTCAACTCTTTGTCGGAAAACCCGAACTTCAGATTGTTGGAACGTCTTTCATTTTTCATCAAATTATTTAACTCCTAACAACTCCAAACCCGGAGCGGTTTTATGCGCATAGACATGTCACTCGATAGCCGCAATACCCTGTGTTTCGAATGCAGCACGACTAATTGAGGCACTGGCACCTCGGACATCAGGCCGACTGAAAGTCCGTAGGACGATCTCGTCAAGAACTTCCCCATTAAGCACTGCAGAACTGGACCAGCCATCAGGGTATCTCAAAATTAATGCCTATATGCCACGAGGCGAGGCGAGACGCCCTACCATTTCGCCGGCGATAACTTCCTTTTCGATGCATCCCTCTTCTTCGCGAGCCATGTACCTCGGCATCAGCCGATCCTCAGCAAACCGTCGTGCTGTATCGCGAAAGGCAATCTGGTCATTTGTCAGTGCAAAATCTACAGCCTGTAACCTCCATGTACTCTACTTCACGTATTTTCGGAAATCGGGTTCGCGCTTCGAATTCAAGGCATCTACCCCTTCTTTTGACTCATCCGTGTTGTAGTACATCTTGACGGCTTCAAAGGCGAGCTGACCAATTCCGCGAATATTCTCGCTGTCTGCGTTGAAAGAGCGCTTGGCTAAGGCAATCGCGGTTGGCGAACGCTTAACCAATTCAGCGCACCATGCATCGACTTCCGTTTCCAACTCATCATCCGGTACAACCGCATTACACAGGCCCATTTCCAGTGCTTCCTGTGCGCTATAACGCTTGCACATATACCAGATTTCCCGTGCTTTCTTTTCACCCACAACACGCGACAGGTAAGCCGTACCAAAGCCCGGATCAACCGAACCCATTTTCGGACCAACTTGACCAAAAATTGCTGTGTCAGACGCAATCGTCAAATCTGAAATAGTCGCAAGGACGTTGCCGCCGCCGATCGCATAACCACGAACTTTTGCAATAACAGGCTTCGGGATATCTCGCATAGTGGCGTGCAGTTCCTCAACAGGCATACCAACAGTTCCGCGGGCACCTTCATAACCGCCATCCTTGTCAGACTGGTCGCCACCAGTGCAAAAAGCTTTTGTTCCTGCGCCGCCAAGTACGACAACACCGATGTCAGCATTCCAGCCAGCACGCTGAAACGAATTAATCAATTCTTCGACAGTCCGGTAGCGAAAAGCATTATAGACCTCCGGACGGTTAATAGTGATGTGAGCAACATGATCGCGCTCTTCATAAATGATATCTTGATATTCCATGATAGCCGTTTTCCTTATATCGCTAACTCAAAAAACTGGTTCGTGTGTTCGGTATTCGAAGTTCTAATAACAGGTGAAAAATCCCTAGTATTGGATCAGAAATCATAGCGTCTTAATGTTCCGAGGTTTGTTAAACGAATTCTGGAGTGCGCTGGGATTCGAACGCGGATAGACCTTCAGCAGCATCAGTACTTTGGATATGACGAACCACAGCATCGCGCTCAAGCCGCATAGCGGCAGCGAGAGGAAGTTCCAGACCTTCACGGGCAAGTCGCTTCATTTCAGCGAGACCAATTCGGCTGCGCGCCGAGAGGTCCCTGCAATATTCCATTGCCTCCTCGTGCAAACGGTCGTCCGGCACAACCTTATTTACAAGACCCACCGCTTCCGCTTCACCCGCCTGCATCCATCGCGCGCTGAAGAATAAATCCAGGGCTCGGCGCAAGCCGAGAATACGGGTCAATCGCTGACTGCCGCCCCAACCCGGGATCAGTCCAAATTGCGCATGTTGGTCGCCAAACCGAGCCGTCTCCGCCGCAAAGCAAATATCGGCCGTTAACATCAACTCAATCCCGCCGGCAAGGCAAAGGCCCTGCACAGCCACGACAACTGGCAGGGGACTGGCTTCCAGGCGAAGTAGCACGTTTTGGCCATAGCCAACAAAATCATCCAGCTTTTCGCCAGAGTTCTGAATGCCTTTTACTTCCTCAAGGTCCGCCCCGGTACTGAAATATTTTCCCTGGGATCGAATTAGGATGGCGCGGACCTCCCGGTTGGCTTCGAATTCCGCGCGTGCCAAGTCTATGCCACGAATTGTTGCCGTCGATAGACAGTTGAACTTCTCCGGTCGTGTCAGTTCAATAATTCCGACGTGATCTAATATTGAATGTGCGACGAAGTCCGTCATGATTTAACCTCATTTTGTGTTTGTTTTGTCATATTGAAGGACAATTCGGCCGGCTTTCTCCCGGGCGATTACGAGCTTTTGGATTTGCGCCGTGCCGTCGCCAATTTGCAGGCCAAGGACATCGCAATAGCGCTGATGATGGGGTAGATCCGTGGTATAACCATAATGCCCGTGCAGCAGCAGGCATTGATGGAGTATTTCGCAAGAGACCTTGGGAACATACCATTTGCACATTGCAGCTTCCGCGGTATGCGGTTGTGCGTTATCGCGCATTGCCAGCGTATTGTAACAAAGCTGGCGCATCATGGTGAGCTGTGTTTCGGCTTCCGCCAGTGGAAAGCTCACGCCTTGATATTGTGCCAGGGGGGTGTCAAACGCTTCCCGTTCACTCACATAGGCCCAGGTTTCGTCGACCGAGGCCTGGGCCGGTCCAATGCATTCCAGCCCGATCAAAGCGCGGCTGTAGTCGAAGCCGGCCATAATCGTGCCGAACGCCCGATCCTGTTCGGCCATCATATTTTCCGCAGGTAGGAATACATCGTCAAAGAAGAGCGATCCGCGGCCAACCGGCTTGGTGCCGATGTCGTCGAAATGGGTGCGCGAGATGCCCTTCTCATTTAGGTCGACAAAAAAGGTGCTGACGCCCCGGGCCTTGCCCGCCGGATCCCCCGTGCGGGCGAAAATCACAGCGGCGTCGGCCTGATCAGCAAAACTTATGGACGTCTTTTCGCCGTTCAAACGCCAGCCATTCTTTGACTTCTCGGCTCGAAGTTGAAGGCTGGCGGCATCCGAACCACCTTTGGGTTCGGTAAGACCGAGAGCAATCACCTTTTCCCCTAAAATGACTTTTGGGACCCATTCCCTGGCGATATCCGGCGATGCGTATTTCGCCACCATGCCACCCATCAGGGAGGCTAGAAGCTGTATGTAACTGACATTAAAGTCAGCGTAGGCGATCTTCTCCATGACAAGTCCCACTGTCACGGAGCTCTCTCCCAATCCGCCGAATTCTGTGCCAAGATCCACACCGATGAGACCCAATGATCCCATTTCTCGTATCAAGTCTTTGTCAAGCGTGTGGCCGGTTGCTCGAGCTCGATAACCGGGGGCAAGCTTTTCACGGGCGAAACGCTCCGCCGTATCACAATAAGCCAATTGAACGTCCGTTAATTGGATGGACATGAAAATTTCTCCAGAAATGCACCTATAATTGCAATATTGCTGTTTTTTCTAACGTATGTTAGTTTGACTTTAAAGAGCTATCTTGGCAATCGTGATCTATTTATCGGTTTTTTGAAGGGAAATTAACTGATGACACAGACACCTCCAGTAGATGATTGGGCGACCGATTTCGATCTGTTCGATGAAGGTTATGTCAAGGACCCGGCACCAATTTGGGACGATCTGAGAGAACGATGTCCGATTGCCCATACGGAACGTTGGGGCGGTTCCTGGATGCCAACACGCTATGAAGACATGCAAGCTTTCGTACGTATGGTCCCGGAACTCTCCTCGCGTAATCCGTTGGTAGTCAGCACGCCGCGCGAAGAGGAGGAATTCGATCCGGTGTTGGCGGAATATGGTAATTCTGCACCTCCGATCACGTCTGACCCACCGGATCACATTCCCCAGCGCCGGATGATTTTGCCATTGTTCACCGCGAAAGCCGTGGAACCCTATCGGGCGTATGCGGAAAGCCTGTGCCATGAACTGATTGACGGTTTTATCGACAAAGGTTCTTGCGATGCGGCTTTGGAATATGCGGTGCATATTCCTGCGAAAACCATTGCTCATGTCATTGGTGTTGACGAGGACCGAACAGACGAATTTGTAGGTTGGGTTAGAGGCCTGCTTGAAGAAGGCTCGACCGATGTTCAGAAGAGAAACGAAAATCGGCGTATCATTCGTCAGTTTTTCGGTGAGCTCGTCGAACTCCGGCAGTTTAAACCAGCGAACGATCTCATATCCAAACTGTTGGAACAGGAAATTGACGGTGAGCCGATTTCGAAAAAGACGGTAATCGGAATGTGCAATTTGTTATTAGTTGCCGGCATTGATACCACCTGGAGTTCTATCGGGTCTGCACTGTGGCATTTTGCAACTCATCCGAAAGACCGGCGACGGTTGGCCACAACGCCTGAGCTGTTTCCCAGCGCCATTGAAGAGATGTTGCGCTTTTACTCACCGGTTATGATGGCGAGGGAAGTGACAGAAGAGGTGCAGACTGGCGATGTCACCTTCAAGCCCGGCGACAAGGTATTGCTGAATTTCCCCGCCGCAAACCGGGATCCAAGTATTTTTGAAGACGCGGACAAGGTCATTCTCGACCGGGCCAAGAACCGCCATATTGCCTTTGGCATTGGTTCCCACCGTTGCGCTGGTTCAAATTTGGCCAGAATGGAAATGGATGCCGCGCTCAGGGTCTGGTTTGAACGTATCCCGGAGTTCGAATTGTCGGATCCGGATGCGGTAACCTGGGCAGGCGGTCAGGTTCGCGGGCCTCGTGCGTTGCCAATGCGCTTTTGACAGTCCTAACCTTGCTATCAGATTCTTGCCCGCCTTTTGAAGGTTCTTTACGACATGACCAGGATGCCGACGCTTTTCATACCTCACGGTGGCGGCCCCTGTTTTTTCATGGCTTGGGACCCGCCCGATACCTGGAGTGCCATGGCTGATTATCTGCGCCGGGTGCCATTGGATATAGGCCAGCGGCCAGCGGCAATCATCATCGTCTCCGGCCACTGGGAAGAAGCAAAGATCACCGTCCAGAGCAATCAGGCACCACCATTGTTGTACGACTATTACGGCTTTCCCGAGCATACATATGAAATTGAATACCCCGCCCCCGGCTCGCCGGATCTGGCGTTGCGTGTGACAAATCTGCTGTCGGCAAATGACATCGAATGCAATCTGAATTCTGAACGCGGTTTTGATCATGGTGTTTTCATTCCCCTCAAGCTGGCCTTTCCCGATGCCGACATACCGGTTGTCCAGCTTTCGTTGCGGAATAATTTCGATCCGGCCAGCCATATCGCGGTCGGAGAGGCATTGGCGCCATTGCGCGATGAAGGGGTGCTTATTCTCGGCAGTGGTATGAGCTACCACAATATGAAACAGCTGATGAGCAACATGCAATCAGGTGGTGGTAGCAGCGACGCCGAGGCTGAGACCTTTGATAAATGGCTGACGGCGGCGGTCACAGAACCGAGCCACCTTGAACGGAACCAAAAGCTTACGAATTGGGGGCAAGCACCTTGCGCCCGAGAGGCCCATCCAAGAGCGGAGCATTTGGTGCCCCTGCATGTTGTGGCCGGTGCCGCGGGCGAAGACGTTGGCCGAAAAATGTTGACGGATACAGTATTGGGAGCTGTCCAGTCGGCCTATCAATTCGGGTAGAAAGTAACGGGAAAATTGTACCCTTAACCCAGCAGCTGATTGCGGTGGCAAACCGTACATCTTGGGCCGGCGACGCAATAAGTGTCTTTTGAAAAGTTCATGAAGCAGCTTTTTGGTATGGGTCAGTCGGACGAAGCGGTGATTGAATCCGAAATGAAAAACGTGCGGCAGTTTCTTGGCGCCCTGGAACAAAATTTGGCAGACAATGAAAGGGTTGCTAGAAAACTAAGCATCGCCGACTTCGCCATCGCCAGCACTTTCATGTTTCGCGGGCAGGCGGGTATATCGCTGGCCGAGACCCCGGCCGTGGCCAATTGGATTGCAAACCTGGAATGCCGAGTTTCCTGGCAAGCAGCACTCGCGCCACTTGTTGCGGTGATGCAGGATTGAACGCAAAGCAGCGCCACCGTTCGAACCTTGCCCAATGATGCGCAGCAGCCTTAACTTCGCCTTTGGTCGAAACCGCGGCCGAATTCCATGGCCGCGATGGTGTTGCGTAGAATTTCCGTGGTCCCGCCGCCGACGGCATAGCCGCGACCGTCGCGATACATCCTTTCCAGCGGAAAAGCTCGGGTATAACCATAGTGGCCCAATATCTGTTGAGCCTCGCTGGTGACTCGTTGCACCATTTCGTTGGCATAGAGCTTTGCCATCGCCACTTCCTTCGGATCAGGAAATCCATTCACCTCGTTGGTTGCCGCGCGATAGACCATCATGCGGGCCGCATGTATTTGGGTTACCATGTCAGCAATCTTCCACTGGATGCCTTGAAATTCCATCAACGGGCGCCCAAACTGATGCCGTTCTTCCGCGTAGGCCTTGGCGAACTCATAGGACCCTTGCGCAATGCCGACACAAATCCCGGCATTGCCGCAGCGTTCCGGGCCAAAGGCATCCATCAAGGTTTTGAAACCTCGACTATTATCCTCTTCCCCCATGACCAGAACATTTTCTTCCGGCACCCGGCAATCATCAAAAAATACATCGCATTCCGGCACGCCGCGACCGCCCATTTTTTTGTCGGCCTTGCCAAATGTAAGACCGGGCGTATCACGATCAATAACAATCGCGCCAATTCCGCGGGCACCGCTGGTTTTGCCGAAACGAACGAAAACCAGAATATGGGTGGCAAACTCACCCAATGTCGTGAAGCATTTCGAACCGCTAATAATGTAGTCGGAGCCATCTTTAACGGCCTTCGTTTTAAGGTCGGTGACCGCCGAGCCGGCATTAGCTTCACTAATGGAGATCGCGAACATGTTCTGGCCACTGACAACACCAGGTAGCCAGCGTTTCTTTTGTTCATCGTTTCCAAGGATGGTAATAGCGCGCGCGGGTCCGTGCAGGTAGATTTGGCAGATCGTCGCGGTGTTAAAACAAACCCGCCCGATTTCCTCGACGAACAGAACGCTTTGCATGACCGGTGCGCCATGGCCGCCGTATTCTTCAGGTATTAAGAGACCAAAATAGCCTTCTTCGGCCAATAATTTCCGGTTCTCCTCCGGAAACTCCTCATTTTCATCCCATCTTGCCGCATTCGGAGCGAATTCCTTTTCCGCAAACCGACGGACATGATCGCGGAACTGCTCCAATTCTTCACTTAGCTTGAACATCGATTAACTTTCTAATTTATCGTCAACGCGGCAATTTTCTCGATCAGACCACAGGCTGGCCCACATGCCGCGAAACAGCACCATGAAAATGCGCCAAAGCTGGTTCATTGCGGCCAAAGACCAGATTTTTTTGAGCGCTGGTGTGGAAACTCTTTTGCATGGCTTTAGCGAGGGGGAAATCTTCCTCTTCGACAGTGTCCAAAAGGAGTTTAAAGTTCTTATCCCAATACTTGCGTGCCTTGTCGCTTTTTACCGGCTCCGGGGGATAAAGAGACACATACATTTCGCATTCATCCACGCCACCCCCGGTTGGAAAAATATGCCAGGTCTCTAGATGATCACCCTGGATAATAAACAAGGTATTAGGAAACAGTACATATACCATCGCGGAATGCTTAATAAGATCCCATTCCTTTTCCGGTTGGTTTCGCAATTCCGCGATGGTTTTGCGGGCTGCGATCATCCGCAAATTATCCAGAAATGGAACAAAACTAGCCAAATCGGAATGTAATATTGGCGCGATCGTGTCTTTGTGCAAAATCCGGATGTGGTAGGTCTCTAAAAATGTATCGATAACCAATTTCCAGTTTAGCTTTTTGCGTAAGACCTTGGTTTCGTAATGCACGTATTTGCCCAGGCCATAGCCATCAAGGTCAGAAACAAGATCACCCAATCTATGGTTGATCTCGAAGGCGTCGCCAGGGGTCACGCAAAACCAAATAATGCCGTATTTTTCTTGTACCGGCACTTCAATAAGATTACGTGTATGGCGTTCGACTTCCGCAAAGGCTTGTTCGTTTGGCCGGCCTTTCAAACGTCCCTGTAAGTCATAGCTCCAAGCGTGATAGGGACAAATGAAACTTTTCGCACCCGAACCGCAGCCCTCGGCCACGCGAGCTCCCCGATGCCGGCATACATTTTGGAAGCCCCTGACTTTGCCGTCCTCTCCGCGCACAAATAGTAGCGCCACGCCGGCAATTTCACGGGTCAAAAAATCGCCAGGGGACGGCAAAATACATGATAGCCCCAAACAAAGGGGACTACCGAGGAAAAACTGTTCTTTCTCGCGTGCTGCCTGTTCTTTGCAGGTATAATCGGTGGCCGGATTGAAATACACTGCGTCGGACATCGCGGTCTCACCATTGTCCAAATAGTTTAGCAACAATCGTGCTTGGGTAATCTGATCTTCATGCCGCATTCGTTTGCCTCTAATTAAGCGTTGATATCGCGAAATTTGTTCGACGAAACATCTTATTGGTTCCAACGCTCAAATATGGCCCGCGCCTGATCCATAGTTTGTCGCACCACATCACCGCCGCTTTCTACATGATCAATAATCCCCGCCCCCTGTCCGGCTGGAAGGACGCCATTAACAACGTCCCCTTCAATTCGACCGCGCACCGACGCTGGGTTGCCAACTTCGATCATTTGGTTGGGATAGGGTTTGATTTCACTCTCGCGGCCCTCCCAGGAACGCGTGAAGTCATTGCGGATCATCCGGTTCGGCTTGCCGGAGTGAGCACGCGTCACGACAGTGCCGTCCTCATCAATTTCAACAATCTTGTTCTTGTAATTGTCATGCGCATGCGCTTCGCGCGTCGCGATGAAGCGAGTGCCCATCCAAATTCCTGCGGCACCGTATGCGAAAGCAGAAACCAACCCGCGACCATCAACAATGCCGCCAGCAGCAACCACCGGGATGGATACCGCGTCAACAACCCTGGGCACTAGAACATTAGTGCCGATGCGGCCGACATGGCCGCCACCTTCATGGCCGGAGGCTATGACCGCGTCGACCCCAGAAGCTTCAACTTTACGTGCCTGTCTGGATGACCCGACGACCGACATGACTTTCATCCCGACGGCGCGCGCCCTTGGAATAATGGGTCCTGGATCGCCGAGGCCGGAGACGAGCACTGGAACTTCCTCATCAAAAGTCACCTCGATTGCCTCCTGCACCTGGTCCGTATAGCCCGCCGCTGTTTCATCCTCGGTGTCTACTCGGGCAAACAAGATATCGACACCAAAGGGTTTGTCAGTTTCGTTTTTGACGATGCGAATTTCTTCACGTAATTTTTCGCCCGACATATAGGCTGAACCAATCACACCAAGACCACCAGCGGCGGAAACTGCAGCTGCCAAAGGACCATAGGCCACCTGAAACATGCCTGCCTGCAGGACCGGATATTCTATTTGTAACAATTTACAAAGTGGGTTTTCTCGGATCAGGTTATCAAAGGTCATTCGCCTATTCGCTCCCTCTATCGTTTGAACAACTTCACTCGCTTAAGAACTGCACAGTTGCGCTGCCCGGTGTCACAATTTCCGCTTTTTCATTGCGGATGAATAATTCCAAATCAACGGTACCCTCTGTCAGATCCAGCCCGGTTATTCTGCCACCGGCAGTCAAGGTCTCGCCAAGATAAGAGGCCCGGCGATTGGAATATTCAAAACTGATCATCTCGCCATCCTCAGCCAGCCAGTCGGTGACAACCTGAACCAGCCAATCCCCTTGCAGCGGTCCGTCGACCACCACGCCGGGATGTTTTTCCACATTGATGGTATAACTTTCATCATAGTGGATCCGGTGCCCGTTCCAAATTGCGGCGTTGTAGAGGAATAGCGAAACATTGGTTGGTGTATGCTGGCGTTCCGGCAAATCCACGCCGACCGCCAAGTTTTTCAATCGAGCGCTCATCTTAGGATCCTCGACTGTTCTTCTTCCAAAACCATCTCACCAGCGTCAGTTTTGACTGTTAAGTCGTAGGTGAGAAAAATCAAAGGGCCCGTGGATCCCTGCTTTTCCGTAATACCACTTAACGTCCGTGTCGCGACTAATATGTCGTGCGGTTTTACCTTGCGGTGAAATTTCATCTTGGTGCCACCCGCCATCACCCTTTTCAATGGTAAATCGGGTAAGAACGGATCTTTAGCAATACCGTCAGCGCCCAATTTGTCGATCGCCACTAAGGGACGCAACGCCGCAAATAAGAACATCGGCGGCGCGACATCACCGGCGAGATACTTTTCCGAGCGTTGCTCCGTCGCAATAGAATACTTGATGATGTCACTACGGTTTATCTCAATTCGCTGGCTGGGCGCGGAGCGGCCGATCCAGGATTTTGCTTCCTCGCTAACCAATTCGCTCAAAGGCTTTTCCTCTAATATCCAAAGGGTAATAAATGTCAGGCTGCAATCCAATTTTGCAGCCGGGCGGCATCCCGCCGGCAGTGCTCCGGTGTTCCCAATAATTGACGATTTTGGGCAATGCGCTTGAACCAGATATGCAGGCCCAGTAGATCAGTAAACCCCATGCCGCCGTGGGTTTCCGTTGCCATCCGCGAGACTTCGCGCCCGACTTCACTTAGATGCGCCTTGGCATGATGGGCTAGTAACGGAGCCTCTTCCAACTGTTGATCAAAAGCATGTCCGGCAAACCAAATCAGTGCGCGGCAGGGTTCCAGCATTGCCGCCATTTCAGCGCAAACATGCTTTAGACCCTGGAAACTACCGATCACCCGATCGAACTGGGTGCGTTCTTTGGCATAGGAGATGGCGGCATCAAACATATATTGTGTTGCACCGAGTGTGTCCGCGGCGACCATAAGCCGGCCGATTTGCAGAATTTCAGCACCTGCGTCTGTATGCCCGGAGTTCAGCAATATGGCCTGTACCTCGTTCAGCGTGATATTTGCCAGAGGACGGCCCCAATCCAAGCTCAAATAGATTTCGACCGAGACGCCCGAATGCCGCAAATCCACAAACGCGGCAGTATCGTCGGATCGCAATATGACAAGATGATCGGCCCCGGCAGCGTCAACAACCGCCTCGAGCCGGCCGCTCAACGTCATACCGGTGTTTTGCAATTTGCTTTCGCCATTTGTTCCTGGCGCGGTTTCAAACGCAAATGCGGTCTTTGATTGACCTAGCGCCATTTGCGGCAGTATGTCCTGTTGCTGTGCGGAGCTGCCCATACGTTGCACAGCCAACGGCGCCATGATCGTGGTTGAAAGAAACGGCGTTGGCAAGGCAGCGTGCCCCATGGCTTCAGCGGCGACAACACAGTCCATTATTCCCAAGCCAGCACCGCCATAGGCTTCCGGTATTGCCAGCCCCGGCATGCCAAGTTCGCATAATGCCTGCCAAAGACCTGGATCAAAGCCGTCGCCCGCATCACACAATTCCTTCAGGCGGTCGATTGGCAGATGATCTTGCAGCATCGAGCGCAAGGATGCATCAATCAGCCGTTGTTGCTCGTCGAGATCAAAATCCATGAGCTCAACCCCCGCTTACTGGACGTGTTGATTTGGGTTCTTTTGGCAATCCCAGTCCACGTTCGCCTATGATATTCTTTTGTATTTGTGACGTGCCGCCACCTATGATTAGGCCGAGGTCGTACATGTAATCGATCTGCCAGGTTGTTGCGTCATCGTCTTCAACCATTTCGCCTCTAGGGTCGTAGGCCAAGCCGGCCACGCCAAGTACATCCACCGCGAGAGCGGAGAGGCGATGGCCCAGCATGGTTCCTTGATATTTCACAATCATTTGCCGAACCCCAGGATCGACCCCCTTGACTCGATCTGAAAGCAACCGCAGGCCGTGATATTTCGATGCCAAAACCTCACCTTGAAGTTTCAACAGCCGATCACGGAATTCCGGCATGTCAATGATCCGCTCATTGTTAATCTGGATTTCCTCCATCATGGTTTTGATGCGGTTTAAGCGATGCACCAACTTGTTGGCGTCGCCCAGTAGCAAACGTTCATGCTTCAAGGTCACGTTGGCCACGTACCAACCCTTACCCCGGCCCATGACAATCTGGTCTGTCGGCACCCGAACATCCGTAAAAAAAGTTTCATTGAATTCGGCACGACCGGTCATTGTTCTTAAGGGCCGAACTTCAATGCCAGGTGTCGACATGGAAAGGAGTAGATATGAAAGTCCTTCATGTTTCCCGGCATTCGGTTCGGTACGGCAGAGCAGGAACATCATGTCGGCAAAATGCGCCGATGAGGTCCAAATCTTCTGACCGTTGATGACAAAATCATCACCATCCACCAGACCGGTGGTCGTCGCGGCGGCAAGGTCGCTGCCGGATCCCGGTTCGGAATAGCCCTGACACCAGATGATTTCGCCGCGTATGGTTTTCTCGACCCAAGTTTCGCACTGCTCTTTTGTACCGACTTCCAGGAGAGTTGGTACCAACATGCTTATACCCTGGTTCATGATGCCATGAGACAGACCGGCTTTGGAGAACTCTTCAGAAATGATGGCGGTTTCCAATACATCGGGCTCTGCACCGAAACCACCATAAATTTTTGGGATAGTGCGGGCAAAATAACCTTTTTCCAACAATAGGGCCTGCCAATCCAAGGCCTTTTGGTCAGGCCGCTTGCGGCCGCCACCAGTTTTGGGCGAAGCTGCGCCATGTTTGGAAATAAATCCACGAACCTCTTCACGTAATGCCAGGTGATGTTCGCAATAAGATAAATCCATCTGTAACGCCCCCTAACCCGGTTCAGTAATCCGGACGATTGGTATAGCCAAAGTTTCATCCACTCGCTGGATACCAATCTTAACCTGTTTGCCAATAGCAAGGCTTTCCGGGTCGGCGCCAACAAGAGGAGCGCAAAGCCTAACATCTTCCGGCAAATCTACTGTAATATAGGCGGTCGGAAGGTCTTTCTTGAAGGCAGGATGAAAAGCGTGATAGGAAATCGTCCAACTGTGCACTGTGCCCTGACCTGCTATTTCACACCATTTGAACGCCATCGAATGGCACTTTGGGCAAACGGGGCGGGGATAATGACGAAACGTGCTGCAATCGGTACATTGCTGGATCAATAACCGACCTTCGAGAAGACCGTCCCAGTAGGGTTTGGTGTCCTGGGTAGGATTTGGCCGTAGGCGTTCAATAACTTGTTCCTGCATTTTCATCTCCGCATGATCGCGACAGCGCCATCGCCCATATCACCATAACCGGTGACGAGACCAATCTCGGCGTCTTTGACCTGCGCGCGGCCAGCTTGGCCGCGCAGCTGCCTAACTAGTTCGACGACATGATTTAGGCCAATCATATGGGCTTGCGAGAGCTTTCCACCGTGGGTGTTGATCGGCAATTCACCGCCGAGGGCAATTCGTCCCCCCTGGATGAACTCACCACCTTCTCCTTTCTTGCAAAATCCCATATCCTCCAACTGACAGAGCACGATATAAGTGAAGCAGTCATAGATTTCTGCGACATCAATTTCACTGTGCTTAACCCCGGCCATTTCAAAAGCCCGAGGGGCCGCCTTGGCGGTACCGAGTTTTGTCATGTCCGGCCTTTGTGTGATGGCGGAGGGGCTGTCGGGGTGCCCTTCAGCGATGCCCATGATGTAGATTGGTGCCTGTGCCATGTCTTGTGCACGTTCGGCTGAGGAAACGATTACGGCGGCAGCACCGTCGCTTTCAAGGCAGCAATCGAAAAGCCGCAACGGATCGGATATCATTCGGGAATTCTGATGATCTTCCAAGGTCATCGGTTTTTTCATGATAGCATTGTCGTTCAACATCGCGTGTTGACGGGTAACGACAGCTATTTCGCCCAATTGTTCGCTGGTGGTGCCGTAGGTTTCCATATGCCGGCGCGCCATATGGGCATAAAGCTGGGCCGGGGCGATTTGCCCCAACGGCATTTCAAACTCACCAACGACACGAAATTGCGGCAAATTCTGCACTCGGCTACCAATTCGGCCACCTATTCCAGAAGCACCATTTCGACCGATCGGGATCAAAACATGGTTGGCCACACCGGCATTGACCGCACAAATTGCGGCCTGTACGGACGCAAGAACACTGGCGCCGCCAAGCGGAGTGGTGGCGGAGAACCTCAAATCTGGGAGGTTGAGATTTGTAATGAAGTCCTCCGCCACGGTATCACCGGTGGCATAAGGGATTACCCCGTCGATATCTTTTGGTGACAAACCAGCGTCGGCGATCGCTTTCAGTGATGCCTCCATTTGTAGCGTCGTGCTGCTGCGACCGGAATTTCGGCTGTACTCGGTTTCCCCAATCCCCGTAATCGCACCTTTTTCCGACAAACTGCTCATGGTCTCTCCTTTTTCGAATTTGTCATTTGGTAAATCAGACCAATGAACTTTTTGTTTCGATCATTTAGATGTTATTGTTAATCAACGGTTGGAATGCATTGGTGATATAGAAATTTAAGTTTTATCCGACCATGCTATAGCCGCCACTCACACTCAAAACTTGACCTGTGATATGTCCAGCCATGGAGTTAGATGAAAGAAACGCAACGGCATTGGCGATATCTCCGGGACGACCAAGTTTCTTAAGCGGCAGCGAAGCGGCAATCTGATCAAACTGGTCTTCGCTAAACATAGCGTTTCGGTCAGCCCACATGCTATTTTCGCCGACTTCATGATCCTGTTCTGGGACCGTGACGCCCGGGCAAACGACATTACAGCGAATGCCAAAGCGGCCATTTTCCTTTGCAATTGTCTTCATAAAGCTGTTTATCGCCGCCTTCATGCCACCATAAACAGCTTCCCTGGGTTCACCCTGACGGCTGGCGTCCGAACTTATTGACACAATGGCGCCGTGTCCCTGTTTGCTCATTGGTCCCAGCACAGCCCTGGTGCAGTTGAGAACACCGATGAAGTTTATTCGGATAATTTTTTCCCAGAAATCCGGCGTGGTCTGGGTAAAAAACATCAATTGATCCCAACCAACATTATTCACCAACACGTCAACCCCTCCGAACCGCTCGGTGGCCACCTCAACCAAATTCTCTACCGCATCAAGTGCGGTGATATCAGTTTTGACGAACTGCGCGCCACCCGCACCATTGGCTTCCACTTCGGTCAGAACCGCGTTCGCTTGACTGGAATCAAGATCCGCGATGGTTACATTCGCGCCCTCACTGGTTAAGGCCAAGGTGATTGCACGGCCAATATTGGAGACCCCACCGGTAACAATTACCGATTTACCGTCCAGACCCAAGTCCATATGTGCCTCCCGTTCTATCCTTGAATGGGCGCAATCCAAATCCGCGCCGTCAGGTCCTCTATATCTACTTTCTAACGAATGATAGTTTGATTGCAAGTCTTTTTATGCTAATACTTCAATCGGATGCAACTGGAGATCTGAAAAAGGGGCCTTCTTCAGGGTATTCTGATGAATCAAAGGCAGGAATTTAACAATTGGAATGATGTATCCACATCGCATTCCCCATGGCGCAATCTGTTGCATCGGAAAATTCGGGAGATAAGCATGAGCGACGGCTACAAGGACATCCTTGTTGCGACCATGGACTACGTCTGCACCATCACAATCAATCGACCAAAAATGCTGAACGCTTTCACAGGCGATACCATTCGTGAACTTGAGGACGCCGTTTTGCGTACTTACGATGATCAAAATATTGGTGTCGTGGTGTTGACCGGCGCGGGTGACCGCTCCTTCAGTGCCGGTGGAGACGTTAACTGGGAGGCATCAGGCGGTCTTGAAGATACGGAATGGCGGCTCGGCAGATACATTGTCGATTGTCCCAAGCCGGTGATTGCCCAGGTGCCTGGTTACGCCATTGGAGGCGGTAACCATTTGGCCTATATTTGTGATTTCACCATCGCCGCCGAGCACGCCCGTTTCGGTCAGACCGGACCCCGTGTCGGTTCGCCGGCGAGCGGCTATCCGGTTTCGCACTCGGCCAACATCCTGGGCCACAAGCGGGCGCGTGAGATGTAGATGTTGACCCGGCAATATACTGCCCGGCAGATGCTCGATTGGGGTCTTGTCAATGCCGTTGTGCCACTCGAACAACTGGACGAAGAGGTCGCCCGATGGTGCGCCGAGTTGTTGGCCTTGAGCCCCTCTTGCTTAAAGGTGCTGAAAGCCAGTTTCCGCATCCATACGGAGCCAATCATGGCCGACAAGATGGCCGACATTGTTGATCGGGTTGCGCCCGGCTATCACCAGTCAGGTGAGCAACAGGAAGGCGCGTCCGCCTTTCTGGAGAAGCGTGCGCGGGACTTTAGTCGTTGGCGCTGAGGTCGGTAACAAGTGATAAGGTAGAGGAAAGGACAAAGATGAAACTTGATACGCTCTTTCGGGTTGATGAATTTTCCAAACTGGAGTGTTCTGCCACTGCATTCGAGACTGCCGGCTTTGACTGTGCCTGGAGTTTGGAATCGACCCATAACCCATTCATTCCGTTGGCTCTAGCGGCTTCGGCGACGGAAAAGATGCATATTGGTACCAACATTGCCGTAGCGTTTGCGCGTTCGCCCTTTTCCATGGCCCAGGTTGCCTGGGATTTGCAAGCGCTTTCCAATGGTCGGTTTCATCTTGGACTGGGCACCCAAGTGCGGGCGCATGTGGAACGGCGTTTTTCCATGGACTTCACTCACCCCGCAGCTCGTTTGGCGGATTATGTTCGATGCATCAGGGCAATCTGGAGCACCTTCCAGACTGATTGCAAGCCAAACTACAAAGGACAATTTTATCGTTTTGAGTTGATCAATCCGATGTTCAACGCCGGGCCGATAGAACACCCGGATATTCCGATTTATCTCGGCGGCGTCAATCCGCGCATGTGTCGCGTGGCGGGCGAGGTCGCGGATGGATTTCATGTCCACCCGATGCATTCCGTTGGTTATTTGCAGGACGTCGTTATCCCGGCAATCGAGGAGGGTGCGCGGCTACGTAACAAGACGGCGAAGGATCTTGTGTTTTATTGTCCGTTGTTTGTTGTCACTGGCGGAACCCAGACAGAAATGGACGCGATGGCGGAGAAAGTTCGGAGCCAAATTGCCTTTTATGCCTCGACGCCGAGTTATCGAACTCTGTTAGATTATCATGGCTTTGGAGATACCGGGCGGCGGCTTAGTCATTTGGCGCGGGCCGGCGAGTTTGAAGCAATGGGCGCCTTGATACCCGATAACCTGCTGGAAGAAATAGCCGTCATCGCGCCGATCGATAAGCTGGGCGCGGCGCTTTGGCAAAAGAAACGTGGTACGCTGGACAGGATAGCTCTCTATGACCCGCTGGAATTTGCCGATAAGACAGATTACTGGAAGACCTTGGTAACTGATTTTCAACAGGCGGCGCAATCTTGAGTACTGAACAGCATTATCGGAGCCTTGTGCAAATGATGCAAAAGGCGCCCTATGTCCAGGGATTTGATTGTGAAATTTCGGTGACGGAGGGTGAAGCGAAAGTCTCATTCACCGCCACGCCCGATCATTATCATGGCGCCGGCGGTGTCCATGGGGCGGTCTACTTTTTTGCGCTCGACAACTCGGCAATGCTTGCCGCCAACTCGCTGGAAACCGAATACTGCATGGTCACCTCAAACTTCACTGTACAATTTGTTTCACCCGCCAGCGCTGGAACACTATGTGCGCACGCTCGATCTTCGCCATTTGTTGGCCGAAAATGTTTTGTCCAAGCAACATTGTATGACGAAACGGACAAGGCAATTGCTTGGGGCTCAGGCCAATTTCACCGCAGTAGCATTCGGCTAAGCGCAGATATCAATTACGGTGCAGAATTGGCTCCCTAACCGATCCGCAGGTTTGCATCGAGATCCTTCAACACTTCGATCGCACCGACAACCATGTCGGTCAGAATTTCCTCTGCCGGTTTCCGCGTTTTCAACATACCGCCGATTTGTCCGGCGGGATTAAGCGCCAGATCAAGTCGGCCCTGTTGCTCGGCCGCAAGCTGGAAATCTTCAACCAAGACCTTCTGCAATGGCGCATCCAGTGGTTCGAGTTCCGATTGCGTCCAAGCTTTCGTGACCGGATTGTTCAATGTGCGCGTGGTTTTTCCTGTCCAACAACGACTAACAATGAAATCATTGGCTTCGGAATCGATCAATTGCTGCTTTTGAAAGTCCGGAATGCCGCACTCGTCCGCTACTAAGAAGGCTGTACCAACCCAAGCTGCTTGAGCACCAAGTGCCAGTGCGGCGGCCACACCGCGGCCATCCGCTATGCCGCCGGCGGCAACCACGGGCACCGGCGCAACCGCATCGACGAGTTGTGGTATCAGGGGAAAACTTGCAATTGGCCCAACATGCCCGCCACCCTCGACCGCACCAGCGATCACAATATCCGTGCCGGAGCGGACCTGCCTGTAAGCATTTCGAACATTTCCGGCAATTCCCATGAGCTTCATGCCTTGGGCCTTCGCCCTATCAGCAATAATGCCCGGGTCGCCCAGGGCCGCAACAAATAATGGGACATTCTCCGCCAAGATCGCATCAAGTTGACGGCGCATAAATTCTACGTCCACAACGATCTCGTTATCGACTTGTACCGCCGGCAAATCGTATTGCTGGCGTAGGTCTTCCATGAGCCGTAAATGTTTTGGGTGTTCTCGGGCAATTTGTTCCCGCACACCGCTTCTGGTAGGTGCCGCCGTCGCCAGCTTGGCCGGCAACAAGGTATCAACGCCGAAAGGCTTTCCGGTCAGCTTGCGAACCTCCCGGATGCGGCGCGTAACTTCATCCGCTTCCAATCCCGCAACCCCCAACACGCCCATGCCACCGGCTTCAGAGACCGCGGCAACAAGCTCGGGCGGTGTCGGGTTGCTTCGACCCCCCATACCAGCTTGAAAGATCGGGTATTCTATTCCGAGCTCATCACACAAACGGTTGTGCAAGATTGGTTTTGCCATTTTTGATAACCCTCACATTCGTTATTGCAGGACCTGTTCGCTGTCCGATTTTGGAATTCGGTAAAGAAATTGCGGCATGTTTTAGTTTTATTTCACGCAAATGCCATCAAAAATGAGCTTGGTGCAGCGTGTAGAAACTGCATCAATTGAGTGCCGTTCCTCATCAAACCATTCGACTGTCCGGTTTAAAGCACCCAAAAGAAACTGGCGCAGCAGCCGTATTTGAATGTCTTTGCGCAGTTGACCGCCATCTTGTGCGTCAGCGAGCAGCGCTTCCCAATATTTGGCATAAGCCCGCCGCAACGGTTGATGGCTCTCACGTATTTCTAGTGGTAGTTGGCTGTACACGCGAACATTGGCAGAAATAAATTCGCTTTCGCCCAGCAGGACAGACAAATGGGCGTGCACCGCGGCAGAAATTTTGGCAAGATGATTACCATCGCCTTCAACGGCGATCACCGCGCCCCGTACGGCACCATTGACTTCGTCCATTCCCCGTTCAAGAATTGCCGCTATGATTTCATCCTTTGAGCTGAAATGATAGTATAGACTGCCGGCTTTCATGCCATTCGCTGCCGCAATATCGCGTAAGGTCGAGGCGGTATATCCGCGGTTGCGAATCAAGCTAGCCGCCGCTTTGAGTATTTCTTCCCGTGTGTGCTCCGATTTGCTCTTTCGAAAACCGGCTTCCTCCAGGGGTTTGGCTCTTGGCTTGCGCAGTTTCAAGGTTTCGACCGACGGTCCTGTGGAAATTCCATCCAGAATGATTTTTCTGCAACTATCGACTAGTGCTTCAACTGAGTGTTTCTCCACGTCAAACCACTCAACGGTCCAATTCAAGGCCCCGAGCAAAAACTGTCGCAGCAATCTGATCCTAATATCTGCGCGCAGTTGACCGGCCATTTGCGCGTCCCTCAACATGGTCTCCCAAAGTTTGGCGTAGGCGCGCCGCAACGGCCTTTGTCGGTTTCGGATTGCCTCTGGCAACTGACCATATATGCGAATGTTAGCAGCGGTGAATTCGCTGCGTGTCAACAACAGATTGAGATGCGCCTCTATTGCCGCGCCTATTCTGTCCCGATGATTGACGTCTTTCCCACTTCTGCCGATAACCGCCTGGACACCGTCGTGGATATCGCGGAGTCCTTTGTCGAGAATTTCGTCGAGGATATTGTCTTTGGAGGTAAAGTGATTGTAAATGCTGCCGGATTTCATGCCCGTACCTTCGGCGATTTCACGAAGCGTTGCGGCCTCATATCCCTGCTCACGAAACAACCGTGCTGATACAGTTAGTATTCTGTCGCGAGAGCTGGCAAATTTGATACTTGCAGACACTATTTTACCTCATTGTCCTTCAAACTTTGGCGGTCGTTTTTCCGTGAATGCCGCAACAGCTTCGCGATGATCGCGGGTGGCTGCCAATAAACCCATGTGAGACGAAACAAGATCCATAGCCCCATTAAGGTCCATGGATAAAGATTGATAGACCGTATTTTTTATTAACCGAATAGCAAGCGAGGGGCCATTTGCCAATCGTTCAGCAAAGGCATAGGTCTCGGTCATAAGATCGGCATCGGGTATAACCTTGGAAACGATACCGAGGCGTAGTGCTTCGGAAGCGTCGATAAAGTCCCCCGTCCAAAGCAGCTCGAGGGCCTTACTTAACCCGACCAGCCGCGGCAGCAAAAATCCACCGCCATCACCTGGCACAAGCGCAACCTTGACATAAGTTTCAGCAAAGCGAGCACTTTCGCCGGCAAATCGGATGTCACCCATTAGGCACATATCCATTCCTGCACCCGTGGCTGCACCATTTACGGCAACAATCAGGGGTTTCTCCAAGGCCTGTACGGCTTGGGCAACTGGATAGACCCTGGTCTTTAGATAGGTTTTTACCTCATGCGCGGGATTGTCAGACTCCCATCCCATTTGAGAGATGTCTCCGCCACCACAAAAGGACTTGCCGCTACCAGTAAGAACAACAGCATTAATATTATCGTTGCTCTGGCATTCGCGAAGTGCCTCGGCCCAGGCTATCAACATTGCATCGCTGAACGCGTTATGCGCCGCCGGGCGATTGAGTGTGATGGTCGCGACCTTGTCGCTAATATCAAACAAGAGATCTTCCGTCATTGTTTTCCTATTTCTATGCAGCGCTGCAATTGACCTACCGGATCCGGTTTAACCGTTGCAGCGAAGGTTAGAATTATTTTGATTTATGAAATGGCAAATCCGGCGTAATCATTCGCAGCGACATCATCACATCTTTCCCGGTAAGCTGGCGCGCCGCCGGCATAAAGCAGGAAGGTACGTTTTTGCTTGCCCGGAACATTGCTATTAATACCCATAAACCAGGAATCAACCTTAGTGAACAGCAGGCGCGCGCCAGACTCATACACATGTTCGGTCCAGGCATCTTCCGCAGCCACCGTAGGCATGATGGTTTTATGGTTATTGTCCCGCATATATTGCATCAAATCAGCGACCCACTCGACATTCTGTTCAATGCATCTTGGAATGTTGCAGAATGTCGCCGAGTTATGCGGTCCGACTAGTGTCAGCATGTTCGGAAAACCTTCGGTTTGCAAACCCAGGTAGGTTTTCGGACCGTCCACCCATTTTTCCTTTAATGAGCGGCCGCCGAGCCCGCGGATATCAATTCGATCGAAAGATCCGGTGATGGCGTCAAATCCCGTGGCGTAAATTATCATATCGAATTCGAAGTCGCGATCGCCGGTGTTGATGCCATTGGGTGTTATTCGCTCAATCGGTGTTTCACGAATATCGATCAATTCAACATTGTCCTGATTGTAGACTTCGTAATAGTTGGTCTCCATCGGTACACGCCGGGTGCCGAAACCGTGGTTGGTCGGGATTAATTTCTCCGCTGTTTTTGGATCTTTGACGCGAGACCTTATCTTGTTTGCAACGAACTCACTGATGGTATCATTGGCGTCCTGATCAAGCAGGACATCGCGGAAGTTGCCGATCCATATACCAAAACCTGGCGAGGCATATAGTTTTTCGTAGAACTCCTCCCGCTCCTCAGGCGTCACTTCAAGCGCGTTGCGCCGGTCGGCCTTATGGAGAAAGCCGGTTTGGGTTTCCCGGCACTGGGCGAATATCTTTGGGTAATTCGCCTTGATCTCTTTTTGCGTTTTTGCGTCAATTGGCGCGTTATGCAGCGGCGCGCACCAATTCGGCGTACGCTGGAAAACTGTCAATCTGCCAACGGACTTGGCAATCTCCTGAATAGCTTGCACAGCGGTCGCACCAGTACCGATCACCGCAACACGTTTGCCCGCAAAACTCACAGGCCCGTGCGGCCAAGTGCCGGTGTGATAGGCTTCACCTTCGAAGTCATCGATCCCATCTATATTTGGCATGGTCGGCGCGGAAAGGGGACCAATCGCTGTAATCAAATACTGCCCGCGTTCACGACTGCCATCTTCAAATTCAACCTCCCAAAAATTACCGCCTTCATCAAAGCGTGCCGCCTTGGCGCGGCTATTGAACTGGATGTCCTTGCATAGATCAAATTTGTCAGCCACATGGTTGAGATAGGTCAGCGTTTCCGGTTGGGCGGAAAAATGTTCGCTCCAATCCCATTCCTGCAGCAGGTCTTCAGAAAAGGAATAGCCATAACTGTAGCTTTCGGAATCGAACCGCGCTCCCGGGTAACGGTTCCAGTACCAGGTCCCACCGACGCCGCCTCCGGCTTCGAAGACCCGCACCGAAAGCCCAAGTTTTCTTAGCAGATAAAGTTGATACATCCCGGACATACCAGCGCCAAGGATAATCGCGTCGTACTGGTCTATGGTCGACTTATCTGCCGGATACTCTTTTTGTTGGGAACTAGACATTTCGTTGACCTTATTCAAAGGGATACGAACAATTTTGGTTTCGGCAGACAGCAACGTGGAGATGGCGAAAACCTTGTCTTGATATCGAACCACAGCATTTACTTTTCCACGAAATCGCGGGCAGTTTCCGGTCCATGTCGGGAATCATCCTCTCGCTCCAGTGACCAATTGCCGCGATATGATGTTGCGTTGAATTTGACTGGTGCCTTCAACAATTTGCATTACTTTGGCATCGCGGAAGTATCGATTGATGGGTGAATCGTTAGAAATTCCGGCGGCGCCGAACAACTGCACCGCATCGGTCGCAACACTCATTGCGGTATCGGCGGATTGCAATTTCGCCATCGCCGCCATCATAGCCAGCTCTTTGCCAGACACGCCAGCATCCGCCGCCGCCGCCGCACGATAGACCAATAGCCGGGAACACTCGATCTGCGTCGCCATATCCGCTAGCATCCAACGCACTCCCTGGAAGTCGCTGATGGTTTGACCAAATGCTTTGCGTTCATTGATGAAGGCAAGGGCGTGATCCAATGCGCCTTGAGCCAAGCCGACCCCACGGGCACCAATAATGGGCCGCGATTTGTTGAATGCCTCCATAACAATCTTCCAGCCCAAACCTTCCGGGCCAAGGCGGTTTTGTTCCGGCAAAAATACGTCATCGAAATACAACGGACTGGAGGGTACGCCACGAGCACCCATCTTGCTTTCCGCCGGGCCAACTTCGAAACCGGCAGTGCCTTTTTCTACAATGAACAGGTTTATGTCACCGCGTTCGCCATCACCCGTCTTGGCCGCAACCAGGATAAAATCCGCAATTGCCGCATTGGTGCACCAGATTTTCGCGCCATTCAGCAGATAGCCGCCATCTGCTTTCGTTGCCCGGGTGATAATTCCTGCAACATCCGAACCGCTTTGAGCTTCGGTGGTGGAAAATGCGGCCCGTAGATCACCATTAGCTAAGCCCGGTAGATAGCGGGCCTTCTGTTCTTTCGTTCCTCCTGCCAGGATAGCACCAAAAGGCACCCACTGCACCACCAGCAGATAGGCTGTGTTATAACAAACCCGGCACAGTTCTTCGACTGCAACACAGGCCGACAGCATACTGTCAGTGCCACCAAATTGTTCCGGAAACGGCAAGGTGAAAAGACCCAACTCCTTTAGCAATTCAAACATGTCGTGGGGATATTCGGCGGTCGCATCTATTTCGTTGGCCCTGGGCGCGACACGTTCACGGGCGACGCGGCGGATCAAATCTTGTATCTGGCGTTGATCTTCGTTCAACTCAAAAGTCATTGAATGTTCCTATTTCGATGCTTTCAAACTGTCGCTACTGATCCCTTCGCAAACTGGGCCGCTTTAAGCCGCTGCTCCGCCACGTAGAAGTTTACCTGGTAGTGCCGCGCCAGATGCCAAGGCATCCGCGCCTTGTTCTCGGATCACAGTGCCATTAACGATCACGTTGGAGATCCCAATCGCTTCGCTGATCAAGCGGTCCGCGCCGGCGGGAAAATCATAGACCCGTTGTAACGGTTTTGCGCCCACTGTGTCAGGGTCAAGGACAACCACATCAGCGGGTTGCCCCAATGCCAATCGGCCGCGGTCGGTGATACCCATTACCTCGGCCGTACGAGAGGTCAGCATGCGGATCGCCTCCTCCATACTGAAGGTTTGTTTTTCCCGCACCCAGCGGCCCAGGAAATATGTCCCTTGACAGGCATCGCACAACTGGCTGGCATGGGCGCCCGCATCAGACAGTCCCAAGACCGTGCAATCGCTTTTCAACAACGGCTCAACCTCGTCCTCATTGTGGTTTGCCACAGGCATGCGGAAGCGGGCCTCCAGATTGGAAGCCAAGGCCAGGTCTAGGGCCAGGTCAATGGGGTGCATTTTGCGTTCCGCGGCAACATCGCTTAAGAGCCGCTCGGCTAAATCCGGCTCCTGGTCGCATTGGGAAACTACCGTCATGGCAAAAGCGCTTTGGAACGAAGGCCGGATCGACTTCATGCGTTCCTTGAAGGCGGTGCGGAACTCCGGGTCTTGGTATATACGACGCTTGCCATCGAAATCCGCCGCCGATACAGGTTTAAACAAGGAGATCGCTTCAAACAGAAAAGGTTCCTTGAATTGATATTCAAAGTTCAACGGTCGGGGTGTGACCTGTGGGCTTATTTTCAGGCCTTGGTCATTCAGGGCTCTCGACTCTTCAAGTTGTTCTTCATGCCCGCCCTTGCCCAGTGCCAATCCGGCAAGTAAAGCCGTCCAGGTGATAGGGCGTCCTGTACGCTTGGCAATTTGCTCAAATTCCTTGAGGAATAACTCCCGGCCCACGGTGGCTTGGATTACACCTTTTTTTGCCTGACCCAACACGTCGCAAAGGGCGAAAATTTCATCCACCTCTGCGGCCCGGCTTGGCACAGGCCGGCCTTGGTAGCCGACGTGGGTGCTTGCTTTTGATGTTGCGAATCCCAAAGCTCCCGCTTCAATGCCATCGGCAAGCAGGTCGCACATTTCAGCCAATTCTTCATCCGTTGCGGCTCTCTCGGTGGCAGCTTCTCCCATTACGTAAGTCCGCAAAGGGGTATGTCCCAGCAACACGCCAACATTGATGGATGGTCCCAACTTTTCGATCGTGTCGAGATATTCTGGAAAGGTTTCAAAAGGCCACGTCTCGCCAAGTCCGGTCTTTAAGGCATCGACACTCATGCCTTCAACTTTTTCCAGGGTCCGCATGATCATTTCGCGGTGCCCCGACCGTGTTGGCGCGACACCAAACCCGCAGTTACCGATCACCACTGTGGTTACGCCATGCCATGGTGAGATGGTTAAGTTACGGTCCCAAAGAACTTGAGCATCGTAATGGGTATGGATGTCAACAAATCCCGGACAGATCACTTGGCCATCAGCATCAATTTCCCGGCTGGCGGTGTCCGGTGCCTCGCCCATGGCGACAATTTTACCGTCCTTGATACCTAAGCTGCCTTCGATAGCCGGTCGGCCGGTACCATCAATGATGCTACCGTTTGAAATCTTCAAGTCGTACATTCTTTTACCTCTTGCTGGCCTCCATCCCAGGCTGTTTCATGATGCCGCGCTAAATCGCTGTCAGCCCATATAATTCCGCCACATTGTCATGCAAGATCCAATCTCGTTCCTGTTCAGTCAAATCGGCCGTATGTTCCTTCAGAATATCCTGGCTCCACGGCCAAGTGGCATCGGAATGGGGGAAATCGTTGGCCCACATTAATCGACGCACGTTGCAGCGATTGCGCGCCTCAAAGGCCGACCAGTCATCCTGGAAAGTCAGATAGACGTTTTCCTTGAAATACTCACTGGGCAACTGTCCCAGCTCTTCGCATTTCATCCAGTACCGGTGGCGTTTGTAGGCGTGATCCATTCTATACATGTAGTGAGGAACCCAACCTGCATCCGCCTCTACACAGACCAGTTTCAGGTCTGGGTGCCGCTCGAATACGCCACCAAAAATAAAGGTACCGATAATATCCTGGCAGCCACGAATAATGCTGCAGAAGCCATTAATCCGCGGTCCGCGTGTGCCGCCGATGTGGTCAGCACCGGAGGTCAATATGTGGAATGACAGTGGCATATTCAAATCGATCGCCGCTTCATAAAATGGCGCATAATCGGGATGATCGTAATCTTCGTGTTTCGGATCGCCGGGCATCATAACGCCGCGAAAGCCCATTTCATGCGCCGCGCGCAAGTCTTCTATGCCTTCCTCGACTGAGGCCATACTGATTTGGGCCATGCCGTACAAACGATCTGGCGCAGTGCTGCAGTATTCTTGCAGCCAACGGTTATAGGCTTGGAAACATGCCCTCTTGTAGTCAAAATCCGGATGATTGCAGAGCACCATACCAACCGTGGGGTAAATGATTTCGCCTGCCACGCCGTCCCGGTCTTGGTCCGCCAGACGATAGGCGGGGTCCCAACCGCTACGGTGCAGTTCCTCAAATTTAGCCCCACTCATCCGCAAATCTTTAGGATCCCGTCCGGCGGCGGCAACCAGCCCCATGGGAATGGTTTTTTCCATGCCCTCGATCACATAAACGTCACCGAATTTCTCATCATGGGTGATATGCGGTGCCCGCTCGCGAAAGCTGGGATCGATATAATCAATGTAGCAATTTGGTGGCTCGGTAATATGTGAATCCGCCGAAATAGGTGTTTTTGCCATGGTATTCCCCATTTTTGGATTTACGTGATATTTTATTTGTGTTTCCCAAATAACACATTCCGCGCTATTATTCAAACAATTGTTCGTTAGAAAATAATGATTGAGGACTATTAAACAGTTGGATGACTGGCAACAGCCAATTGATAGCAGGCGAAGGACTGGAACTGGGGTTACGACGGTTACAAGCATGAGATACAGCGTTATAAACTTAACGGAGGGACGCTTCCTTCCAGGCCCGGGTTCGGGCATGAAAATCATCAATGTTTTCCCGGATCATACTGAAATCGCCGCCGGACGAAAACGCTTTACCGGCGCCAGTGAGGATCACTGCGGAGATATCTGGATCTTCATCAATAACCCGCCAGATTTCCGTTAACTGTCGGTGCCCGGTTTTATCCAGGGAGTTATAGGTTTCCGGTCGGTTGAAAGTGAGTCGCAGCACCCGGTCGGCCGGATAGTCAATTTCCAATTGCTCAAAATTCTTGTAACGGTCGCTCAACATATTCTTTTTTAAAAAGTCAATTGTTCGCCGGTTTTGGGCTTGTTCAAGATCAATAAGTTTGGCTTAGAAATCAGCTACAAGTTCGGTTAACCAAAAAGACGGTATAACACGGTGCCGCGGACCAACAGATTGCCGTTGCTGGCATCGCTCACCTCGACATCGTTCCAGAACATTTCATTGTCACGCATTATCGTATGCCCATAGGCAATCAGGTCCGTCTTTGGCGGCGGCGCCAACACCTGCGCCTGTATAGACGGTGTCGATGCCTTAAATTTACCAGGACCGGTTATCGACCAGGCGCACATGGCACCAGCAGTATCGAGCAAGGCCAGGGCCGCGCCTTCGTGTACGCCGCCATCATGATCGCCGTTGGCATCCCGCCAGGGCATAATGAAACGCACCCGTCCTTGCGACATGTACTCCGGCTCAATACCGCGACCGACAATAAAAGGATTAAGCGCCAGCCGCTCTTTCATAAACCCTGGGTCGATCCGACCATCGTCGGTCAAAGATTTCTTTACCGTTTCTGCTTCTTGGTTATGCCTTGCGCGTACTGCAACATTGACCTGGGCGATGGCTTTTCCCTCTTCGCTCGCAACCGCGACAGTAATGAAGCACAAATCCTTGCCGCGCCGCGATAAGCTGGCCGTGGCCGTCACGGCTTCGCCCAAAGCCGCGGCCAAATAGTTGATTTGGAACCCGAGTGTGTGCCACGGACCGCAATCAGGACCAAACACATGCCGCGCCAAAGTCTCGGCCGCTGTCACACTTAGAGATGCCGCAACGCCACCATGCAATGCCTGACCAATCGGGTTGGCATTAGCTTTATTGAACGGCAAATGCAGGATGGCTGTCTGCTCGTCCAGGCTTTGCAGAACAATTCCAAGGTTATTGGCATAGGCCGACCGCGTGACCCACTCGCTGGCATGGTTGATCATGTTCAAGATAATCCCGGAATTAGGCAAGAATGAATGGATTCGTCCCCATCGATTTCGCGCGCCAGAGTTTTGATCGCCTGTTCCGCGTCGCGCAAGTCAAAATCATGAGTATGCATCATTTCAAGCGGGGCGTTTCCTTCCTCAATGAAGCGAATGGCCCTGTCATAGCCAGACCAGGTAACACCAACTACACCCTTGACGGTGATTTCCTTGAACATGATCTTGTCGGCTGCCAGGTCCGATACTTTATTGCCGCCCTTGGCACCCGCCAGCACCACAGTGCCGCCCATGCGGACATAATCCATGGCCTCGACCACCGGCTGGGTCGCATAGGGCGTTACATCCACGACAATATCGACGCCCCGACCGTTGGTAATTTCCTTTACCCGATGCCGAACGTTCTCGTTTTCCACATCAATGGTGTAATCAGCCCCAAAAGTCTGGGCTATTTTCAGCTTGCGGGCATCCGCTTCAAGGCCGGTCACAATAACAGTACTTGCGCCGGCATTCTTAGCCGCCAGAACACTGGCCAAACCGCGTTGACCAGGGCCAAGGATCATAACGCTGTCACCAGGTTTGGTATTGGGAACTTCCACCGCCCAACGAAACCCAGCCCCAAGCGGATTAAACATGACGGCAATTTCGGCTGGGATGTCTGGGTCCATTTTGTGGACAATTGTATTGGTATCTAGGAACATATACTCCGCATAGGCGCCCCACAGTCCTGGCCCCTCGCCAAACGGGATATAGGAATATATCCGGCGCATGTCACACAGATGATACTTCCCGCCTAAGCAGGGCGCGCAAAAACGGCAGGATAGCATGGTTTCCACAGCCACCCGGTCTCCGACTTCAACCCCCCATCGTTTTGCAGCCCTGTCGCCGATTGCCTCAATAATTCCGAGCGGTTCATGGCCGGGAATGGCGGGAATTGGCGCCCTTAGCAGGCCCTCAAACTGTTCATAATCACTGCCGCAAATACCGCAGGTTTCGATCCGCAATAACGCGGTGTCATCGTCGATTTTCGGGATTGGGACGCTGCGCGCTTCCAATTTCCGAGGCGCGGTTTGCACCATCGCCAAGCAGGTACGTTGCATGTTTGGATGCTTCCTCTTAATTTCTGCACTAATTCCGCATTGAGCATTTTGACTTGCGGCGTAGGTTCGTCATTCACAAAAACTCTAAGATTATAGACATCACCAATTAAGTATCGATTGGCCCGTGGTTCCAAATTCTAACAAATGATAGTTTGACATAATTGATTTTTTCAGTCAAGCTGCGCCCTTGATTTTGCTGAGTTCTGTTTCAGATGAGCCTGCTGCATCTATGATAACAGGTTCTCAGAGGGTCGTTCTATTCGAGAATACGCAATTACCTTCACTATCAATGTCCGGAAATCAGAGTATAGCTATGTCAATTGAAAATAGTCCGCCTCAACACGAAGTTATAATCATCGGAGCCGGAGTTTGTGGAATTTATCAACTTTATCGGCTGTTGGAACTGGGGATCGATGTCACTGTGTTGGAAACGGGCGATGCCCCAGGTGGTACTTGGTATTGGAACCGTTACCCGGGCGCCCGTTTTGATTCAGAGAGCTACACTTATGGTTATTCCTTTTCCAAGGAACTGCTTAAGGAATGGAATTGGAGCGAACATTTCGCGGCCCAACCCGAGACCCTACGCTATCTAAATCATGTCGTTGAGAAATTCGATCTAGGCAAGCATATGCAATTCAACTGCAAGGTTGAAGCGGCCCATTATGATGCAGACCAGCAATACTGGACAGTGGTACTCGCAAACGGTCGTCGTTTGACCACTCGGTTTCTTTTCACGGCTATTGGTATGCTTTCAGCCGCCACCATGCCTCTTATCGATGGGGTGGAATCTTTCGACGGCGCATCTTTCCACACGTATAATTGGCCGCAGGAGCCGGTGGATTTGGCAGGTAAGAAAGTAGCCGTAATTGGAACCGGTGCTACCGGCGTACAGGTAATCTCGGAAATTGCGGACAAAGTCGGGCAATTGACTGTCTTTCAGCGCCGGCCGAACTGGTGCGCGCCGTTGCATAACAGCGCCATAGATGATGAAACCCAGGCCAGAATTAAGGCGTCCTATGACGAAATCTTCGCTCGTTGCAAGGAAACCCCGGGTGGCTTCATCCACGGGCCGGACCGGCGAGACTTTGAGGATGTATCTGAGGAGGAACGGTTGGCCTTTTGGGAGGAACTCTACAATTCTCCCGGTTTTGGGGTTTGGATTGGAAACTTCCGGGATGTGCTGGTCAAAGAAGGCCCAAATTCAGAATACTCCAAATTCATTGCGAGCAAAATCCGTGAACGGGTGAATGACCCCGCGATAGCGGAAAAATTAATTCCCAAAGATCATGGTTTTGGCACCCGGCGGGTGCCCCTGGAAACCCGTTATTATGAAGCCTATAACCGCGACAATGTAAGTCTCGTCGATATTAACGATACGCCCATTAGATATATTACGCCCAAAGGCATAATGACCTCCAGTCAGGAATACGAACTTGATGTCATCGTTTACGCCACTGGTTTTGATGCCATCACAGGGGCCTTTGACCGTATCGAGTTCACCGGTGTAGGCGGCGAAAAATTGCGGGACAAATGGATTGATGGGCCGGTGACCTATCTTGGATTGCAAACCACTGGTTTCCCCAACCTGATTATTCTCGCGGGACCCCAAGGCGGATCGGTCGCGACAAACTTTCCCCGTGGCATCGAAGAAGCGGTCGACTGGGCAACTGAACTGCTTTTGCATATGCGCAAGCACAATTATCGACGCATTGAGCCGACTGTAGCAGCCGAGAATGAGTGGCAAGAGCACGTCAAGGAAACCTACAAATATTCTCTTATCCCAACAGCTAAATCCTGGTTTACCGGCTACAATTCCAATGTGGCTGGGCACGATAAACTGCGCTACATGATTTACAATGGCGGCTCACCGCGCTACCGCAAAATACTAACCGAGGTGGCCGAGAACAAATACCGCGGCTTCAATTTTAGCTAGAGCGTTCTTGAGGAGATCTTATGACATTAGACGATACATCCGTTCCGCGCGTTGAGCCGTTAAGTGTGGAAGACGCCCGCGCCATTGGCAAGGAAGCCGGGGTCCCCTCCAGCATGTCGGGATTGAATGTTTTCCGGACATTGCTGCGTCATCCAACGTTGGCCGGAGTCGTGGCCGGGCAATTATCGATGCTTTTGTGGAAGGGCAACAAACTCGATCCGCGCCTACGCGAACTGGTGATCATGCGCATTGGTTGGCGCAACCAATCTGAATATGAATGGACTCAGCATTGGCATGTGGCCCGTCACCTGGGGATAAGTGAAGCGGATATTCTGGCGGTTCGGGTGCCAGACAAGGCGCCCAACTTATCGGAAGCGGATCTGGCAGTCATCGCCGCGACCGATGATACGCTAAATGACGGCTGCATCTCTCCTAAGACATGGAACCGCTGCGCCGCTGTAATTGGCAGTGATGAAGAAATGGTCGAGCTTGTAATGGCAATCAGCAATTGGCGGACTTTTTCCGAACTCCTCCGTAGCCTGCGAATTCCGCTGGAAGACGGCATCGAAGCTTGGCCGCCCGATGGAAAAACACCGCAATCCCGCTGAACATATACAAGTTTGGAGCGACTACGATAGGCTAGCGCAATCGCTGCTTCTTCATATTACTAATAATTTCTTCAATTAGGTCGCCACCGCTTTTGAAGCTGAATGTTTCTTGGCATATATAAAAATATGTATCGGAAAGGTAAGCGCAATGGACTTAGAAAACAGTTTGGCCAGTAAAGTTGCAATGGTGACCGGCGCCGCGTCTGGTATTGGCCGCGAGACTTCGCTCGCCTTTGCGCGGCATGGTGCGAAAGTGGCCGCTGTTGATGCAAATTTAGTTGGCGCGAAAGAAACCGCGCAAGAAATAAACCAGACGCACGGGTCAGCCATTGCGATCCCGCTCGATGTGGCCGATGAAGCGAAATGGCCCGCGGTTATCAAAAAGGTCGAAGATGAACTCGGTGGCTTCGATGTACTCGTTAACGGTGCTGGTATTGAATTGGTCAAGATGATCGCGGAAACAAGTTTGGAGGATTTTCGCCGCGTGACCTCCGTAAATCTGGACGGTGTTTTCCTGGGCACAAAATACGCGTTGGCCACCATGGCGGCCAGGAGCGGCGGTTCCATTATCAATATTTCCTCGATTGCCGGTATATTGGGCATGCCTCGGCAAACAGCATATTGTGCCTCAAAAGGTGGGGTGCGTCTGTTGACCAAGGCCGCGGCCATGGAGGCGGCGCATCTAAGGGCTAATGTGAGGGTTAATTCGGTTCATCCCGGTGCTATCGACACACCAATGGTAGCCGAGATGGTTGAAAATATGCCGCATACGAATGAAGCTGCCCGCGCGAGCTTGGCGAACTGGCATCCTCTTGGCAGATTGGGGAGACCATCCGACATAGCCAGCGCCATTCTGTTCCTTGCCAGCGACCATTCTTCCTTTATGACCGGCGCCGAGCTTGTGATCGATGGCGGTGTAACAGCTCAGTAAATTTACATTTCTAGAGTGGCCGTAACGAACGATCCGCTCCGACCGCAAGTTACCATTCGCAGTTATTAGCGTTGATGGGAGATAGATACCTAGAAATTCTCGGCTTCGGCCTTTTCTTTAAGGACCCAACAAACGGCAGGACATTTAAAACCATCCACCGCAATCTGACCGAGGCAGATATAGTCAATTTCGCCAATGCCACCGGAATAACTTAAGTGATATATACAGACAGGGACTTCGTTGAGAAACATAGTGATATCAAAGGACGAGTGGCTCCGGGGCCCCTCGGTTATACATTTACTGAAGGCCTGTTGGTGCAGTCCACCGTACAGCATATGGGCTGACGGCTTGACGCAAGTAGACCAAAGTGGATCATATGAATAAAGAGGACTTGGCTTATCTTGAACCTAAACATAGAAGGAAACTATGGGCTAAGGAAATCAGACGGACAATACCATTATCGGATTGTTCAACGGCAAGTTCTGAGTGGCACAATTTTTGGAGAATTGCAAAATATGTATATTATTTAAAGACGCCTAAATTGTTAATGGCATGGTGAATTTTGAAATGAAACGAAGTCGGCAATGGAATCAAGAGGAGATTGACCCGCTGGTAGCGGCAGTATCACGGGTTGTAGATGAGAAATTGATCCCCGGGGAAAGTATCTTGGATGATGAAGACAGAATTCCGGATAATCTGCTAGATGTAATGCGAGATCTTGGCCTATTTGCCTATGCAATTCCGGAAGAATATGGCGGATTGGGGTTATCGAAATGGGCCGAAGTGCAGGTTATTTTTGAGCTATGTCGCGCGGCGCCTGCTTTTAGGTCCTATGTCGGCACTACCAATGGAGTTGGTGGTCAGTGCATCGTCTTGGCAGGTAACGACGCGCAGAAAAACAAATACCTACCAAAAGTAGCGAGTGGCGAACTGATCATTTCATTTTGTTTGACGGAGCCTGATGCTGGTTCCGATGCTCAATCGCTAAGAACAAAGGCGGTCAAAGACGGTGATTATTTTATCTTAAACGGATCAAAACGATTTATTTCAAATGCGCCGATAGCCGGTCTATTCACTGTTATGGCCCGCACCGACTCTACCCGTCGTGGCGCCGATGGTATTTCTTGCTTTTTAGTCGAGGCTGGTACAGAAGGCTTGGTTATCGGTCCGCCGCTGAAGAAAATGGGCCAACACGGGGCATCAACGGCGGATGTGAGTTTTCAGGACTGCCGTGTGCCAGCGGTAAATTTACTGGGTAATCAGGAGGGGCATGGTTTTCGAACAGCTATGCAAGTACTGGATGGTGCCCGCATTCATATGGGCGCAGTCTGTGTCGGTTTAGCGCGGCGCTTTATTGAGGAAATGTTGCGTTATGCTAAAGATCGAAAGCAATTCGGTCGGCCGATCGCAGACTTCCAACTGATCCAGGGGATGATCGCGGACAGCGAAGCGGATTGTTTTGCCGCCCAGGCGATGGTGGAGAAGGCCGCGCAAATGCTGGATGCCGGCCATCCTTGCATCAAGGAAGCCGCAGCGTGCAAATATTTTGCTAGTGAAGCCATGTGGCGGATCGCTGATCGAGCGTTGCAAGTGCACGGTGGTTATGGCTATGTGAAGGAATATCCTGTTGAGCGGTTATTCCGGGACGCCCGCTTGATGCGGATTTTTGAAGGCACCAGCCAAGTGATGCAATTGGTGATCGCCCGAGAAGCCTTGCGTTAGCCAATGTTACATTTTTTAAAAGGCGGTTTATCTGAAGTCCTCCTCTCCCCTGTGGCCAATATTTCCTCGTAGGCTTGCTCCAACACGATGACATCCTCCATGCCATGGTTTTCGGCGGACAGCTGTTCGTGATAGCGAGACGAGACCAAGGCTAGTTTTGGCGAGGTCAGTTGGATACAATGCGCTAACTCGACCGATGCAAAGCGCCAATTCGACGCGCAATAAATGACACCAAGTTTGGCCGCCGCGAAGGCCAGCTCTAGATATTCACCGCGATTTTCGGATAGGATAACCATTCTGGTGGTTGTGAACAATGTCATAACAGTTATACAGCACCGGGATGTTGAGAATTTCCGTTGCCGCCAATTGAACTGGCCCCAATCTGTTCTCGGACATTCATCAGAGCCGCGACAATCTCGTCCTTTCTTGTTTCCAGTTCATTCGTGGACCCGCTTAAGCCGAGAGCAAGGGGACGGCTGCTGCATGTTGGCGGATCCAGAACCGCGATGGCGGCGTAGTCATCCGTTATCTGGTCGCGCGAGAAGGAATCGAGTTGATGCACTAAACGGATTCGACGGCTCGCCGTCGATCATAAGCCTGAGATAAATGCTGCAGTTGGGCAGCGTTATCAAATCCGTTGCACCAAAAGCTGGATCAAACTCTTGAGCGATGTAGCGCGCGTCCTGAGCACCGAGCCGGAAAGAAATAAGCGTCCCTGCGTTTCCCAATACGGCATGGCGGATATCGGGATCAAGTTGATGCAGATACTGATGCGCCAGTGTCACGCCGACTTTGTATTTGCGAAGCTCTGAAAGCATGTTGGCGAGCGACAGTGTCGTGAAAGACTGAAACTCGTCCATGTGCAGCCAATGCGACCGTCTCTCCCCTTCCGGGATGTCCGCTCGGCTGAAGGCGGCCAACCCGATGGTGGTGACGAGGAGGCCGCCAAGCAAGGCCGCACTGTCTTCCCCCAGTTTACCCTTGGATAAATTGATCAGGAGTATCTTTCCCTCATCCATAAGTTTACGGATATGCAGCGGTTTCTTTGGATTGGTCAGGACACGATATAAAGTCGGATCTGCTAAAAAGGCGGCAACCTTACTTTGGATCGGAGCGACGGCCTCTGCCGCAAAGCGATTATATTTCGGAAACTCTAGTAACCAGAAGTCCCGCACTGGTTCGTTGCGACAGTTTCGGGCCGCGGCCTCCCGAAACCCTTTATCTCGAAATAACCGGAGTACATCGGTCAACGTCGCTTCAGGTTGCTCCAGTAACAGCAACAGCGTGTTGCGCAGAATATGCTCCATCCGCTGCCCCCAAGCGCGTTCGCCCCAGGTTTTCCGGAACACCTCCATGATCCCCGATGCAGCAAGCGCGCGTTTGTCCGGCGCAACCCGCTTTAGCGGGTTATATCCATATGGTTGCTTCGGATCGGACGGGTCGAAGTAAATCACGTCATGCTGTCTGGACTTAGGGACCGCATGCGCAATCCACTCGACCAAATCGCCATGCGGGTCGATGAAAGTAAACCCTTCACCGCGATGAAGGTCCTGCAGGATGATATTTTTCATCAAGCTGGATTTGCCCGTACCCGTTTTTCCAATGATGTAAACATGGGAAAAACGGTCGGACCGCTTAATGCCAAACCGCTTTCCTTCATTGCGGAAGTTTGTCTGCGCGAAAAACGTGATGGGATTGTTGAGCGTAAACCGCATCGCCTTACAATGCGCTGGGTATTTTCAAAATTCTAGGATTCGAATTTTCAAGCTCGAAAACCAATCTGCTCCGGAAGCAACATAGAAGCATTCGGTAATTTTTATTTTGCAAACATTGGCATCCTTCCATGCCAGTCGATGTTCCTCGACAATGCGCCGGTATGAAATCATCACCCGAGGAACCGGCTTTAACATGGCAATCGAGGCAAATTGAACAGACGCCTTCCCCTCCCAAGCAAAAGGCCACACCTACTGTGTCTTTGCTTCTGCCCAACAATCGTATCTTGGAACTGCTGTACGATCCGGAGAAAGGACACACAAAATTCGCGATATGGCATGGCGGCGACGTATCGTTCCATGACGAAATCGTGACGCTAGGTGGCGAACGGCTCGTTCCCTATTCCGGACGGAACAATTTGATCAAACGGCAAGTCGTTCTCTTCCCTTCCGAGCCGCAGGACTATGGCAGCGTGGGGCACCTGATCGATGAGATCGAGGAATACATCCACAAGTATGTCGATGTATCGTCGAGATTTCAAAGATTGGCTGCCTACTATGTCTTGTTCACTTGGCTTTTTGACGGCTTCGCGGAACTTCCCTATCTGCGATTACGTGGGGACTATGGTAACGGCAAGACGCGGTTTCTTTTGGTGGTCGGTTCCCTTTGTTATAAACCGATCTTCGCCAGCGGTGCGACGTCTACTTCCGCGATCTTCCGCATGCTCGATTGCTTCGGTGGCACGCTGATTGTCGACGAAGGAGACTTCCGATACAGCGATGAAAAATCGGACCTGATCAAGATTTTCAACAACGGCAATCAAAAAGGCTTACCCGTCATCAAAACGGAGATGTCCGGCACCAAGGAATTCAACCCCCGGGCTTTCGATGTCTTCGCTCCGAAAATACTCGCCAGTCGCGGTTCCTTCGACGACAAAGCGCTGGAAAGCCGTTTCCTGACCGAAGAAGCCGGCACCCGTCCGCTTCGCAAGGATATCCCGATAAACTTGCCGCCAACCTATAAAGACGAAGCGCTGGCGCTCAGAAACAAGCTTCTCATGTACCGTTTTCGCAATTTCCGGGCACAACAGCACCTCAACATAGATCTGGATCCCCGGATCGAACCGCGTCTTAGACAGATATTCGGCCCCCTTTTGTCCGTCATTCCCGATACTTCAACGCGCAATGAACTGACAGATCTCCTGTGGGAATATCATCGCGAGCTCAGAGCCGATAGGTCTTTGGAAATCGAAGGGCAACTTCTTTCGATCATTCGGGATCTGCTCTCGAAGTCAACTGGGGCATCGATATCAATCAAGCAGATTACGGAGCGGTTTCTAAATCTCTACGGTCAAGACTATGAACGCATTACACCCAAATGGATCGGCATGATCGTACGTAAACGCTTGCATCTTAATACGCAACGCAGCGGAAACGGTCCTTATGTCATTTCCGCGGACGAACTACCGAAATTGAAAAGCCTTTACGAAAAATACGGAATTGAGGGTTGCTGAACTTAATTCTTAGGCGAAACGCAAAATTTCCATTTGGGTTAAATTGTTCGCACGCCGCTCGAACTTTGTGAACTTTGTGAACTTATCAGGACGCCAAAAATACACGTGGGCTTGACTTTACTACTTGCGACAGAACTCAAAATAGGATCGGGCTAGCTCCTTTCCAACGTTCACAAAGTTCACAAAGTTCGATTACAGTATTATTCAAAATATTTGACAATTTTTATATTTATTGTATTATATACAATAAGATCAATAATTTGACATATTGTGAATATTATTGTTCTTCTATGAAATTTTCATTTCATTTAGTTTATTTCAGTCCAGGAAATTCACCGATTTTCTTGGCAATCTGCATTATGTTTAACCGCCTATCACATCACTTACGTCGACATCGCCGCCGCGCCGGCATGACACAAAAGGATCTGGCATTCCTGTTGGGCTGCCAGAGTGCTGCATCTGTATGTCAGTACGAATCGCATCACCGCGTTCCGGATCTGCGTACGGCCCTGGCTTATCAGGTGATTTTTAGAGTGCCCATTGAGGACATGTTTCCCGAACTGACCCGCGAGGTCGAGCGAGACGTTAGGGAACGCAGACGAACGTTCCGGAAAGCCGTTGGTGACTTTCCAATCTTCAAAAACCAGGCATGTGATCCAGCTTTAGTCCATCCAGCCGTATGACGCGATGCGTCTTACCTCAACGATCGGTTCTGAGCCTGGCCCCATGCGTTCGTGGGATCGGTTTTATCTTTTTTGATGAATCCGGGATTCCGCTTGATTGGGGTATCTTGTGGACGACAGACGACAAGAATGCCGTCGGATTGAAAAAGGTCACCCGTCTTCTCAATGCTTACCGCCCCGACATCATAGCAATCGAGAGTTTGGAAGCAGCGCAATCGAAACGCGCCCCGCGTATTTACAAACTTCTCGCAAGCATTTCGGAACTAGCTAAAGACCTCGGCATTGAAGTTTCGCATCATGATCGTGTTGACGCGCAACGACTATTGTGGGTCCTCGGAAGCAAAACAAAACACGAGGTCGCCTGCGAACTGGCCTCTGCCTTTCCGGAACTGCGGCCGCACCTCCCGGCCAAGCGAAAAATCTGGCTGCCAGAAAGCGCCAATATGAGCATCTTCGACGCCACGGTGCTGGCGCTCGCACATTATTCGGACGTCGCGAGGGGATCTCCATAATCTCTCCGTGAAGTTCGCCTCCTCCCTATCCGGGAGCATCGAAAATCTTCGCTGTTCCCAATGTATGGAGGAGAAACCATGACCAAAACCCAAGTTCTTTCGCGAGAAACATCCAATGAGGCTGCATCCAAACGCGGTGCGCATCATGTCATAACCAACCAGATCGTCGAAGCCATCGAGGCCGGCGCCGGTACATTTACCATGCCCTGGCATCGCGATGCCGCCGAGGCACTGCCGATAAATGCTCTCACTGGTAATAGTTACAACGGCATTAACGTCCTGGCTCTATGGATCGCCGCCATGCGACGCGATTACCGTACCGCCTATTGGGCGAGCTATCGCCAATGGCGGCAATTGGACGCCCAGGTGCGAAAGGGCGAAAAGGGCAGCGTTGTCGTTTTCTACAAACGGACCGAATTGGATGCGTCCGGCGGTTCGGTTGATGGCGACAAGCCCAAAGACCTGCTCGTTGCGCGATCCACCTACGTGTTCAACGCGGACCAGGTGGAAGGCTGGCAGCCGCCCGAGCCGGATCTCGTCGACAAAACCGAGAGCCTTGCCAACGTCGATGGTTTCGTTTCGGCCACAGCTGCCGACATTCAAACCGGCGGTAGCGAAGCGAGCTATAGTCCCCGGATCGATCAGATCCGCATGCCCGACCGCGAACGCTTCACCGGCAGCGAGACCATTGGTGCGACGGAGGCCTATTACGCCACCCTGTTGCACGAGCTGACCCATTGGACCGGACATTCCACCCGGCTTGCCCGCGATCTATCGAGCCGGTTTGGACAAGACGCCTATGCCATGGAAGAATTGATTGCAGAGCTGGGGGCGGCCTTTCTTTGCGCCGAGCTTCAGATCAGCAATCAGCCGCGTTCTGATCATGCCGCCTATATCGCAAGCTGGCTGCATGTCTTGGATGAAGACAGCCGAGCGATTTTTCTCGCGGCCGCGAAAGCCAACGAGGCAAAGCAGTACCTCATGGATTTGCAGCCAGATTCCAAACCGGTAAACCGTTCGGGGGCCGTTGCGGACAATTACTAGAGTGTCGGTCACTTTCCTCTTTGATCTTTCGATGGTTCTTTCCCCGCTCGCGGGTTGCTGCGTCTTCTTACGCGGCTGCTCGCGGGCGGAGTTTATTCAAACCTAAATTCATCAATATTATGGACAACAAACCAACCCATCATCTTTACAATGTCGTCGATCAGGGCGGCAAAATCGGCGAAGAGAAAAGCGGTATCTGGACGCGTATCGGGGCAGCCTGGCCGCATGCCGACGGCAAGGGTTACAGCATCAAGCTCGATATCCCCCTTGTGGTCTCTCACGAGACGCGATTGGTACTACGCACGCGCGAGGAAGCCATTGCGGAACAGGAGATCGAAGAAACTGAAGAGGAAGAAATCGAATATTAGGCTTTTCGGTCTGAGCTGATTTTTCTTTGATGGACATATTTCTATTGTTCTTATCTATTATTATTGCCTGACAATTTGTCAGGGTTGTTCTGCCAAGATGTCAGGGTTCGTTGCCAAATTGGCAGTCGTGTCGGTCGCTACCGGACCCATGTCAGGGTCCCTGACATTTTGGCAGGACCCCTGACAGCTACGCTTCCGGCCTGCGTTCCGCCCGATAGAGCACCACCTGGTTGACCCAAATATCGGTGGTACGGAGATCACCGCGATCGTTTTTCTCAATCAGTCGTTTTTCCAGGCCTTCTTTGACGGCCCGAAATACCTGTCGCTCGCTGACGTCGAGAAACTTACCGATTTCCGGCTTCGATTGGGTGCACCAGGGATGATCGGGGCGATGGGACAATTGATGGATGCTGTCAATCACCGCATAGCTGGTAAGCGACAGTTCGAACTTCTGACGGATCGGATGATGCACGACCGTAAAACGCGGTTGCAGGCGAAACCGCTTGGTGGCGAGATAGTTGCCTATCTGGGCTTTGTTATCGAAGCTCCCCATGGATCGATTGTACCTTGAGCTGGCGCATCTCAGGCTGCGAGTTATCCCCAGCCGAACGCTCCAGACCTGACGAGACAGCAGGATCGACCACCTGCAATCCCCGCTTCGCTTCCAATTGCGCCTGCATGCCTTTTCCGATCTCCATACCGACCTGCGCAGAAGCCATGGCGATGTCATGGTACATGGTTAAAAGTTCGCGATTTTTCTCTTCGCTGGTTTTCCGGGCATCCCGCTCATGCGCCAATTGCTGTTTCAGAATTTCCACCAATTCATCGTCCCGCACCGCTGCGGATCGGTCCGAAGCGGTTGGCTCCGGCACCGGTTCGGATGGGTTCGCTCGGGTTTCCCGTGACAGGGTACCATCGATAAAGCGTTCTTCGGCAATGCGTGCATCCAAGGAAGTGCGTAGGATCAACCATTTGGGGCCGCCGGGAATGACATTCTGCTTCTTTTCCACATGCCCCATGCGGCACCATTTTCGGATGGTTTTCTTGCTGCGGGGCAGACCGACGACAATCAGATATTCGTAAGCCTGGCTCACGGTTAAAAGCGCCGGACGGTCATTCTCATCCGCGCGCGAACCGGTGTGAACCGGGATGTGATCCTCATTCATAGACAAAGTCAGTATACCATAGACGGAGCAATATTGCGCCGCTTCTCCCTCGGCTGCCGCGCCCGAATGGTTCGGGCCTGGCAAAACGATGGAGAAGTACATGAGCGAAACCGACACCACCGATCTGAACGTCCTCGAACGGGTGCGAACCCTGAACGACAATCTCCGCCGCAAACACGCCGGCGGCCGTGTCATCATCACCAACGGCATTCAGTCCTTAGGTCATGACCAGATGATCCGTATTCTGGCGGCCGTCGCCCGGTTCGACGGCTTTACCCCGGAGAACGATCCCTACGGCGAACATGACTGCGCCAGCCTGGAGATCGACGGTCACAAGATCATTTGGAGAATAGATTACTACGATCATTCCATGCAGTTCTCGTCCCTCGATCCCAGCGATCCCATGCGTACTCGCCGCATCATGACCGTGATGAGGGCCGAGGAATATTAAACCTGTCACCCCGTCTTTGTGCGGGGTGATTTTACCAAATTGTGATCATTGAACATGAAAGAACATACCGTTTCCTTCAGCCCATCGCGGAACATAGCGCCCTTTGATCAGCAAAACCCAGCCTGCTATCGATTTCGCGTTAACACCACATACGACAAGGTTGGAGCGAAAGATGGGCTGGTACACAGTCACCAAGACGATCAAGGGTCGGAAATACACCTACCGACAGCGTACCTGGCGGGAAGGCGGCAAAGTTCGGACCCAGTCGGTTTATGTGGGCCCAGCCAGCGATGTGGCCGTCGCTACAGCAGAGACCGCACCGCCAGTCGACCCTATAATCATGGAAATCCAACAACTGGATAGCGAAGAGGTTGCTTCTCTCCCCATCCAAGACAAATCGGCGCCCCCTCCGGCACCGGAGCCGCCGCAGCCGACCTTCCATTGCCGCGCCGATGTCGCACGGCAAAATGTCAGCGAACAAGCTTTACGGAAAGAGGAAGAACGGGTCGTCAAAATGATGGAGGCCAGGGGTATCGATTGCAGCAAACTCAAACCGGTCGTCGTCGCTTTCGCCGGAGGCGTCAAACGCCGCCGCAGTTGGATCACCGGAAAATACATTGTCACCCTGCCGCGTCCCGGTTGGCTGAAAAAGCGACCTAGCCGCCGCAACAGTTTCAAGGCCGCTTATCGCGAGGCTTTGGCGGAACGCTGGCTTGATGCCTTGAAAAAGTTCGACAGGCGAACTTATCGTCGACTAAAAAGCGACATGGAGCTCTGCTGTCCCGTAGACGAAGATTGGCGGAACGAAACTATCAAATCATTGGCGGAGATAATTCAATATGGTTTTGACCGCGCCTACGATAAGCACGAAAAAAGACATCGGAATTTCATCACACAAGCGAACCGACGATATGGTCAATTGAAGGCCCGCATCGCCAAATTGGAATACCAAGAAGACATAGATCCGGTCGCGAAGGCCAAGTCCATGTACGCAAAATATGATGCTTGGGAGATGAGCCAGAATCCAATTCGGGACCCTTACTTCCGCATCCAATGCCTAGGTCGATTGCTCGAGTTTTACCCAAATCCTTAAGATGTTCACCTGCCAAATCCGCGGCTCATCATTCCCTACTGCGCTAGCTTTGTTTCGAACCGCTTTTCCGATGGATTGAGCCGGCGATGCATTTCCCGCCCGCACCGAAAATAAGGAACATGTTTTTCCGGTACCGAGACAGTCTCCCCATTACGCGGATTGCGCCCTACCCGTGCCGCCCGTTGCTTCACCGCGAATACGCCGAAACCACGCAGCTCAACACGACCACCTTCTGCCAACACACTGGCGATCTCTTCAAAGATCATAGTGACGACCCGCTCGGCATCCTTTTGCATGAGCTCGGGATTGGCACCTGCGATCGCGCTGATCAATTCTGACTTCAACATTAACCGGCCTCCCCAACCGAAACGCAGCCGCCCTACAGCCCAGGATCCGCGTCCCTGCCGATACCCAAGGGCCAAGATCTGCCGACCTATTTGACCTTCATTTCCAGTCAAAAACAATGGGGATACAGAGGGTTCCGCCTGTATCCCCATCGCCTTGAAATCCGTATCCCCAACCATAGATGCACATGGCAGAACCGCTTGGAACATCTGAAAAGACCGGATTTCCGTGACTTCATAAGAATATATACCTTAAATCCGTATCATTCTCATGAACCGTAACTGCCCTGCCTTTTCCCCCCTTCAAAATACCACCCACTTGCTGCTGTCCTTCCCCGCCCAAAACAGCTCTTAGCCCCTCAGATTCCCAGATTTCCCTTGACTCCTATTTCGATAATAAACTCAATAAAAATCTATAATTAAGAAAATCAGAGGAGGGACAAAAATGAACTTACTTTTCAAAAGGGAACAAACTTCTGGACGGTTTGGAAAAGTCAAATTCAAGCTTTGGGGGAAACTGGAATTCGATGAAGGCGAACAGGAAATCGTTAAGCGATACCGTTTCGACAATGCGGTGTTGATCGCGATCATCGAACCAATATTGATCCGGCGCACACTTTACATGCTGGTGGCGGCTTTCGTGATTATGGCTCCCCTGATGTCGTATGTCGTCAACGATCCAACCTTCGGCAGTGTTTCGGGCGGATTGATCGCCCTGGGCATTGCCTACTGGTATTTTCACAGCCGGCGGGAGACCATATTCGTCAAGGATTTGATCCACGGCCGGCATTTCACCTGTGACAGCGTTATAGAATTGGCCCGGAAAGAGGCCTGGTTGGAGTATATTTCCGCTTTCCTGCGTCAAGTCATGGAAAGCGCCAAACATTGGGACGGGACCGAAACGCACGCTATCGAACCTCTGCCCAAGGATGAAGCCCGACAAGTCATCATTAAGGGTATCTAATGCCCCTACACTTCGCCGCCCGCATGCATGCCTTTGTGCATGGTCTTTTCCGTTCCAGCGACGAAACGGAGACGCGGGCGCTCTATGATAAGGTCAGTCGGAAGCTATCGGCTGTCGGCCAGGAAAGACAAGCCGGTCGCGAGGCTTTGATCCGGGCTTTGGCGGAAAACGTTCTTGAGGCCTTCCATATCGACCGGAATCATCCGCAGTTCGGGTTCGTTTGTAGTGTTATCGGCTCAATTTTCGAATATGAGGGCTTTTTTGAGCTGCCCACGGTGGATTGGTCGGAACGTTATTCCGTGACCGAATTTTGGCAAATTAGGGACGAATTAAACGAACAGCGCGCATTGCTGGAGGATTTCGACAAAACCTGCAATTTGATCCGCTGGGCTGTGACCCAAAGTCTCGATCCGATTTATGCGGCCTGCCCTTCCCTTTTGGAGCATACCTCGGACACGCAGGATATCAAGGTGCCAACGGAGCTAATTCGAAGCGTCGGCGATATCGGCAAACTCGCAGAAAATATTCTCGCGGTCGTGTTCGATGTAGACGTGGAAGAAGCAGGGCTCTTCAATCGGCATCGGGTTCGGCTTGACCGGAATGTGATCACCGCCTCCGGCGGCAATCCGGACGATCCAAAGTCGTTTCATAAAATCGCGAAGCTGCCAAGCAAATCCGATATCAAGGACCCGAAGGAACTGGTCGATACCTATCTAGGCGGCACGCCCATGTCGACGCTCTTCCGACAAAAGGTCGACTTCGCTATTCCGACCAAGGCCCGCTTCGAGCATCATCATATCGTCGCAGGCTCCGGTCATGGCAAAACCCAGACCTTGCAATATCTCATCGCTAAGGATTTGGAAGCTGTCGCGGCCGGCGAGCGCTCTGTCATTGTCATCGACAGTCAGGGCGATTTGATCGACAAAATCTCCAAGCTTGCCGTCTTCGCACCGGGCGGCGATCTGCATGACCGTCTCGTCCTGATCGACCCGACCGATGTGGAATATCCGGTCTCGCTCAATTTATTCGATGTCGGTATTGATCGGTTGCAAGGTTATGCACCGCTGGAGCGGGAACGGCTCACCAATTCAATCCTGGAGCTATACGACTTTGTTCTCGGTTCCCTACTCTCGGCAGAGATGACGCAAAAACAAAGCGTGATCTTCCGTTATGTCACCCGTCTTATGCTCTATATCCCGGACGCGACCATTCACACATTGCGGGAATTGATGGAGCCCAACAGCGAGGTGAAATTTGCTGAACACATAGCCAAACTGGAAGGTACGGCGCGGCATTTTTTCGAGACGGAATTCACCTCTCGCGAGTTCGAGCAAACCAAGAAACAAGTGCTGCGACGCTTGTGGGGCATTCTAGAAAACCAGACCTTTGAGCGCATGTTCTCCCATCCCCGGTCCAAATTGGATCTGTTTTCGGAAATGAACGCCGGCAAGGTCATCCTGATCAACACGGCGAAAGACCTGCTGAAGGAACAGGGCACGGAAATCTTTGGCCGTTTTTTCATCGCGATGATCGCCCAGGCAGCGCAAGAACGCGCCACGCTGAAGGAATGGGAGCGCAAACCTACCTTTGTCTACATTGACGAGGCGGCGGACTATTTTGACCGCAATATTGGCATCATCCTCAGTCAGGCGCGAAAATACAATGTCGGGATGATCTTAGCGCATCAATATCTGGGGGCAGCTTGAGCCGAAAACTCCAGGAGGCTTTCGCCGCCAATACCTCGATCAAATTCGCCGGCGGCGTTTTCCGCCCGCGATGCCCGCAGTCTGGCACCCATGCTCTATTGCGAGCCCGGCCTGATCGAAGACCAGCCCAAAGGGCCATTTTGCCAGCTATATCCGTGGCGTCGCCAAATCCGCGCTACCGCTCGTTTTTCCCCTTCGGACATCTAGAAGGTTTGCCAAAGATGGGGACAGGAAGAGCGCAATGCCCTACGCGAAGATATGCGCGCTCGCTACGCGGTGCATTATTCGGAGCTGAAAGACGGCGCAAATGTAGTGTTAACCGATAAAGAAGAGCCAGGACCCGCCACCGGAAACCTGAAAAAGCAGGCGTCCCCCAACGAAGAAAAAGGACATTCAAAAAGACATCGGCAAAGAAGCAGGTGGCGAAAAAAGCAAAACGGCAAAATAAGGACCGCCGCAAAGAAAGACGCGGCCAAAACCCGGGGCCACCGAACCTAAGCTTTCCCTTAAAGGCCTGAAGGATACCGTCTCGGATATCGTCAAACCGGATGAGAACGGTGAGAAACAAGAAGAAAGGTGGGGGTGACGGCCCGGATAATGTCGATACCGACGCCAAGCCGAAATGGTAAGTCTACTGCCGGGTCATTGATGACCTGCTCGGCGCGCGGAGCCACGCAAACAGCCGATAAAATTGCGACTTTGTAAATATTTGATACCTGAATTTGCGGTTCCGCCACAACGCGTTGCGGAACATCTTGGAAATTCCGGCACGGTGACAACAGCCAATTCGCATTTAGATTGAGTGTCCTTCATTAGATAAGGAGGACATTGTGAAATATGCAAACAAGTTTACCCTATTACCGGCATCGACGGGTTCAAAATCAACATCGAAACGCGCGGCCAAGCTCGATACCCTACACAGGCGAAAACGCACAACGCCGCAATCCACCGGCAAGAAGGTAACGGCCCAGGAACGGGATTTGATCTGGTTTCAGAAAATCCAGGAACATGGACCGCTGTCGTCCTGTTACCTAAATGCCTTCACCCAACATCTGCGGCGTAGCGAAAAACGCGCCAAGGAACGGTTGACCGATCTATTCAATGAAGACCGCACGCCCCATGGTGGTCGATACCTGGACAGACCGCAGCAACAATTCCGCACTCTATACGCTCAGTCCAAAGAGCTGATCCACGACCTTAATCCAGCGGCGGAGAGGGCCTTGCGGGAAGCCGGCATGGAAATCCCGGCGCCACGCCAGCATCATGGCCCTTGGCTGCACCGCTTCATGACCGCCTGCATCACCGCGTCCATCGAAATCGCCACATTGGATCGCGATGACCTCAATTACATTCCTGGCTCCGCCATCCGTGCCCGCGTCGATGCGACCTTGCGCTACACCACCCGTATCCAAGATCCGAAAACCGAGAAATGGTACGACAAAGACCTCATCCCCGACGCCATCTTCGGCCTGGAATACAAGGTCAAAAGAAAAAGTTACTACCGTTTCTTTCTTGTCGAAGCCGACCGAGGCACCGAACCGACCACGTCGGCGAATTTTCATCGCAAAAGCCATGAACGGAATTTGCTGCAATATCGGGATTACATCGGAAACGGAAGATACAAAGAACACCTCGGCCTGACTTCCAGCCTACTTGTGCTCAACGTGCTGACAGACGCAAAGAAAATGGAAAAGATGCTGGCCTTAACCAGAGAAATGTCCGGGCGCGCCGGCAATTCCTACATGCTGTTTCAAATGATCGACGGGTTCGGAGAAACACTAAAACCGCCCAAACCGGTGCTCGAATTGTTGAACGAAAAATGGGAACGGGCCGGCACCACTAGCTTCTCGATCCTGGAAAAATAACGCGCGATGCCCATCACATTAGCGCCGATATGTTCGAGGGGGACAGTGGCCACCGTCCCCCTCGCTCCCGAAAAGGGAGTGTCGGTAGGTTATCTATTGGCTGCTAAGCCCTCAAGATGCGCCACGATCTCGTCATACACCCAGCCGATCCGGTTGTTACCGAGTTTCACCCGCTTGGGCCATTGCCCGGCCTTTTCCAGTCGCAGGATGTGTTGGCGAGAATAGGGCTGCATGGTCTTCAGAACTTTCCAATCGATGATCCTCATCGCAATATCTCCCATTGCTGGGAGTATCGCGATACTCCGGGTTAAGACAATCGCCCGGGGCGACCGAATGGTAGCATTTGGCACTAAAGCGCGATAGTCGCAGATAATGTGCAACACCCACCCCGGTGTTCGTATTCACATGTGGCAATCACTATCGGACATTTCCGATTTTCGCACAGCATAGGGCTTAGTACTTGGCCTTGACGAAGCCGATGCAGTACATCACAAGTCCGATAGATGGTTTCCCCAGACGCGACCGCCCGCCGAACTCAATATCATGTTTGAGTCCCTACTAGACCATACCGATGACATCTACTTCAGGTGAGAATCGCCGGCCGTGCCACGCCGCTAACCGGCATTAATACACCCCAAGGGTATGCCGAGGCGGAATCCTTTTGATACTGGTAAACCACTACTTTAGGCAGGTTACGCTTATCGTAGAGCCTACCGAAACGAAACGCGACGCTGTTCTGGGCAGCGAGGAAAAGATGAATACGCTGGACCCCACGATTGCTCAGACCAATCGCAGTGTCTAGAAACTGCTGACCGAGTGCGCGCTGCTTGTGCTCCGACCAGTGGCAGTCTGGTGAGCCGCCATCCAGCTTGAGTTCGACCAGAGGCATATCGCCAACCCGAGCACGGACATCATCCGCTATGACACCATAGGAGACTGAAACCGCCATAGCGGTCTCTTTCGTGCCGTCCGGTATTTCCCTGGCCAAGTCGGGAATATGGAACCGCTTGCCGTCATCGGCACCATCGAGTTCTCGCCAGGCCTCTGCATGCCTGTCCCAATCCAGGATAAAGACCGTACCCTCATCATCCATAAGGACGCCCGTCAGGAAAGTGAAGGGAACCGGCATCAGCCCACCGTAGACAAGGGACAGATCGCGACGATCGAATCCATTCTCTCGCCGATTTCAGATCGGCGGGGAGCGAGACCAAATCTTCCAGCACTGCATCAGGTGCGACAATCTCGCCATCTTTAACCCGCTGACGGAGGTCAACAAGGACGTGATCCCGGCGCCCCTCCAGTCTTTGCGGCAGGGCGTCGATCAATGGGGAGCCGCTCGTATCACGTAGTCCTCGTGCCTCGACGACAATCACTTTCTTTCGGTCGAGGCGCTGTTGCTCGGCTCTGTATCGAACGATTTCCCAGACGAGCCCGATGACAATGAGGCCTGCGCCGAGAATTGCGGCCACGTAGACGATAACAACGGGCGTACCGCCGGCGCTATTGAAGCCGACTTCGACCTGGCCATCCCGGAAGGGAAACGACACGTCCAGCGCCCACCCGGCGCCAAAGGCAAGGGCCAGGCAGACAACGCCGAGCCTCATTATCAAAAGTGCAGGGGAGCGTCGCCTAAACAACCAGTCGATCGCTGACCTGATAAAGTGCTTAAGTAAAATTTTCATCGGCCTGGGCCTACTCGATATTGACGATGAATTGACCGCTACGGGCAGCCAGATAGCCGTCTTTGACGATAAAGCACTCGATGCTGTGCGTCCCCGAGTAGAGCGTCGACTCCTTTTTCGTAAGCTTTCCCGTCGTAACAAGTCCTTCATCGAAGCCACCCCGCAAGCCATTAGCCGCTTCTGCTTCCCGACCGGTATTGACGACCTGCCAGTACACCTTAAAAGGCTTTGGGATATTCGTGTCGGCCTGGAATGTGAGGTTCGACCGCTTAGGCAGAGCTTCGCCGTCGCTACGGAACATCTCTGGCCGGAAGCCATTGCGCTGTATTGTCGCCTGCTCGATGTGAACCTCACCCTGGCTGATGTTCGTCCACGGCGGCGCCTTCCGATGGGCGGGGTTGAGCACTTTGCCGATCCGACGTGCGCCGCCCATGATCCGAGACATGGGTGAACCACGCCGACGTGCTGACGCTTCTTCGAGGAGCTTCTGCCCAAGCCTAGGCTGCAACGCGGCCGTCGCGGTATCTCGGCTGAGCGCCTGCGCGGCGACGGTAAAGTCCGCACGCGCCTGCCCCAGCCAGTCGAAAAAGGCTGTTTCGCGCTCAGGGTGCTTCTGCCAGCGGTCGGCGAAGTTCTCAGCCGGGTCAGTTGGGTTTCCAATCCATGCGACGCCGGTGCTGTAGTCGATATAGTCATCCATGCGATCGAGGATGCTGTAAAGCGCACCTGAGATCGTCGACTCCTGCTGATATGCATGGGCGGCCAGTGTCGTCAGGATGATCGAGATCGGTTTGTCGTCCGGCCGCTCTGCAAACATCATGTCGCGGTGACGCTTGAGAATTTGAACGGCGCTCTGGAGCGGCGTGCGCACCTTGTATTCGGGGATATCTTCGACGCTTGCGCGCGCCTCCAATGCCATTGCGCGGCGGCGTGACTCGAATATTTCCCGCATCCGAGAGCGGAACCAGTTCGCATAACCCTTGGGATTGCTGTGAGGCCAGTCTTCCGTGATCAGCCGGAAGTTCTCATGCTCTGCGTCCGTGATGGCGATGGCCGTGTCTGTCCATTCAGCCGAGAAGCCACGGCGCTCCAGCAGCAGCCGCTGATGGGACGCGTCCGGAAGTGCGGGTAGGGTATCCATATGAAACTGTGCCCCGTCCGCGTAGTCCTGAGTCCAGCAACGCCGACCCGGTTTTGGTTCGCTCATCCCGTGGGCCTCGGCATAGGCCTTCAACTCCTCACCGAGCATTTCCTTCAACTGGGCCTGGCTCAGGTGCGTTTTCGAAAGCGACAGCTCGCAGACCAGATCAACATCGTAGTCTTCTTTGTCAGAGATGGGTCGAATGGCCGTCCCGAGCCTGAACGACCCCTGGATATAGACTTTCGGATCGGCCTGCCGGAGGCTGGATGCCTCGCGGTGCAGCCATTCGCCCACGGACTTGTAACTCCGCTCTGCCGCCTCGTAGCGACTTGGTGGCACCTGCAAAGATGCCTCCAGGTCTTCGAGAAGCTCTTCCGTGTGTTTCGGTAACGTCATTAGCGGGTTGAGCCCTTTCCTAGCCCTTGGGCGGGTAAGGGTCGCCGCCGTGGCTGTCGCTGCTGGCGACCCGTCCATCCTTGTTGTGGATACGGAACTCCGTGCCCTGGTTGCGGCTGATTTCCCGGCCGCGCTCAATGGCGTCCCGCTTGGTGTCGTGGTGGCTGCTGGCGCGGTCTGCACCGCCCCGCTTAACGTCCCAGCCCCCATCGGGATTTGGGACGACGTGGTGGGTCTTTGGTCCCTTGCTCATCTTCGGTCTCCTTGCAGTTTTCAAAAACGTAATGCATACTATGACGAATTCGTCATATACTTGGCCAAAAGAATGCGCCCAGCAAATATGGCGAAGGCGTCAACTTAAATTATACGGAAACGTAATGAAGAAGTCAACCAAACCGACCGAGATGTTCAAGGAGCGGCTGCGCACGGCGCGTGAGTTCAGGCAACTCAGTCAAGGAGAGCTCGCCAAGCGTGCCGGCCTCCAGGCTTCGGCCGTCTCTCACTTCGAGACCGGAACGCGCAAGCCATCCTTCGACAACCTGAAGCGCCTCGCGGACGCACTGCGCGTGACGACAGACTATCTGCTCGGCCGAACCGAGGACATGGAAGGTTCGGCCGTCAGCGCCGATCAACTCCACCGACACTACGCCGGTCTGTCTACGGAATATCAGGAGATGGCCGACGATTTTATTCAGATGCTGGCAAGCAAGGCAAAAGACAAAAAGCCAAAAGGGGTCTAAATGGCACGGCGGTCCGATCCGTTTATTAAGGTACGTTGGGAAGCTGAGCGGCTCCTTCAAGAGCTGGAAATTGACGCGCTTCCCATCGATCCGTTCGAGATCGCCCGCCGTCTCGATATTGAGTTGCGTCCGTTGCCATCTAATGCCGGTGGAGCGTCCGGCATGCTGCTTCACGTCGGTGGTCAGTTCGGCATCTGCTATCCGACCCATGTGAACAGCGACGGCTTCAAGAATTTCTCGGTTGGCCATGAGATCGGCCACTACCGGCTGCCTGGACATCTTGACGCGGTGCTTGATACGGGGGGACAGCATATTTCTCATGCCGGCTTCCGGAGCACGGACAACTATGAGTTGGAGGCCGACCATTTCGCGGCGGCATTGCTCATGCCGACCAAGCTGATTGTGGCTGCGGCCAGGCGTGCCGGCGAAGGGCTGACGGCCGTTGAGAGCCTTGCAGATCAGTGCAACACGTCACTTGAATCCACGGCAATCCGATTTGCTCAGACCAACCGTGACCCCGTGGCTGTCATTCGCAGTGAGGGCGGGACTATCGACTACGCCGTTATGTCCGAGCCACTCAAGGACTTTTCTGATCTCGATTGGATACGTAAAGGCACGCCACTTCCCGCTGATAGTGCGACCGCCATCTTCAATGCCAACAAGGAGAACGTCGCGAGGGCTGCACGTGCCGACGACAAATCAGCATTGCAGGAATGGTTTAACGGGCCGCACCGACAGGAAATTATCGAGGAGGTCGTCGGTTTGGGGAGCTATGGCAAGACGCTCACCGTGCTGTCCGGTATGGAGCACCCGGATGAGGTCGAAGATGACGACGACGATCTTGAAGAGTCGTGGACGCCGCGATTTCGCCGGTAACGAGCCGGCGTGAAACAAGGAAGCAGGCATATGTTCGAAGATCTGATACGAACCCTTGAGAACCTCGAAGGCCGCCAGGTTTCAGTGGAGATTCCGGCTGATCCCGAGGGTTACTTTGACCGCGCCTGCCCGTCGCAGTCATGCCTGTTTGAGTTTAAAATCCACGAGGATGATTGGAAAGATAAGGTCCAGGACGAGGAGGTATTCTGTCCCTTCTGCAGGCACGGAGCACCGTCGGATCAGTGGTGGACAGAGAGACAGCTTGAGCATGCACGCCGGGCGGCCTTCGGCCAGGTGAAGGGTGATATCAACCAGGCAATGAAGCGCGATGCTGACCGGTGGAATCGTAGGCAGCCGCGCAACAGCTTCATACGCATCACGATGTCCGTGGACAACAAGCCCAGGCACATTGCGCTTCCTCCGGCGGCGGCAGAGCCGATGGAGATGAAGGTGGCCTGTCCGGCGTGTGAATGCCGCTATGCGGTCATCGGCGCGGCCTACTTCTGTCCCGCCTGTGGCCATAACTCTGTGGAGCGTGATTTTCAAAGATCCATCGAGACACAACTCGCCTCACTGGACGCAATCATTCCCGTGCGTCAGGCGATTGAAGACCGCGACGTTGCCGAGAACACGATCCGTACGATTGTCGAGAGCGGCCTGCTTAATGCCGTAACGGCGTTCCAGCGCTATGCGGAGGCGCTCTATCTTCGCAAGCCTGGTATGCCTGCGCCGCGCCGGAACGCTTTTCAAAACCTTGGCGCCGGGAGCGAACTCTGGCAGCGGGCCTATGGTCGCAACTTTGAGGACCATCTCGGGGCTACAAACCTCACCGGCCTCAACCGCTATTTCCAGAAGCGTCATCTTTTGCGCATAAGGATGGCCTTGTTGACGCTGACTACATTCAACGCAGCGGCGATGCGTCCTATGCTGAGGGGCAACGTATCGTCATCAAAGAGGCGTGCATCCGGGAATGTCTATCGCTGGTAGAGCAACTCGCGCGCGCCCTGGAGGCGGATGCTATGAGCGGGAGTGTCGGTGGTGAGTAACACGGCCAAGGGGACCGCGTATGAGGTGTTTGTTCAGGCGCTTTATCAGACGCTTCACTATGCTGATGGCTTTGATGACATAAAGGTCGAGCACAACAAAACTGACCTCGTTGGCAGATCCGGATGCGCGCATCAGATCGATGTCTACTGGGAATTCAAGATCGCCGGGCAGGTCTACAGGACCGCGATCGAGTGCAAGGCTTTCGATAAGGCTGTACCTATTGGCCGGGTCCGCGACTTCTACGGGGTACTTGTGGATGTACCCGGACTACAGGGCATCTTCGTCAGCCGTTTCGGTTTTCAATCCGGAGCAAAGAAGTATGCCGACCACTACGGCATCGCCCTGAAGGAAATACGGTCGCCGACTGAGAACGACCGGGAAGGGCGGATCGGAAAATATCAACTTCGGTTGTTTCTCGTCTTTCCGGAGATTACCGCGTTTCGACCTGACGTGACGCAAGCGTATCTCAACACTCTAAAGCCGGATGAGGAGGTTGATGCGTCGTTTGCCGGCACCAACTACGACTCCTTAATCGTGGACAGTGCTGGAAATCACGTTGCTTCCCATGAGGAGATACGGCAGCAGCTTTCCGCCGACAATCAACCGTCAACAGGTCTTTCAGCGACGCTGCCCTTTCCGGGGTATTTCCTCAATGCATCAAACGGTCTGCGTATACCGATCGACAGCGTGACGGTTAAATACGACGTCTATGTTGAGCGTGCGGATGTATTGGGCGAGCAGACTGCCAAGGCTATCATGAAGGACGTGAGTTCCGGAGAAATTTCGTTTTTTAACAATAATGGTAGCGTGCATCCTGTTCGATCTTAGCATCGTTTTGTGGGGGAGTACGTTCCCCAAACTAAAATCCGCGTAGGTCGGTATCGGCGTCGGTAGTTGAACGAGATGGCCACGCTACTAATTCAAATGAATTGAAAATTTCGGAAATGCAAAATTTTTTACAAGCCCCGTCGGTTTAGCCGATGGATATATCAATCTTGGGCTCTGGCACCCTTCGAATAGGAGCAGCCGAAGGGTGGGCTAATTGGTGGTCTGAGGCAGATTTATGGGAAATATCATTTAAAATCAATACATTAAGGAATGTATTGGTGCCCAGGAGAAGACTCGAACTTCCACGAGGTTACCCTCACTAGCACCTGAAGCTAGCGCGTCTACCAATTCCGCCACCTGGGCACGGGGCTCACTCGATACTGCCCATGCCGGGTCATGTCAAGCGTTTGGTCGCGGAAATGACGCGCAATCGGTTGCCCGCCGCCGGGCCGCCGATTATATTGCGGCCACGCAATTGTGGATCGTTTCCGAACATAGAGAGGTTGGTATGGAAATCCGCGAAGTCACGGTGTTCGGCGGCTCCGGGTTTGTCGGGCGCCATATCGTCCGCTGCCTGGCGGAGCAAGGCCTGCGCGTCCGCGCCGCCTGCCGGGATCCGGAGGCCGCGGCCTTCCTGAAGCCGATGGGCGATGTCGGTCAGATCGTTCTGCCGCAAGCCAATCTGAGGTTCCCGGATTCCATAGCCGCCGCCGTGGCGGGGGCCGATGCGGTGATCAATCTGCCGGGCCTTTTGTTCGAGAAAGGGCCGCAAAGATTCAGCGCGATCCATGTGCAGGGCGCCGGCGCGGTGGCTGAGGCCGCCGCCGCGGCAGGGGTCAAGCGCTTGATCCACATGTCCGCCCTCGGCGCGGACAAGGATTCCACCGCCAAGTATCAGCGCAGCAAGGCGGCCGGCGAAGCCATGGTGCGCGACGCCTTCCCGGGCGCGACCCTGCTCCGGCCCAGCATCATCTTCGGACCGGAAGACAATTTTTTCAATCTGTTCGCCAGCCTGGCCCGCTTCACGCCGGCGCTGCCGCTGATCGGCGGCGGGCAGACCAAGTTCCAGCCGGTCTATGTGGGCGATATCGCCGACGCGGTGTGGCGTCTATTGCGCAATGAGGAGACGGCGGGCGAGACATTCGAACTGGGCGGGCCCCGGCAAATGACCTTCGAGGAGGTGCTGCGCTATATCTGCCAGGAAACTGGCCGCAAGCGCGCTTTCTTCCCGCTGCCCTTCGCGCTGGCGAAGATCGACGCCTTCTTCCTGCAGCTCTTGCCGCGGCCGTTGCTGACCATGGATCAGGTGGAAACCCTGAAATTCGACAATGTGCTGACCGGCGCGGAGCCGGGCCTGGAGCAATTGGGTCTGACCCCGACCCCCATCGAAGCCGTCGTCCCCGCCTATCTCGCACGCTACCGCCGCGGCGGCCGCTTGGTGGAGAGCCGCTTCGGCTAACGTTTCGCCGCCTCGGCCGCCTTGCGGATTTCGCGGGTGAGCTTGAAGACAGTTGTCGAAGGACGACCGAAAGGATCGCCTTCACGTGCACGGGCTTTCAATTGCCTGTCGGCTCGATTTTCTGCTTCCTCAAGCGACGCAAGAAGTGCATCAAAATTCAGGATCTTGCGACCCCGTGGGTCATACTCTGGACAAATCGATGCCAAATGTCTCTGCACAGCATTGCTGTCGTCTTGTCGGTTGAAATCCTCTAGATGCAGGGTGAGCCAAAGCTCGAAGCAGGGCTTTGAAGCGGCGACGCCGATACCGCTAGCGACGCATTTTTCGGCGGATTCGCCATATCGCGGGTGATCGTCACGATCAAAGACTGCCCAAACTTGGTCTGCTTCCTCGAACGAATCGCGCTTTCGTCTGCGGTTCCGCGAAAGGCCACGTCGAGTTTTTTCCTCAATCGCCCGACTGGCGATTGCCGCCGGTACGCCGACGCCCGGGATCGTTTCGATCTCTATCAAGGCACTCTCAAATTTTTGTTTCAAGGTGCGAAAGTACTCGGGCTCGGTATTCCTACCTTCACACACCAGAATGAACTTGCGTTTTGGTGGGCGCCGATGATGACTGCGAAGTAGACTGCGAATTCGACGCGCCATACACTATTCCGTCAGTTGAAAGAAATCTGCTGGATCGCCCGCAAAGGGGATGGCTCCGAATCGGCCTTGTAGGTATCCGCGCTCGAAATTGTCCCCTTGACGCGTGCGAATATCGGACAACGGGTAAAGATGGGTTGCACCTGAATCATCTTTTTCCGTGAACCATATCTGATCACGCCGCATGAGCTTGGATTTCATCAAGTTGGTGTCGTGAGTTGTGGCGATGAGCTGAGCGTTATTGGAATTTATTTGAGGGTTATCGAACATTGCTATCAGTGCTTCGCACGCCTGAGTGTGTAAACTTGCATCTATTTCATCAATTATGACCAATTTGCCGCGTTTGAATGCAGTGAATGCCGAGTTCAACAGCACCAACAGTCTACGCGTTCCCGCACTTTCGCGATCTGAAGATAGATACACTTTCTCTCCGTTTGCATTTTCGTGTGCCAGCTCGATTCTAGCATCTGCATGGTTGTCTACAGAGTTTTGGAAATATTTTCGGATTGTTTTAAGCTCTATTTCACCGCTTTGATCTGTTTCTATTAGATCAGCTAAATCTGTGTCTTGGTGAGAACTTCGATACCCAACTACTCCGGTACCTATTTTGCTAAGAAAATCGATAGCGTTTTCACTAATTCCTGATATCGCATAGTTTCTATCAATGTCCCTACCTCTCACATTGGTTTGGTTTATAAACTCCATTGATTGAAAATATCGTGCAATTCTTGTTAGTTGAACATGGTTGTTTTGGCGAGCTGCAGAAACATAAAGACTATTTGGACGCATTATCTCAGCAATCAATTTTTTTGTCCCACTCAACGAACTACCGAAAGAAACTTCGTCAGGGCTAGTCCTTTCAAACAACTTACGTTTTTTCCCCTCCGGGTATGAATATAGCCATTCCTTTTCAAATGCTCTGTCACTTAACGAGAAGCCATAATGGTAGCGTACGCCGAACACGATAAAATCCATGTCAAATGTAGTCAGTCTATTCAATGCGTCTGGGTCCAGCGCGAACGCAGATCTCGATATCCCCTCGGAAGGATCATTGAGTCGATGGGAGTAAACAACGCAGTTTTTCATCGCCTCTAGTGCTGATATGAAATTGCTCTTCCCTGAGGCGTTGGCGCCATACATCAAAACTGACGGCAGAACTTTCGGAACTGATGACAACGAACTTTTGATCAGCCCGTCCGTCGTGTCCTTTAGCTTTGTCGGAACAAAGCTTATTTCCTGTCGTTCGTTGATAGAGAGGTGGTTCTCGACGCCGAATCGTAGCAGCATCGTATAATCTCCAAATTGTGATAGCTATCGAATTTAGTGGTAAAATTTGTAAATCTCCAGCAAATATTCGATATATATTCCCTGTACAACAGCAACATAACGCCTAAAGCTAAAGGCCAAGCCACACCAGCAACGCCCCACCCAGCAGCAGCCGATAGATCACGAAGGGCGTGAAGCTGGACCGTTGCAGCCAGGCCATCAGGGCCCAGATGGCGATGAGGGCGGTGGCGAAGGAGAGGGCGGTGGCGAATAGGACGTCCAGGCCGAAGTCGAAATCGCCACTGCGGATCAAGTCCAAAGCACTGTAACCGCCGAAGATCAGGATCGTCGGGATCGACATGAGCATGGCCAGACGGGCGGCGTCGCGGCGGGAAAGGTCGAGGAACCGCGCCGCGGTAACGCAGACGCCGGCACGGCTGGCGCCCGGAACGACGGCCAGAGCTTGGGCCAGGCCGACCCAGAGAAAATCCCGCCACCCGCAATCCGCCAGCGACCGCGATGTGTCCCGACGCTTGTCCGCCCACCAGAGCGGCAGGGCAAACCCGATCGTGGCCAGCGCGATGACCAACGGTTGCCGCAGCAGGTCGAGCCAGCCGGTCAGCAGAAGAATGGCGGCGGCGATCACCACCGGCACCGTGGCCAGCGCCAGATAGCCGAACAGGGTTGCGGCGTCGCTCCGCCGGCCCCGGCAAGCGTCGACCAAGCCACGGCAAAGGGTCGCGGCTTCGCCGCGGAAATAGAGCAAAACGGCGCCCAAGGTGCCGACATGGACCGCGACATCGAAATTGGGGCCGGGATCGTGCCAATCCAGGACCTGGCGGGTGAGCAATAAATGACCTGAGGAACTGATCGGCAGGAATTCGGTAATCCCCTGCACCACGGCAAGCGTGATCAGCTGCAGAATACTCAACACTACCAACTCCTAACCGATCCCCCGCGCCGCTTATAGCACGCCTTGTGTCGAGGTAAAACGGAACCAAATAGTTCCGATATGGGACTAAAATTCATAATTGCCTTCGCTGGCTTGTGAAATCCAAGCGAGAGAGCAATCGTGTGGCTAATTTATGTCAGTAATGCTGACCTATTTGACAATTTTCCCTCGCATCCTGATCAAGAACCTGCTAATTATATGGCGAATAGCCAAGGGGCAGCGGCGCGCCATTCCAAGATGTAACGACTCGTGAAGTTGACGTCAGGAATCGGCGGGCGTTTCCGTCAACAATAACGGTTTTGGAGTGGTCAGCGACATGGCCGAGGGCATGCTGAAATTTATCGATATCCCGCAGGAGCGGCCGGACAAGCGCGAGGCCGAGGACAGGGTCGCCGATTTCCAGGAGATTTATCGAGAGTTCGCGGAGGAAAAAGCCGCGGAACAGTCGGCCCGCTGCTCCCAATGCGGGGTGCCGTTCTGTCAAATCCATTGCCCCTTGCACAATAACATCCCCGATTGGTTGAAGCTGACCGCCGAGGGCCGGCTTGAAGAAGCCTATGAGATGGCCAGCGCCACCAACACCTTTCCGGAGGTTTGTGGCCGAATTTGTCCGCAAGATCGGCTTTGCGAAGGCAATTGCGTAATCGAGAAGGGCTTCGAGTCGGTCACCATCGGATCGATCGAGAAATACATTACCGACACCGCTTTCGAGCGCGGCCTGGTGAAACCGCGCAAGCCGGCGGTCGAGCGGGAATACTCCGTCGGCATCATCGGCTCCGGCCCTGGCGGGCTCGCGGCCGCCGACGAACTGCGCCAACTCGGCTACCAGGTCGACGTCTATGAGCGCGCGGATCGGGCCGGCGGTCTGCTGATCTACGGTATTCCCAATTTCAAGTTGGAGAAGGAAGTGGTGCTGCGCCGAACCAAGCTGTTGCAAGACAGCGGCGTCAACTTCCACCTCAACACGGAAGTCGGCAAGGACATAAGTCTCGACGAATTGCGTCAGCGCCATCAGGCGGTGATCGTCGCCACCGGCGTCTACCAGGCTCGCGCATTGAAAGCGCCGGGCGTCGGCCTGGGCAATGTGGTCATGGCGATGGACTATCTGATCACCTCCAATCGCCAAGGTCTCGGCGACAAAGTGCCGGCCTACGAAGACGGCAGCCTGAACGCCAAGGACAAGAATATCGTCGTGATCGGCGGCGGCGATACCGCCATGGACTGCGTCCGCACCGCCGTGCGCCAGGGCGCGAAGTCGGTGAAATGCCTTTACCGCCGGGACCGGGAGAACATGCCCGGCTCCATGCGCGAGGTGCGGCATGCGGAGGAAGAGGGTGTGGAGTTCATCTGGCTGGCCGCGCCCCAGGCCTTCCTCGGCGACGAGACGGTGACCGGGGTGATGGCTCAGCGCATGCGCCTCGGCATGCCCGATGCGGATGGCCGGCAATCGCCGGAGCCGATCGAGGGCGCGACCTTCAAGCTCGACTGCGACCTGGGCATCCTCGCCCTCGGCTTCGATCCGGAAGACCTGCACGAGATGCTGGGCGACGACAGCCTGGCGCTCAGCGACTGGGGCACGCTGCAAACCAGTTTTCTCAATCACATGACTAGCCAGCCCGGCATCTTTGCCGTTGGCGACGTGGTGCGCGGCGCCTCCCTGGTGGTTTGGGCGATCCGCGACGGTCGGGAAGCGGCGGCGGCGGCGCACGAATATATTGAAACCCTGCAACGGGCGGACGCGGCCGATTTGGCCGCCGTCGGATAGGTGAGATGATGACGCGGACGGACGGACGGAACTTCGTCGATCAATGGCGGCGTAATGCGGCCAAGTTGGAAGCAGCGGGTCTCTACAACCCCGCCGATGAACACGAGTCCTGCGGCGTCGGCTTCGTCGCCTCCATCGACGGCAAACCCAGCCGACGCGTGGTCGACGCCGGTATCGACGCGCTGAAGGCGGTTTGGCACCGGGGCGCGGTCGATGCCGATGGCAAGACCGGCGACGGCGCCGGTATCCATCTGCGCATTCCCTTCGCCTTCTTCCGCCAGCATATCGCCGATACCGGTCACGATCCGGACAGCGGCCGGCTCGGCGTCGGCATGGTTTTCCTGCCGCGCACGGACTTCGGCGCTCAGGAAACCTGCCGCACCATCGCTGAGCGGGAGATCCTGAATTTCGACTATTACATCTACGGCTGGCGCCAGGTCCCGGTAAACGCCCGGGTGATCGGCGAGAAGGCGAACGCGACCCGGCCCGAGATCGAGCAGATTATGATCTACTGCCCGGACGATATCGACGGCGATCAGTTCGAGCGCGATCTTTACGTGATCCGCCGCCGTATCGAGCGGGCGGTGAATGAGGCCGGCATTACCGACTTCTATATCTGTTCGCTGAGCTGCCGCTCGGTGATCTACAAAGGCATGTTCCTGGCCGAGCAGTTGACCGCCTTTTATCCGGATTTGCTCGACCCGCGCTTCGTGTCCAACTTCGCCATCTTTCACCAGCGCTATTCGACCAATACCTTCCCGACCTGGAAGCTGGCGCAGCCGTTTCGCATGCTGGCCCATAACGGCGAAATCAACACCGTGCGCGGCAACGTCAATTGGATGAAGAGCCACGAAATCCGCATGGCCTCGGAAGCCCTCGGCGAGTTCGCCGAGGACGTGAAGCCGGTGGTCGCCGCCGGCAGTTCCGACAGCGCCGCGCTGGACGCGGTCTACGAGCTGCTGGTCCGCGCCGGCCGCAGCGCGCCGATGGCGAAGACGCTGCTGATCCCGGAAGCCTGGTCGAGCAAGCCGCATATGCCGGACGAACTCCGCGCCATGTATGCTTATTCCAATGCGGTGATCGAGCCCTGGGACGGTCCCGCCGCCGTTGCGGCGACGGACGGCCGTTGGGTCATCGCCGGATTGGATCGCAACGGCCTCCGTCCGCTCCGCTACTCCGTCACTTCGGACGGCCTGCTGTTCTGCGGTTCGGAAACCGGCATGGTGCCGCTGCCGGAATTGAGCGTGATCGAAAAGGGCCGGGTCGGCCCGGGCGAAATGATCGGCGTCGATCTGAAGGACGGCCTGCTTTATCCCGACAAGAAGCTGAAGGCCAAGCTGGCCGCCGCCAAGCCGTTCCGGGAATGGACGAAGAATATCAAATCGATCAGCTCGATCGTGCGTCAGGACGCGGGCGAGCCGGAATTGTTCGGGCGGGACGAGTTGCGCCAACGCCAGATCGCCGCCGGCTATAGCCATGAAGAGATCGAGATGATCCTGCATCCCATGGTGCAGGACGCCAAGGAGGCCGTCGGCTCCATGGGCGACGACACGCCGTTGGCCGTGTTCTCCGGCCAGTATCGCGGGCTGCATCATTTCTTCCGGCAGATGTTCTCGCAGGTCACCAACCCGCCGATCGATTCCCTGCGCGAATACAGCGTGATGACCCTGAAGACCCGCTTCGGCAATTTGACCAATGTGCTGGCGGAGGACGATAGCCAACTGAAAGTGCTGGAGCTGGATTCGCCGGTGCTGTCGAACCGTGAATTCGCCGACATGCGCGCCTTCATGGGCGATTTCGCCCATGAGATCGATTGCACCTTCCCGGTGACCGGGGAGCCGGGAGAGATGCGCAATGCCCTGCGTGGCATTCGCGAGGAGGCGGAAAATGCCGTACGCAGCGGCGCCGTTCACCTGACCCTCACGGACGAGAATGTCTCCGACAGCCGCGCCGCCCTGCCGATGATTTTAGCCGTGGGCGGCATTCACACGCATCTGGTGGCGCAGGGTCTCAGAACCTATACCTCCATCAACGTGCGCTCGGCGGAAAGCCTGGACGTGCATTACTTCGCCGTTCTGATCGGTGTCGGCGCCACCACGGTCAACGCCTATCTGGCCCAGGAGACGATCCGCGACCGGCATCAGCGCGGCCTGTTCGGCGACGTCAGCTTCGAAGAAGCGGTCAACCGCTTCCGCGCCGCCGTCGATCAAGGCTTGCTGAAGGTCATGTCGAAGATGGGCATTGCCGTCCTAAGCTCCTATCGCGGCGGCTACAATTTCGAGGCGATCGGCCTGAGCCGGACCTTGGTGGCGGAATATTTCCCGGGCATGCAGTCGCGCATCTCCGGCATCGGACATACCGGGATCGAGGCCAAGGTGGTCTCGCAACACCGCTTGGCCTTCGAGCGGGAGGCCGGCAGCCTGCCGGTCGGCGGCATCTACCGCTACCGCCGGGGCGGCGAAGTGCATTCTTTTGACGGCCGGCAGATTCATCTGCTGCAGGAAGCGGTGGACCGGGATTCGTATTCCCTGTTCCGTAAATATACGGACATGATCTATGCCATGCCGCCGGTCAATCTACGGGATCTGCTAGACTTCCGCGGTGTCGGTCGGGATGTACCGTTGGACGATGTGGAATCGATCACGGAGATTCGTAAACGTTTCGTCACCGGCGCCATGTCTCACGGCGCGTTATCCAAGGAAGCGCATGAGACCCTGGCCATCGCCATGAACCGGATCGGCGCCAAGTCGGACAGCGGTGAGGGTGGCGAGAGCGCGGCGCGGTTCCATCCCCGCTCCAACGGCGACAATCCCAATTCGGCGATCAAGCAGGTCGCCTCGGGCCGCTTCGGGGTCACCGCCGAATATCTCGCTCATTGCGACGAAATTGAGATCAAGATCGCCCAGGGCGCCAAGCCAGGCGAGGGCGGCCAACTGCCCGGCTTCAAAGTGACGGCGGAAATCGCGCTGCTGCGCCATTCGACGCCGGGGGTCACCCTGATCTCGCCGCCGCCGCATCACGACATCTATTCCATCGAGGACCTGGCGCAGCTGATCTATGACTTGAAGCAGATCAATCCGGACGCGCGGGTCAACGTCAAGCTGGTGGCGGAATCCGGTATCGGTACCATCGCAGTCGGCGTCGCCAAGGCCAAGGCGGATGTGATCATGATCTCCGGCCATTGCGGCGGCACCGGCGCCAGTCCGCAGACCAGTATCAAATATGCCGGCGCGCCGTGGGAGATGGGGCTGACGGAGGTCAATCAGCTTCTGACCCTGAACCATCTGCGTCATCGCGTGATCCTGCGTGTCGACGGCGGCTTCAAGACCGGCCGCGACGTGGTCATGGCGGCGATGATGGGGGCGGAGGAATTCGGTATCGGCACCGGCGCGCTGATCGCCATGGGTTGCATCATGGTGCGGCAATGCCATTCCAACACCTGCCCCGTCGGCGTCTGCACGCAAGACAAGAAGCTGCGCGCCAAGTTCGAAGGCACGCCGGAGAAGGTGGTCAATCTGTTCAGTTTCATCGCCGAGGAAGTGCGCGAGATCCTGGCCTCGATCGGCGCCCGCTCCCTGAACGACATTATCGGACGGACGGATCTGCTGACGCAGGTCGGCCGCGGCGCCGCCAATCTGGACGATCTGGATCTGAACCCGCTGCTGGTGCAGGCCGACGCCTCTGATCAGGAACGCTACTGCACGATCGAGGGCCGCAATGAGGTGCCGGAAACTCTGGACGCGCAGATGATCAAGGACGCCGGCGCCCTGTTCCGCGACGGCGAGAAGATGCAACTGGCCTACAATGTGCGCAACACCCATCGCGCCGTCGGCACCAAGTTGTCGGCGATGATCACCAAGAAATACGGCATGCGCGGTCTGCAGCCGGGTCATGTCACGGTGCGCCTGCGCGGCTCCGCCGGCCAGTCCCTCGGCGCCTTCGCGGTGCAGGGGCTAAGGCTGGAAGTGCTGGGGGACGCCAACGACTATGTCGGCAAGGGTCTGTCCGGCGGTATCATCGTGGTCCGCCCGACCCCGGCCAGCCCGCTGACCAGCAACGAAAACGCGGTGATCGGCAATACCGTGCTCTATGGTGCCACCGCCGGCAAACTGTTCGCCGCCGGGATTGCCGGGGAGCGCTTCGCGGTGCGCAACTCGGGCGCCGAAGCGGTTGTCGAAGGCGTCGGCGCCAATGGCTGCGAATACATGACCGGCGGTACGGTGGTTATCCTGGGCGCCGTCGGCGACAATTTTGCGGCCGGCATGACCGGCGGCATGGCCTTCATCTACGACCGCGACGGCAGTTTCGAAACCCAGGTCAATCCGGACGGCGTTGTCTGGCAAGGCCTGCAATCGGCCCATTGGGAAGACGAGCTGAAACGCCTGCTGACCGAATATGTCGAGGAAACCCAGTCGACCTATGCCGTTCAAATCCTGACCAATTGGGATCTTGAGCGGAAGTATTTCCTGCAGGTTTGCCCGAAGGAAATGCTGGATCGATTGCCTTACCCGCTCAGCGACGAAGAAGAAGCGGCGACCGCGTGAGTCGGGAAACAATCAAGGCGGCGATCGTCCGGGAATTGGGCCCGCCCGAGACCGTGCGGATCGAATCCTTCCCGGCGCCAGTGCCGGGCGAGGGGGAAGCGGTGGTGCGGATCCGCGCCGCCGCGGTGAACTTCCCCGACGTCTTGATGGCGGCCGGCGGTTATCAGTTGAAGCCGGAATTGCCTTTCGTCCCCGGCATGGAAGCGGCCGGCGACGTGATTGCCGTCGGCGACGATGTGACCGGTTGGCAACCTGGCGACCGGGTCATCGTGAAGAAGCGCTTTGGCGCCTTTGCCGGGCAGGTGACCCTGCCGGCCAAGGATCTGCAGGCAATCCCCAAGCCTTTCGACTATGACGAGGCGGCGGCCTATTCGGTCGCCTACGGCACCGCCTATCACGCCCTTGCCGTGCGCGGCGATCTGAAAGCTGGCGAAGTGCTGCTGGTTCATGGCGCCACCGGTGGCGTCGGCATGGCGGCGGTCGAACTGGGCAAGCATACAGGCGCGACCGTGATCGCCACCGGCGGCCGCGACGATAAGCTCGATGTGGTGAAGCGCTATGGCGCCGATCACGTAATCAATTACGAGACGGAGGACGTCCGGGAAGCGGTCAACGGCCTGACCGACGGGCGCGGCGCCGATGTGATTTACGATCCGGTCGGTGGCCCGATCTTCGAAACCTCCCTGCGCTGCATTGCCTGGGGCGGCCGTCTGTTGGTTATTGGCTTCACCAGCGGCGGCTATGGCAATCTGCCGGCCAATTACGCATTGCTGAAGGGCTGTGCCGTGATCGGCTGCCGGGCCGGCGAATATGCCCGCCATAATCCGGACGTCGGCGCCCGCAGCGCCGCGGAGCTGAGGGCCTTGGCCGACGCCGGCGTCTGTCACCCCCACATCTCCCACCGCCTTCCCCTCGACCGCATCGCCGATTCATATCGCCTGTTGCTCGACCGGGAGGTTATCGGCAAGGTGGTCCTGACGTTCGACTAGGCGAAGATTCGCTGTTTTCGCTGTTTCATCTCTATGCCGGAAATCCGGCTTTGGTTAGACTGCACCTTATGCGCGTGTTGTATCACTATTGGCTGTCCCCATTCTGCCGCAAGGTCTGTATCGTCCTGGGCGAGAAGAAGTTGGAATTCGACCTGGAGCTCGAGAAGTATTGGGAGCGCCGGCACGAATTTCTCGCAGTCAATCCGGCCGGGCAGGTACCGGCCTTGGTGGAGGACGAGCATGTGACCATGGCCGACAGTCAGGCGATCTGCGAGTTTCTCGAGGAAACCCATCCGGAGCCGTCGTTGATCGGCGGCGGACCGGCGGCGCGGGCCGAAATCCGCCGCCTGACCGCCTGGTTCGATCAAAAGTTCCATGACGAGGTGGCCGGCTATCTGCTGCACGAGAAGTTCGTCAAACGCTTCCGCGGCGAGGGCCAGCCGGACGCCAATTTGATCCGTGCGGCCTTGCACAACATCGGCTACCACCTGGATTACATCAGTTACCTGATCGAGCGGCGGAATTGGTTGGCGGGGGACGAGTTTTCCCTGGCCGACATCGCGGCGGCGGCGCAGCTGTCGAGCCTCGACTATCTCGGCGACGTGCCGTGGGAGAAGTTTCCGATCGCCAAGGATTGGTATGCCCGCATCAAATCGCGGCCCAGCTTCCGCATGGTGCTGGCCGAGCATGTGCCGGGCATGCCGCCGCCCTTGCATTATGCCGATCTCGATTTCTGAGGAAATCAAGGCCGAGGCGCGAACCCTCGGTTTCGACGATTGCCGCATCGCCACCCCCGACGCCGTCGCCGCGGCCGGCCGCCGCTTCCTGGACTTTATCGGCAAGGGCTGGCATGGCGACATGGATTGGCTCGCCGCCAAAGCCGACCGGCGTAAAAGCCCGCGCGATCTATGGCCGGAAACCCGCTCGGTGATCATGTTGGCGATGAATTACGGGCCGGCAGGCGATCCGCTGGCGGTTCTGTCCGAACCGGACCGGGGCGCGATCTCCTGTTACGCCCAAGGGCGCGATTATCATGATGTGGTGAAGAAGCGGCTGAAGCGGCTCGGCCGTTGGCTCGCCGACCGCTATGGCGCGCAATTGAAAGTCTTCGTCGACACCGCGCCGGTGTTGGAGAAGCCGCTGGCCCAGGCCGCCGGCCTCGGTTGGCAGGGCAAGCATACCAATCTGGTGTCGCGCCGGGCCGGATCCTGGTTGTTTCTGGGCGCGATCTATACGGATCTGGCGCTGCCGGCGGACGAGCCTGGCGCCGACCGCTGCGGCCAGTGCCAGCGCTGCATCGACATCTGTCCGACCCGGGCCATCCCGGCGCCTTATCGTTTGGACGCGCGGCGCTGCATCTCCTACCTGACCATCGAACATAAGGGTCACATCGCGCCCGAGTTCCGCGCCGCACTGGGCAACCGCATTTTCGGCTGCGACGATTGCCTGGCGGTTTGCCCTTGGAACAAGTTCGCCCAGGTCTCGCGTGAGGCCAAGCTGACAGCGCGGCCGGAACTCGCGGCGCCGTCGCTGGACGATCTGTTGCGCTTGGACGATGCCGGTTTCCGCGCCCTCTTTACCGCGTCGCCGGTCAAGCGCCTGGGACGCGAGCGTTTCCTGCGCAATGTCCTGATCGCCGCCGGCAATAGCGGCGATCGCGCTCTGGCCGAACCGGCCGAGCGCTTGCTGCGCGACCCGTCGCCCCTGGTCCGTGCCATGGCGGTCTGGGCGCTGGCGCGACTGCTGCCGGCCCCCGCCTGGCACGCCCTACGCGACCGCCACCTGCCCACGGAACCCGACCCGCAGGTCTGTGCCGAATGGCACCCGCCATCGCTTCAAAAAGGGGTCGGAGGGAATTAATGCGATTTTGAGTCGCTTATCTATCTGATTTTATTGAATTTTAAAATGGGGTCGGAGGGATTTTTCGTAAAATTAATTCCCTCCGACCCCTTTTTGGGTGGGGAAGTAACGTTGGTCAGTTATTGCCGCCGGCGGGCGGGAAGGCCGGTTCCTCCCGTTTCGGTGGTGCGGCCCCGGGTGGTTTCCGCTTCGGTGGCAGAGGGCGGGGGTTTTCCAGACGATCGATATGTTCGGCCGCGGCCTTGGCGGCGTTGCCGTCGGGATATTTGCCGACCAATTCGCGCCAGTCGGCCTTGGCGCCCGCGGTATCGCCGCGGCGCTCCTTGATTAAACCGCGTTCGAGCAGGGCGCTGTCGCCGCCGCCGTCGATGGCGAAGGCCTCGGCAATGGCATCCCGCGCATCGTCCATGCGGCCGAGATGGCGCAGCGCGCTGGCGCGCAGCACATGCAGTCCGGCATCGCGCGGCGCCAGGGCCAAGCTCCTATCGACGTCGCGGAGCGCCTGCTGATAATCCTTGGCCGCCGCGGCAAAGCGGATCTTGTCCTTCCAGAGCAGCAGGTCCTTGGGCTGCCGCGTCACCGCGTCGTCGATCCGTTGGCGCGCCGTGGTCAGTTCACCGGCCAACAGCCAGGCATTGGCCGCTTGCCCCAGGATATCGGCGGGGGAGGGCGTCGATCCCGGCGGCAGTTGCTCGGCCAATTGGTCCAGCGCCTGGGCCGCCGCCGTATAATCCTCGGCCGCCGCCAAGGCCAGCGCCAGGCAATGCTGAGCCGGCGCGCCGCCGCCCTTGGCGCGCCAGACCAGGGCGGTTTCCCGCGCCGCCGGGGGGTCGCGCTCGACCTCGTTCACGCAGGCGTCATATCGTTGCGCTGGATCGCCGCCGGCGCCGGGACTATTTTGCGCCCCGGCCGGCGCGGCGTATATCATGGCCGCGAACGCGACGGTGCAGGTTTTGATCATTGCCTAGATATCGACCGCCCCGGCGGCGGAGGCAAGCGAATTCGCGGAAAGGAGAGACGGTGGAGAGAGGCAAGCTGTTCTGTTTCGGCCTCGGCTATAGCGCCGGTCATTTGGCTCATGCCCTGCGGCTCAGGCGCTGGCCGGTCGCCGGCACGACGCGGCAAGGCGGCGTCGTCGGCGATGTCGACACCCATCCTTTCGACGGCACGGCGCCGCTGGCCGATTGGCCCGGCCGGATGGATGGGGTCGATCACATTCTGATCTCCTGCCCGCCGGGGGAAGGCGGGGATCCGGTGCTGCGACAACATCGCGACGATCTGATCGCCATGGCGGGACGGATCAAGTGGCTCGGTTATCTCTCGACCACTGGGGTCTATGGCGACCATGGCGGCGCCTGGGTCGACGAACAGTCGGCGACCGAGCCGGTTAATCCGCGCAGCGTCCGACGTTTGGCGGCGGAGCGGGCCTGGCAGACGCTTTGGCGCGAGCACGAGCTTCCGGTGCATATCTTCCGGCTCGCCGGCATCTACGGTCCCGGCCGTAACGGTTTCGTCAGTCTGCGGCAGGGCCGGGCGCGGCGCATCGTCAAACCGGGGCAGGTCTTCTCCCGCATCCATGTGGCGGATATCGCGGAAGTCCTGATGCTGTCGATGGCGCGGCCGAACCCGGGCGCCATCTACAATGTCTGCGATGACGAGGCGACACCGCCGCAGGAGGTCGTGCGTCACGCGGCCGAACTGGCCGGTCTCGCGCCGCCGCCGGAAGTCCCGTTCGAGGAGGCGGACCTCAGCCCCATGGCCCGCAGCTTCTATCAGGACAATAAGCGGGTTTCAAACGATCGAATCAAACAGGAGTTGGGCCTGCGCCTGAAATTCCCGACCTATCGCGAGGGTTTGGCGGCGCTGATCGATGATGCCCACATGTAATTGCTGATATTCCATTAACTCCCCATTGACTCCTCCTAATGTTCCTGATTTGTTCTTATATACGATAGTATTCAAGATCAGGATGAGGCAATGAGCCCGGAGAAACGCATTCAACTCGGCGAGCTGGTCCGGCTGCATCTCAAGCTGGCGGCATGGTGCGGCCAATGCGGCCGCCACAAATTGATCGACCCCGCCCCGTTGAGCCGACAATATGGCAGCGCCACCACGGTGTCCCAGTTGGGCCGGCGGCTGAAATGCTCGGCCTGCGGCAATAAGCGGGTGGAGGCCCGCCCCCATTATGCCGGCCTCGGCGTCGTCGCGCGGCACGACGATGGAGCGGATTAGCGGATTGCTCCAGTAGTCCGCCGAAATAGTCGGTTCAAGCAAGAAGACAATAGTCGTCATGCCGGAAACGGCGTAGCCGTTATCCGGTATCTCGATCAGAAAAGATCATGATCTCTGTGGATCGCTTCATTCTGCCTGAGGTCCCGGATCGCGCTACACTTGCCCGGAATGACAGCTATATCTCCATCATCCCGGCTCTCCGCTGCGCTGCGGCCGGGATGACGGAAGTTACTGAAATTTAACAATAATATCGACAGCCAGCTAAACCGGGCCCTGATTGGCGAAGGCGGCTTCCATGTCGCGGCGGAAGCGGTAGGCGGGATCGGTGTCGTCGAGGCGGACGTCCTCCCAGGTGATCTGACCGCCTTCGGGAATATCGCGGGTCAGGGTGACGTCATGGGCCAGGCCGATCGGCAAGCCGCCGATGGCGAGGGACCTAGCCGCCGGCATCTGCTTGCCCCAGACGCAGAAGCCGCCTTCCCCGTCCAACGTCTCGCCGGCCTTCAGCGGTTTCTTGGCGGTCGCCACCACGTCGGCATTGAAACAGATCGGCGACCCGGTCGGCTCCCCCCGCAGCGCCGCCGAGGCGACGGAGACGCCGAGTTCCAGCCCGATCAGGTGCAGCGGCCGGTACATGGCGCCGTAACGGTAGTCCTTGTCGGCGATCACCCGGTATTCCTCGAAACAGTGGCGGACATAGTCGTTGTCGGCTTCGACGACGATATAGGTGCCCATGACCAGGCTGTTGGCGACCTCGGTGCGGTCCCGGTTGAGGGAGGAGACGACCTCGGTGGTGCCCGGGTGGCTGAGCGTGCCGCCCGCCGTTGCCGGTTTGCAAACCTCCGCCAACTCGTATTGGGAGGCGGGCGGAAACGCCAGGCCGTCCGCCTGCGGCGTCAGGCCGGTGGCGTTGCAGACCGCGCTCATCTCGATGCCGGACTTGGTGCCGTCGATGAAGCTATTGCACATCTTCGGGTTCATGCCGCCCCGCTCGGCCGTGGCGGCGTCGACATAGTAGTTGTCCCAGACCGTGTCCGGGGTCGAGCGGTGGAAGTCAGGGTGATATTTGGTCCATTTGCCGGCGCAGGTCACCTCGAGCCCGACCGTGCGGGCCCAGTCCACATGCTCGCAGATCAGCGCCGGCTGGTCGCCCCAGGCCAGGCTGTAGACCACGCCCGCCTGCGCCGCCCGGCGCGCCAGCAGGGGGCCGGCCAGCACGTCGGCTTCCACATTGACCATAACGACATGGCGGCCTTCCTCGATCGCCTTCAGGCAATGACGGATGCCGACGCCGGGATGGCCGGTCGCTTCCACCACCACGTCCAATCCGTCGGCGGCGATCAGCGCTTCGGCATCGTCGGTTAGATGGGTACCGCCGCCAGCTAACGCATCCGCGAAACTGGTGGCTGCGACCTGGGCCGCATCCCAGCCGGTATTGAGACAGGCGGCACGGGCCCGTTCCACATCCAGATCGGCGATGGCCAGCACCTGCATGCCCGTGGTCAGCCGAACCTGCGCCAGGAACATGGAGCCGAACTTGCCGGCGCCGATCAGACCGACCCGCACCGGCTGGCCTTCCGCCGCGCGGGCGGCAAGCATGCGTGCTAAATTCATGTCGGACACCCCTTTCAACGATCTTGCATCCCGTCTATATCACAGCGAAACCCGAAGGATAAAAGGATAAGGAGCCCAAGCCGTGTCCAAGCCCCAACCCGGAATCCTGGACGATCCGAAGCCCGAGCGGCGATTTCTCGAATACGATCTGAAAGCCGATGCGACCGATACCGCGCTGCGGGGCGCATTGCGGAAAGCTTTGGCCGGCGACGGCGCAACGGTCGTCGTCGCCTTCAGCGCGAAGGTCTGGGGCCTGCTATCGGGCGACCGACCGGCCCAACTGCGCGACTTCGCGCCGATCGGCGCCGCTCCGGCGAGCCAGCGGGATCTGTGGTTCTGGATTCAGGGCGACAGCCACGACGCGGTGCTCGACCATGCGCTCGCTCTGCACAAGGTCATGGCGGCGGTCGCCGACCTGGCGCTGGAAGTGGAAGGCTACCCCTATCACGGCGACCGCGACCTGATCGGCTTCGTCGACGGCACGGCTAATCCGAAGGGCGACGCCGCGCCTTTGGCCGCGTTCATTCCCACGGGCGAAGCCGGTGCCGGCGGCGCCTATCTGCTGACGCAGAAATGGGTGACCAATTTGGATCGTTTCCTGGCCTTGCCGGTGGGGGAGCAGGAGCAGGTGATCGGCCGGACCAAGGAAGACGATATCGAACTCGAGGGGGACGCCATGCCCGCGACGTCTCACGTCAGCCGCACCGACGTGGCGCTCGACGGGGTGCCGGCGAAGATCCTCCGCCGCTCCAGCCCCTATGGCGGCGTCGGTGAGCACGGCCTTTATTTCGTCGCCTTCGCCTGCGACCTGGAACGCTTCGAGATTCAACTGAAACGCATGTACGGCGCCACCGACGACGGCCTGCATGACCGCCTGACCGAATTCTCCACCCCAGTCACCGGGGCCTACTGGTTCGCGCCGTCAAGGGTCGATTTGGCGGCGGTGTTGGATCTCTAATGATGATCAGAAGGAAAGCGTTCGGCGAATTCCTCCGGCGGTATCCGTAACCCGTTCGCAAGGAAGCAAATCTGATGATAGAAGCCCGACAGCGCGATCAATTCGATCAGTTGTTCGTCTGTCCAATGCATCCTTAAATCGCCCCAAAGGTCATCGGGTATCGAAGCGGTATCGACCAGCGTGTCGACTAGCGTAAGCAACAAACGTTCGCGAGTGGTCCATGCGGCTGCTTCCCTGTCGTGATTGACGGTTGCTGACGCTTTGTCATGTCCGAAACCGGGCACGTCGGCCAGTAGGGCGACGTGAACGCCCCACTCATATTCGCAGTTTAACCGGGCGCAAGTTCGGTCGATCACCATCTCTCGGTCGGCGAGGGAAATTTCGCCTTGAGTCAGAAATGAGCCGGCGAAGACTCGTCTGAATACGACAGGATTGCGGATCAGGATGAGAAACAATTGCAATGGCGGTAGGCCGTCCGGCATTGCCCGCAACAGCGCTTCAGCAATGTCGGTGGGATAGGGCGGTTGTGCGGGTTCAATTCTAGCGTCTGTCATCGCTCCACCTGTCGACAGTTAAGTTCGCTACACAATATGTAGCAAACTTAACTGCTTTGCAACACTTTTTGTAGCGCGAGCCAGCATTTCGACCTATGACTAGGGGCGATTAGTCGTCAGTAAGCTGTAGGGTAACGAAATGTCGAGGACACCTCTGCCGGGGCGGCAGGTGCGCGGATCGCGCCACGGCCGACCGATTATGGCGCTGACCGACCTCTTGGGGCGAGCCTGGGCGCAGCGAATTCTTTGGGAATTGCGAGCCGATCGACTGACTTTTCGTGACTTACAGGCTGCCTGCGAAGACCCCAGCCCGACCATCGTCAACCATCGGCTCAAGGAATTGCGCGAAGCCGAATTGGTCGATCATATTTCCGGCCAAGGATACGGTCTAACGACGCTCGGGCAGGAACTTCTGGACATCCTATTGCCGCTTAACGTTTGGGCGGAGAAATGGGCACGCGAGCTAAAAACCGGTGCTACTGGTTCAACCCGGACTTGATATGCAGATCCCGCTGTGGGAAGGGGATTTCGACGCCGTGTTCCTTGAACTTGTGCCAGACCTTGAGGTAGACCTCCGAGCGGACGTTGGAGACGCCGCCGCCCGGATCCTTGACCCAGAAGCGGGCTTCCAGGTCGACGGAGGAATCGCCGAACCCTGTAAGCAGAACGGTCGGCGCCGGGTTTGCCAATACGCGTTCGACCTCCTGGCAGGACTCCAGCACCAATTGCATGGCCAGATCGACGTCCGCGCCGTAGGACACGCCGACCGGTGCCTTAATGCGGATCAGCGGATCGGTGTGGGACCAGTTGATCACCGTGTTGACGATCAGGTCCTCGTTCGGGATCAAATGCTCCGTGCCATCCCGGGTCTTCACCGAGGTGTAGCGAGCGCCTAAACTCTTGACCTCGCCATAGGTGTCGACGATTTCGATAACATCGCCCGGTTTCACCGAGCGGTCCAGCAGCAGAATGATGCCGCTGACGATATTGCCGACGATCTTCTGCAGGCCGAAGCCGATACCGACACCAAGGGCGCCGGAGAACACGGCAAAGGCGGTCAGGTCGACGCCGATAGTGTCCAGCGCGAAGACGATGGCAATGACGATCAGGGCAAAGCGGACGGTCTGGCCGATCAAGGTCTGCATGGACGGCGTCAGGCTCGAAATACTCTCGACCCGGCCCTGGATCAAATTGGCCCCTTTGACCGCCGCCCAAAGCAGCAGCGCACCGATGATGCCGGCCTTGAGCACCATGTAGAGCGAAATGCGGGTGTCGCCGATCTCCAGAGCCAGACTGTCCAGGAAGGCGGTGATCGGATCGAGCCAGCCGATGATGGCCAAAGCGGCGATGATCCAGATGATCGTCGTCAGAACCCGCGACCAATAGATGTTCTGGACCGTGCTGGTGATCAAGCGAATGACGATCCACGCCAGCACCAGCGACTTGGCGATCTCCAAAATGTCGCCGGGTAGGGAGAGCAAGCTGGCGATCGGTCCGGCCAATGCCAGGAAGATCAGTGACAGGGTCGGGCCGAGCAAACTCTCGATCGAGCGCATTAATTGGCGCCGCCAGACCGACTCCGGATCGCCGCCGATCAATCGTTGGGCCAATGGCCGCAGAACCTGCGCCAGGGTGAAGCCGAAAACGATCGCCGTCAGTATCAGCGCGGCTTGCACGCCGGTCGGCAGGGTCAAGGCGTCGTTGGCGAACCAGTCGGCGATCCGATGCAGCACGTCACCGGCGGCCTCGATCTTTTCCTCGGCCTCTTCTTTTACCTGCTCGGTGGTTTCCGGCGCCGAGGGCGCTTGCCCGTTATTTGCAGGCGCGCTTGGCAGCGCCGTATCGGGAGAGTCGTTGGCCATGCTCTAAGCCGGACGGCCGGCCGCCGCTAGAGCCGGCGGCGCACCATCATGCCCTTGATCTCGCTGATCGCCTTGGCCGGGTTCAAACCCTTGGGGCAGGTCTTGGTGCAATTCATGATGGTATGACAGCGGTAGAGCCGGAACGGATCCTCCAGATCGTCGAGCCGCTCGCCCGTCGCCTCGTCCCGGCTGTCCGCGAGCCAACGGTAGGCCTGCAGCAGCACGGCCGGGCCCAGGTAACGATCGCTGTTCCACCAGTAGCTCGGGCAGGAGGTCGAACAGCAGGCGCAGAGGATGCACTCATAGAGACCATCGAGCTTGCGCCGGTCATCCTCGCTTTGCAGCCGCTCGCCATCCGGCGGCGGCGGCGTCTCGGATTGGATATAGGGCTTGATCGAGGCGTATTGGGCGTAGAAATTGGTCAGATCCGGCACCAAATCCTTGACCACCGGCTGGTGCGGCAGCGGATAGATATCGACGTCCCCCGGCACATCCTCATTGGCGCAGGTGCAGGCCAGGGTGTTGGTGCCGCCGATATTCATGGCGCAGGAACCGCAAACCCCTTCGCGGCAGGAGCGGCGGAAGGTCAGCGTCGGATCGATCTCGTTCTTGATCTTGATCAGCGCGTCCAGCACCATCGGGCCGCAACTGTCCATATCGACTTCGTAGCTGTCGATGCGCGGATTGTCGCCGCTGTCCGGATCGTAGCGGTAGACGTTGAACGTGCGCAGGTTCTTCGCGCCGGCGTCGGCTTTATGGGACTTGCCCTTGGTCGGTTTGGAATTCTTAGGCAGGGTAAACTCGGCCATTCGGGTTCCTCGATACTCAGTAGACCCGCGCTTTCGGCGGGAAATATTGCACGTCGTCCGACAGGGTGTAGTTATGCACCGGCCGGTAATCGATGGTCACCTCACCGTCATCGTCGAGCCAGGACAGGGTGTGCTTCATCCAATTGTCGTCGTCCCGCTCCGGGAAATCCTCGCGGGCATGGGCGCCGCGGCTCTCTTCCCGGTTGGCGGCGCTGAACATGGTGACCATGGATTGGCGCATCAGATTATCCAGCTCCAAAGTCTCGACCAGATCGGAGTTCCAGATCAGGGAGCGGTCGGTGACGGAGATCTCCGGCATCTCGCCCCAAACTTCCTTGATCAGATCGACGCCCTCGTCCAGCACCTCGCCGGTGCGGAAGACGGCGCAATTGTTCTGCATGGTGCGCTGCATTCGGTCGCGGATCTTGGCGGTTGGCGCCGACCCGGCGGCGTGGCGGTATTTGTCCAGGCGGGCCACGGCCTCGTCGCCCGCACCGACGCCCCAGTCGCCGCTCTTCCCGTTCGGCTTCACCACTTCCGCCGTGCGTTCGCCGGCGGCGCGGCCGAAGACCACCAGATCGATCAGGGAGTTCGACCCCAACCGGTTGGCGCCATGGACGGAGACGCAGGCCGCTTCGCCGACCGCCATCAGGCCCGGCACCACGGAATCCGGATCGCCGTCCTTCAGGGTCAGCACTTCGCCGTGATAGTTGGTCGGAATGCCGCCCATATTGTAGTGCACCGTCGGCAGTACCGGGATCGGCTCCCTGGTCACGTCGACGCCGGCGAAGATCTTCGCCGATTCGGCAATGCCCGGTAGCCGTTCGTTGATCACCGCCGGATCGAGATGGTCGAGATGCAGCAGGATATGATCTTGATTGGCGCCGCAGCCGCGGCCCTCGCGAATCTCGATGGTCATCGAGCGGCTGACCACGTCGCGCGAGGCCAGGTCCTTGGCGCTCGGCGCGTAGCGCTCCATGAACCGCT